>CAYQSI010000021.1:0-54126 GCA_964420185.1 uncultured Occallatibacter sp. | reverse complement strand
GCGCGCTGCGCACGGTCAACCCCAGCCCCTATCTGTTTTTCCTGCGCGTTACGCCGGAGGGGCCGCTGGGCGGGCAGCCTGAGCAGCCCAAAAACTCCTCCAGGAAGAGGAAACAGCCCCCCGCTGCGGCACAGACCCTGGAGTTGGCGGGATCGTCGCCGGAGCTTTTGGTGCGCGTGCATCAGGGCAAGGTCGAGTACAGGCCAATTGCCGGAACGCGCCCGCGCGGGGCCACGGAAGCTGAAGACCGGGCGCTGGCCGACGAGATGCTCCACGACGAGAAGGAGCGCTCCGAGCACGTAATGCTGGTGGACCTGGGCCGCAACGACGTGGGCCGGGTGAGCGAGTTTGGCAGCGTGAAGGTGGACCGGCTGATGTTCGTCGAGCGCTACTCGCATGTCATGCACATCGTCAGCAGCATTGAGGGCCGGCTCCGGCCGGAGCTGACCGCCGTTGATGCCCTGCGCGCCTGCTTCCCCGCCGGAACGCTCAGCGGCGCACCCAAGGTGCGAGCCATGGAAATCCTCGAAGAGTTGGAGCCGGCGCGGCGCGGAACTTACGGCGGCGCGGTGCTCTATGCGGATTTTTCAGGCAATCTGGACTCGTGTATCGCCATTCGCTCCATGCTGGCCATCGGCGGTAAGGGCTACGTCCAGGCGGGCGCGGGCATTGTGGCCGACTCCGTGCCCGAGTTGGAGCACGCCGAGTCAATCAACAAGGCACAGGCGGTGATCCGGGCCATCGAGCGCGCACGGGAGATGTAAGAAGCAGGGAACAGGGAATAGGGAACAGCCGGGCAGCGAAGAGCTTGTTGGCGAAGGAGATTGCCATGAAAGACCAAGCACACAACTCGGAACATTTCCATTTGATCGATGAGATCAAGGACAGGCAGAGTAACACTTTATGGCCTGATGCGATGAAAAACAGCAGGGGTGTCGATGAGTTTCTGTGGGAGAGCTCGCCAGATGCCCCGCTTGTTCAGCGGATGGGTGCTTGGTTATTCGGAATTTTTTTCATATTGGGTGGTTTGGGCTGGTTAGATGTAGCTTATGAAAAGCATTGGACGGTGTTTGGTGTGCTTTCAGTCGCATGGTTTCTTATTGGCGGCAAAGTCTTCCTGAATGGCTTCCGTCGACACAAAGTTGCCAAAGATAGATCCAAGTAGGTTTGATGCTCCCTGCACTCTGTTCCCTACTCCCAATTCCCTGTTCCCTGCTTTTTTATTCCGCGCCGAAGATGCGGCGGAAAAACTTCCCTACTTTCGAAAAGAAGCCGGGCTTTTTCTTGGCCGCGGACGGATTTGCGTCTGCGCTGGCTGCCGGGGCGGCTTCGGCGGCGGGCTGGGCCACGTGGTCGGCGCTCTTGTAAACCAGCGGTTCGAGCGCCTGCGGCGGGGCGGACGTCAGCGACACCGCATTCGGCGCGGGCTTGGGCAGGGGCGCGAGGCCCGCGCTCTGCGCCACCGGAAACTCATTCGTGCCCGGATGCAGCGGAGGCGGACAGCCGCAAGGCTCCTTTTCGTTGTCCACCACCTCATGGAGGCTGCCGTGCTCGAACATCACCCGCTGGCCTGGCTGCACGCGATAATCGCCGCTATCGAAGACGCTCGTCACCAGAACGTAGGGTGCATTTACCCCAGCGTTATCCACGCAGGTATCGCCATGCTGACCGAGGCGGATCTTTACCTCGACCGCGCCGGGACCGCCGATGAGAATACGGAAATCCGGCGTCAGCAGAATGTCGGAGTTGCGGCCGGTGGCGAAGCTGGCCTCGATCGCGCCATGATCCAGCGCCATCATCAGGCCGGGCGTCTCGCCGGCGGGAACGCTGGAGTCGGCGGCCAGCTTGACGGTGGTAGAGGCGCAGACGCGCAGCACACCGCGATGAGGCAGCACAACCTCGGTCGTCTGGCTGCCGGAGGTGACGGTGCCGCTGGCAACGATAATGGCCTTGCCGGACGAGACTTCGAGGGCGCCGGTAACCTTGGCCGCGGCATCGGGGTTCTTGCTGTCGAGCGGAACGATGGCGATAGGGGCGGCTGCCGCAGATGGGGCCTGGGGCTCGATTGATGCCTGGGCGTACAAAACCGGCGTCAGCGCGAGCGCCGCCAGCCAAAGGAATCCGGTAGGAGTTACGCGGGAAACCAGGCAGTTGCGGCGCATCGCTCTCGTCATCGCGGCTACATCTCCAGGAAGTTGCGGATCATCTGGTGACCACCATCGGTCAGGATGCTCTCGGGGTGGAATTGCACGCCCTCAATGGGCAACGTGCGATGGCGCAGGCCCATGATGACCGAGCCGCCGTCGTCTTCCTGCGTGCGGGCGGTAACCATGAGTTCGGCGGGAAGCGATTCCTCGGCCACGATCAGCGAGTGGTACCGGGTGCAGGTGAGCGGCGAGGAGAGTCCGGCGAAGATGCCTTTGCCGTCGTGGGTTACCGAGCTGGTCTTGCCGTGCATCAAATGCCGCGCGCGGACAACCTGGCCGCCGAAGGCCTCGCCGATGGCCTGGAGTCCCAGGCAGACGCCGAAGATGGGCGCCTTGCCAGCCATGTGGCGAATGAGCGGAACCAGGATGCCAGCCTCACTCGGGGTGCAGGGGCCGGGCGAGAGCAGAATGCGCTCCGGACGGAGCGCCTCGACCTGCTCGACTGTCAGTTCGTCGTTGCGATGGACCTCGACCTCTGCGCCCAGTTCTCCCAGGTATTGGACAAGGTTGTAGGTAAACGAATCGTAGTTGTCGAGGACAAAGACCATGGTGAAGTCCAGTGTATCGCGCTGCGGCGATCGGCTGGGGGCTTGCTCGCCGGTTGCGCGCCATGCGCGAATCTGCAAAACTGGCCATGGTTCACAACGATGGTTATTCATTTTCTAGTTCAAGGTCGCGTGCAAGGGGTCGGCTTCCGCTGGTTTGTGCAGCGGGAGGCCGGCCAACTGGATCTGCGCGGCTGGGTATGCAACACCGAGGAGGGCGAGGTGGAGGTGGTAGCCTCGGGCTCGGCCGAAGATCTGGCCAGGCTGAGGGCCAGCCTGCGCTGCGGACCGCGCGGCAGCCGCGTGGATCGTCTCGTCGAGCACACCATGGACGAGAGTGAGGCCGCCGGCCTTAGCTCGTTCAGGATTGACGGGGCGTGGTAGAGGCAGGGGTTAGGGAATCGGGAATAGAAAACTTCTCGCCCCGATCAATTTCGACCAAAACATTGGCTCCTGTGCCCGTGGAGCAAAGAAACCGCTCGACAACCTGCCGAAGCTGCCACTGCTTCCCTGTTCCCTTATAATCTGCATGGAAACCCAATCAAGGAGCGAACCGCCCATGCTCGAAAAAATCAAGCCCATCGATGTGGAAGCCCTGAAGTCGCTGGTGCGCACAGTGCCGGATTTTCCCAAGCCCGGGATTCTGTTCTATGACATCACCACGCTGCTCAAGAACAAGACCGGCTTTGCGCAACTGATCGACGCGCTCGCCGGCCACTATATCGAGCGCAAGGTTGACTTGGTGCTAGGCATCGAGGCGCGGGGATTCATCTTCGGGCCTGCGCTGGCCTACCGGCTCAACGCCGGATTCGTACCGGTGCGCAAGCCGCGGAAATTGCCTGCTCCGGTGGCGCGCGTGACTTATGACCTGGAGTACGGCTCCGACGCGCTGGAGATTCACCAGGACGCGATTCAGCCCGGCCAGCGCGTGGTGCTGGTGGATGACCTGCTGGCCACCGGGGGCACGATGGAGGCCACGGTGAAGCTGGTGAAGCAGTTGGGCGGCGAGATCGTCGGGCTGGCCTTTGCTGTCGAGCTGGACTTTCTGAAGGGCCGCGACCGCTTCAAGGATTACGACGTTTTCAGCCTGCTGCACTACGACGAGTAGAGATTAAAGGGCCAAGAGGCTGCGTTAGGATTCGCCTTCCGCTGTCTCGTCGATGAACATCTGGGCGTCGGCGAAGCGGTAGCCCACATACACGTCCGTCAGCAAATACACGGGCTTGGCCGGATCGTCTTCAATCTTCTTGCGCAACTGGCGGACGAAGGTGCGCAGGTACTCGACTTCTTCGCGGCAATCGCCGCCCCACACGGCGGTGAGCAGCCTGGCGTAGGTCACCACGCGGCCGGCGCGACTCATCAGGCAGTGGAGTATGTCGAACTCCTTGCGGGTAAGATGCACCGGCCTGCCTCGCTTGGTGACCGTGCGCTTCACCGGCTCCAGGCGCAGCTCGCCAATCTCGATGGGCGCGTCTTCAGCGCGGGCCGGAGCCTGAACGCGGCGAACCGCCGTGCGGATGCGAGCAATCAGCTCGCGCGTGCTGAAGGGCTTGGTGACATAGTCGTCGGCCCCCAGTTCCAACGCCTCAACCTTCTCTTCTTCCGCATCGCGCACGGTCAGCATGAGGATGGGCAACCGGGGCGCAAAGGCGCGTATGCGGCGCAGGGTTTCAATGCCGCCAATGCCGGGCATATTCACGTCGAGCAGAGCGACGTCAAAGCCGCCGGCGCGCAGCATCTGCAGAGCCTCTTCGCCGCGCGAGACATCGACCACCTGGAAGCCGAGTTCAACCAGCGGAGGCCGCAGCGCCCTGCGGATGGCCGACTCGTCGTCTACAAGAAGAATGCGAATGGCAGTCTGCATCATCAGGAAACCCTCTTCCGCGCTACTGCCGGTATGGCAGCAAAAAACGTGGTCCCGTCCACCTCATCGCTGGTGACCCAAACAGAACCGCCATGGATGAGGGCGACGCGCTTGGCAACAGAAAGGCCAATTCCCGTGCCCGCGGCGCGGCTGGAGCGGGTGGTGGAACGATAATAGCGGTCGAAGATCCGCTCCCGGTCATTGAGGGGAATCACCGAGCCGTAGCTGCGGACTGAAAAAACGACCTCCGCGCGCGTTTTCTCCGCGTGAATGGTGATCGTAGTGCCCAGGATCGAGTACTTGCAGGCGTTGTCGATGTACTGTGTCAGCAGCATGACGATCAACTGCCGGTCGCAATGCAAAACCAGGCCCTCGTCTGGCAGATCGATGGCCACCTTCCTGCCGGCCAGCCGGTCGCCGAAGCTGGCCACGACCTCTTCAATCAGCGGCGCTACGCCGACCGGGGTGGAATGAATGGTAACCTCGCCGGCATCCAGGCGCGCCGTGGTCAGCAACCGCGTGGTGAGGTTGCCGAGCAGGCCGGCCTGCTCATCGATGAGGGCCGCCAGTTCCGCCTGCGCCGCCGACAAGTGGCCCATCTCGCTCAGCCCCGTCGAGGCCGCGCGTATGGCCGTCAGCGGTGTCTTGTAAGCGTGCGCCAGACTATCCAGCACGGTCGAGCGCAACTGCTCGGTGCGGCGTTCGGTCTCGATGCGGCTCTCATTGGCGAAGGCACGGTAGCGGTCGAAGACAAGGGCAATTAGCGAGGCGATGGCGTTGTTGGTGAGCGGGCTGGTGTCGCCGCGCACCACCAGGCTTCCGATGGGCGCCGCACCGAGCCGGACCACGCGCCGGCCAAGCCCGGTTTCCTTGTCATCGTCCGAGGTTCCGAAGTAGTAGACGTTCTGCGCCAGTTCCAGCGGGTCCACGCTCCAATATCCGGCGGAATAGACCTGGTGCAGTTCCGCGTCGAAGATCGCCACGGCTTCCAGCACAAAGATCTCATGGACCAGCTCGGCCAACTGCGGTCCCGGCTCAAGTTGAGGATTCATCTCCAGCGTGCGCCGGGTGAACTCGTAAAGGTCGCGCACCTGCCCATTCCAGGACTCGGCTTCCCGGGCGTGACGGCGGGCGAGCGCCCAGAGCAGGCCGGCCACCAACGCGACCAACACGAAGGCGAGCAGCAAAACCGCGTTGGCCGGAACGGAACCGGCAGGAAGGTAGCTCATCAACAAGCGATCACCCACCATTTCACTCAAACGGGAGTCGGGGAAAAATCGGCGGCCTCAACGGGAGAAGCCCAGAAAAGCTCCATCGTCCCCGCCGCAGTTCAAATCCCCCTTGGGCCGCAACCAATTCAACAGGGATTCTTTCGCCAAACCAGCTTTAGATGCGGTGAAACTTGAGAGGATTTTAGCAGGTTTCCCATTTTTCCCGGCGCAATAGAGGCATTTCCGCCGCTGCCCGGCCGGCCTCAGCTCTCCGGGGAATTGGCCCACCTCTCCGGCGCGGACGCGGAGAATTCCTCCCGCGTTTAAGGAATTTCTTTCACCTTCCTGACAAGTTCTTTACGGTTCGTTTGCGTTACTGTTCTTGGCGCATAATCAACGTGATTTTCTTTGAGGAACAGTGCAATGGATAAGAACCTGAATCGTCTGCTGCAATTGATGGCCGGAGCCGTTTTCGCAATCGCCCTATCGGCAGGCGCGCAGACACCGGCTCCCCCCGTTCCGGCCGCAGCTCCCGCGGCCACGGCGGCGCACGCCTCCGATGCGGCGCCGCTCACCGACGATGCAATCCTCAAAGAGCTTGCTGCGATGAAGGCGCGGATCGCCGAACTGGAGGCCGAACTGAAGGCACGCACCGCCGCGGGCGCGGAACGGGACGCGGGCGCGCTCCGCTCAGCGGCGGCGGCAGCAAGCGGCAAAGGCGAATCCGCGTTACCGGCCGCACAGGCGCAGACCGCTGCGGCTGCCCCTCCAGCTCCGGCCCCTCCGGAGATCACAGCGGAGATCACGACCAAGTCGGCGCCCTTCCCCGGCGACTGGACCTGGCTCAACAGCAACGGCCGCGTGGTAGATACACCGATGGCTACCAAATACTTCACTCCGGAGATCCGCTTCGACGCCAACTACATACTGGATTACAACCACCCCAAGGACGACTCTATGGGCGGCTCGACGGAGATGTTCCGCTCCGACGAATGGCAACTGGAGCAGGTGAGCGTGGGCGGCGATTTCCGCATTCAAAATACGCGCGGACGCATCCTGACCATGGGCGGCCTGTTTTCGACGACCACCCCGCGCAACGACGCCAGCGTCAATCGCGGCCAGTGGAACCTGTCCAACGCCTACCGATATTTCTCTGAAGCCTGGGGCGGATATCACTGGGACGTGAGCCACGGATTGAACGTGGACGCCGGCATCTTCGTCTCCTACATCGGCCTCTTCAGTTACTACAACGCCGACAACTGGGCTTATC
The DNA here is from genome assembly GCA_964420185.1 of uncultured Occallatibacter sp. Taxonomy (GTDB): domain Bacteria; phylum Acidobacteriota; class Terriglobia; order Terriglobales; family Acidobacteriaceae; genus Telmatobacter. Next base: position 47,029 of record CAYQSI010000021.1, on the reverse strand, counting down.
AGCCTTCGTTCGTCTCCTCCAACACGCCATGGTTCTTCAACGGCCTGCGCATTCAGTGGTTCCCCACCGCAAAGTTGAAGATCGAGCCGTGGATCATCAACGGCTGGCAGTCCTATGCGCGCTACAACGGCAAGCCAGGCGTGGGCGGCCAGATTCTCTATCGTCCCAAGCCGTGGCTTGACCTGGTTTGGAACAATTACGGAGTGGGTGAAGACGATGCCGGCTACCCAGGGCGTTCGCGCGTCCACGCCGACTACAGCGCGCAGGTGAAGTACTACGACAAGCCCAAGGCTTTCTTTGACAAAGCCGCCTTCACCCTCACCGGCGACCTGGGCTGCGAATATGGCGGCGGACCCTCCAGCGGGCCGTATAGCCCGACGGGCGCTTCGCCGATGCAGGGAACGAGCTCCACCTACACCGGCGGCGTCAACTGCCACAACAGCAGAAACGGCAAGCCCAAGCAGGAGTTCTCCGGCTGGATGGCTTACACGCGCTTCTGGTTCAAGAAGGACCTGTACGCCGTGACCCTGGGCGGCGGACAGATGAACAACCCCGGCCGTTACCTGACCCTGCTGCCGCCAATCAACGGTGCAACGGCCTCCACCGGCACGCCTTACTTTACCGAGAACGCCGGCGACCGCGCTCAGATGCACGACGGCACCGTCACCTTCGACTACATGCCCAGCCAGTACATCACCTTCCGGCTGGAAGAAGGCTACCGGTACTCCGACGTTCCTTACTGGTCAGGACGGGGCGGCATCACGCCTCCCGGCGGCAACAACGGCAACCCGGCGAATTACCAGTGCGCGCAAGGCGGTGACTCAGGCCAGAGTTATGGGAACCTCTATGGGCCTGCCGGTGCGATCGCTGTGTGTCAGGGCCTGAATCTGGCCAACGGCAACATCGGAGCGAATAACCTGAATGCGATCTGGTGGCCCGACCTGCGCACCAACCAGGCCTCGACCACGCTGGCATTCATGGTTCGCTTCTAACGCGAAACCAGGGCAGGCGTGGCCGGCCCTGGCGGCTCGTTGCAGTTCCGCGCCTTCTTCCCCACAGCTTCCGCGGAAATCTTCATGGGTTCCTTATGCGCACGACCCTACGATGAAGCCGTACGTTCCAAACCGAATCTGCATCCAGAAAAGGAGACCCATGCCCGCCGACTACCGTAATTTTCTCGCCCTCTCCTATGAGGAGCTGGAAGAGAAGAACCTGGAAGCCAAGGCCGAGCGCGCCAATCGCGTTGCGGCTGATGAGATTCGCGAGAAGCGGTTGAAGTACCTGACCGACGAAAAGCGGATCAAGGCCGTCACGGTGCTGTTCAGCGACCTTGAGGGCCGCCTTCACCTGCTCGACTACGACAAGAAGTTCCTGCTCGGGGCTTACGAAAACCTTACCTTCGACGGTTCGTCGATCCGCGGATTCACGGCGCAGAAGGAGAGCGACCTGAGACTGGGCATCGACTGGAGCGCCTTCTACTGGGTCCCTGCCGACGTCTTCGGCACCGGCAAAGTGCTGGTCTTCGGCACAGTGCTGGACAAGGACGGCGGCGCCTATAGCGCCGACCTGAGGGGCGTGCTCAAAAACTATTCAGAGACGCTTTTCAAGGAGAAAAGCTACACGCTCAACGCGGCCACCGAGATTGAGGGCTTCCTCTTCGCGGGCAAGGACGCCGAGCGCACCTACCACGAGACCGGCAAATTCGAGTTCACCTCGACCGGCGGCTACTATCATTCGCTGCCGCTCGACCCGCTGCGCCAGTTCATCGACACCTCCGCCGAAGTGCAGCGCGCTATGGGCTTCCAGAACGAGAAGGACCACCCCGAGGTCGCGCCCAGCCAGTTCGAGATCAACTACAGCTACGCCGAGGCGGTGGCCGCGGCCGACCAGATTCAGCTCTACAAGTTGCTGACTCGACAGATCGCCGATAACATGGGCTGCTCAGCCTGCTACCTTCCCAAGCCCGTTGTGGGCGTGAACGGCAGCGGCATGCACACCAACGTCTCGGTTTCCAAGGGCAAGACCAACCTTTTCTGGGACGAAAAGGGCGAGGAACAGCTTTCCAGCTTTGGCTGGAGCTTCCTGGACCGCATCCTGACACGGGCGCTGGATCTTTGCCTGATCTTCAACTCCAGCGTGAACGCCTACCGGCGCCTGGACCCGCACTTCGAAGCCCCCAACCAGATTCGTGCCTCGGCCGTTGACCGCGGCGCCATGGTCCGCGTGCCCCTCGGCAACCACCGCTCCATGCGCACCGAAGTGCGCGCCGTGGCGCCGGACGCCAACCCCTACCTGACGATGTACTCGATCTTCAAGACCGGCCTCGACGGAGATATCTCCGGAGCGGAAAACCTGCGTGCCGGTGGCCGCTACCTGCCGGACAACATCCAGCAGGCGATCGAGGATTTCAAGGACTCGGCCTGGATCGCGAAGATTCTGAGCGGAGACGTGCAGGGCCGCTATGCCGAACTGAAGCAAGCCGTCGCCAACCGCAGTCCGCGCGAGCTGGGCACCTTCGTCAAAGGCTCCGAGGTGCAGTACCACCACGAGGTCTACAACCAGTCGCTGTGGAACTTGTTCTAAAGCGAGCGGCAAGAAGATAAAAAGCGGCGCTGCCTGCCTCCGGCGGCGCCGCTTTTTTCTGCCCTGCAATCGCAGGCATGAAGAAAGATTGTTGCTCGCGGAAAGCCACAATCCTGTGGGTGGACTTGAAATTCCTAGAGCATTTTATCTTTTGCTATAAACTTCCATGCCCCATCCATTCCGCGTTTTTCTGCGGAATGGGTGGGATACCGACAAAATTCCTGTCTACACTATTTCCGAAAAAGCTCTAGAATTTCCCTAGCTTGATCCGCACCACCTCCGGCTTCTCATGGAAGCACAGGCCGCGGTCGGTTTCGTCGCCGTTCCACACCCGCAGCGGCTTCCAGACGCCGTTCTCATACGTGCCCTGCTCGGCAGTGATGATCTGGCTGCGCATCCACGGCAGCTTGCCTGGCAGATGGAAGGTGATGCTTGCGTCCACGCCCGTCACCAAAAACTCATACGGGCCCAGTTGCGCCACCAGCGCAGCTCCGTGCGCGTCCTTGGTCCCGGGAGCGTGGTCTCCGTCGGGCTGCGGAAATCCGTATGCAACCGTAGCCTGCCAGTCGCCGAGGTCGATCTCCTGCGCGGTCTGCCCCGGCTCCTCGACGGCGGTTTTGAGATGGCCCTCAAACTCCAGGCGGGCAATCTCCCGGCTCATCGGCTCGATCAGGGCGAAGTTGTTCGCGTGCGCCTTCCACGGCTGGTCGCCCAGGATGTTCCAGCCCGACTGGTCCACGCCAAAGGGCGAGAAGCCGATGGCCCCATCCCCCAGCGCGTAGAAGAAGAACTTCCCAAAGCTGTCGCTCCGGCCCGTCTCTGGAATCCACAACGGATTGTCCGGGCGGTGATAGGCCTTCATCGTCTCCAGGTAGAACGTCGAGTCGCCGTTGTAGATGTCCGGGCCGATCATGTCAATCGAAGGCGCCAGCGCCCGCCACAGCCCCACAAGCTTCTGCACCGCGCCGCCGCTGGGATAGCGAATGCCCGCCATCTGCCACTGCTCCGGCGTCGTCAGCGAATGGGAGAGCCACGCGTTGATGTAGTACGGAATCGCGAACTCTCGCTTGCCCGCGGCGGCAATCTCGTTGATGTACTTCGCCTGGTGATATACCTGGAAGATTTCATCAGCTTCCACGCCGAAGACTTGGCTCCAAGTACCAGGCTGTTTGTGCGCCGCGGCCAGCAGGTCGGCCGGGACCTGGCTGGCAAACTCCCGGTTTGACTCGGGCGAGTTGTCCCGCGCGCTGCCCATATTGCCCGACTCGTTTTCCACCTGGATCAGGATCACCGTGTGCTGCTCATTGTCGATCTGCTTCAGGTGGCGCATCAAGGCAACGAATGCTGTCTTGTCCGCTTCCAGCGTGTTGCGCGACATCGGCGAAAGCACGTCGATCGGCTCGCCGTCCGGCCGGATGGTGTGCGGAAAACGCTTGGTGTCGGTCTTCACCCAAGCCGGCACATAGTGCATGCTGCCGTTCTTCCATGTGCCAAACCACAGCAGCACCGCGTGCAGGTTGTGTGCGCGCGCGCCTTCCACAATCGCATCCACATTTGTGAAGTCGAAGTGGCCTGGCTGCGGCTCAAACTGCTCCCAATAAACCGGCGCCTCAATGGTGTTGGCGTGCAGCGCGGCCATCGACTGCCAGACCTGCGGCAATTCACTGGGCCAGGCGCTGGAATTGTGAATCTGGCCTCCCAGAATCAGAAATGGACGCCCCTCGACCAGCAGCGCATAGCGGCCATCCTTTTGTACAAGCTGAGGCGCTTCCACAGCGAGGGCTTGCGGAAGCGCGGTGAAGGCGAGAAGGGCGGTCGCGGCAAGACTGGAAAAGCGAAACAGCATTGAAAAGCGCATGGACAAATCTCCCCGAAGGCAATGTAACCGCACACATTGACTTACGCAAGCCCCGGCGGTTGAAGAGCTACCTGGGCGCGCCGATGCGAACCAGCAGGACGTCGTGCCCGGCCAGTTCGAGGGGCTGGCCGTCGGTGAGCGTAATGGGTTTGCCGGTCCATAAGTCCTTGCCGGCCTGCGGGCCGTGCAGGCCGAGTTTAGCCAGGCTCAGATGGAACGGGTGAGTGGAGTAGCGGGTACCGCCGGCGTTGACGACGGCGACGGCCAGCGCGCCGCCGGCCAGATGGCGCGTCCACACATCCACTTCGCCCTCGCTGTAAACGCGGCTTCCCTGCTTGCCCAGGCTGTCCTGATCGATGGCGATCACGTCGCGGTTGGTGAGGATAGCCTTGATCTCCGGCTTCATGTTGGGCAGGTCGTTGCCGGCCAGAAGAGGCGCGGCGAGGATGGCCCAGAGAGAGAAGTGGGAGCGGTTCTCTGCAAGCGTGAGTTTGCCATTGCCCACTTCGAGCATATCGGGATCGTTCCAATGCCCAGGGCTGGCGTATTTCTCAAGACCGGCCTGCTGGCTGACGATGGCGTAGATGCGGTCCCAGGCGGGCTCAATGTCGCCGGTTGTGCGCCACAAGTTGCCGCCGACCTGCGGCGCCCACTCCCAGGTCGAGTCCCATCCGTATTGGCAGAGCGAGAAGACGATGGGCCGTCCCGTCGCCTTGAGAGCCTTGTCCATTTTGGCGTAAGAGGCCACCATCAGCCGCATCTGCGCAGCCTTATCGTTGGGAGCCTGCTTCTCCATCACGTCGGGGATGAAGCCGCACAGGTCGTACTTGAGGTAGTCGATTCCCCACTGCGCATAGAGCTGGGCGTCCTGGGCTTCGTGGTCGAGCGAGCCCGCGTATCCGGCGCAGGTATGGGAGCCAGGCGAGGAGTAGATGCCTATTTTGAGACCCTTGGAATGGACGTAGTCAGCCAGGGCCTTCATGTCAGGGAACTTCGCGTTGGTGTGAAGCACGCCGTCCGCGTCGCGCTCGCCCTCCCACGTGTCGTCGATGTTGACGTAGATGTATCCGGCGTCTTTCATGCCGGTAGCCACGAGTTGGTCAGCGGCGTCGCGAACGCCCTTGTCATCGACTTTATCGGCAAAATAGTTCCAACTGTTCCAGCCCATGGGCGGCGTCTGTGCCGCTCCTTGATGTGCGGCCGGAAGAGCCTTCGGCAGCACCCGTGCTGCGGTTGGTTTCTGCGATGCGGCGGAGAGAGATGCCAGAGCGAGAACGGCGGGAAAGAGCAAAGCAACAATACGCATGGCCGGCCTTCTTGAAAATGATTTCAGGAAGAATTGTATGCCGCAAACATGGGATTCGGTAATCGCGAACTTACCTGTTTGCGGCAGGGATGGAAGAGGACCGGCAGATAATCCCGGTCTATGCCTTGACCATGCGTGTGGGCTTGTACCCCGACAGGCCGTAGTAGGCCACGTAAACGTAGCAGAGAATTGGCAGAATGAACGCGTACTGAATCCCAACTTTGTCGGCCAATGTGCCAAAGAGGAGTGGAATCACCGCTCCGCCCACATTGCCGATGGTGATCACGCCCGAACCCTTGCTGGTCAGCGGTCCCAGTTCGGCAATGCCCAGAACAAAGATCGTCGGATACATGATGGAGTTGGCCAGGCCGCAGAGTACCAGGCTCCAGATGGCGACCGGTCCGTGCGACAACATCGAAACCAAAAGCAGCGCCACGCCGAAGAGGCCCAAAACAGTCAGCAGCTTTTCGGCCTTGATCCAGGTCATCAGGAAGCTGCCCAGAAAGCGGCCTGCCATGATGCCAATGTAGTAGAGCAGAACCAGGAATCCAGCCGTTTTGACACTGCTGACGCCCTGCTGCTGAAAAAATCGGATGGCAATCGCAGCGAGAGCGATTTCAACGCCCACGTAAAAGAAAATGCCGATCATCCCCAGTACGGTATGCGAATAGCTCCAGATGCTGCGGCCCTGCGAGGCGCCGCTCTTGGAAGGATCAGAGGAACGGGAGGAGACAATCGCCGGCAGGTGCATGAACATCACGGCAAAGCCCAGCAGCAGCAGCGCGATAGCGATGGCAATGTAAGGGCCTTCCAGCATATGTGCCTCGCTGGCCGCTGTGGACGCCTTGCTGGAATCGGCCAGAATCAATGTGGCCGCTACCCACGGAGCCACAGCCGAGGCCCCTGAATTGAAGGCTTGCGCCAGCGTCAGACGCGCCGGGGCGCTGCGCTCCGGCCCCAGAATCGAGACATACGGGTTGGCCGACGTCTGCAGGGCACAGACGCCGGTGGCCAGCACAAAAATCGCTGTCAAAGTCAGGGGAAAGCTCACCTGATTCGCTGCCGGGACAAACAGCAAAGCGCCCGCCACCATGATGAACAGCGAGATCACCATGGTGCGCTTATAGCCCACCTTCTCAATCAACTTGGCGCTGGGCACCGAGAAGACCAGATAGGCGAAAAACCACGCAGCTGTTGCCAGCATCGCCGGTCCGTGCGTCAGCTTGAAAACCTCCTCCAGCTTGGCCACCAGTTGGTTGTTCAGGCTGGTAAGGAATCCGAAGATGCCGAAGAGAATGGTGACTGTAATGAATGGGATTGTGTAATTGGGCGCGTTTGCCGCCGCCGGTGATGTGGATCGCGTAGCCATAAAAGATTTCCCCCTGCTTCCTTGTAAAAGAACTGCCTGGCCATTGCTGATTCTTGCGGCTTGCCGTTGCTCTCACGGAGTCATAACCAAACAGCAAGGCGGCATTCTACGACACCCGGTGAGCGCCTCCCGATGCGTGGCAAATGCTGATCTGGGGCTGAATGCCGAATTTGGCGGCATAGCGGCGGCCCAGTTCTTCGGCAAAGGCCTTAGCCTGGCTCTGCTCCACCAGGTTGATCGTGCAGCCGCCAAAGCCTCCGCCCGTAAGCCGCGCGCCGATCAACCCCGGCAACTCATGCGCCAGGGCCACCATGGCGTCGGCCTCCACGCAACTGCCCTCGAAGTCCTGGCTGTAACTCGTGTGCGCCTCGCCCATTAACCGGCCTACTTCGGCCATATCGCCCTTGAGCAATGCCTCGCAGGCAGCCACCGTTCGCAGGTTTTCGCTGATGACGTGGCGAGCGCGCTTGAGCGATTTGGGCGCCATTTCATGGCCCCATTTTTCCAGGTCCTCAAGCGTCGCATCGCGCAGGAATGGAACCCCGGACCGGTGACTGGCGATCACCGCGCAGGCCGCCTCCGATTCGGCGCGGCGCGTGGGATAGTCACCGCCCGCCACCGAGTGCTTGACCATGGTGTTGGCAATCACCAGCGCCACGTTGGCCGGTATCGGCGCCAGCTTGAAGCTCAGGTCACGGCAATCCAGCAGCAGGGCGTGGTTTTCCTGCCCGTTGGCGGAGATGAACTGGTCCATGATGCCGCAGTTGGCGCCCACAAACTCGTTTTCGGCGCGCTGGCAGAGCCGCGCCAGCACCGGGCCGGGATAAGTAGCCCCGATAAGCGAACAAACAGCCAGCGCCGTCGCCACCTCAACGGCAGCCGAACTCGACAACCCCGACCCCAGCGGCACGTCACCCCACAGGCTCAGGCTGAAGCCGGGAATCTTGTGGCCCTCGCCGGTCAGAATCGCAACCACTCCGAGCGGGTAGTCACTCCAGTGCTTGCTGGCCTTGGACGGCAGCGCGGCAGCCTCAAAGCTCCGCTCTTCACCATAGTTCTCTGAGTAGACGACGATCTTGCCGTCCGTGCGCGGCGAGATGCCGGCCAGGGTGGCGAAGTCGATGGCCGCTGGCATGACAAAACCCTCGGCATAATCGGTGTGTTCACCGATCAGGTTGACGCGGCCCGGCGCCACAAAAACGTCCGGCTCAGCATGGAAGCGGGCAAGGTGCATGGAACGGAAAACGGCAGGATCATGCATGACAGCTCACACCCTAAATGGATTGAAGATCGATAGTCATCGGCCAAAAGTCGGATTGGCCAGGAGAAAGCAAGTTACCAACACAGTTCCGTCTGCGTTTGCCGCACAACTCTCTGCCTCAAACCGAGGTTGCGCCAATTGTACAAGAGCTAACAACCCGTGGAGAAAGTCAGGTATTGTCCAGCCCGGGAGTTCCTTTGAAAGGGCACGACTTCAGTCGTGCCGATAAAGCCGATAAGAAACGATGGGCTTTACAGGCTGCGGAAAAGCTCAATACGGAGGGAGGCGGGGGTTTTAACCCCCGCATAAAGCCAACAGAATCAACGCTGGCTTTAGCCACGGAGGGGCACTTTCCGCCAATTTCACCCGAAATCCAGAGTCTATCCGCAGCCTGTTTAGCCCCGGAGGGCGAAACTTTATACCCCAAGTTACTATTTCGACAAATTCCTAGCGGTGCTCTTCCGGGCAAGCGCGCAGCCGCTCAGCCGCGGTCTCAGGCGTGATGTCCCGCTGCGGCATTCCCAGCATCTCAAAACCCACCATGAACTTGCGCACCGTGGCCGAGCGCAGCAGCGGAGGATAGAAGTGAGCGTGGAAATGCCACTCCGGATGCGCCTCGGAATCAGTCGGCGACTGGTGAAAACCCATCGTGTAGGGAAAGCTGGTCTGGAAGAGGTTGTCGAAGCGGGTCGTCATCCGCTTCAGCGCATCCGCCAGAGCTTCCCGCTCCTCCTGGTTCAACTCCGGCAGCGCTCCCAGATGGCGGCGGCTGACCACCATCACCTCGAAAGGCCAGGTAGCCCACCACGGAACCAGTGCCGCGAAGTGCTCATTTTCAAAAATGATGCGTCCTTCGGCGGCTTGTTCCCTCTGCTCGGCGGCCAGGTACCCGCACAGCAGGCAATGGCCGGTGCCTGCCAGGTGTTCGCGCTGAGCCTGGGTCTCGGCTGCCGGTTCGTCGGGCACAAAGCCGGTGGCCCAGATCTGGCAGTGAGGATGCGGGTTGCTGGCGCCCATCATGGCCCCGCGGTTCTCAAAGATCTGCACATACTCGATCCAGTCCAGGCATGCGAGTTCCGTGTATTCCTGCGTCCAGGCGTCCACCACGCGGCGAATCTCCGGGTGGGTCATGCGGGCCAGGGTCAGGCTGTGGTTGGGATGGAAGCAGAGCACCTTGCACAGGCCGCGGGCGGGCTCGGCCACCAGCAGCGGCGAGGCCAGCGGCTCCATCACGGACGGAGAATCCGGCAGCAGGGCGGAATAATCGTTGATGAACGAGAAAATTCCCTCGTACGCAGGGTTTGCGGCCCCTCCTGCCCGCTGGTTGCCAGGGCACAGATAGCACTGGGGATCGTAAGCAACCTCCGCGGGCGCAGCCTTCTGGCCCACTTCCCCCTGCCAGGGACGCTGCGTGCGGTGCGGCGAAACCAGCACCCAGGACTTTCGCAGAGGATTCCACCGCCGATGCGGATATTGCCCCATCTTTTCCATGCTTTCTCCCCAAAATCGTATTCGTTTTCAGCCTGCCGCTGAGCCTATTTTCCCGCCTCCGTCACCAACTTCTCCGCCCTGGCCATAGCCTCCAGCCGGCTCTGCTTTTGGGCCTCCATGTCAATGCCCGTGGGCAGCCACCTTGCGGGAGAATAGCGCTTCAGGTGGTCCTCCACTTGCTGGCCAAACTCCGCGCCGATTCGGGCGATGGCGGCCTGCGCCTTGGGCAGCGCCTGGTGGAAGTGAGCTATCTCCTCCGTCGCCTTTTCGGGGTAGTAGCCGAGCCGGTCGCCCGCCTGCATCGCGTCAATCAGCGCATCGGGCGGATCGGAGACGGGCGAGGTCTGGTGCATGGCATCGTAGGCGCCGCGCAGCCGGGTCATCGCGCCGGCAAAGCCGTCCAGCTCACCGCGGCGAGCGGTGAGGCCGGCGGCCCGCCGCACCTCCACCGTCACCTTGGCTGCGACGCTGAGGCTCGGCACGGGAATCACTGTCGTCAACGTGTTGCCCTCGAAGGACCATCCGCCCTTGCCCGCCGGCCCGGCCCGTTTCACCGCAACGCCGTTGACTGTCACTTCGGCCGGCGCCCAGTCGGCTGGCAGCCGCAACTCGAAGCCGCGCCTCTGCGGCATTCCCGGATAGCCGCCCTCGACTGGCCCAATCTCCACGCGCAGCGTGTCGCCGGTCTGCGTGGCCTTGATCGGAGTGCGCGCAAAAACGCCGCGCTGGTACTCCACCGAGACGCCCGAGTCTTCATAAACCGAGTAGCTCGAAGCGGTTCCCGGCGTCAGCGGCCACACATTCACAATCAGCGGGTCCACTGGCTTTTCACCCGTGTAGCGCATCGGCGGCTGCATCGGCACAATCGCCCCGGCGCGCACGTACACCGGCGTCTGCTCAATGCTGAAGCTGCGCTCCACCGTCGCCGGCCCGGTCAAGTGCTTGCCCGTCGGCCACTCAATCCAGTCCCCCTTGGGCAGCCACACCTTTTCCGTGGCCAGGCCGCTGGCCTTGTCGGCAGGCGCGGTTACCGGAGCGACCAGCATCTGATCGCCAAACATGTATTCACCCTTGCTGGTATAAGCCGCGGCCTCCTCCGGCCAGTCGTAGTAGAGCGGCCTGAAGAACGCCACGCCGCTGTCGTAGGTGCGCCGCCCCTCGGTGTAGAGGTAGGGCTCAAGCGCGTAGCGTAGCTGGAAGGTCGAGCGCAAGATGGACGAATACGGCTCCGGATAGGCCCAGATGCGGCGTTCGGTCTCCGGGTTCTTGGTGGTGTGCGTGCGCAGAATGGGGCTGAAAGCGCCAAACTGCACCCAGCGCGTGTACAGTTCCGGTTCCACGGCTCCAGGCATGTGCCCACCAATGTCGTGGCTCCAGTATGCGTAGCCCACATTGGCCGCCGTGGCTGTGAACCACGGCTGAAAGGCCAGCGAATCCCACACGGAGACGGTGTCGCCCGAGAATCCAATCTGGTAGCGGTGATTGCCCAAACCGCCCCAGCGGTGAAACAGCAGCGGCCGCTTGCCCTCGCGCTGCTGGTCGGTAAAGTGAACGTAGCTCAGCCACCAGGTCGGCATGACGCCGGCCATTTTGGTCTTCTGCTCCTGCTGCCAATCCAGCCACCAGAAGTCGATGCCCTGCCTTTCCAGCGGATGGTGCAACAGATTCATGTAATTCGTTGCGTACTTTTTGTCGGTAATGTCGAAAGGCACATATTTCTTCGTCGCCGGATCAATGCCCATCGCCTTGGCCATCGCGGGATACGCCTCTTCCCACGGTTGCACGCCCGAGGCCGGATGCAGATTCAAGGTCGTCTTCAGGCCTTCGGCGTGCAGCTTGGCCAGAAATGCATCCGGGTCGGGAAAGAGCAGCTTGTTCCAGGTGTAGCCGGTCCAGCCCAACCCTTCGCCCGACTGATCCACCTGGCCCGTCGCCTTGAGCTGGTCCACGCCGAGGTGCCAGTCCATGTCGATGACCAACACGTCCAGCGGCACATCGTTCTCATGGAAGCCGCGCACCAGCTCGTCCAGTTCCTGATCGCTGTAGGCCCAGTAGCGCGACCACCACGCTCCGAAGGCAAACCGCGGCGGCAGCGGAATCCGCCCAGCCACGCGCACATAATCGCCCAACGCCTTGCGGTAGTCGTGGCCGTAACCGAAGAAGTACCAGTCCTGCCGCTCGCCGGCCGGCCGCTCAACAACCCACGGCCAGGGGCTCTTTTCGCCTTCCTTGAAACTGAAATCCGCCGAATCGAAGAGCGGCCGCGTCGAGTCATCCACCAGCGCCCAGCCCGACCGTGAAACCAGCCCCGGCTCAATTGGTTCCTGGGTCTTCGAGCCCAGCGCACGGTCCAGCGTGCGCGTCGTCCCTTGCAGGTTTTCTGGGTCGACGAGCCCCGGATGCCACGTTACCGGCTTGCCGTCGACTGTCAATGTTATCGAGAGGTTGTCCGCCGTGAAGAGGCCATCACCGAGCGGACTGTAGACAATTTTGAGTGTGCCTGTGTCGATGACAGTGGGAATCGTCTGTTGAGTCTTAGGAACATTCAGATCAGGTCCGGTCTTAAATCTCGGCACGGGCAGCCGCCGATTCAGAAACACAAACGAGGCGTGGTCTTCAAACTTCCCGTCCGCCGCCCATTCCATGCGGATCAGCTCCGGCGTCAGCACGGTAAACCGCGCCTTGCCCAGCGTGACCACGGCCTTCGGATCGGCAACCGGATCGGTAACTTCTCCAGCCGCCCTCGCAGGAACTGCCGGTCTGGAAGATGCTGCCGCGGCTTGTGGTTTTGCGGCCTGTCCCGCCACTGGCGTCTGCGCCGTCAGTCCAACACTCAATCCGATTGCAAGCCCTATTGCTCCCAGTTGCGGCAAAGAAATATGCATAAGTCTCTCCTGCTCTTGCCCGGAATTTCCATTCTTGGGCTCTCGCCACGCACCAGCGGGAATTTTCGTTTTGTTCTCCCGCCTACGAGGCAGTATACCGGCAGTTGCCGCCGCGCAATCGTCTTTGCACCTGTTTCAAAGCAAAGACCCAAGGCGCGTTCATCTCTCCAGAAGAAATTGCCCCTCCAGATTTGGACCCAGGGAAAGGATGGCGATGGCTCAGTTGGCAGGAGAGCCCTGGATTTGCGTGACCAAATACGAACTCAGTGCGAAATTGCTTGTGCACCTGCACGGCAGCGACCGAATTCGCGCACCGTCATCGAGAATGTCGAGTCCGATGGTCCCTGCGGGCACACGTATCGCTCAGGGTAGTTTGATCTGCTGTAGGGTTGGGTAGTTAGCAGGCGTTCTTTAAGCTATTGATTTTATGGTGGACGCGGTAGGTGTGGAGTACGCGTTTCGAGAGAGGCGTTCATAAGTGGGCAGACAAGCGAAGCGGCCGGAGCATATGCCCCGGCCGCTTCGCCTGCTATGCGGGTTTGGTGGACGGGTTTAGAAGTCCAGGCGCAGGCCGAACTGCATGCGCCGGTAGGTGCTCAGCGTGCCGCTGTAGGCGCCGAAGCTGCCCTGGCTTAAACCTGAGTTGAGGTTGTACGGGCTGCAATCGAAGCGAACGTTGTTGCCGACGTTGTACACCTCGCCGGTGAACTGGAGTTTGGTATGACCGGGGAGCGTCCAGTTCTTGGTGAGCGAGGAGTCTACGTCGAAATAGCCGTCACCGCGGAAGGCATTGCGCTGGCCGGCCTCGCCCGGATACGGCAGACGAATCGGCGTACCGGAGTAGATGCCGGCGTTGATGGTGCTGGCCTCGTTGCCGGCAAAGACCTGCGGAACACCATTGACCAGATGCCGTGCGGTCTTGACTTGGCTCCGGTCCGTGACGACGGCGAAGCCAGTCTGTTGCCAGTCGGTGGTGTAGCCGGGCTCGATGACGCTGAAGGGCAGGCCGCTGGTCCAGCGGCTCAGGCCCGACCACTGCCAGTTGCCCACCACGGCGTCGAGGATGCGGTTGGAGTTGCCCAGAACCGCCTTGCCGTGGCCCACCGGCACCTTATAGACCCAATCCAGAGTGATCATGTGGTGGGTGTCGAAGTCGGAGACACCCTTGTTCAGCTTGGGATTCCAACTGTTCAGAATGGAGCCGTAGGAGTTGTAGTTGGTCGCGTTCATTTCGTTGGAGCGCTCCGCTCCCGATCCAATATCGATCGATTTGGAGAGGGTGTAATTGAAGTCGACGGTCAGGCCGTGGCTGGAGGGATGGCGCAAGATGACCTGCAGAGCGTTATAGGAGCTGGTGCCTACCGAGGACCAGGCATAGAGCGCGGCAAACTGCTTCGAGAAGAACTGGGGCCCGTTCGAGCAGCCGTAATAACAGTTCACATCGACATCCTGCAGGGATGTCGTCGCGCCATAGTCGTAGCGGTAGGGCGCCCACTCGTTGTTGTAGAGTCCGTCGGTCGCGGTCTCGCCCGTATAGTCCAAATTGGCCATTTGCGGGAAGATATCTTCAAAGTACTGGATGGTTGGAACGTGAACGGGCGCCGTGGGCGTCATGCCGCTGCAATTGGATTTGCTTCCGCTATCGACTCCGAAATAGGATCCGCAATTTGCATCCGATGCTTTGGAGAGCTTGGTGCCGGCGGTAAAGTAATCTCCGCCGCCTTTCGCATCCACCAGGTTGACAGGCTCGGCCAGGTCGACTTGTTCCAGCAGATGGCGTCCCAGGCGGCCGACATAGTTGGCCTCCAGGGTAAAGCCGGCGCGCAGTTCCCGCTGCAGCGAAAGATCCAGGGCGTAGGAGTACGGCGTCTTGAGCTGGCTGTCGATGCCCCAGGCGTTGGCAAAGTCGCAACCCTGTACCGTCGATGGCGTGAAGGGATATTGGATGGTGGATGTGGGAGCGGCGCAGCCGGCCAGCGCCGGAATACCGTGGGGGCCGGTCATGCGGGGAGCGACCTGAACGGTATCGATTTCGGGAGTGCTTCCTACGGAGCTGCTCAGGCCGAAGGAGCCTAGCTCGTCCATGGAATTCACAATGCCCTGGCCGAAGTGATCAAAGTACATGCCGGCGCCGGTGCGGATGGTGGTTTTGGGGTTGAGCGCATAGGCCACGGAGATGCGCGGAGCAAAGTTGCCCTTCTGCTTGGACCAAAAACCAGGACGGCCGTTGGCCTTGCCGCTGGGCGCGAAATTCAGATTGTCGTTGGGGTTTTGATACTCGGGAATACCCTGAGCAGCATCTTCCGCGCGCTTGGTGAACCACGCATTGGTATTGATATTGGGTGCAATCTGCTGGCCCTTGGTCTCATAGGGCGCCTGCAGAATGGATTGACGTATGCCGTAGATCACCGTCAACTTGGGTGTAACGCGCCAGGAGTCCTGCAGGAAGTACTCATACTCGTAGGCCTTGAAATGGCGGGTGATGAAGGTGCCATCAGGAAGGAGCGTGCCGCTGTTGGGGCCGGTGACCGCGTAGTTATACTGCTCGATGGTCCTGGGTATCGCGCCGAGAATCATGGAGTAGGCGATGGAGTAGGAATTTGAAAAACCGCCGCCGACAGAGGGATCACCCAGCGTCGCTGGATCGGGGAGCGAGCCGCTAAGATAGGCGGCGTCAGTGCCGGTGCTGGAATAGGAGTTGACGTCGCTGCTGCGGTTGTTCTCGACATCGAGCCAGTCGGCGCCCGCGCTAATCGTGTGCGCGCCTTTGATCCAGGAAAGATTGTCGGTAATATTCTGGACAGGCACGTTGACCATGGTCGAACGATTCTGCCATGCAGTGGGTTGCGAGTAGTCGCGGAAGTTCACCCAGTCGCCGTCGCCTGTTGGGTCGGGACCAGTTGAGCCTACGCCGCGATTCGAGTAGCCCTGGCGGACAAAAGCGTACCGCACATCGTTGACGATCCTCGAGTTGGGCGTCCAGGTGTGGCCGAAGGCCATGCCCTTGGTGTTGTTGATTTACATGGTGGCAGCCGGCTGTCCGGGCAGGTTTTCGTCCCCGGCCGTGGTGTCCTTCTGCAGGCTGCCGCGAAAGAAGATGTGCTGCTGGTTGTTGATGTTGTAGTCGATCTTGGCGATGCTGGTGTTGAGCGTGGACGGAGCCGGCGAGGCAAAGGTATAGCCGGCGCTGTTGAGGGTGTCGCCGACGATCCCCGAGGTTCCTAAAAAACCCTTGGCGGCCGCCGGCCGATAGTAGGCCGCGACGTTGGGGTTGGGGCCGCAGGGTGCATTGTACAGGCCAGGACCAGAACCGGCGTTAAGGGGGGCGCAGCCGGCATCCAGGGTCGATACTTGCGTTGAGTTCAGCCATTGGGCGTTGCCGCTGTTGTCCTGGTAGCCCAATTGGCCTTGATAAAACTGCGCCGTGGGTAGCGTCCGGGTGACCACATCGTCGATTGCTTTGCGCTGTCCTTCGTAGTTGAAGAAGAAAAAGAGCTTGTCTTTTTTGATCGGTCCGCCCAAGGATCCGCCGAAGGTATTCATCACGTATTTCTGCGGAATGTTGGGCTCGCCCTGGGAAAGCTCGGAGTTCTTGTTGAACCACGCGTTGGCTACGGTGTTGGTGGGCCGGTAGTACTCGTAGAGCGCGCCATGCAAGGCATTGGTTCCGCTCTTGGTGACAAGGGAGATTTGTGCGCCGGAGCTGCGGCCGCTGTCGGCCGAGCCGTTCGAGGTGGTGACGCGGAACTCCTCCGTCGAATCCAGCGTGGAGCGCAAGACGCCTTGAAAGGCCGTTCCGAGGAGTTGGTCGTTGTCGTCCAAGCCGTCCAGCGTGATGTTGCCCTGGTCGGAGCGGCCGCCGCCGACTGCGCCGCTGCGGCTGTCTAGGTTATTGATATTATTCTCCTCGGGATTACCCAGGAAGAGCACACCCGGCTGAAGCGTCAGCAGCGAGACCGGGTCGCGCCCTTCCATGGGCAGCGATTCGATGGTCACACTGCCGATCGAGTCGCCCACGGTGGCGTCGGAGGTGTTCAGCGTCTGCGCAGTATCGCTGACGTCGACGGTGGTCTGGTTGGCCTGCACCGAAAGCATGAAGTCGACGGTCGCCGGCTGATTGACCAGCAGCTCGGCCGTCTTGGTCTGATTGCTGAAGCCGGCGGCTGCCACGGTGATCACGTAGCGGGCCGGCTGAATCTGCGGGAAGGCATAGTAGCCGTCGCTGTTGGAGACAGCGCTGTAGGTTTTGCCGATGGCCTTGTTGGCCAGGGTGACGGATGCCCCGGGAACCAATGCACCGCTAGGATCTTTGACGGTCCCGCGAAGCGACGTGGTTGCGGTCTGGGCAGAAGCGAGTATGGCGACGGAAAGAATGCAGAAGAGCACCCATCCTAATTGATGTATTTTCACGTCTGTTCCTCCAAAAGCCTTGCCGATTATTGATGCGCTGCGGGTTTGACCGGCAGCCGGTTTCCGATTACCGCCAGAAAGTCCTGACGGATCCCATCCTGCCCGCCCGTCCGGGCCAACGCTCGCTCAATGATGTGTACGGTAGACACTGATCTCCGACTTCTGATGAATTAATGGTTATAACGCTATCAGATGTCATAAAATGATGCAAGAGGAATAATCGGGGAAAATATCCGCTTCAGGGCAATTCGGCATGGTCAAAGCTCGAATATTTGATAATGCCATAAGTTTTTTTGATAACGTCATAAGTCATCATCCAAACAACCCCGACCACGACGATGGGCTATATTCACTTGAAAACCAAAACCGGAAACTCCAGCTATGGGCAGATATTTGCCAGATTATTCCGTTGTGTCATTTTATGACATCTGATAGCATTATAACCATTGAGTCGTTCACGGGTCAGGGGGGGGGTAGATGTCTATCGTTCACATCCTGGATGAGAAAAATGCAGGTCATTGGCCATTATATTCGCGGCTGCTGCGGCACATTTGCCGGCCAAAAACCCCACCAATCTCGGCATGAAAGAAAGGAATTCAAATGAAAGTAGCTGCGGTTGGCTTCTGTTGTATGGATATTTACAAAGAACTCGATCGTTGTTATCCCACGGGAAACGGGGTCGATTTCGCGATGAACCTGAGCAAACTGGGGATTCAGTCGTCAATCATCAGTTTCGTAGGCGACGATGCCTATGGCGCCACTTTCAGCAGGGTATTGCAGCAGGCAGGCCTTGATGTGAGCCACCTTCGGCGCGTAAAGGGCCGGACCGCGTCGGTTCAGATGCGGCTCGAAGGGAGGGACCGGGTCCACGGAGAAACGGATGACGGTGTCATGGCCAATTTCCATCTCACGGAAGACGACATCAGCTTCATTCAGCAGCATGACATGATTCACACGGATCTATTTGGCCGAGTTTACGGTTTGCTTCCGGAATTGAAAATGGGGGGAGCGATTGTTGTCTTCGATTTTTCCGTATTCATTGAAGACAAAGATGTAGAGCGGATACTTCCCCATGTGGATTATGCCTTTTGCTCCTACTCCCACCGCGACCCGTATATTGAAGGTTTTCTGAAAACCGCCCAGTCGCTGGGGCCTCGTGCGGCCATTGCCATGTTGGGTGAGAACGGAAGCCTCTGCTATGACGGGAAATCTTTTCTTGAAGAAGGCATTGTCAAGACCAGAGTCGAAAACACGGTAGGAGCGGGAGACTCCTACATAGCGGGATTTATGGGGGGAATTATCGGTGGAAAGGATCTCCAGGAATGCATGCGAACAGGATCGGCAATGGCCTCAGCCGTAATTTCCAAGTTTGAACCATATTGACAGCTAAAGCAGTTGCCAATCCCAGGAGGAGAATAAGGAAAATGATCGTCATCGATTCACATGTTCATCCAATCTATTTCGAGGCAATATGCGCCGATGAGGCTGCCTTGAGGTTTCGGACCCAGCAGTTCGGCGTGTATAAGCAATCGCCATACGCCCTGGAGGAAACTCTGACCGAGATGGCCGTGGGTAGGATCGACAAGACCATCCTCCTGCCACTCGATATTTCTACCCGATTTGGCGGGCATATTGTCTCCAACCACGAGATTCGAAGGATCGTCGACACCGCGCCCGAACGCTTTATCGGTTTTGGGAGCGTGGATCCGAATCGCAGCGACGCGGCCGAAATCGTGGAGCAAGCCTTCACCGAATTGGGGTTGTCCGGGCTCAAACTCAACCCGGCCAAGCAGGGCTTTCGAGCAGGCGACCCCAAGGTCAGGCCCATCTATGATCTATGCGTCAAGTTCAACAAGCCGATTATTTTCCACTCCGGAATGAGTTGGGAGCCGGACGCGCCCGCGGCCCCCGGGCATCCGCTTGAATTCGAGGATGTGGCGGCGGGTTACCCAAATCTCAGGATATGCCTGGCGCATTTCGGCTGGCCATGGGTCCGCGAAACAGTGATGCTGATGATCAAATATCCCAATGTTTATACCGACACAGCCATGCTTTACCTCGATTCGCCGGTGGACTTCATGGAGCAAGTGTTTACCCGCGACATGGGCAAGCTTACGTTTGAAAGAAATTTCCCCAATCAGGTCATGTTCGGATCCAACGCTCCGCGTTTTCGAGCTTTCAAGCTCAAGGCGGCACTCGAAAAGCTGGACATGAAGGAGTCCACCAGGGAAAAGCTGTTCGGGGGCAATGCACTCACTTTCCTGGGGGAGAAAGGGACAATATGCTGAAGCGCACCACACTGACTGTCACTAGCGCATTTCCGACCCAAATGTTGCGGCTGACCGAGGATATATCATCCTTCGTCAGCACCTGTGGAATTTCGGAGGGAGTCGTCTTCGTCATTTCGGCCCACACTACGACGGGGATCATCGTGAACGAGGGTTTGTCCTGCGTCGAAACTGACATCCAGGACCTGCTGACGAGGCTCGTACCGGGTGACCTCCCCTATACCCATGCCCATTTCTTGCCATCCTACGGGGCAACTAGCAACAACTCGCCCGGGCACCTCAAATCCACGCTAGTCGGTAATCACTGTGTCTTCCCGATCGCAGGCGGAGAAATGGTCCGGGGTTCTGCCCAGGAAATCTATTTGGCCGAATTCGATGGTCCCCAGAGGCGACAGATCTTCATCACTGCGATGGGAGAATAATCACATCCAACCTATGGATAGCCATTGTTCACGTGGAGGAAAGCATGGCGAAGATAGCTAGGTCTCAGGTCGCTGGGATGAATATCCACTATCTGTACTATTCCCTGGATTATTTCCTGGACTCTCAGGTTGCCGCGGGTATCCGCAGCATTGAACTGTGGGGGGGCGCACCGCACTTTTGGCTGGATCACATGACCTATAGTGATTGTCAGATCATCCGGAAGAAGGCTGCCGATCGAGGCCTTGATATTGTGGTCTTTACTCCTGAAAATGCCATCTATCAATATCAGTTCGCTGCCCAGGAGCCGGAGCAATTCGAGAAGAGCTATCTCTATTTCGTGAATGGGATCAGGGCGGCTGCTGAACTTGGCTGTGGCATTATGGCAATCAATTCGGGTTGGGGCTACTTGAATGAAAGCAGAGAGACCGCCTGGAATCGCTCCCGGGAGATGCTCGGCCGGCTTGCCGAGGTTGCCGGCAAGGAAGGTGTCGTTCTCGCGATGGAAACCCTTCGCCCCGAAGAATCACGTCTGGTTGTAACCCTTGGGGACGCCAAGAGGATGATCGACGAGGTGAGCCACCCAGCCCTGAAGGCCATGATCGATACCATCGCCATGGGGGTTGCCGGTGAGACCTTGCAGCAGTGGTTCGATGTCTTTGGAAAGGATATTGTTCACACCCACTTCGTGGATGGCAAGCCCTACGGGCATCTCATCTGGGGTGATGGCAACCACTCCATGGAAGATTTCGTGACTTGCCTAAACGTGAACGACTATCAGGGATATCTCGGACAGGAGATCACGGATGCGAAGTATCTTGAGAATCCAGCAGCTGCGGACCTCAAGAACATGGAGCGCTGGAATACATTCATTGCCGGAGGCGATCCTCGCCTGGACTGACGGCTGCGTTGGGTAGGCTATTTCGACCCCTCGCTGTTTCGTGTCCGAAATTCATACGCGCCTGAGCAATAATCCCCGGTCCATAACGGTTTTCGGGGATTGTTGATATCTCGTTTGCCAAAAGGACACGGAGAAACCGTTTCTACATAAGCTGCGGGCGGGGCGGGAAAGCCCTCCCACCCTGGGCGCTGTATGCAAGAGTCAAAATGGCGTCCCGCTGCGCCTGGAGGGCGATACCCGGTCGCAGCACCTGGCCCTTGATATGGAACCGGAAGCGCCCTTCTAAAGCCCTTGTTTGATGATGTATGACGTTATCAAAAAGACGCATAGCGTTATCAAATATCTGAGCTTTGACCATGCCGAATTGCCCGTTCGCGGATATTTTCCCGATTGTTCCTCTTGCATCATTCTATGACATCTGATAGCGTTATAATCATTAATTCATTCACAGGTCAGGAGACACATGTCTATCGCACACATCATTGATCAAGCGCTGGCCCGGACGGGCGGGCAGAATGGGATTCGCCAGGTTTTTCTGGTGGCTTGCGGCGGGTCGCTTGTCGACATGTATCCCGCCAAGACCTTCCTCGAAACCGAGGCCAGTAGCTTGCGCGGTGCACTGTATACCGCCAATGAATTCGTCAACATGCCGCCTCGCGCCCTGTCGTCCAGCAGTGTGGTGATCGTCTGTTCGCACAGCGGCGACACGCCTGAATCGGTGGCCGCCGTCCAGCTTGCCCATGAGGCCAAGGCCTTTTGCATCACGCTCAGCAACAATCCCGAAGGTGCGATCAGAGCACAGGCCGACCATGCAATTACCTATCAGTGGGGCGATGTTGTGCCGGTAACCGACAACCCCATCACAATCACCCTCTCCCTGTGCGTAGAGTTGCTGCACCGTATTGAAGGCTATGACGCCTACGCCGATTTCCAGCAGGCGCTGGCGATGGTAGACGAGCAGGTGGCCGCCGCCCGCCTGCAGGTGGCGGCCCGAGCAGCCCGCTTCGCCGAGGTCTGGCGTGATGAACCGCTGTTCTACATACTCTCCAGCGGCGCCAGCTTTGGCCATGCCTATGGCTTTGCCATCTGTTCGCTCATGGAGATGCAGTGGCGAGACGCGGCCGCGATCCATTCGGGCGAGTACTTTCACGGCCCATTCGAGGTGACGGACCATGACAAAGCGTATATTCTGCTAATCAACGAAGGGCGCACCCGTCCGCTCGACGAGCGTGCACGCGTCTTTCTGGAACGCTATGCCCGCAAGTTAGAGATCATTGACGCGCGCGAACTGGGGCTGGGTGCGCTGCCTGCCTCGGTGGTCGATTACTTCAACCCGGTGCTGTTTTACGTAATGAGCTGCGTCTATCGCGCGGCCCTTGCCGAGGTGCGCCAGCATCCGCTGGAAACCCGCCGTTATATGGGAAAGGTCAGCTATTGAGCCCGCTCCGTCTACGCCTGTTGGGCCTTGGTGACAATGTCGTCGATGATTACCTGCATGAGCGGGTGATGTACCCGGGCGGCAATGCGCTCAACTTCGCCGTCTATGCCCGCCAGTTGGGGAATGATGCGGCCTATCTGGGTCTGTTTGGCGACGACGTGGCCGGGCGCCATGTGCAGTCGGTGGCAGCGCGACTGGGCATTGACCTGTCGCACTGCCGGGAACTGGCTGGACCCAATGGCCACGCCGAGTTAACCGTCGTCGAGGGCGATCGCGTGTTCCTGGGCAGCAACAGGGGCGGGGTGCGCGAGAATGCCTCGCTGGATTTCATTTTTGACGATACAGCTTATCTCGCCGGTTTCGATCTCATCCACACCAGCCTCTACAGCTATATCGATGCGATATTACCCCGGCTAGCCGGGCTGGGCACGCCGCTGTCCTATGATTTCTCGGACGATTTCGAGGACGGTGTGGCGCTGGGGTTATGCCGGTATCTCGCCTTTGCCTTCTTTTCCTGCGCCGAGCGGAGCGAGCAGGCTACGCGCGCGTTACTGGAAGCGGCCGTTGCGGCCGGATGCGGCATTGCCGTGGCTACGCGCGGCGCAGCGGGCGCGCTGGCTTTCGATGGTACGCACTGGCTTACTCAGCTTCCTCACCTGGTCACGCCGATCGACACGCTGGGCGCGGGCGATGCATTCATCACGGCTTTCCTTGCCCACCATTGCCTCGCCGGCCAGCCAGAGCGGGCATCGGGTGCGGCGCTGGCCCCCGCGCTGGAGGCGGGTGCGAGGTTTGCCGCCTCGGCCTGCCTGGTAAGGGGCGCCTTCGGCGAAGGGCTGGCCTACTGATGCGCGCCGCTCCAAACCGACGCCTCGCAGGAGCCAGGCCATGACCGCCCGGACGCCATCCCGCCACTGGGCGCTGCCTCATTGCTATGCCTTGATCTTTCTGATCATCGTGCTGATGGGGGCGCTAACTTGGGTTGTGCCCAGCGGCCAGTTCGAGCGGGAATCCGTGCGGGCGGCCGATGGTTCGACGCATATGGTGGTTCGCCCTGGCACCTATCACGAGGTGCCCAAGCATTCTGCCACCGGCGATCTGCGCCAGGGGGTGGGCGATATCCTGTCTGCCCCCGCGCGCGGCGTGGCCGGAGCGGTGGATGTGGTCGTCTTCGTGTTGATCCTGGGCGGGGTGTTCGGCATACTGGTGCGCACCCGCGCCCTCGACCGGGGGCTGCGAGCCATATCTGCGAAGGCGGGTACCCGCGTAGAACTGGTTCTGCCGCTGTTGATCATCTTGCTCAGCCTTGGCGGCTCCACCTTCGGGATGAGCGAGGAGGCCCTGCCGCTCTATGCCGTTTTACTGCCGCTGCTGTTCCGCCAGGGCTATGATTCGATGACCACGGTGCTGGTGCTGTTTCTCAGCACCCAGGTCGGCTATATTGCCTCGACCATCAACCCTTTTACCGTAATTATTGCGCAAAGCCTGTCCGGCCTGACGGGCGATCCGCACCTGCAGTTGCGAGCGCTGGTCTGGCTGGGGCTGACGGGCGCGGAAATCGTCTTTGTGATGGCCTATGCGCGACGGGTGCGGCGCGCGCCCCAAACCTCGCTCGTTTATGCCAGCGACCAACACACCCGCACCCTTTTCACCACGCCCGAAGGCGAGACCGACGTGCTCTCGCGTCAGGACTGGATTATCCTCGCAGGCTTCATCCTCATGCTGGGGGTGATGGTGTGGGGTCTGACGACGCGTGGCTGGTTTACCCTCGAGATCGGGGCGTTGTTCCTGGGGTTCGCGCTGGCGGCGGGCACGGTGGCGCGGTTGGGACTCAACGGGATGGCCGATGCCTTTGCCGAAGGATGCCGCGATTTTGTCTATCCCGCGTTTGTCATCGGGCTGGGGCGCGGTATTCTCGTAATGGCCGACAGGGGCATGATCATCGATACGATACTTAACGCGATGAACGGTTTCCTTCATTGCCTGCCCAACTATGCGGTTACCACGGCGGTGCTGGCGGCCCATAATGTGATCACCCTGTTAGTGCCGTCTTCCTCGGGCGAAGCGGCGCTGACGATGCCGGTCATGGCGCCGCTGGCCGGGCTGACAGGTATCGGCAAGGATACACTGGTGCTGGCCTATCAGTTTGGCAACGGGCTGATCAATACCGTGTCCCCCACCAGCCCGGTGCTGATGGCCAGCTTGGCCCTCGCGCGGATAGAGTTTGGACAATGGCTGAAAGTAGTGCTTCCTTTTATTCTGGCCGCGTGGTTGGCATGTGCCCTGCTCCTCGCTATCTTTGCGCATCTCTAGAGGCAGCGCCCCGGACCAGGGAACGAAAGAAAGGGTTAGGATGTTAGACCAGAACAACGCCGTACCGCTCTACAAGCAATTGAAGGAGGCCGTCCTTGGCCTGATCCTGTCGGGCCAGTTAGGTGCCGGTGACCAGCTATCGACCGAGCAGGAACTAAGTGCCCAGTATGGCGTCAGCCGCATCACTGTGCGTAACGCAGTCACCGAACTGGTCAACGAGGGCTATCTGCAAAAGCGCCAGGGCAAGGGGACCTTTGTGTGCCTTCCCAAGATCAAGCGCAAAGCCGTGCACCTGCTCAGCTTTACCGCTACATGCGAAGCCAGTGGCATGAGCGCGCATAGTGTGGTGTCAAAAAAGCAGGTTCTCGATGACTACCCCGCAGCACGGCGGGTTCTGGACCTGGGCCCCGATGACCGGGTGCTCTACATCCAGCGTATCCGCTTTGCCGATGGGAGCCCATTGATGTTGGAAAACAACTATTATTCCTTCAAGCGTTTTGCGTTTCTGCTCAACGAGCCGCTGGAGGGCTCGCTTTACAAGCTCTTGTCCGAAGGGCACAATATCCGCCCCACCTGTTCGGGCGAAACCCAGCTTGAGGTGCAAAGAGCCAGCAGCGAGATTGCAAGGCAGATGCAATGCGCGCCGGGTGATCCGCTGTTCCTGATGCGAACCAGTGTACTGGACGAGTTCAAGCAACCCATCCATTACGGCGAGCAACTGATCATCGCGGACCGGTACGCGTTCATTTTCTGATCCAAGCTGATATCGCGATGCCCAGCTCGGGCAGATTCTTCAGGGTGATGACAAGATCGGGAGGCGAACATCCCCGGCGGGTCGAGTCGCCAGAGAGAACTGTCTCTTGCTTTGGCCGCTGTAGGGCGCCAGAGCTGGCTTCTTTGATCTTGGCGACGATCTGCATACCTTTTCTTCCAAGTCGAGAACGCCTGAAAACCACTATATGGGCACACGATTGACAGGAGGAGACTTCGACGATGACAACCCTTGCGCACCTTGTCCCCGCGGCAGATGATGTGTTTTTCAGCCGCTGTGACCCAAATGATATGCGGTTGGGCGACATTGTGCTGAGGGACCCCGAGGCGTATCCGCATTCTCAGGTAGTCATCCTGGGGTGCCCGCAAGACGAAGGCGTCCGCCGCAATCTAGGCCGTACCGGTTCGCGTCTTGCCCCGAACGAGATCCGCAAGGCACTGTACCGCTATCCCGTGAGTGAAGCACACCAATATCTCAAGCTAATCGATGTGGGCAATCTGATAATTGGTAAGACCCTTGAAGAGACGCATGAATGGCTATGCGAGACACTGCATGGGGTTCTGCAAGATGGGAAAAAGGTCGTTGTTCTGGGAGGAGGGAATGACATCTCCTATCCGGACTGCAGAGCGTTGTGCGCGACGATAAACCATCCGTTGGTATTCAACATCGATCGTCACCTCGATGTCCGCGCAGACACGCCAAGAAATAGTGGCACGCCCTACCGGCAGTTGCTGGAAGAAGGCGCCATTCCGCCCTCCATGTTTCATGAGGTTGGCATCAACTCTTATGCCAACTCGCAGACGTATCTGAAGTACGTTCAAGACTTGGGCGCGCACATCCACTATCTGGGTGACCTCAGAGCTGTCGGGGTGGGCTCGGCCGTTCGGGCTATCGTCAGTCGCAGTCCCGCGGATGGGATCTTCTTTGGCTTCGATCTGGACGTTGTAAGGGCAGCCGAGGCCCCCGGGGTTAGCGCTCCGGGTCCGATGGGGCTTACCGCTCGCGAAGTATGCGAAATCGCAGACGTGGCAGCCTCAGACCCTCGCACTCGCATCATCGAGATCACGGAGGTCAACCCCGAGTATGACCGGGATGGAATTACGAGCAAACTGGCTGCCAACATCATCGTGCGGGCCCTTGCTCACCCATGAAATGTTAAGGACCAACAAAGGAACTCCGGGCCGAACGCCGCAGCGGTGGTCCGCGTCTCCCCCTTGCGCGGACCGACGAATCCCAATATCGTACACCCGGCTCGTCGATCCGGGTCTGGCTGGCAGGCACCAAGATTCGTCTCGGCCTATGTCGCCTGGAATGGTCCCCAAATGGCGCAAATTGCCGAGTCGCTCGGCGAGCACACCAGTGCATCTCTCGAGTCAGGAACTAACATTTGGTTCTGGTCCCATATGACTCGTGAACGGTGGTTGATTGGCAGTGCGCCAGACGTGACGTTGCGTGACTGGAAAACGCACTTGAATTCAAGATCATTGGAGGGCAGCGAAAACAGAGTTTCCGTTCCAAATGCGGTGAAATACGGTGATCTTCAGTTTAGAGGAGTCTCTAAGTTATTGATTTTATGGTGGACGCGGTAGGAGTTGAACCTACAACCTGTCGGTTAAGAGCCGAATGCTCTGCCAGTTGAGCTACGCGTCCAGTACACCTGAAAAACCGTGCAACAAAATGGCTTGCACACGGTTTGAGCAGCAGAATTTTCCTCTTGCCACTTGAAAAATATAGCACACAAGCCCCGGCTGTTACAAAACGCGGAAGATGGAAGGGCTAGAGTTCTAGAAGTTGAAGGCGAGACCGGCGTGGATGCTGCGCTGGTCCTGGGCGAAGATCAGCAGGGAGCCGTCGCTCAAGAGATACGGCCGATAGCCCTGAGCCAGCAGGTTGCGCAGGTCGAGGATCGCCTCGAAACCGCCGGAGCCGTCGCGGCCGAAATGAATGGGCTGGCGGAGATGGAGGTTGAGGTAGGGTTCGGCGGCGTTCGCAACGAAGGGGGCAACCTGGGTGACGGTCTCTTCCGGCTGCCAGCGGTAGCTGGCACGCCAACGGGTTCCGCTCCCGTCGAGGATGCCGGAGAGCGAGAGCGCGTACGTCTGCGCGAGGCGGGGATGAGCGCCGGCAAGTACCTGAACCAGGGATGAGGGCTGCGGCGAGGAAGGCAGAACAAGGGCGTCGCCGCTGGCGTAGCTGAGGCGCAGATGATTGCCGCGGGGCAGGCGGTGCTCGAAGGAGGCCGCGATTCCGGCGGTGGAGAACTCCGGGCCGGCAACGTGAAGCAGGCCGCTGATGGGGTCCAGAAGCACTGCGGCGGAGGTGGAATCTCCATTCGCAAAGCGGCTCATGGCCTCGATGACCGGATTGTCGATTCTGTCGGCATAGACCAGGACAGCAACGCCGGAAAGATCGGTTCGCCGCTCCCAGGCGAGTTCCTGATCCAGCCCGTGTTCAATGGCCAGATTGCCATTGGGAGCAGAGATGGCGGGCAGCCAGGAGCGGGCTTCAGCATCTTCAGCACCCGGAGCCGCGGGCAGGAAAGTAGTCACGCGATAGTGAATGGCGGAGTCACCATCCTGCCAGCCGACTGAGGCAAAAGGCAGCATGGCGGTCACGGTCTCAGGCGAGGTCCCGGAGAACCGGGCCAGCACCTGATTGGAGCCGACTTCGGCCTCGAACTCATCTCCGAGGTGGACCGTCTCCCAACTGCGGATGGCGGCCTCGTCCAACCCCTCGGAGCCTGCGGCGACCATCTCCGGGTGGAGGGCAACGGCGGCCACTGACTGCACGGAGCCGGCAAAACCCAGGTCCTGGCGGAAGCCGAGCATGGACTCCATGCCGGCATTGGTTCCGGGAGCAAAATCAACGCGGGCCAGCAGCTCGCGGCTGTTGGAGGGTGTCTCTTCCACTGCGGCGGTGATGCGCTCACCGCTCTCGCCGAAGGCGCCCTCCTGGCCGCTGGCCACCAGGCGGGCCTTCAGCCGGGGATGAACTCCGGGCCCCTCGGAGACGACCACCAGCGGACCGTCCTCGAGCCAGCGCAGCAGCGGGCGGTTGGCCGCCGAGCGCAGGGTCCAGGCCCAATCGTCCTTCTGGGCATTCCCGGCGCGGGGCTCAGCCGGCAACCACTGCATTGCCTCATACAGGCTGTTCAGGGTGAGGTTGACAACGGTGTTGGCGTGGACGCGGACATTTTCACGCAGTGAGGGGAGAAACCAGGCGCCCATCGCCTTGACCGCATAGCGGCCGGGCAGAACCGATGGGATCATAAAGCGGCCGCTCGCATCGGTGTAGACGCTGGCGATGACACTCAGATCGGGACGCAGCAACTGAACCTGGGCGCCAATCTGTGGCACGCCGGCCGAGTCGCGCACCAACCCTGAAACCGACCCAGGCGCGGCTCCGTGAAGCGGAACTGCGCCCAAGAGAATCAGCACGGCGAAGAGAGCGAAATGGGGCCTTCGGATCATCACTGTCGTTGGTGACCTGTTGGCGTCCCTGGCAATGTACCCTCGAATCCAACCCGCGCGGGCTTACGGATCTGGTGTCCGATAGCCTATTGCGCGGGATGCAAACTATTCCACAACAAAAGGTGCCGATTGCGCAATCTCTTGTTTCGAGATTCCGTCATTTATTTTGATCGTCACCTTGTATTTTCCTGGTTCGAGCCCCGCCATCGGCAAACTTTTCTCCACAGTCAACTGATCGCTATGTGCGCCCAAGTCCTTTGAATCCAGTTGTTTTTCCAGAATCACCGTATCGGTGGCCGCAGTGTTGGCAGCGGCGGCGCCGGTCTTGACGATCTGGTAGACCACCGTGGCCTGATTGCTCTTGGTGGCATCGTCGACTTGCAGGTTGTAGACCTGCATCCAGAAGTTGAGCTGCTGGTTGCGCCTGAATTTGACCGGGGTGGCCGGGTTGGGGCTCACACGGGGCCGGATGAAGGTGTTCCCGATGATAAAGTTGCCGCTGCCGATCTCGCGCGAGGAAACCGTGTTCATCTGGTCGGCCAGAATCAGCGAGGAGGTGGCCAGCTTTTCGTCGTGATAGGTGGGCACCTCAAGACTGCGGCCGTAGTAACCCATGTGGTCCTTGTTGTTCACGTCGCTGATGGCGATATCCAGGCGGTAGAGTCCGGGCAGCAGGGGCAGGGCCTTCCAGTAGACCGACTGGCGGTCAAGGCTTTTTTCCAGCAACTCAGCCGGCTGCTCGACCTCGACCGTGTCCTCAAAGGTCTGCACCGTCTTATGGGTGAGGGTTGTGACCTTGCCCAGGATGTTCACCACGCCCTTGGCCACGCCGTCCTTGGTGACAAAGGTGATGTCGCGATTCTTCATTTGCAGCGTGATTGGAACCAGGACCGTGCTTTCTGTCACCTTGACGAAGTCGGTGCGAACGTCAAAGGGGAAGACCGGGCCGGAGAGCAGTTTGTGCTCGGAGATGAAGTTCTCCAGATCCTTGAACTTGACCGGCGGCGGCGCAAACAGCTTGGCGGCCAGCTCGATGCGGTCGAACTGCTTGGACTCCTGCCCTTGCGACATCGGGCCCAAACCCAGGCTTTCCATGCCGCCTTTGAAGCGGTCGGCCTTCGTGGCCTTGCCCATCTCCTCGTACTGGGTCGCGCCGGCGCCGGGGACGTGCAATAGCGCGTCCTTTTCGCTGCGATCAATGGTGAAGTGATAGTCGCCGCACTGGCATGTATCGACAAACTCGAGATCGACGTTCTCGCCGATGCCCTCGATATACCGGTAGTGCCAAATCTCGAAGGGGAAGGTCGAGGTCTCTCCGCCGCCTTCTTCCATGGGCCGCTGGTAGCTGCCGCCGGAGGGGTGGGAATCGATGGAGTCGGCCGGGCCAAAAGAGATGTAGATGTGGCCGCGATCAGTCTTCCAGCCGGGCTTGCCGGCCGGATAATGCTCGTTGGCGTATGCGATGCGCCGGTAGTGCTCTTCGCGGAACTCGTTCTCCGGCGAATCCGGACTTGGATTGCGGCGCAGCCAGAAGTTCTCGATGAAGGCGTCGCGCTCCTCGTCGTTGCTGAGGGTCTTGAAGGCCTTGCGCTCCTCGTCGGAGATGATGTAGGCCACATCCTGGTCCAGCCAGCTCTTGTAGGCGCCTTTCAACTCCTGACGTACAGCCTTCTGGGCGGCAAACTTCTCCTTGTCGGAGCGCTCGCGCTTGAGCGGGTCCACGTCCTGATTCTGGCCGTTGGCCGGTTGCGCCTGTGTCGGCGGGTTGTCTGTCTGCTGGGCGCGAAGCCCGGCGGCGGGTGTAAAAACCAGGCCGCAACCCAGTGCGACAAAGAGAAGACGAGAACGATTAAGCGTCATTTGCCTTGAAAACTCCTGCGATCCCTTATTCTACGGGTCCGGAAAGGGCTGGGCAAGATTCCGTAGAAAGTCGCTCCCCAATTGGACTCGAAAACATGGCCGGGGTGAGCCGGAAATGGCTTCCTGGGAACTGCTAAACTGTCTGCGGGAAGGGTTTTGAGGCCGGCCGGGCCGCTTTCGCGCCCCAGAAACAGGCGCGACGGCTCAGCCACTTTATTTTGCGGCGCTTGCGTCATTTCAGCATCCCTTCGCGCATGCCGCGCGAATAGGATGTTGCGTGAGAGAAATTCCTCCGGCTTCGGCTGGCCAGTGGGCAATCGCCCGCGAAGCGCGGGAGACCGCTTTTGGCAGCAATGGGAACCATGCCGGCGCCAATTGCGTACACTAATCGGAGAGACCCGGAGCACGCACCTCGCATGAAAAAGATATTCTTGATCATTTTCGCCGTCGTGGCCGTTACCGGACTTGTGGCCTTCTTCATCTACAGGCAGCAGTCTGGCTATACCAAGGTTCTCACCGCCAAGATCGCGCGCCAGGATCTGGTCACCGTGGTCAGCGGCACCGGCCAAATCAAGCCCCGAACCTATGCAAACCTGGGCGCTACCTCCATGGGCCGCGTTACCCACCTCTATGTAAAAGAGGGGGACATGGTGAAGATGGGCCAGACCGTGGCCACCATCGAGCACGTGCAGCAGGAAGCGGCTGTCACCGGCCAGCAGGCCGCCATCGACGCCGCCAAGACCGACATTGCCGCCGATATTGCCGCGGAAAAAACCGCCGAAGCCAATGTGACGAAAGCCAAGGCCGATCTGGAGCAGAAGCGGCTGGACTGGGAGCGCGAACAACCCCTTTACCAGGCCGGCATCGTGGCCAAGTCGGATTTTGACGCAAAAAAAGCCCTTTACGACACCGATGTAGCTACCGTGGACCAGGCTGTGGCGGCGCTGAACCAGGCCAAGGCGCAGACCTCTTCCCTGCGCGGGCACCTGCGGATGCAAGTGGCCTCCTTGCGCGCCAACCAGAATGCGCTCGACCTGACCGTGGCTGTCGCCCCCTTTGACGGCATCGTGACCAACGAGCCCATCCGCGAGGGCGAAACGGTGGTGGTAGGCATCGAGGGCTACCAGGGATCCACACTGATGACCCTGGCGGACATGAGCGTCATCACCGCCGAGGTGAAGGTGGACGAGACCGACATCGTCAACATTCAGATCGGCCAAGCCGCCGAGGTAACCGTCGATGCTCTCCCCGGCAAGGTCTTCAAGGGCCACGTGACGCTGGCTGGCGATCAGGCTCTCTTGCGCTCCACCGGCCTGGCCACTTTGCAGTCCACCACCGGCACCGAAGAGGCCAAGGACTTCAAGGTGGTGGTAACGCTGGACAACCCCTCGAACGAGTTGCGCCCCGGACTCAGCACCACCGCCAAGATCACCACGGCGCGAAAGTCCAACGTGCTCTCGCTGCCCATCCAGGCGCTGACCATGCACAATCCCGATGACGACAAAGCCAAGGGCGGCGTGCAGGCGGCCTCATCTTCGCCGGCCGCCCCCAAGAGCGCGCCAGTGCAGGGCGTCTATGCAATAGACAACAAGAGCGGCAAGCTGCGGGCCAGGTTCGTACCGGTCACCACCGGCATCACCGGGGCCACCGACATCGAAGTTCTCAGCGGCTTGAAAGAAAACGATGAGATCGTCATCGGCCCCTACAAGACGCTGCGCGCCCTCAAAAGCAACGCGCTGGTCAAGCGGGACACCGCCAAGCCGGCTGTACCGTCGGGCGGAAGTTCTTAAAAGGCGCCTGATGATTTCGTTTTTGCTTTTGCGTAAAAGGTACGGGCTTCACAAAACGTGGAAAAGCTTGCTGTAGGCAAAGGAAGAGATTCGGATGGCTCTAAACGGCATCAGTGACGATGTGCAACACCTGGCTCCGCCAAGCAGCGACATCATCATCGTCGAGGATCTGTGGCGCACCTACGATATGGGCTCGGAGCAGCAGGTGCAGGCGCTCAGCGGCGTCTCCCTGAGCATCAAGCGCAATGAATATGTGGCCATCATGGGCCCGTCTGGCTCCGGCAAGTCCACGCTGATGAACCTGATCGGCTGCCTGGATACGCCTTCCAAGGGCCGCTACTGGTTGAACGGCCAGTTGGTGAGCGAGTTGGACGACGACCAGTTGGCGCGCATCCGCAACAAGGAGATCGGCTTCGTCTTCCAGACCTTCAACCTGCTGGCACGCGCCACCGCGCTGCACAACGTCGAGCTGCCGCTGATTTATAACGGCACGCCGGCCGCCGAGCGCACCGAGCGCGCCAAGGAATCGCTGGCCGACGTGGGGCTGGAGTCGCGCATGTTCCACAAGCCCAACGAACTCTCCGGCGGCCAGCGGCAGCGCGTGGCCATTGCCCGGGCGCTCGTCAACCGGCCCTCCATCATCCTGGCCGACGAACCCACCGGCAACCTCGACTCGAAGACCGGCCTGGAGATCATGGCGCTCTTTGATACCTTGCACGCCCATGGCAACACCGTTGTGCTGGTCACCCACGAGCCGGACATCGCCGAATACGCGCATCGCGTGGTGCACATTCGCGACGGCCAGATCTTCTCCGACGAGCCCTCCAAGCGCTTCCGCTAGAACATTTTGCCTGTTGGTATAGAGTGGATCTCCTGCCTGGCTCAAGGTTGCCGGTCGCTGCAAGAACAGGTAGCGCCGGCCTCCTGGCCGGCTGTTGCGTGGACCTCCCGGTCCACGCCGTACTCTACACCAACAGGGAAAATGCTCTAACGCCTGAAGCCTGCCGGGACAAAACACAAATCCTGCACGCACCCGAACCGGAAAGACGCCCAGTCTTTCCGGTTCATGTTTTTCCGCCTTGCGCCGATGAAAACTTTGTCGGCCTTGGAAGTGTCATTCGGGCCGCGGAGGCGATGCACGTTGAGAGCCATGCAGAGCGCCGCTCAGTACCAGCCTTTTGTCTCCGGCCTGACCCTCGTTGAGGTGGAATCGCCCTCTGCAACGCAGCCCGTGGGCATCAGCGCGGCTTGGCGCAAGCTGCTGGTGCAGGCTGAAATGGCCGCGCCGTATGTGCATTTGGCCACCATCGAGGGGGAGCACGGCAGCGGCAAGCAGACGCTGGCCCGCTATCTTCTCAGCCGCTCCCCGCTGGCCAGCGGCAGCTTTCAGCGGCGCGACGCCCGCGAATGGCTGGTAGCCGACGCCGATCCGGCCACGCTGACGGGTTGCACCTATCTGGATCGCGTAGACCTGCTGGCGCCTCCCGGCCAGGGCCTGCTGCTGGGCGTGCTGAAGGCACTCCAGGACCGTCCGCAGGGACGCTTCATCCTGCTGGCCTCGTCTCAAACCTCGCTGCGCCAGATGGCCGCGCAAGGCCTCTTGCTGCCCGATCTGGCCTTCCGGCTCACCGCCGTCCGCTTTGCCATTCCCCCGCTGCGCCAGCGCCGCGAAGACATTACCGTGCTGGCCCAGGCTTTGCTCGATCGCATCTGCGCCCGCTACCAGCAGCGCCCCGTGGTTCTGGCGCCCGGCACACTCGCGCGTATGTTGCAGCACAACTGGCCGGGAAACGTGCGCGAGTTGGCCGCTGTCTTGGAAACCGGCCTGCTGGAGGCCGCGAACGGCATCATCCGGCCCGAGGATCTGGCCCTGCCCTCCGGCCTGGAAGCCCCGCCCGAGCTGCGCCCGGCGACTCACGCCAGCAGCCTGAATCTGGATGCGGTGATTCAGCACCACGTACAGTACGTCCTGGACATGAACCGGGGCAACAAGCTGCGCGCCGCCCGCCAGCTCGGCATCAGCCGCTCCACCCTCTACCGCATCCTGGGCAACGAAACCATCCTGGCGCACTGAGGGCCGCGCCACAAGAGACTTGCTCCGGCCTAGCCTCTGTGCGCGAATTTTCTGCGCAGCGCACCGCCCAAAGCCACCAGGCCCGTTCCGAAGAGGAGCAGGCTGCCGGGTTCGGGAACCGGGTCAAAGGTGGTGACCAGGGCGCCGGTGATTGCGCCGCTTTCCCAGGTTCCCGTAACATCTGCGGCGCGAATTACATCGACCCCCGTGTAATCCGCCCAGTTATAGCCGTTGCCTGTGTAGTTCGGCACATTGTCCTGGTTGTAGGCCAGTACGCTCAGCAGCAAGTCGCCCTGGCTGGGGTCGTAGTAAAACGGCGTTGAACTCTGGAACACAAGCTCGGAGCCGTAGTTCAAGCCCCCGGCGGGGACAATCATCTCCCCGATTTCGGTGTAGACCGGCGTAGCGCCGTAGTTGTGGGCAAAGTCAGTGGTCAGCGCCATTCCGTTCGCTGAGTAGCCAAGGTAAAAGTCGTACACACCGCCAAGCACAATAGGCAGGCCCCCGCGAATGGGGTTGAACTCCCAGCCCATCGATTGGATGGTGAGAGGGCCGGAAAAGGCCGAAGCGTTGTAGGCTTCCTGGTAGACGATTGACCTGCCGGAACTAAGCCCCGAGTCATTGCACATGAAGGGGTAGCAGTTGACGCCGTCATAGCTGCCGACGGTGGCCGAGTCTGCAAAGGCCAGCGACGGCAAGAACAGAAGAACAACAGCAGAGATTCTGAGGAAAGTTTTCATCGGGCTCTCCCATTTACCTGCGTTGCGCCGTGACACACTGCTCCCTTGGGGACATGAAGCAGTCTTATTTATAGTTGCAATTTCAGCTCCATCCTTATAAACAATAATTTCAATATCTTGTGCGATTGAAGAATGGGGCGAATGTGCAAAATAATGCAGAGATCAGGCTGTTGGCAGGAAAAATTGTTCCCATCCAAAGAGCCTGCCTGCAGCGGGTGGCTTGCCCTTACACAAACCAATAGCCGGGTACCCCATTCTTCCCGCGCTTTTTGCGGGAAGAGTGGGAAACCTCGAACCTCGATAGTACGTGTTTTTAGAAAGGCCGGGTCTCCCAGGCCTCGTTATTCAGACCTGGAAGACCGCGTCCGTACGTTCTCTATTCCCTGTCCCCTATTCCCTTACATCCCTGTCCCTCCCCTTCTCCCCGCCACTCCGGCTCCGCCGCCAATCGCTCTGCCAAACTCGGCCCGCGCCGCTTCTTCTTGGGCTACGGGCTTGGTTTCTTGCCTTCCGCAAGCGCAACCAACACTTTCGTGCTGGCCAAGTCTCCTGCCAGCGCCTTCTCCGTCAGCAGATCGGCCAGCTTCTCCGAGTTCCGGCCCTCCACCAGTACGCTCGCCCACAGTCGGTCCACAACCAATCTCTCCAGCGTCTTGCCGCCTTTCGGCACAATCCCGTACACCACCTTGCATCCCATCGCCTCCGCCATGCGCGACATCGACTTCAAATTGATCGTGTTCTTCGGCTCCCTTGCCTCCAGGTCGAAGACGCACGAACGGTTCACGCCCATCTTCTCCGCGATCTCTGCCACCGGAATACATAGCGCCTGCCGCACTACCCGCAGCAATCCATTGGTCGGATTCTTCTCCACTCCCGCGCGCCGATAAGGACGCATCTCCACATCCAACCTTTTCCGCATCAATTTCCGTTCCCTCTCCCGCATCGCTCAAAGCCTCCTCACTCACTTACCAAGGTAGGTAAAATGCACTTAATTTTGCGCGAAAACGGCCAAAATCTGGGCTAAATCGGCCAATTTTGAGGCGTTTTTTAGCATTTTGGTCGGCCCCGGGCCGGGCATTTCAGAGAAATATCTACGCCCACACACCCGCTTTCTTCGAGAATTGAACTTTCCCTTCAATTCCGTCGTGCTATAAGCCGCCATAACTCAATTTTTCGTTGGCTTATAACCGTAGCGAAAACGCCGGAGTTGTGTCAGCGCAGCAATGTTGGAATCGGAAGCGTGTGCTGGGGTGTCCTGAGCAGTCACAATTTCCGCCCGCTGGCGATTCGTCCCCGAAGGCAATTCTCCGCAAGCTAGAGCTATGTCTCTCGACTGAGTACAATGCCAGAGTGCCGGGAGTTTTTCTTTTCGACCCGGCAGAAAATTTTGTAAGGCAGTGCGATGACGAATCAAGAAGCTTTTGCCTGGGTTAAGGAATTCCCCGGAGCGGTGACCGTCTGCGACCGCGATGGAGTCATCCTCGCGATGAACGACAAATCGGTGCGGACCTTTGAGAAGGACGGCGGCGCCGCGCTCGTTGGATCAAGCCTCTTCGGCTGCCATCCCGAGCCTGCGCGCACCAAGTTGAAGGAGCTGCTCGCTGCGGGGCGCCCCAACATTTATACGATCGAGAAGAAGGGCGTCAAGAAGCTGATCTACCAGTCGCCCTGGTATGAAAAGGGTGTATACAGCGGCTTTGTCGAGCTCTCGCTGGAGATTCCCTTCGAGGTGCCGCACTTCGTGCGCGGCGCATAACCGGTATCCATCATTCTTTACTGTAAGGGCGCGAGTAACTGCTCAGCTACCGGTCTCTGACCGGATAGTTTCATACCGCTGAATTCGAGGTTTCCCAAGTCTCAAAATCGAGATCAGGGGCACCCGGCCCCGATTGCATTCATGAACACTGGGCGACTTAGCGGGAATGATATTTCACGGTCGATTTTTTGAGTTTTCCCCGGTCCCCAAAAGCGACCGGGGGCACCCTCAATGAGGTTGGAACAGAACCCCGAGACCGGGGCCACCCGCCTAGTCGCCCTTCGTTGGTTTCTCACGATCCAAATTCGGAACTGCAGGCATTCTTCTAGTGAGTTGAACAGCCACTGCGTCCGGGATCACGATTTCCCCAAATTGACTCTCGTATTGTTGGATTACCTGGATGAGCATCGCGACCATGATCTTCGCCTGCATTGGAGCCATTACCAAGCGCACCTTCATCTCAACCTCGGCAATGCCCGCCTGTGTGGGCATTGCCTCCCCTACCCCGATTGAGATATCAGACGGGCTCGCTGCGGTTTGAACGAAATTCGTATAGATCGATTTGAAATCGGCTGCGTTACGAATTTGGGGTTCGGGGCGACTTTCCGTATTTTTCGTCTTCGCACTCATGCTGCGTTCTCCTTGGGGACTAGTGTTGTCGATTGCTGCGGATGCCATTTTCCGAGACCCCCCGCCAGCTCCGGCTGGAAGGACGTCTGCCACGGTTCAATTGGATTGGACACTTGCGGTTCACTCAACTGATAACGTTGAGGAAACCCAAGGGGTTCAACGACCTTCGTTGGTGTATAGAGGCCGGCAAAACATCCGCTGTATCCATGAAGACTTACGCCGGATTCGAGAATCTGTCGTGCTGCTTTGTTCGAAACGTCGATTCCGATCATGTTGTTCAGGTACATCGGCAAGATATCGCAAGCAGATTCATCCTCAACCTTGAAGAGATTGGCAGGACGCCCCACCTTTTCCCAACACTTCACGAATACATCAGGATCAATAGGTCCATTTTCGTTGGTAGGATCGTGATCGTCGTAAGCCACAATGCTCACCTTCATTCCCATTGCGCGGGCCAGTTCAACCATCACTCGAATGCTTAGATTTCCAGGGTTGTTCAATACCTGCGAAACTCTCCCACTGGTTTTCCCCATCTTGCTTGCAATATCGTTCTGACTGATATCCTCTGCCTCGATCTTGGACTCAATTTGGGCAATAAAGTTCGAGGAGATGCTGTAGACGAAGTCGGTTGGGCTGTTCTGTGTCCAGTGAGCTACTGTTTCCATTGCAGCAGTCCTTTCTTGGCATTCTTAGGGGTGTCGTCAAAGACACTTTTCAGTGCAGATGCGGCATCTGAACTTTCAGCCATCTTCTTGATAAACCTCTTTTGGTCGGGATCTGTGTCGTATCCGGGCTTTATCGCGTGTGAGCAAAGCACGATTGCCTGCAACGATCTTGCGGTTCTTGGCAATGGGTTGACTCTGTATCCGTAAAACCTGTGCTCAGAAGCCTTAAACACAAAAGCCATTGGCGCAATCGAATCGCCTTCGAAGTTATGAAATCTGCTTTTTGGCCCGTTCTGGCCGTCAAGCCACCGCTCCAAATTCACCTTCAACTCCCTTTTTTGATTTGCCGACAGAGTCTTGATCCCGTCAGTGACGTTGAGTTCGCTTATTCCTGTCAAAATGCCGAGTTTCCGACCCTCACCTTGGCGAACTTGACCAAACATCCGGAATTCGAGGGCATTTTGCGACACAGCGACGCTCCATGATTTTAGCTATACCTAAACAAAATTGTCAACTCCAAGTTTATGTATAGCTAAACGCGATGTCAAGTGAAAGGCGGGAAAGAAGATATGTATATGTGTCAAGTGCATAATTGTAACGGCTTGCAAATATAAACACCCGGGCTCATTTGAAGAGCCGGACAATATAGTGAACTTCAACTGTTGACAATAGCCCAATGCACTCGTCCAGCGTGGGTTACACACCAAAAGCCGGATTACTCCTCGAAAACGCCGTTGCCGCTAGGAATGAGTCAGGTTGTTGCCAAATTGCCGGGGATCAAACCGAGACGTGCTGTGAATTTTGGGTTTGTGCAGGGCGGACGATCTGGATGGGTGGGGAAAATCTTCTACACTCGAGGGAAAGGCGATTTCGCCCTTTGATTCCACAGGAAGGTCACGGTTCCCTTGAAAAGACTCCAGCTTTCTGCTCTCTCCGTTGCCGCGATTCTGTTGTTTGCTTCTGTTGCCACGATTCGGGCGCAAGCTCTGTCCGGAGTCGCGCTTGCCGGCGGTCCAGTTCAAGCTGGCGCTCCGGCTCAGGCTGCCTCGGTGGAGGCCAACCGCAAAGCTCTCAACGCTCTCTTTGAGGAGTATTGGGAGGCGAACCTGGAGCGCTCGCCGGAGTTTGCCTCCGGGCTGGGCGACAAGCGATTCAACGACCGCATCTCCGACTACTCCGTGAAGGCCCATAACGAATGGCTGGCCCGCGAAGAGAGCTACCTGATGCGACTGGCGGGCATTGATCCGACCGGATTCACGGAGCAGGAGAAGATCAGCCGCGATCTGCTGCTGCGCCAGTTTGCCGACGACCAGGAGGCGGTTGCGTTCAAGGAGTGGGAGATGCCATTGAACCAGATGGGCGGCATCCACACCACCTATCCGCAACTGGCGGCGCAGTTGAGCTTTACCACGGTGAAGGACTACGACGACTGGATCGCCCGGCTGCACGCCATCCCCAAGGCCTTCGACCAGGTGACCACGAATATGTCCATCGGCATGGACGACCATCGCGTGCCGCCGAAATATCTGCTGGAGAAAGTTCTGGAGCAGGTGAAGGCGCTGGCTGCGCAGAAGCCCGAAGACTCGCCGCTGGCCTTGCCGCTGAAGCACTTTCCGGCCACCGTGAAGCCCGCCGAGCAGGAACGCATCAAGGCCGAAATGCTGGACGCAATCGGCAAGGAAGTGCAGCCCGCGTATCTGCGCATGGCGCGCTTTCTGGAGGTCAGCTACATTCCCGCCGGCCGCGAGGAGCCCGGAGTGTGGGCACTGCCCGACGGAGCAAAGTTCTACGCCTACCGCCTGCGCCGCACCACCACGACCGACTTGACTGCGGATCAATTGCACCAAATCGGGCTGGACGAGGTGAAACGCGACGAGGCGGAGATGCTGAAGATCGCGCAGAAGCTGGGCTTTGCGGATTTGAAGAGCTTCAGGGCGAGTTTCAAGACCAATCCCAAGCTGCATCCGGCCTCTGCCGAGGCACTGCTGGACGCTTATCGCGGCTATCTTGGCCCGATGCAGGCGCGGCTGCCGCAGCTCTTCGGCCGTCTGCCCAAGGCGCCGTTTGAGGTTGCCGCAGTTCCGGATTTCATGGAAAAGACCTCAGCGCCCGCCTACTACGAGCCGGGCGCACCCGACGGCAGCCGGCCGGGCCGATTGCGCATTGATACCTACAACGCCACGGAGCGCAATCTTTACCTGGCAGAGGCCACTGCCTACCACGAGGGCCTTCCCGGCCACCACTTGCAGATCTCCATCGCCCAGGAGTTGGACGGCGTGCCCACCTTCCGCAAGCACGAGCACTACACGGCTTACACCGAGGGCTGGGGGCTCTACGCCGAGCGGCTAGGCAAGGACGTGGGCTTCTACCAGGACCCCTACTCGGACTACGGACGCCTGGAG
This sequence comes from uncultured Occallatibacter sp., assembly GCA_964420185.1. Taxonomy (GTDB): domain Bacteria; phylum Acidobacteriota; class Terriglobia; order Terriglobales; family Acidobacteriaceae; genus Telmatobacter. The sequence continues at coordinate 6,347 of CAYQSI010000021.1, read as the reverse complement.
AACGACATCTGGCGCGCGATCCGGCTGGTGGTGGACACCGGCGTCCACTCCCAACACTGGACCCGCCAGCAGATGGTGGATTACTTCCACGAGCACTCGGCCATCGACGAGACCAGCATCCAGGCAGAGGCGGACCGCTATGTCGCCTGGCCCGGCCAAGCCGTGGCCTACAAGGTTGGCCAGTTGAAGATTCTGGAACTGCGCGACCGTGCGAAAAAGGCGCTGGGCAGCAAGTTCGATCTGCGAGCCTTCCACGATCAGGTGCTGGACGCGGGCGCGCTGCCGCTGGATGTGCTGAACGACCGGATCGACGGGTGGATTGCCAGCCAGAGATAGGCCGTTCCGCGACAAGTTTGGGGCAGATGCCCTGCCCTCTTTTCGCGAATTCCGCCCCGTAGTGTTGTTTTTTGCAGTCTTATAACCCGACAAAAAAGTGAATTCTGTCGGGTTATAAGACTACAGATTGGAGAAGGCAGGTCCGTTCTCGAACAATGTGGGTGTGCGGGGGTAGATAATTCGTTGGAATGTCGGGTTCGAGCTCGACAAAAACATTGAAAATGGCTCAAAAACGGCCCGATTTGCAGCGATTTTGCCCCTAATCGGGGCTTTTTTGTCTGCCTTTGAATCCCGTCGGGCAAAAAAGGCGCTGGGCGACAAATTCGATCTGCGGGCTTTCCACGACCAGGTGCTGGACGCGGGCGCGCTGCCGCGGGATGTGCCGAGCGGCCGGATCGACGGATGGATTGCCCGTCGGAAATAGGCCGCGGGAATGGCCGCTCGGGGCGTGATAATCTGTAGTGTCCCTTTTCAGCGGCTTTCGGTTCAACTTTGCTGCTATTGCGGGCTACTGCGTCCATTGGAGAGATTGGTATGAAACGCGCTCTTGCATTCGTCTTTGTCCTTGGGTTTTCCTGCTGCCTGTATGCGCAGGCAGTGGATACAACCGTCTGCGACATTCTGAAAAATCCGCAGTCGTTCAACGGAAAGATCGTCCGCGTCAAAGGCACGGCGGTCGCCTCTTTCGACCAATTTGTCGTGAAGGGCGCCGGCTGTGAGACCACCGTCAACAACAACATCTGGCTTTCCTATCCGGAAGGAACAAAAGCCAAGGCGGGTCCGGCGGTGACGGTGCATGTTCAACCGGCGCGCAACTTTGCCGGGGAGGTTCCGGCAGTTCAGCGGACGCCGGTGGAAGTGGACAAGAGCAGCAAGGATTTCAAGCAGTTCGATTCCCTGCTGGCTACACCCTACAAGAAGGGCGGAATGTGCCTGGGGTGCAACCGGTACGAGGTGACTGCCACGCTGGTGGGCCGGCTGGATGCCGTAGAGAACGCCACGCTGCGCCGCGACAAGGCCGGCAAGATCATCGGGTTTGGCGGCTTTGGACATATGAATGCCTATAGCTCACGCCTGGTGCTGCAATCGGTCAGCGATGTCACGCCGAAGGAGGTCGACTACTCGAAGACTCTGGCTGCGACCAAGGAAGACATGGCGCCCGAACAGCTCGGCCTGGATCCGTTGGCGGCCGCGCAGAAGCTAGCTGATGCCTATACAGCCACCGAACCCGCCGGGCAACAACTGAAACGGGCCGTCGGTGTGTTCGGCAAGGCGAACGAACACAGTAACGGAGTTGTGATCCTGCACGGAACGAGCAACGATGCCGCGGCGAAGTACGAAGCCAAGGGAACGGTCGATTCCCCGGACGGTTTGCTCTTCACTTGCACGATCAATGCGAGCCGCGTGTCGGGCGATGCGGAGAGCAGGGCTATCGTTTTTGCTGGTGAAAATATCGCCAACCTGCGCATCCCGTTGCCGGAAGGCCTGGACGCCGGAATTTACGATATGGAGAATCGCGCCTGGACGACAACGACGCTGGACGCTGTGGGCAGCAGGCAGAAAACGATGACTCTGCCGGGCGCTTATCTGCTCTGGAACTCGACCTGGACGCCGGCCGACATCAACAAGAATGTGGGAGATGCGATTGAGGGCTTTCTGACAAACGAAGAGCTTCTCCACAAGTAAATGAGTCCGCAAGACGAACAGGCCGGCAACTCCGCGTCGCAATGCTCCGGATTGCCGGCCTGCTTGTTCCTCAGCCGCAGGAAGAATCGCGGCATCCGCGCACGGCGGATGCGCGTATCGTTGAAAGTTGCACCACTCTTATCCCCAAAAAAGGAAACAGGAAAAGGAAAAAGATGGCAGAGATAGCCGTTGAGGCCACCGAAGTACCCGCGCAATTGCCCGACGTGCGCGTAGCCGTTCTGGGCGCAGGCAAGATGGGCGGCATCTTGCTGCAGGCATTCCTGAAAGAGAACCTTTTCGCACCCAGCCAGATTCACGCCACCGTGGGCCACGCCGATCGGGCGGTGGCGCTGAGCGCACAGTGGGGCGTGGACGTGACGACCAATAACCTGGAGGCGGTGCGGCAGTCTGATTTGATTCTGCTGGGCGTGAAGCCTTTCCAGGTACCGGAGCTGATGGCGGAGATTCGTCCCGCGCTGACGCCGGCCAAGACGCTGGTTTCCTTTGCCGCGTCAGTGAAGACGCGCGCCATTGAAGAGGCGGCCGGCATGGAGATCGGAGTCATTCGCGCCATGCCCAACACGCCCTCGGCACTGGGCGCAGGCGCTGCCGGGTTGTGCAAGGGACGCTATGTCTCCGCCGAACAGATGGTGCTGGCGAAGCGCATCTTCGAGACCGTGGGCCGCGCGGTGGTGGTGGACGAAAAACATATGGACGCCGTGACCGGCCTGTCGGCCTCCGGGCCAGCGTACATTTACATCATCATCGAGGCTCTGGCAGAGGCGGGCGTGAAGGTGGGCCTGTCCCGCGACGTGGCCACACAACTGGCCGCGCAAACCACCTTCGGCGCCGCCAAGATGGTGCTGGAAACCGGCTACCACCCGGCCCTGCTGAAAGACGCCGTGACCACCCCCGCCGGCTGCACCATCGATGGCATTCTGGAACTGGAAGAAGGGGGACTGCGCGTTACGCTGATCAAGGCGGTGATGCGAGCCACCGAGCGGGCCAAGCAACTGGCTGCGGGGTAAGGAAAACAGGGAATAGGGAACAGGGAGTAGGGAATAGGTTTTCGTGCTGAGTTGAGAATTGTGGTTTCCCACCCTAGCCGCAAAAACAAAGACGCGGCGAGGGCGGGGCACCCGAAGGTTTGTGGAATCCCGGCGGGTTAAGTTGCTCTGCAAGGAGGAGTGATGAACGTAATCGAAGGAGCGAGACGAATGCGGCGCGCGGGGCGATGGATGATCCTTCTCCCTTTGACTGCGATGGCGCTGCTGAGCCTTGCAGCGTTCATCGCCTACGCATTTCACCAAAGCTACGCAATGCTTGGCCTAGCCCCACTTTTTCTCATGATTATGATCCCGGGGGCTATACTCTGGCTGGCCGGCTGGATTCTGGATGGCTTTGCCAAAGACACCCACTGAGACGGTCCTTTTGAGAGTTCGACACCCCACAATGTCCATTCAACGTCCAACCTGGCTTCCCTCTTACCTGCCAGAATTGCAAGGGCTGCGCGGCCTGGCAATTCTGTGGGTGGTTCTCTATCACTGCCATTGGCGGCTGGAGGGAACCTGGATTTACTACGCTTCGCTTTGGGGATGGTCGGGAGTCATTTTCTTTTTTGTTCTCAGCGGCTTTCTGATTACTTCGAATCTGCTGGGAACGCGCGACACACCGCACTACTTTCACAACTTCCATGCGCGCCGGGCGCTGCGCACCTGGCCGGTTTATTTGCTGCTGCTGGCGGTGGTGTATCTGAATGCGCCGTGGTTTATTGGCCCCAGCGTGATGGTCGCGATCAAGACCGCTCCCTGGCTAGCCTACCTTTTCTGCGTGCAGAACCTCTTTCACCTGGCGCTGCCGCCTGCCATTGGCCCCACATGGGCGCTGGCCATCGAGGAGCAGTACTACTTTCTCTGGGCGCCCATTGTGCGCTTCCTGCGCCGGCCGTGGATGCTGGCGGGGGTTCTGGCCTGCGCGCTGGTGGGCTCGCCGCTGCTGCGCCACCTGAACCTGGTCTGGATGAGGGGTATGCCCACCCACACGCTGATTCACCTGGATGGGATCGCGCTGGGCAGTTTGCTGGCGCTGGGCTTTTACACACTCAAGCTGAGCCGCCGCACCTGGCTCTGGATCGGCCTGGGCGCGTTCGTGGTGGGAATTGCCGCGGCGGCTACCGTGGCCGGAGGAACGTCTCTGTTGGACTCCGCGCTGGCGGTTGGCTACTGCGGCGCAATGCTGACCCTGATCACCACGACCGGCGCACGCAATCCGGTGAACGCCGTGCTACGCCGAGGACCACTGGCTTTCTATGGCCGCATCAGCTACGGCCTTTACATGACTCACATCATGACCTTCGTCTTCTTTGGCTGGTTCGACTTGCGGATGGACCACTACGGCGTGGCTGGGAACCTTGCGGTGGTGGGTTTTCGCCTGGCTGCCTCAACCGCGATAGCCACGGCGCTGTGGTACGGTTTTGAGTCGCAAATCCTCAAAATGAAGCGGTATTTTTAGGGCATTGGAAGCCAAGTCGTTACAGTGAATCGGCATTCCTTCCTGGGCTAAAGAGGCTGCGGAAAAAGGCCTGGATTTTATCTGAACTCCCGAAAAGCATCCCTCAGGGGCTAAAGCCCACGGTGATTTTGCGGCACTTATGGCACGACTAAAGTCGTGCCCTGACACAAAACGTCTTTTCGAAACACATTCCACGAGTTTTTCCGCAGTCTGTAAAACCTTGTTGATTTTGTTGGCTTTTATGCGGGGGTCCCCCCGCCTCCCTCAGGATCGAGTTTTTTCGCAGCCAGTGAAGCGCGGGAAAACGCTGGAGTCAAGAGCATTACAGCTCAGCGGAGGATGCGGCTTTTCCCGAAAATAGTTTGCGCAGGGGTTGGTCCCACAGTGTGGGCTGGCGTCTCACCTGGTTGTGACATGAATCACCCAAGCCTGTGACTGGCGGCTGCTAGGCTGATAATGTCCCCGGGAGTTCCCCTTACGAGGTGAATCTATGAGCGAAGCAACAAGCAAAGGCCCTCTGAGCCCGGAGTTGCTGGCCCAGATGAACGCCTACTGGCGTGCCGCCAACTATCTCTCCGTTGGCCAAATTTACCTGAAAGACAACCCTCTGCTGGAGCGGCCTCTCACCCTGGACGACGTGAAGCCGCGGTTGCTGGGCCACTGGGGCACGACGCCGGGGCTCAACTTTCTTTACGTGCACTGGAACCGCCTGATCCGCGAACGCGACCTGAATATGCTCTACATTATTGGGCCAGGGCACGGCGGACCGGGGCTGGTGGCCAACACCTATCTGGAAGGCTCCTACTCCGAGATTTACCCCCACATCGAGCAGAACCGGGACGGCATCAAGCGCCTCTTCCGCCAATTCAGTTGGCCGTATGGGATTCCCAGCCACGTGGCGCCAGAGACGCCAGGATCGATCCACGAAGGCGGCGAGCTGGGCTACTCGCTGGTGCATGCCTACGGCGCGGCCTTCGACAATCCGGACCTGATCGTTGCCTGCGTGGTGGGCGACGGCGAGGCCGAAACAGGCCCGCTGGCCACAAGCTGGCACTCCAACAAGTTCCTCAATCCGGCGACCGACGGAGCAGTACTGCCCATTCTGCACCTGAACGGCTACAAGATCGCCAACCCCACGGTGCTGGCGCGGATTCCGCACGCCGAGTTGGAAAACCTGATGCGCGGCTACGGCTATGAGCCGTTCACGCTGGAGGGCGACGATCCGCTGACGATGCACCAACAGGCCGCGGCGGTCTTTGACACCATGCTGGACCGCATTGCCGAAATCCAGAAGGTTGCGCGCGAAGCCACTGGCCCGATTGAGCGGCCGGCGTGGCCCATGCTGATCATGCGGACGCCCAAGGGCTGGACCGGGCCAAAATTCGTGGACGGCAAGCAGGTGGAGGGCACATGGCGCGCCCACCAGGTGCCGTTCGCCGAGTTGCGCGAGAAGCCCGACCACCTGCGGCTGCTGGAAGATTGGATGCGCAGCTACAAGCCCGAGGAATTGTTCGACGAAAAGGGCGCGTTCCGCGCGGAGTTGGCGGCGATTGCGCCCAAGGGGCGGCGGCGCATGGGCATGAACGTCCACGCCAATGGCGGCCTGCTGCTGGAACCCCTGAAGATGCCCAACTTCCGCCAGTTTGCGGTCAAAGTCGAAGGCCACGGACAAACCGACGTCGAATCCACACGGATTCTGGGGCAACTGCTCCATGCGGTGATGGAAGCCAACAAGGAGCAGAAGAACTTCCGCGTCTTCGGGCCGGATGAGACGGCCTCAAACCGCCTGGGCGACGTGATTACCGGAACCGGCA
>CAYQSI010000020.1:0-54416 GCA_964420185.1 uncultured Occallatibacter sp. | reverse complement strand
GAGGACGAGCAAGCCCGCATTGCCCGCGACATCGACGCTTCCACTCGCGCGGCGATCGGAGTCGGCATGCGCGACCTGTGGATGCGCCTCTATGAGGTAACCAACCACATGGCAAGCCGGTTGGCGGACCCGGAAGCCCGCTTCCACGGGACGCTGGTCTCGAATGTCAGCGACCTCGTTGAGCTATTGCCACGGCTTAACATTGTTGGCGACCCCAACTTGGCCGTCCTTACCGAACAGGTGCGCCAGCAGCTATGTCAACACTCGGCCGAGTTGCTGCGCAACAGCCCGGCAACGCGCCAGCAGACAGCTGCCAGCGCCGCCTCGATCGCACGCATCATCGCCGGCGTCCTCGCCATCGACCAGAACCCTGCGGAACCTCCGCAGACCGACATGGCCAGCCCAGGGCCGGTCCCTAATGAAACAACTGGCGCCGAGGATTCCATCGAAGACGAAACCACCGCAATTCTGGACCACATGGCTGCCTATATGTGCGTTCCGGCTTGAACCAACTCTCGTTCGCCGTCGCCGCGATCAAGGTCTCGTGCGACGGCGAACACCGAGGAGCGCCAATGGCAACTATGAAACCGACCGCAATCGACCGTATCCGGAAAGCCCGGGCCGTCCTGCTCCTTGACCACTCCTTCTTCGGAGCACTGATCTTCCGGCTTACACCGGTTTCTGTCCCAAGCATCCCAACCATGGCGACAGACGGCAAGAGCCTCTTCTACAACCCGGTCTTTGTGGATGAGTTGCCACCCGACCAATTAGTGGGGGTACTTGCCCACGAAGTCATGCACCCCGCCCTTCAACATCACACCCGGCGCGGCAACCGCGCTCCGGGACGATGGAACGAGGCCGCCGACTACGCCATCAATCCCCTGGTGCTCAATGCCGGCCTGGCACTACCAAAAGACGCCCTGGACGATTACCGCTTCCACAACCTCAGCGCCGAACAGATCTACAACAGGCTCGAAGAGGAAGCGTCCGGGAATTCGTCGAACTCCAGCTCTTCTCAATCGCCGGGTTCGTCAGGCGCCTCAGACTCGTCCAGTGGTAGCCAATCGAGCCTGCCAGACCCCGGCGGAAACCAGGTTCCTCAACCGCCCGTGACGCCGGGCGGATTCGGCCAGGTTCTCGATGCGCCGAATCCCGAGGCGCCCGGTCAGCCTTTGTCCGATGCCCAGCGTACCGCTGCCGAGACCGAATGGCGCGCCGCGGTGCATGAGGCCGTGGCCGTCGCACGCATGGCAGGCAAGACGCCTGCGGGGGTGGACCGCGCTCTTCGCCAAACAGCGGAGGCCAAAGTCGACTGGAGAGACAGGTTTCAGCGCGCGTTCGCGGCCACGATCCCGAACGACTACTCCTGGATGCGCCCCAATCGCCGGCTCATCCACGCGGGATTCTACCTGCCCGGGATCAGCCGAGAAGGTGTCGGCGAACTGGTGATCGCCATCGACTGCTCTGGGTCAATCAGCGAACGCCAACTGGGCCAGTTTGCGGGCGAGGTCAATGCGCTGATTGAAGAGCACAGGCCTGAGAAGGTCCACCTACTCTACTTCGACACCCTCATCCACCGCCACGATGTCTATTCCTGTGGTGAAACGGTAACACTCACACCGGTGGGCGGAGGCGGCACGGATTTCGCACCTGTATTCGAGCACGTTGAACAGCAAGGAATCGCCCCGCATGCACTGGTCTTTCTAACCGACTTGTACGGTTCCTTCCCGGAGCGGGAGCCGCACTATCCCGTGATCTGGGTGTCCACCAGTTCACAGGTGGCCCCATTTGGCGAAACCATCCCTGTCGACGCGGCCTAAAACCAACTGTGCAAAGCTCCGCAGGTCGTCTTTATGCTGCCTCCGTCCGGGATTGCTCAGATCGCCTTATTCCGCCCTATTCCGCCTTATTCGGTTCTTCCTCAAGCTTTGGCGCTGCGCCCAAGAACCACACGGCTCCTCGACCGTGTCCGCGAGGATCAATCAACCCAATCCTTCTTGAAGGAGGTAGATCGGCGCCAGCCTGCGAGGGCAATAACACGTCAGAGCCTTGGCGAATCCCTCGCAGCTAGACAAAGCGTTTGGAAGGCTGCACAAAGCCTCAGTGTCTACAAGCTGATCAATCTACTTATCGAGAACAATTCGCTCAGAATCGCGGAGATCTCATCGGATCACCACCATCTCAGTTCGTGCTTTCGATCCAATACAGACACCGGCTTTTCAGTAACGAGTGGATCAATCCAGTCGGCTTGTCGAGTAGCCCACTCTACCCACGCGCTGTGCTTCGATTGCTTCTCCGCGGGCCACGTGCGCGCCTTTTCTGCATAAACGGCTATGAAGCGTCGCATTCGCTCCGCACGCTCCCAGCCTTCGACCCAATTGTTGAACTGTTCCAGTTTCTTTTCTTCTTCCTGAATGTCATTCTGGAGTTGCGCTCGCTCCTGTGATCGCTTTTTCTGCTCGTCCTCGCTCCGTTTGCGTTCCTCCCTGTCTCGCCGCATGTGGATTGCGGTTTGCATTAGTCCGGCCACAAAACCCGCAATCAGACTTTCAACTCGTTGCGTTTTCGCGTCGCTCCAGCGCTTCCGCCGCTCGACCCGACCGGACGTCTCAGCGAGAATGCTCAGCACCAGCTTTCCCGCAGGTTCGTATGTCACGACTTTGTCGTAATCCCACGTGTCCGTTGGATGCGGCACGCGCGGTTTTTGGGTGACAACCTTGCAAACTGGCTCCTCGATCGCGAATCGGACATGTTCACCATTAACCAAAGCATATGTTTGCCCTTGGTCTGAGACATCCACGATGAAACGCTGGCGCTCTAACACGGCAATCACTTGCGCCATGATGTGCAACGCACGGCCCAGAGTCTCTTCACTCACCTTGATGTCAAGGGCGCCCGGTTCTCTCGGGAGAAGGATGCCGAATTCATCCTTTCGGCTGCGACTCCGAAGACGACTGATAGTGGATCGGATAAGTGGATGCGGCCGAATGGTTAGATCGACGTCCGGCGGAGCTAGAGACCCTGAGGCAAGGAGCTGGCTTACCGCAGCAAATTCTGGATCTTCCTGGTTGGAATTGGCCGTCCTCTTCGACACAACCGGAGAACGATAAATGATGGGGACCTTTTCGAGTTTTGGCAGCGGCAGCTTCTTGGCGCCTTGGTGTCCGTGGGCAAGCTTCGCCCAGTGCCCTCGGCCTGGGACCGGTACAGACAACTTTCGGCACGTTTTGCCGAGTGCGACGGCGGATACACCGTACTCCTCGGCCACCTTCAACACAGGCCGTTCCCAAACTTTGCGATAGAGCTCTTCGCGGTCATATTGTTCAAACATTGCGCCCTCCGCGCTCAATATGTCTCTCCCTGTCTGACTTCGTAGTCATCGGCCGGCCCCAATCCGTCTCGGGGATCTCCGCCATATACTGTTCGGTCTATCCTCTAAATGAATCCCGAGTCGCAAAAGCGCATTGGCTTCAGACTTCATGTGTTCTCTCATTCGAGGCGTTCCCAGGAGCTTATGAACTGTCTCGGCAGGACAGGCGCAATGCTTCCTGAACAGTTGAAGCAGCTCGATTGTCACGTCGGGCTCACACTCCAGCAGCGCTCGTCGTAAGGAATTCAGTTCGTATGCGCTGTCTGGACTCCAGATCGCTCCATGAGAAAGGAGTTCGCGCACACAATCAAACGTCTGCCGTGCATCGTATTGCGAAGATGGTTTACCTGTCGTATAAGCAGTAATCCGAATGAAACTGAGGTTGCGCAAAGCGGAATCCAGCGCCGAAGATCCACCATTAATCTTGTCATTCGGCACTGCACCGATCCCAAGCAGATACTCGAGCATTACACTTCGCCCCCAGAAAGCAGCTTGATGAAGAAGCTCGGCTAGGTTGTCACGGCTCGCGTCCGGCTTCAGCCTCTTCAATACGTCTGGATTCTCTGAATAACAAGCCTCCTCCAGCCCTGAGGTGTAGCATTCCGGGTCTTCGGTGTACTCCTCCTCCAGCTTCGGACCACGAGAGCGCGGATCGGCTCCTGCCCACATCAACAAAGAGACCCACTTCAAATCTCCCACAAAGCAAAAGTGCCGTAGAGCACAATCAACCTGTTCCTGCAATTGTGCTGCCAGTTCTGGATGGGCCCGTTTATAGTCGATAAAAGCACGAAGCGCTGTTCTAACCTTCGCGCCGAACGCCTCAGCAAATGGGCGGCCATTCACAGGGTCCGCACCGTGATTGAGAAAGTATCGAATCAGCTCGGGCTCCCAGGTGAGCAGAACGTCCACAAGAGGGACAGCCTTGATATCAGCCCCATTCACAAGAAGCAGTTCAACAATATCCAGCCTCCGTGACGATACGGCCAGGCCCAAAGCTGCGTCTTTCGCCGACTGAGATGGCTCGTTCCTCGCGATCAGTTCTATCAGGCTGTGGAATCCGGTCTCGACTGCGACTTCAACCAGGCTTCTCTGTCGGCCGCGCTTCATCGCATTGGAAATATCGAGCGATTTCCCCTCGGAGATCAACCTGTCAATGTCGTGCAGCCTGCCTGCGCGGCACAATCGAATCAACTCTTTGGCGTAATCGATGTCTGAGTTCTCGTTCATATTGCCTATGCAGGTGAAACATCAAAGTCTGTGCAGAACGCCGCAGTATATGCCTTCTGACCGCAGCGATGTCAATTCGACCCGGAGCACTCTGCATCTGCGGGAGCCGGAAGCCGCGGCCACGGTCCCAGAGATTCAGGGTAGCTCGCATCAGCAGAAGAAACCCTTTCACACAATTCCCTGCCGGACTGTTGTCCGGTCACGAGGTTTCAAATGGCATCTTCTATTCTTTTAGACTCGCGCGGCCATGCGGTTTCCCTGCCGGATCTCACCGCCGATCCGGCGCCGGCTACCACCCTGGCCGCCGACGAGAGAAAACGCATCATCGCCCAGTTCGGCGAACCCTTCTCCTTCAACGACGTCCGCTGGCGCGTGATCCAGGCGACCAAGGACAAGAAGCGAGGACTTGTCGTTCCCTACATCAAGGCAAGCGTGATCATCGACCGACTGAACTCCGTGCTGGGCGAGGGTTGCTGGAGCCGCACCTACCAGCAGTACACAATAGAAAACATCCCGGTTACGGTGGATGGCAAGAGCGTGATGAAGGGCAAGATCGCCCTCATCTGCGAAATCGAAATCCCCGGTATTGGGAGGAACTCGGGCACAGGCGAGATGTGGTCGGACGACGCCAATGCCCTGACCTCCGCCGACTCCCAGGCCTTCAAGAGATCGGCCGAGTGCTTCGGTATCGGCCTCTATCTCAGGCGCGTCGAAAAACTGTGGTGTGACATCGACCCCTACGGTCAGCCCACAGATTTGAATAAATTCCGCCCTGCTGCTCTGGCTGCGCTTGCTGCCGCGCTCCCCCGCTCCGGCGCTGCGAATCCGGCGCAGCCGCTGGCGGTTCACGAAAGCAGTAACACCGGCAATGGTTCGCACCCGCAGCGTCCTTTGCCGGGCCCGACTACCTGCCCTGCGGCACAGACGGCAAGTACTCCCACCCGCGACGAGCTGCTCGTCAAGAAGGCCTTGTACATCCAGGCCCTGGGTGAGCCACTCTACAACGACGCCGCCACCAAAGCAAAGAGCGCCATCGCCCCGGACACCCCCTCAGGCGACGCGGCACAACAGATTATGCGCTCCCTCAACGAAGCGTGCGACCTGCTGACCCATACCCGGCAGCTAGCCGCCTGCGTGGCCCCACAGATGGTTGACCAAGTTCTGGATACCTATAAGGTCCAGACCTTCGCAACTGTGCCATCGATGGAAGCACTCGGCAACGTCCGTCTCGCCCTGGAGTCAGCCAGGGATTGCCTGGCCGCCTAGCCGCAAACCCGGCGCGGGTGCCCTTTGGCCCCCGCGCCCGCATTGTTTCCACGCCCGTCTACGATTTCCAGGTCGCTTTCACCACGGAGGCAAGACTGCCTCAGCCCACTGCGTCCGGGTGCTCTCCACTGACGCCCGGACAACCCTGATTGCTACCGACCTAAGCGAGCAATACGGCAGCACCTGTGTTTAATCCGTCTCCCATAATGTTGCCGCAAGCCCTTTCTGGACAGCAGAATTAATTGATAACAAAGGAGTTCCTTTCAGTGAGTGGAACGGCGGAGATAACCGGCCAATAATTTGATTCCTGCCCTACGGCCTGTAGATAAGAAGGTATATTTTCTTTCAGTTGAGTTTTCTTCAGGAGGCGGGGTTCCGCTTCCGGCGATGATCTTGGCTGGTCGGAGGCGGAGGCGGAACCCCTGTGATGTACGATCCTCTTTATCCCAGTCCCCGCCCCACTGTGCAAGCTTGCCACCGAATGGGCAGAAGACTGCGACAAGATTATTTTACGCCGATGTCCGGTTTGTGAACGGAATTCGATCATCGGTCACGGTCGTCGCCGCAAGCAGGCGCACGACGCGCACCACGACTGGATCTGGATTCATCGCGGCCGTTGCATCGATTGCGGGAAGACCTTCACTTTCCTTCCGCCGTTCTCTCTTCCATACACGCATTACAGCTTGTTTGCGCGCTTCCAGGCGTTGTTGTTGCGTTTCGTGGAGCACTGCTCGTGGGAAGTGGCATTACCCAAGCTTCAAGATCCTGATCGGTTGCCTGATCCGTCCACCGTCCGTCGCTGGTGGAGTGACTTGGACTGTTCTCAACTGGTGCCCTCCTTTTTCAGCCAGACCGTTGCCCGCGTGGCTCACTGGCTAACGTTTCGTCATCAGGACGATGACGAAACGACGCCACTGTCCTGGATCACTCCGGTTCTGCAAAATCTCTGGCCGTGGCGTCTCTGAGAAAAAGCTCTTTCACCCACCATCCTTGCCTGGGATTGTCGGCATCACCCGCCTACGCTGGGCTCCAGAGGCGAAAAAACGCTGTGGGCGAAGACGTCGAAGCACTCAAGCGGCGGTTGCCGCTTCTGGAGTATCTGCGGCAGCATAACTGGGCTGGTCAGCCTGTGGGTCGATCCGAGTTTGTCGGACTCTGTCCGTTGCACGAAGAGACCCGTCCCTCGTTCTATGTCAACACGCGTAAAAATGTTTTCTACTGCCACGGCTGCGGGCAGGGCGGTGATCTGATTCGCTTTATCCAGTTGTCCCGCAATCTGTCCTTCCGCCAGAGCCTCGCTTGTCTCGATTCACAGACCACTCCTGCAGTCGGCACCGCCGCCGTGCTCGAACAGGCTGCCGCTTTCTATCAGCAGCAACTCGATCACTACCCGGAAGCGATACTCTATCTCAACCGGCGCGGACTACATGACCCTGCCTTGATTAGTGAGTTAAAGATCGGCTATGCGCCCGGCGGAACTCTGCGTCGTCACCTTACGGCACAGGGTTATTCCTTCGATTTGCTGCGACAAGTCGGCCTGATCAACGTAAACGGCTCCGACGCTTTCTATCAGCGCATCGTCTTCCCGCTGCGCCAGGGCGATCACATCGTCAACCTCTACGGTCGCAGTATCGGCGCTGCCTTTGCGCATCGCTTTCTACCCGGCACCAAGGGTGGCCTGTACGCATGGGAGAAGGTACAGCATTGCCCCGAGGTGATTCTTGTCGAGGGCCTATTCGACTATGTCGTGTTGCGGCAGGCGGCCTTTCACAACGTCGCCTGTTCGCTGGGCACCCATCTCAACGCGGACCAGTTTCTGGAACTGTGCGACGGTCCGCGCACCGTCTATCTCACCTTCGATGTCGATGCCAACCAGAGCGGCCAGCAAGCCGCCGTGCAACTGGCTCTGCGTCTCAGCGCGCGTGGCATCACTGCCCGGCGCGTTCTTCTGCCACAGGGTCACGATCTTAACTCCTTCTTCGTTGAAGGTGGCAACACGCAACAGTTCCAGTCTCTCGTGGAGGCCGCGCAGCCATGAAGTTCCGCGTCCTACGTCAGAAGACACCATCGGGCGCACACAGCCCGATTCACGTGGTCGAGCAAGACACCGGTCAGGGCGTCGCTTGGATTAACTGCTTCCTGGACCGCGAGTATGTTCGCCGTCTTTCAGATAAGACCCTCTATAGCTACGCACACAGCCTGTTGTACTTCGTGCGCTGGTGGGAGAGCGTTCACCACACCGGCGATATCTCCTTGGAAGACCTCACCGAATCGACCTTGCTCGATTACGTGCGCTTCCAGTCATGCCTCGAACCCGCGCCTTCTGCCGCCACCATCAACGACCGCGTCGCTTGTGCCGATCGTGCCATCCGCAACGAGTTCCCGGATGCAACCTGTCCGGCCGCGCCGGGCTTCCAGCAGGTTTACCTCCACCGAAGGCCGCTGGGCCTGGGCCGCCCGAGGTTCGAGCTAAGCAGACTGAGAGTGAAGGAACCCAGGCTCACCATCGTCCCTCTCTCGGTCGATGAAGTGGCGCGCTTCTGGTCCAGCTTCCACAACGCGCGTGATCTGGCCATCGTGGGCCTGATGCTCATGCAAGGACTTCGCTCCGCCGAAGTGCTGGCTATGAACCCGGAAGACGTGTTGCTCTCCGAAGGCCAGCTCCGTGTGCGTGGCAAGGGCAGCAAGCTGCGCTACCTCCCTCTGGCGCCGGAAACCACGCAACTGATTGATCATTATCTGCGCCTGGAACGGCCCGATCCCTGCTCCGCCGCACTGTTCGTCGTGCTCAAGGGGCCAGCACGCGGAACTCGCATGACTCCCGCAGGACTGCGCTCTCTGTTCCGCTACCATCGCCGCACCACCGGCATCCAGCTTGCCAACCCGCACCGCTTCAGACACACCTTCGCTTCGGATATGGTGCGTGCCGGTATCAGCCTGCCCGCGCTCATGCAACTGATGGGACACTCCGACATCGAAACCACACTGCACTATGTGCAAGTCTCTCCGCAGGATGTCTACCTTCAGTTTGCCCGCGCCGCGGCGCAGTGCATCCGCCCTATTACCAGGAGCGCATCATGAAGCGCTGGCGCCGTCCTCCACTCCAGCATCCTCTGGCACCGGCCTTCGAGCGCGCTGTTGAGTCCATCTGCACCGCACTCACACCGGGCAGCAAACGTCACTACAACATGACGGTGCGTAATTTCCTCGTCTATCTGGCCGCCGAGCACCCCGAGGTCACCCGTCTGGAGCAACTGTGCCGCGATCCTCACATCCTCGGATGGATCTCCCGCATGCGTTCGCAAATGCCACCCCTAGCGACCGTGACCTGCATCGGAAGACTCATCGCTCTGCGCTCCATCTTCAGCGAACTGGCCTGGACAAGCCAACATGCTGAACTCGCTCGGCTGGTCCGCGACGAGGATATTCCGCGCACACCGCAGAGTTTGCCACGACCGCTCACTGTAGAGCAGGACCAGCTCTTGCAGCAGGAGTTCCTCCGCCGCAACGATCTGGGAGGAAATGTATTCTTGTTGCTCCGCCACACCGGCATGCGCATCGGAGAGTGTGCGGACTTGTCCTTCGATTGTCTTCGCTCCGTCGGTCCGGATCAATGGGCCATCCATGTACCGCTCGGCAAACTCAAAACCGAACGCATGGTCCCCATCGATGCTGCGGCGTCTATCCTCGTCCAACGACTTCGATTCTTCCGTTTCCTTGACCCGTTGCCTCCCGACGGTCGGTTGCTGGCTCGTCCAGGAAGCAAAGTAGCTCTCGTTGTTCAACTGCGAGATTACCTGCATCTGGTCTGTCACACTCTCGGCCTCTCCACAAGCATCGTCCCACACCAATTTAGACATACCTATGCCACGGAAATGTTGCGCTCCGGTGTAAGCTTCCCCGTCCTGATGAAGTTACTCGGCCACAAATATCCCGACATGACCATGCGCTATGTCGATGTGGCTTTGACCGATCTCCAGCGTGAGTTTCAACTGGCTCGCTCCAAACCAAAATATCTGGCTCCGCAACCCAAAACATCGTCCATACTTCAACGAGCTGGCCTCGACGGCCTCATCGATTCCTTGCGCGCCACCCAACATGCCCTGGTGATGTTCCGCCGCTCACTACCAAGCGGTGACTCTCGCTCTCGCCTCGACCGGCTCTCAAACCGACTCACCAAGATCCTCGCCGAAATACGCAAACTTCGCACCACCTGAATGAAAATGGGCAGAGATTGGCAGGTTATGGGGTTTTCGCGCTAATTGATCCCATCAAAACGCGCACACAACTGTCGGTTTGATGATCCGCGCGCCGGGAACACGAAAATATCAACTCCAGGCTGCCTCCATAAGTGTTTTGGGCTGGCAACAGTTGAGAATCCGGCCCTCGATCACATTCCTGAACACTGGCCGACTTATTGGGCCCGATGTTATCGCTAAAGAATGCGGGCCCTGCGGACCGTTATGCACATGAGCCAGTGCATCCACATCATGATTTTTTCACAGCCCGCTATGGCGATGAAGTATGATAGACGGGATTAGGGCGGAGCAGTTCGAAGGTCCGGAAGAAATCCATGCTGACCCATGGTTCTTCCCCGAACGATAGGTGCTCGGCATTGACCTCCAATTGGCCCCATGTGGAGCGTACTAAACTTTTTTGTAACTTTCAAAAGAGAGCTGGCATGAGCGAAACCTCCAACATCGCCAAAATGGCGGAATTGTTGTCTTCTGAACTTTTCTCCGAGTTCCTCTGGAAGAGGAGCGGCCCTGTCGACCAGAACTGGAAATGTGTGCTTGAATCTCACAATAAGGACACACATCCTTCTGACGTCGTCTTTTACTACGACGAGCCGTACGAGCCGGTCAGAACCTATGTGAACTGTGATCTGAAGAGCTACTCGGCGAGCACAATATCCGCCGCTCAAATCTACGGCGCGGTGAGGAACTTAGCTCTATCTCTTGGCTGCGCAGAGCAGAGCGATGAATGGCGCAAGAAATACCTTCACGATAGCGTTTCGGCATCTATTGTCGGGCTTCTATTTGTCTACAACCACGATGGTGCATACGATCGCAATTTCCGGGAAATATTTAGATCGGTGAAATTTGATGACATTCCAGTACCGCGTGGTTCCAGGCTCTTTATCTTCGGCCCGAACGAAGTTCAGTGGCTAGATAACGTCCACTACGAGATCAACCATCTTCGCGGAAAGAAAGTCATCCCTGATCCAGAGCATTGCAGGTTTTTCTATCCACAACTAGTCCAGAAGAAGAATCTGCGTATAGAAACTTCCCGAGCAGCTACATTGGAAATGCTTAGCGGTCCTTGGATAAGCCTACTCTGCGAGGATCCTCAAAAGCGAGAGAAGACGCTTTTGGTTTTCTACCGCGATCATGGCTCGCTAGCGCAAGAATTTTTGTACTTGATCGATCACTTGATGCATTTCCAGCAGATCGCTCCCGGCATTAAGGTCCTGATCAGAACTCTCGATGCAGACTCCACCGCAGCGGCGAATTTTGGTCGAGCGGTAGAAGAATATATCGTGGAGTTCGGAGGGACTGGCGATGCTAGCAGTGATTTGAAGCGGGTCGAATTCGCTCCGATCCACAAGATCCACACAGCCTTTTCTCCCGAAGTCATCGGGATGATGCGAGGTCAATAGCCGTGCTTCTATATACAGCGAACGACAGCGAAATCCATGATCTACTGATCTCACAGAAGCAGCAGTTCACGACAGGAGTTCTTCTGGAACTTGCCCGCTCGCGCAATGTCTTCTACTCAAGGGAGGAAGCGAGGGATGACCTCATTAAGCGCCTATCAGTGCTAACGTGCGGTTTCAATCAAGTAACTGAGCTACAGAAATTCAATGACCTCGGATCGCGCAGTGAATCCAGTACTACCTTTCGATTTAAGGGAGAGTTCACCAACTCTGACGTACGTGCGATCGTCGACGAGTATCGGAATCAGGTAGCTGCGACAGGCGACATGCAGATCATCACCGGATCACCCGACAAGGGGAAAGTCAGCGTAGACATCAAGTACACCGAAACCGATTTTTCGAAGACACGTCTTCGACAGAGGCGGAAGCGCGAAGCGAACATCGACATAGAAATTAATTCAGATGGTCTTACCGTTACGCTGCCTGTGAATTCAACAGCGATCGCAGTCAGCAATGGTATCAGACAGAGGTTCGAAGGTAAGGCCAATGCTCCACTGCCTGTGGAGCGTGTAGATTTTTCCCTTCTCACGTCGCCAGCCGCTAGAACAAGTTTCTTTACTGGCCTCATCGGTGGTTTACCAAAGTTTGAGCTGGTAAATGTTACAAGTGTCAGAGTAAAAGCTCCAAATGCCTCCTCGCCCGAAAATGAGGAATCTGATCGTGAGGGCGAGCTGCAATCTCAGGATAGCGAGGCTCAGCCGCCTGCCGGATCCGCTGAGGCCAGCGACGAACTAAAGGCTTTAGTCCGTGAAGTGGCTCTTAAGGGCTCTAGTGTTCTATTGTCTTCTCAATACAAGGACCTCAGGGAGGGCGGCTTCTATATCGTCTCAGTTAGATGGCGCTCGAAGCAAATCGAGTCTCCTTACCATCTTTTCGATTTCACGGCGGGGATCGACGAGCCAGAATTGGGGCAAGGCTTTAAATTCGCCGTAAAAGGCACCCTGATACGTCGGGACGGAAGCTATGTAAAAACTTGGCGTAACCTCGAGGAACAAGATCGCAAAGCTCTGTTGAGAGTTCTCGATGCCACCGCTATTCAAGTTTTTAGAAGCTTGGTAGCTGAATTGAGTGCAGGAGGTGAGCGCCAGCAATGAAACGCGTTAAGTGGTTGGCCGGGAGTTGGCCCTTATCCATGCGTCAATTGGCACAGAGAATCCGTGCTGATATTCTTACGCCCGAAAGCATGTCGGGCTTTTTGGTGACACGCGTTCGCGAGAGCTCCATCGAAGCCCGTTTTATCGAGAAGCTCATTTCTGAGGAGTTGATTACCGATCCATTCGGGAATGATATTAGATTTGAGAGGATTTCATATGTTGAGACAGCGTTTAGTTTCTCGAATGAGTTCCCTGAGGTCGAACTACTGAATCCTCCTCGCTCCATCGGACCATTCAGTAGTCGAGTGTTACAGATTTGTAATTTTGAGGCTGCTTGGACAAACCTGAACGTCGATGTACTAATGTGGGCCGACAACGTCCAAGAACAGATCGGAGATCAGATCGTCATTGATCGTGCTCATGTGAGAGATGTTGTCTTCGACGAAGCCGTAAATTTCGAAGCGACGCTTTCTGGGACGAAAGACGTTCGACCCTCGATGAGGGCACTCTTGGGTAAACGCCAGCATACGTTGGATAAGGTTCACTTTTCAGTGAACAGTGGCGGACGCGCGGTACGGATACAAATCTCTGCCGACGGATCGATGCAGGCTCCTGACGGCATTTCTGATGAATTGGTTCTAGCTATCAGACAAGCGCTGCCCCGAAAACCCGCCCCTGCACGACCGATAGGTTCTATTTGAGTGCACGAATAAGTATCGGGAAACGCTGATGTCGCCAGAATGGATTCTGGATTTACGCAACATCTCCGAGTCACTCATTGAGCAGTGCAGACTGTGAAACCCCCAGGCACCCGAGTTCCGTGCGATCACGGACAATCCGGAAGTTGAACCTCTGTTGACGTAAACAGGGCTTCGCCCCAATAGGCTGAACCCTACCATTCGGTGACGGCTTCGCAGGATATCAGGCGCTTTGTGGATGTGTTTTCACTTTACGAGACACATGTCACCACCTGTTTGTGCTCCCTGCTAGAAGCTTTCTGTAACCGCATCCATGCGCCCCACCACCTCGCAAAAGCCGGACACTAAATCCCTGCACGCCCGGTTGAAAAGGAACCAAACTTGAGAAACTCAGGCAGAATCCGGCTGGGATATTTTCCTCTTCCCGGCCCCGAAGGGCCGCGCATTCGCGCGCGCCTTACTTTTTCCCAGCAAGCAAGCGTGCTCGACCCGTGCGCCGGAACCGGCGCCGCTCTGCTGGCCGTGACGAAAGACACTGCCGTCGCTCGCTATGCCATCGAGCTTGACACCGACCGCGCCGAAGCCTGTGCCGCGGCCGGGATCGCGACCATCCATGGCAATACCATCGAGGTCGCCGGCAAGGTACAGCAGGTGTCCCTCCTCTACCTGAACCCTCCTTACGACTTTGAAATCGGCGCCTTGGACAACAAGCGCCTGGAGCAGGTTTTCCTTCAGCACTGCTACCGCTGGCTGGTGCCCGGCGGCGTTCTCGTCTTCGTCATACCGGCGAAGGCTCTTGCCTACTGTTCACGCACGCTGGCTGGCAGATTTGGCGACATTCGCGTCTACCAGTTGACCCACCCGGACTCGGTCAAGTACGACCAGGTGGTCTTCTTCGGCGTGCGCAAGGACCAGACCGACAATGTAGCCGAGCGTTCCCAGACCTACCTCAATGGCCTGTCCTGGAGGCGCCTCAACATCGACCCGCTGCCGGAACCCGACGACGGCGACTGGGCGTACGCAGTGCCGCCCTCCGGGCCAGCTACGTTTGTCCACCAGGGCATCGACTTCGACCTTCTTGAGGATCTGTTGCCCCAGTCCAACGCGTGGCGGCAGAGCCGGCATGCGCTCCTGCCGGAAGCAGCAATCTCCTGCGGCCAACCCCTGACACCGTTGCACGGCGGCCATGTCGGGCTGCTCTGCACCTCCGGCCTGATGAACGGAGCCTTCGGCGAAGGGGAAGAGCGGCATATTGCCCGCTGGCGCACCCAAAAGGTCGTCACCGTGATCAACGAGGAACAGGGCGAGGACGGCGCTACTGTCACACGCACGATTGAGCGGTTCTCGCATGACCTCGCCCTCGTGTATGAGGACGGCCGCGTGCTTACCCTGGGAACCGAGGCTCCCGAGGAAGACGAACAGGAAGAGCCTACGCTCTTCCATGACGAGGACACCGCCGAGGATATCCAGCCTGAAACAGACACCGTCTCATTCCGCAAAGTCGGAGGCGAATTGTTCCCCCTCGGCCGTACCGTCATCACCCCCGGCATCCGCGAACTGGCCCTTGAAGGATTCGACTTCGGGTCGATCCTTGAACGCCATGCCAACGGCGACTGGGGAGATCTCTCAGACAACGATATCGCCTATAACGACGCCGCTCTCGACAACGGCGACGAGAGAATCTTCAGTTCCTATAACACAGACATAAGCCCGGACGGCAAGGTTTGGATCATCACCGAGGCCGACCGGTCTGCGACAACCGTGCTTCTGCCCTCGGAAAACTAGCTTCCGGGACGGCAGCCTTCCACCTTCCCATCTGTCTGCGATGCCCACACACCTATGAAAAATGGCCACCTGCGCTTTCTGCCTGTAACCTTCTACCAGAAGCGGCGCGACTCCTCCACGCGCATCACCGCGTACTGCGACCGCTATGCGGGGGATGAGAATAAGACGCACCTGCTCTCTCTCACCGCCTCCGATTCCGTAATGGCCGCCTTCACTGCGGCTTTGTCTGAAGAGCTCAGCTTCAACATCTGTCTGCCGGGGATGGATGAGCAGTCCATCTCTCTCGGCACAAACGCCTTCACCTGGAAGGCCTCCATCCCCATGCCCGACCGCAAGCAGCCTCTGCGCCATGTGATTGCTCTCTCAGAAGAGCTTCACTCGAACAACACCGAAACCGGCGTCTTTATTCTGCACAGCCAGAATGACATTGCCTGGGCAGTTCTTGTCAGCAAACTAGGGCTGCCCGCCTGCCCCGCCTGGGGCGACTACATGATGGCGCGGCTCCACGAGGAAAAGCGCATCGAAGATCTCACCGGATACAACTGCAGCCCGGTGCGCATCTGCGCCAGCCGCGACGAGTTGCTCACGTGGATCGGCGACGGTGTACGCTTGGGCTTTTTGGGCTTGCCCACGGAAAACGGCCCCATCCAGTGGCCCAACTATTCCCTTCGTGACGTTCTCCTGACATCCGCACAAGGCACAAGCGATCCAGAGACTGCGGAGTCGGCGGTCTCTGCCTGCTGCGCAGCCTAACTTTGCGCAAGAGCGGCTTTGCGCATTCCACTCATTCAATGCGGGTTAAGAGCGCCCCATTTGTCGGTGGGAAAATACACGCCAATCCCAGACCGTCTGCTCGCGGCAGTGCCGGTTATCTGCGTCTGAATTCTTGCCCTTGTTGAGAGGATTCTTCCGCATCCCCATTTCATATGCAAAACAATACGGTATTCGCACCTTTTCGCATATAATATGGGAGATGGCCACCCTCGACCAATACCTTGATGATCAGCTCGTTCGCGGGCGCGCCTACTTCACCAGCGAAGAGGCGTTGGCCGCATTGGGCCTTTCTCCACCAGCTCTGAGGGCTTCGATTACGCGGTTGGCCAAAAAGCAACGGTTGGCCAATCTCCGTCACGGCTTTTACCTGATCCTGCGCCCGGAAGACCGTGTTGCTGGCGCGCCGGACCCCGCTAGCTGGATAGACCCGCTCATGAGGTATCAGAGCATCGATTACCGCATCTCGCTGCTGCGCGCGGCTGCCTTTCATGGTTCATCTCATCAAGCGGCCATGACCTTCCAGGTCATTGTTCCAAAACAGCTTCGCGAATTGGAGATCGGCCGTCACCGCCTTCAGTTCGTCTATCAGGTATCGTCGGCCTTCTCCAAGGTCAACCAGCCTGATTGGCTTGGAAAGATGAAGAGCGAAGCCGGTTTTGCCAAGGTAGCGGGCGTTGAGCTAACCCTCCTCGATTGCGCCCGTTACTTTCACAAGGCGACCGGCATTAACGGACTGGCCCAAATCGTCAAAGACCTCGGAGCCAAGGCAGACGCCGGCAAGCTTGCCAAGGCTGCCAAGGTCTACGAGAACTCCTCCGTTCGCCGGCTTGGGTACCTCCTCGACCAGTCAGGGTATGCGCCGCAAGCTGGCGCGCTCGAACCGTTCGTCAAGAAGGCAAAAGCAGCCCTGCTGCTGGACCCTTCCATCAAACCGCTTGCCGCTTCTCACGCCGGAACTGCTCCACGAGATTCCAAATGGATGCTCGTAATCAATGAATCCGTGGAGGCCGACATTTGATTCCCGCCTCCTACATTAAGGATTGGAGCACAAAGGCTCCCTGGCCCACTTCCCAGCAGATCGAGCAGGATCTGGTCATCAGCCGTGCGCTGTGCGACCTGTTCAATGCGCCAGCGCTGGCGGGCAAGATCGCATTTCGCGGCGGTACGGCCCTCCACAAACTTCTCTTCAAACAGCCGCAGCGCTACTCGGAAGACATAGATCTCGTGCAGATAGAAGCCGAACAGATTGGCACAACTGCCAACGCTATCCGGGTTGCACTGTCATGGCTGGGGGAAGGTAAGCGGGAGCAAGCTGGCCACTCGATGCGCTTCGTTTTCAAGTTTGCGCCGGAGGCTCAACCGGAAGCCACGCTGAAGCTCAAGGTGGAGATCAACACCCGCGAGCACGGCAGCCTGTTCGGCATCCAACAATATCCATTCGCCGTTGAGAACGGCTGGTATCAGGCCACAACCAGCATTCTCTCGTTTGCACCGGAAGAGCTCTTCGGAACCAAGCTGCGCGCACTGCTTCAGCGCCGCAAGAGTCGCGATTTGTTCGATCTGCACATGGGATTGCAACAGCTCTCCATGAACCCGGACAAACTCCTTGCCTGCTTCGATCGCTACCTGGCGCTCGAAGGCAAACCGATCACCCGCGCAGTTGCGGAGCAGCGCATGTTGGAGAAACTGACACGCAGTCTGACCGAGGACATTGGGCCACTTCTTCCGCTGGGCGTACGATTCAACGAAGCCGATGCGATAGCCGCATTTGAAAACGTCTGGACGGTTCTTATCGTTCGAATCAAGGGTGATCCCTGGAAGCAGATGAAACAGGCAATTGAGGAACTGCGGCAAGGCAAATACCCCGGCCTCTTGAGTCAATGAACATACACTCCCCCATCTGCCGAAGCTGATGACAATCTAAAATCCGCCGTTTGAAAAGGATCGCCCCGCGGTGCGGCTTGCGCGAATCATCATGGCGACGAGGCTGCGCGCATACGATGGTGCGTAATTTTCACCGGCCCTGCCATTCCTCGCGCGGGGTTATAGCGCCGGCTCTTTTGCAGCATATCGAAGTGAGCCCGCACCACCAACACTCTCCACTTTCCGAGGTTCCACCATGCCTGAACAGAAGCAGGACAGCATCTCCTTGCGCGAACTGGTCCGCATCGCCGCCAAAGCCTACAACAACGAAGAAGACCTACCTGGAAGCGAGTCCGCCTGGGATCACGTTATCGACGGCAATGGGCGGCTGATCGCACGGGGCAAGCTCGGCGACACGCTGGCCGACTTCATCCTGGTCGAACTCGCCGATACCTACGACCCGAAGGCAGGCCGCGCAGATCAGATCGAGGTTGCTGTGGGCGTAATGGAATCCGCCAGCGACCAACTCGCCCGCGTGAATGCCGCTTTCTTCGCCATCGAGTAGTTTTCCACCCATCCCAACCCACATCGCGAGCACACCTCCCATGAAGACCCTCAGAACCGTCTACGAATATATGCGGGCCTACAGTCCGCTGCTGTCCGAGCGCATCCTGTCCACCTACAGGCCGCTGCACAGTCCCGCAGATCCCGTTTCGCCGCTCTTGGAATTGATGAAGCGCACTCTGCTCCCCGCGCAGAAAATCGTGGTCATGGCTATAGCAAAGTATCTGCGCAAAGCGAACGCCTCCAAGATCGTGGGCGAGTGCGGGACCGGCAAGACGTTTATGTCACTTGCCGCCTGCTACGTTCACGCCAACGGTCAGCAGCACACCGGTCTCGTCATGTGCGCCCCGCACCTGGTCGAGAAGTGGGCCCGGGAAATCTTCAACAGCATTCCTCACGCGCGCGTCTTCCTCATCCACGACATGCGCAACGGCGGCGACCCCCGCAAGCCCCATGGGGTTTGCGAAGTCCAATGGAAGAGCGACCATCTGATTCGCAACGGGTGGGCGGGAAGGCTTACCGACCTGCGCAGCATGGGCCGCAAGGGATGGAAAAAGACCTGTCCCGAACCCGCCTGGTTTGTGCTGGGCCGCGAGAGAGGCAAGCTCTCCTACTACTGGAAGCATGTCTTCAAGCTCGCCAAATCCGGCAAGCTCATGGGCGCCCTCGTCAATCCCGACTCCGGCGACCGCGTTTTGAACAGCGAGGGCGAGAGCCTGTACGGCAGTGACTTTCGCGACTCCAAGCGCAGTGAAGTCATTACCCGTGGCGCACAGGGCGCTGACGGCGTTGTCCGCGGCTCCCAGATGTACTCGGCCCTGTGGTCCGCGGACCGCAGCAAGCTCCAGCGCATGGCGCCGTTGGAGTACATCGGCCGTTACCTCAAGGGATGGTGGAACTACTCCATTGCTGATGAGGTGCACGAGCTGAATGGAGACACCGCCCAGGGCAACGGCCTGGCCGTTCTTGCCCGCGCCGCGGAGAAGACCATCGCCATGACCGGCACGATCATGGGCGGCTATGCAGATGACATCTACCGGGTACTGTATCGGATGGATGGCCCACGCATGGCCCGCGACGGTCTCGCATGGGGCACCCAAGGCCAGCGCGCCTTTCAGGAGACCTACGGAACCATAGAGGAAATCCGCAAGGTCAACCCGCAAGACAACCGCTGCAGCCGCGCTCCCAAAGCCAATGTGACAGTGCGCCGCCGGCCCGGAGCATCGCCCCTTCTGTTCGGCAAGTACCTCATGGACTCGACCGCCTTCATCTTCCTTGAAGACATCGCGGAAACGCTGCCGGCTTACGAGGAGCAAGTTGTCGGGATACAGATGGACAAGAAGTTGTCCAGGGCTTACGAGGAACTTGAGAAACAGATCAAGGACGCCCTGCACGAATATCCCAAATCCGGGTCCAGTATCACCAGCCTCATGCTCAATACGTTGCTGGTCTATCCGGACCATCCCTTTGGCTTCGGCCCGCTGAAGGCACTCGTGAGGGACGGGAACGGCGAAGTACAACGCGTCCAGGTCGCCGAACCCGAAAACCTCGACGAGGGCATCCTCTACCCCAAGGAAGAGTGGCTCATCGACGACCTCCGTAAGGAAAGGCGCGAGGGGCGCCGCAGCCTGGTGTTCGCCACCTACACCGGTGAGCACGACGTTCCGTTTCGTTTGGAACAGGTGCTTCGCCGCGAAGGGTTCCGCGTCGCCGTCATGCGCGCCACTGTCCAGACCGACCGGCGCGAAGCATGGATCGCCGACCACCTGCGGGAAGGCGTGGACGTTGTCCTCTGCCACCCACGGCTGGTGCAGACAGGCCTCGACCTGCCCGCTTTCCCCACGATTTACTTCTACGAGACTGGCTATTCGCTCTACACCCTGCGGCAGGCCAGCCGGAGATCGTGGCGCATCGGACAGCACCGCAACGTCCGTGTGAAGTTTGTCCACTACCTCGACACCTTGCAAGAGCGTTGCCTGCGTCTCATGGGCAAGAAACTTATGGTTGCCCTGGCCGTCGAGGGTAAGTTCACCGGCGAGGGCTTGCAGGACGCCGGCGACGAAGATGCCGCCGACATCCTTACGGCGCTTGCCCGCGAGCTGGTCTCTGAGGGCCGCATCGGAGAAACCGCCGACGCTGTCTGGGCCAACCTGGCACGCGAACGGGCAAAGATGGCTCCAGACGCGCATCGCGTCGAGATGGAGGTCCAATCTGAACTTGACGAACCTTCCATCCTTGCCTTGCCATCGCCACAACCTACCGAGACCCCGCAAGAGCAGGCCTTTGCCTTTGCCGGCGATGTCCTGCTCTTCCCGGAGTCTTTTGCACACGCACGGAAACAGCGCGGTTCAAAAATCAATCCGCCTCCTGCCTTTCCTCACAGCGAACAGCTATCGCTCTTCGCAGATCTCGCAGGGGTGGCTTAGGCCATCCCTGCCCTCGCCGCGACCACCGGCGCAGAGGCGGGAGAAACCTCTGTCCCTCTTACGCGCACTCCTCCACGCACAAGGAGAACTGACCTATGTTCAAAGAACTTCTGCCCATGGTACGGAACCGCAAGGTCACGATCATCATCAAGCACAACGAGGATGACACGCTGACAGTCAACGTCGTTCCCGTCCAGATCCGCCCAGACGAAAATCCTGCCCTCTGCACGCCGCTCTCGGATACCGGCGTGACTGGAGCTGCCGAGGATTTCGACCGCGAGTTTCCGCAAGCCCTCACTGCCTACGTAGCCCAACACCTTTCCCTGGCAGCAGCTTTGGCTCAGTCGGCCGCCGAGATGGAGACAGCCAGAAAATCCGCCGCAGATGCTGCCAAGCAATCCTCCAAAGACGCTTCCGATAAGTGGAAGAAGACGAAGGCCGGCGTTCCGTCAGTCGCGACTCCTGCCACGCCGCCAGCGCCATCGCCCGCTCCCAGCCTCTTCGACGCGCCCGCACCACCAGCGCCCTCCGACGCGGCTTCGGCTGAGACGACAGCCGCAACCTCCACCGAGTCTGGCCCAGCGTCCGACGACAGCGAGAATACAGATTTTGAGTTCGAAGACGGCGCGGGTGACGAGAACAACGAAGAAGAACAAGTTGCCTGCGTCGCTTAACGCACTCTCTCAGAACTGCCTGTCATCAGCAGGCAGTCCTGGGGCGCATGGCGCGATTCCCACCATCCCGAATCACAACGCAAGCGGAGCAAAACTCATGACACTCCAAGTCAAGGCTCTTCCCAGAGCATTCTCCTACGGCGGTTTGAAGCTTCCGGACATACCGGGGCTTACCGTCGAGCAGGTGCGCGACCACTACACGACGCAGTACCCGGAACTCGCCACCTCCACAATCACCGGACCCGAGGCCACCGGAACGTGCATGCAGTACACCTTCTCCCGGGCCATCGGCTCCAAGGGATAAATCATGTCCCGGCGCACTCCGGCTCCACGCCCGGCATTACTCCCTGTGCATGACCTTCTGAGCGAGATCGACGAGCTCGCTCAGAAGGCTGCACTCAAACCTGTTTCCCTGCTCGGAAGGCATCTCCAATGCAAAGCCTCGCAGCAAAGGTCTCAAGTCATCGCGCAAGCCGTACAGGGAGTCCGCTTCAGCCAGTGCAGGGTCCTGGCTCCACCCTCGGCGCTTCTCCCACCCCTCGCCTAAGCACACTGGCTCCCGTGGCGGCCCTCTCATTTCCCTCACTCGCAGGCGTCCCCTCCTTCTACGAGCATTACGACGGTGATGCGCGCTTATTCGCGTTCTTGTGCAGACTCGCAGAACTCGGCATAGCCAACACTGCGCCTGCCGTGATTGAGAAACTTCGCACCTCGCCGCTCGCTTACGTCCAATCCTCTCTCGATTCCTGGTTAAAGGCGCAGGGCGGCGACACGATCGACGGCAATATTGAGTACTACCTGAACATCTCGGTGACCCAGGATGGGCAGCTTGCAGGAGCCGACGCACAACAACCGCTCCTGATTACAATTGCGGCCGAGCAATGCGGCTATATGGTCGCAGGCCCTGCGCTCGAAGCGCTCCAATCCGAGGCCAAAGGTCTGGGTGTGGCGTTCTACCGCGTTCTGAGCGCGTCCCTTGCAAAATGGGTGCGCGTCTACGACTACACTGACGCCAGAAACTGCGAAGACGGCATGAAACAAATGCGGGAGATGGACGGCGCGCAAAGCCGCGAACAGTATGAAATCCCGGATGTCGAGGCCGCCATCCCTGCGTTTCTCCGTAAAGCGCGTCTCAAAGTCGCTCACTCAGACCTGCCCCTTTTGCGAAAGCACCAAACCGGCAAGTTCGGCGGCTGGATTCACCGGCTCCTCGAGATTCACCGGCTTGCCCAACTCCCAGCCGCAGGCGACGTACGCGAAATCATGAGCTCGTATTACGACCAGAGTTGCCTTCCCTCGCTGCTGGTCGTCTTCAATAAGAACGACACCATCGAAGGCTGCTTTGACGACGAGTCCCAATGTTGGCCGGAAGCAAGCTCCGAACCCTGCCTCGCCGTCGCCTTCGATCCGGCAGATGCCGGCCAGACCTCTGCTGCTTTGCGGTCCCTCGAAACGTTTCACCACCTCAACCGCGAGCTCTGCCTGCTCACAGAGGAATTCAACAAATTGGCGAAAGCCCCGGAGGCCCGATGAACATTGACATTCATATCGGCGAAAGCTACCGGTATCAGTTGCGCCAGGCCCTGCTGATCTACAGCGGGAATGGCGGCCACCGCGGCGACAATGCTTTCGTGACCCTGCATGACGTCCAGGGCCAGGTCACGCCCGCCCTTGGCCCGGCCCAGCCGCTCTCCAGCAATTTTCTGACCGCACTGTCCAACAATCTCCAGCGAAATGCCTGCGTCGAAATCCTGCCGGAAAACGTGCTGGCGCGCACCCACGAGATGTTCGCGTGGTGGACACCAGCGCAAACACGACCACTGTTCTTCGGCTCCCCCGATGGCAAGATGGCGGCACTGAACGGTCGCTCCTTCCCGCAACCCGCGCTCGTCTTCGTGGTTGTTGGACACACTCTCTCGGTCCGCGCTCTCAAAACAAGCCAGCGCCCATCGGCAAACACCAAGCTGTATGTGGCGCCCTATTGGAATGTCTACCAAGGTGGCAACGTCTGCCTCGGCTCAGCGCCTATCCCAACTTCCCCTTCCATATCGGCCATTCCGCAGTGGGAGCGCTGCTTCTTCGAGAGCGAGTTTACTCACCCAAACGGCGCGCAACGCATAACTACTCACAAAGACGCCTTCGCCGGGCTGTGGGAGGCTCTTGCAGGCAAGGACAGCTTCCCAACCCACTACCTGATAGACGCCAACCAAACGCTCACTGCCTTCATCGAGAACCTTCATGCAAATTGAACACTCCATCCAGGAACACCTGTTACGTGACCGCGTGCGGATACTGATTGTTGGCGCCGGAGGCACCGGAAGCGCCTTCCTGCTCAATCTCCCTTACCTCCACCAGGCGCTCACTGCGTGGGGCCATCCGCGCGGCCTCGAAGTCACCGTCATGGACGGAGACACGGTCTCCGAAACGAACTGCGTTCGCCAGCCATTCTCCGTCTCCGACATAGGCCACAACAAAGCCACCATCCTCGTCAATCGCCTCAACCTGTTCTGGGGACTCAGGTGGTCTGCCGTCCCAGGCTATTTCACGCGGGCGTGCCTCCGGAACAATGGACACTTCGAGAGCTTCGACATCGTATTGGGGTGCGTGGACTCGCGCGCGGCGCGCAGGGAGATCACCGCGGCGGTGACCGCTCAAACGTCCGGTGTCAGCTATTACCTTGATTTCGGCAACAACAGCACCTGCGGCCAGTTCGTCCTGGGACAGCCCTTGAACTCGCGCAACCGCCGGCGTAAGGAGCGGTTGCGGATCGTATCAGAACTGTTCCCGGAGATGCTGGACGATGAAGAGGACCCGTTGCCAAGTTGCAGCGCCGCTGCGGCGATCAACGCGCAGGAACCGTTCGTCAACCAAACCTTGGCGATCTCCGCGCTCTCCATGCTCACCCGCCTCTTCCGCTACGGCCGCATCCCCTACCAGGGCGGATTCTGGAACGCCGAGTCCGGCCGCATCGCTCCCCTCGTCATCGACCCCGACAACCGCCGCCGCCTCTCCCGCGCAACCTCACGGCGAAAGGCGGCCTGAGACGCCCATGCTTGTCATTTGATTCGTGTGGCCAGGGCTAATTGAAGGGATTGGCCGCCGGGACGGACGTCTGCGCAATTCAAGGATCGGTCATGGTCCCACGAAAACGATCTGGCCATTTTACATTTACCGTACCTGGCCGACTTCCTGATACCGATCCGGCCGACGACCGGTAATCCAATGTCCGAGCGTTTTTGCCCAATATTCACATATGGTAGATTTACAGTCTTATCAGCCCAACTCTGTTTCTTTAAGCTTTCCGGGAGGCCAAATGCGCTGTATTTTCTGCAAGAGAGATGCAACTGCTTCTGTGAGCACAGAGCACATCATTCCCGAATCATTAGGGAACACGCTGCAGACTCTACCTCCAGGCGTTGTTTGCGATGCCTGCAATAACTACTTCGCCAGAGAAGTAGAAAAGCCATTCCTAGAATCAGAATCAGTCAGGTCGCTCCGATTCGAACAGGCGCTTGTGAGCAAGCGAGGAAGAATCCCGACATTGAGTGGGATCATAACGCCGATATTAGCACCGGCCATCATGATGCGACACGCTTCCGAACCATTTCGCACATCTCTGATCGTGCCAGAGGGTGCTCTAGGCGCCATGCAAAAGCTGTCAAGCGGACAGCTTATCTTTTCGGCCGCGCCTGGGAGCCCATCCGAGAAAGTGGTATCGCGCTTCCTTGCCAAAATTGCAATCGAAGTCATGGCGGCGAGGCTGTTGAGCATACCTGGGGAAATTGAACATCTGGTTGACGAGGTTCAACTGGACTCAATTCGGAATCACGCTAGGAGGGGCAACACCCCAACCTGGCCCTATCACGCTCGATTGATCTACGACAGGAACAAGAAGTGGACTGAGAAAACAGGTCGGGACGTTCAGGTTGTACATGAATTTGATGTGCTCGCTACGGAATGGGGAGAATGGTTTCTTGTAGTTGCCATCTTTGGAACTGAGTTCGCGATCAATTATGGAGGGCCTGAGATTGTTGGATACCTGAGGTGGTTAGATGAGCATAACAATGCGAGTCCTCTGTACGCCGGAAAGAACGCAGGACCATTCTCTTAGAATCACGCCATGTGAGAACGAAGCAACAAAAACTCGGGGCTGCCCTTGTGTAACTTTTTGAAGAACTGAGGGGGGTGAAATTTGTGCAATCGAGAGCGAAGGTCTCGAAGCTTCAACGCTGGGGCAATACAGCGAACGTCCTCAAGCAATATGGCGCAAGCGGTTGATGACCCTTCGAAATAGGATTCGAACTCATCTCGTGTTATGCCAACCTCGGAACGGTACCGGCTCCATACCACCCGCGGGGTGGCTGTGACCACATGCCGCACCGTTGCGTATGCGCTGATGTGCGCGATCGGCGATTTTGCGTAAAGCCAGACTCGGCTTCCTGGCGGAACATTAATTGCCTTACGACGGAGTTCTATAGTTTTTTCCCCATTTAGGATCATCGTTAGGTACTCATCCTTCACAGAGATCACGATGTCGAGAGCATCAATGTCCAATTTGTTCCCCTTTTTGAATGATTGTGCTGAATTGTTTACCCGTAATTTGTCTGGCTCCTATAAGATTCGCACCATCGATGCAGCCCATGGCACGAAGCGATTGAAGCGTAACGGGACTGCGAAGGCGCAATAGGTTGTCGAAGACGGTTGCGGCAACCACTCCTTTTGTGCTGATCGCCTCAATTTCTTCTAGGTCAAGGACACCATGTCGCAATAGAGTTGTGGCGATCTCATTCTTAGAAATAGTAGCCGTCTCTCGAACTCTGGCGAGTGCAACTGCCGCAGAACGTCCGTAACCACGGCCAGATTCGTAAAAGATCAGAACAGCGCCCGGGGTGAACAACTTAGAGTTCCTGGAAGTGCTGTAATAGACGCGTTCGTGAAAAAGCGCAGCCGCATTCGTGGGTAGGAGGGAAATCTGAGGTGAGGTATTGAGGAGATGATCCGCGAATAATCGCCGGATAGGCACGAGAATATACTTCCTTGTGTTCGTGCAGATCAAGGTAGGAGATAATGCGGTTTCGAGATCTTCAATCGATATTTGATGATTAATACCGTCATGGCTCGTGAAGCCGACTTTGGTTTCTATTGATTTGAACGCTGGACAACTGGAAGGGAAAATGTTTCCTGTTTTGGCGGCAATTTGTGCTCGAATAGCATTCCAAGACTGCTCGGTTACAACAGAGCCAATGGCCATACGCTGAAAGCATCCCGCCACTGAAGCATCAGAATTCATCTCATTAAAGCCAACCGCGAGAGCCATTTCGCGGGTGATTGTATGAGCCTTCGGGATCGTCAGGTCAATTAGTACAGGTCCGTTTGCAACCGCTTCCTCCGAGACGGCAAGTAAAAGGGCATCTAACGCAGACTCGATGGCAGGTTGATCCTCATCGGAGACAATGGTAGCGGAGAAGCCTTGGTCGAGTCTTACAGAGCTACTCCACAGAGCGGCGCAGACCAGAGACCCTCTGAATGAAACAGCTATTGACCTACTGTGTGAAGAATGCACCCCGTAAGTCAAGAGACGCTGGCGTAGATCATCCGAGAATCGTATCTTTTCGATTATGGAGATAAGGTTCGCACGCAACGGATCGGTTAGCTCCGAAAGTCGCAATTCTCTTCCAGCAAATCTGCTGGCAATTGCCGTTATCCGACGCTTAGTTCCTTTGAGTAACTGTGCAAGATGTTCCACGTGAATAATCTTGATGCCGTAGATGGTTTCAATTATGTCCGCAGCCGCAACCAAAGTATTCTCGGCAGTGACAAAACCTGATGCCGAGTGATAAATGGCAGTCGCTAGATGAATAAGATCCGAATTGTCTTGGACGGACAAGGTGCCACAGGTAGCACGTTGGGTAAATATAATCTGTGCGAGCCCGGTCGTCAGCTCTAGGAGCTTTGACTGCTCCGGAGGAGGAATAGTCGGTAGTTGAAGGGCGAACTCATAGATTGGATCAGGGGTATTGGGTTTAAACGAACGCCTAAGCTCAGCAGCAAATTCCTCCGCCACGACAATTCGTATAACATTGTCTAGAGCAGCCCCGATCACTTGTGAGGCGTGCTCAGCACGTGGACGTCTCTTAACTACATCAAAGAACACATTTAAGTCAATCGCATAAACCGGCGTATAGCCAGAAGTTCCGCGCCCTAGGGTCGGAAGACCCGAAACTGGCTTTCCCTCAGGATAGCCAAACAGCGTCGGGGTGTTCAATTGCCTAACCCGAACATTTATCGTACGATTCCTAGCGGCCCCGCCGGATTGTGTCCGGGCGGTCGCGAAGCCCATTCTCTCCCAGACTGCGTTTGCTGGGAGGTCCGCGGCAACCCTCGCAGTGATGTCCATGTATCCGTGTTGCTCAGCGAATGCAGTGAACGAATCAATCAGGGATCTCGCTACACCCAGCTTTCGGGCTTCGGGAACTACGTGAAGCTGGTGAATCCGTGCGTGTGGAAACAAGCCCCCAAATAGGAGGTGACCCAGAAATCTTGGATCCCCGTGCTCCTGTCGTGATGCTATAAACAGGCGGCCAGAACTCGCAGCAGTCTCGTAAGCGGCATCTGGCAAAAACCCAAGCGCATCTCTTTCGAGATCAGCACTTCGTATGACATGGCTTACGAAAGGTAGAACATCCGTAGGAGACAAATGTATCGTCACGCTGGATTCAGAGTGTTGAGGGGACTGAGCCAAGGCTGAACGCAAATCGGAGATCATGCCTGTCAATCATCCATTAAAGCCTATAACGCCCAAGAATGCACGTACAAGTTGTTGTGCAGTGTGACACATCACCGAGATCGTGATGCTGAGCCAGATGATCAGCGCAACCCGCCCTTTTCAGGATTAGTCGCTACAAACGCCCATCGCGACGCCCATTCTTCGGCAAATCGCTCGGATTTTGGTTCGAGTGGAGGTGATCTCCACTCTTCAGGATGGATCCGGCACTGGCAATGACCGATCACCTCGAATTGCCATTCGAGTACGATCTTGCTCTCCAGCGACATCCACATCCCGCTGCTGAGGGATGCTCCGCCCTGTCGCCGCCCATGCACGGCCACATTGGAATGGACCATAATGCCCGACAGCCACAAACTAAGCGCTTGGCCGCACTGATCCTGGCCACTCACGGTGTCCAGCCTCCGGTGCGCCGGCCGGCCCCGAGCCGGACCAGTCCTTCCCCCTCTCCTTTCGATCTCATTCGACGAACAGTGGACCTGAGCGCGATACGGCGCGCCAGAACTGCTGTTCCCGCGCCCTTTCGCTGGAGTCCTCCATGCCTTCGATCATTGAGTCGTTTACCGGTAAGTATGCTTTTCTCAGCCCAATCTTTCGTTCTGCCTTTTTCTTCGAAAACTATCAGTACAACTCCCCGGCTGCCGCCTTTGAAGCAGCCAAGATACTCAGCCGCCCCGATCGCGTTTCCTTCATTGGCTGGAACATACAGCCTTGGAAAGCCAGGAGGTTGGGCAAGAACATTCCCACAAGCTGGATGCGGCCAGACTGGGATGCTGTGCAGCTCGACATCATGTTCGATATTCAGCGGTCGAAGTTCTCCTGGCCGGTTCTACGCGAATTGCTGCTGGCCACCGAGGACGCTCAACTCGTCCACGGCAACGCGTGCCACGACAATTTCTGGGGCGTCTGCGTGTGCCAGTCACTTCCGGCTGGCAAACAGAAGTACGGTGTCAGTCCACGTTGCACCGGCTATGGCGG
The DNA here is from genome assembly GCA_964420185.1 of uncultured Occallatibacter sp. GTDB lineage: Bacteria > Acidobacteriota > Terriglobia > Terriglobales > Acidobacteriaceae > Telmatobacter. The sequence goes on along the minus strand of CAYQSI010000020.1, from coordinate 25,197 downwards.
CAACCGGCTGGGCCTCATCCTCATGCAGGTGCGCCAGGAGATTCGCGGCGGCCTACACCTCTCCTCATTGGTGCCAAAGTGTGGCCCAGCGGCCGAAGTCACGACCGAGTCGCAGGCGGGAAAACGCGCGGCCCAATGGGCGTCTGCCGTTACCCATCCGGAAATGGCTTCCATCTGGCGGCCGACGCCGGTTTAACCCTGCCACCGGAGCATGCGTCGAATCCCATGGCGCACACCCTCCGCACCACCGCGCCAAACTGGTAGCCATGGCTGATCCTTTTTCTGCGGGCATTGCAGCAGCAGGAGCGCCGGCTGGCAGCCAAGGTGGAACGCGAGCGGGTAGTGATTGCCGCCCTGCCCGAGCTGGACCTCCAGATCCTCGACTACGTCCACCAACACGGCCGCGTCACGATGGCCGACATGGTCCGTGTCACCGGCGCCAGCCGCAACACGTTGAAGGACCATTTCCGCAGCATGGTGGAAAAGCAACATCTCATCCTGCATGGAACCGGCAAGGGCTCATGGTATGCACTACCCTGACGAGTATCCCCGCCCGGCTGCGCCTCGCTCCTCCTCCCGCCCTTTGATCTTGTGCTGCTTCCTCCGTGGGAAGGCGATTTAGTGCGAAGCCAGAACCCTCCGGGCGACATGGGCTAGTTTCGGGATGAACCGGCCTGATGCGCCTAAGTCAGCAGCGGAGCTAGCCCTTCGTAGTGCCGTGCTCAAGCGCCTGGGTTCGCGCCTTGCTGCGTTCTGTCCAGCAAAATTTCTGCAAAGCCATGGCCTAGCAGGCTCTCCCTGAAGATGCCCACACAGTCCTCCGGTACGCCCAGCCAGAAGAGATTGCGCGCACGAGTGAGCGCCACGTAGCCGATCCTTCCAATTTCCGTGTTGGTCCCGGATATTAGGGCCTCGACGTGGTCCTTGTCCGCAAGGTACAAAACAGCATCGAGGCTTTCCCCCTTCACTCCATGCACCGTCTCCACTCTCAGGCCTGGTTGATATATGGACTTTTCGCCAGTGGTCTCGACCAAGGGAACGTTTGGGAGCGCAGTCTTTCTTAGCCGCTGCCCCAGATTGTCAACCGGGAGGTTCCCGAGTTTCACTTGCAGGCGATCCATGAGGGTATTCACTCTTCTCACCATCTTGGGATGCCAGCAAATGTCTGCGATCAGCGTCCCAGGGGGCAGTCCGGACCTGGCGTCGCGGGTGAACTCCCAAATCTCCTTTCTGGCTTCCCGAACCTCTGGAGGACCGGAAGACTGGATCAGTTGCGCGATAAGGTTCTGCGGAGGACTCTTGAGAAGCGCCGTGACGCATTTGGCGACGATTTGGAAAGCCTCTAAATAATCCTTTGCGGAATCACGGGCGATCACTGCGGAGGTTAGCAGCTTCGTTAGGCCTTGTCCGTAGCCTTCACCGTAATTCCCGAGCTCTCGCTTCCGCTTGGCTGCCCTGCAAACAATCGCAGATTTCTCCAAGAGCATTCCGCCCGACTTCAAGGTTTCCTGAAACAATAAGATAAGCCGAGAGCGCTCTGTCGGCTTATAGGCAATGAAGTAGGCACCGCTAGCTGATTCCGGCGTCTTGCGGTGAGCCGTATCGGACCGTCCGGACAGGCTATTGGCAACCTTAACGATCACCGGAACTGACCTGAAATTGGTCGTCAGATGCTTTGCCCGAGCGCCCTCCTTACTCTCGTATGCACGGAGATATGCGCCGTCGGCTCCGCAGAAACCGAATATTGCTTGGTTTGGATCTCCGATGAGCGTTATTTGGGCTCCCGCCCTGGCGAGTTGGCGTAGGATCGCCAGATGCATCGATCCCACATCTTGCGCCTCGTCCACGATTATGTGTGGGTAGCGGCGGACCAAGGCGGAAAGGATATTGGTCTCCCGCTTGAGGGTCAGGTATGCCCAATACCTTCCGGTTGAGTGGGTGTACGCTCCCACCTTTCCCAACCTCTCAGTGACTGCAAGGCCCTCGGGAATTGGAATCGAAGCATCAAAAAAGCGATAGCAAAAGCGAAGGTCGCAATCGGAGAGGCAAACGTCGACATCCTTGATGTCTTTGGGTTGCACGGGAAAAGTGTTCCCTGAAGTAGGGTTCGCCCAGTACTTATATTTTTTGTTTTCGAGAAATTGCTCGCCCCCAAAAACCAAGAAGGGAAGCCGTTCGCATCCCATCGTACGGCCGCCGTGCGGTCGGAGTATGTTGGTTGTAATGAAGCCGTCAAACGTATCAATGCAGATGCGCGTCGATGGCCGAGTGGCGCCGCGAGGGTCGGGATGACTTAGATAGAACCTATTAAAGACATCCACCGCAATGTTTGAAAATGACAACAGTGCAACATGGCCGCGACACGTGCGGATTCGATCGCGGATCTCGGCAAGGCGGAGCACTGCTGCCAAGGTCTTGCCGCTCCCAGCACAGGCGACCACGCACAGCGGGCCTAACGGCGCCCCGATTATGTCGAGCTGTTGGGGCGAAGGATCAATCACGTTCCGACCCGCGTTCCCTGGCAAGCGTGCGCCACGGCATTCTTTATGTAATCAGGAACGTGACACTCTACGCCTTTCTCCATAAATGTTTGGGCGAGAGCCTGACCGAACCGCCCCTTCTGGACGTTGTTGTTTGGGCGCTCGAACATCCCGCAAAACAGTGCTTTGGCTTTCGATGTGTTATCTGTGGCTGCCGTAACTTGTTCTTCGACCTTGGAGCCAATTTTGGGATGCAGTCCTTTCAGGGTCTTTATCATCGCATTCCGGTTTTTTTCAAATAAAGCAAGGTCGTATTCGAAGGTCTTTTTCCCATGAAAAACTCGGACCAATTTGTCCTGAGCTTTCAACATCGCTGCGGTGTTGTCTGACACCTGCACTGTTTCGTCGAGCGACGGGTAAGCGACCCCGGAGGCCTCGGCCTCATCTGACTTTGAGTCGGCGTCGGTGATGATTGCTACGGGGATTTCGATGGCTTTCTCTCCGAACAGCGGGACGAAACAGTCGAAATTGAGCCCCTCTACGCTTATGAGACTCACGCCGTGGTACCTAAGGTCATACCCGCACCTCTGAGCTAGGACCCTAACGAGGGCGAGTTCCGCTGCGCCTTCGACAAAAATCACCCGACGCGCAAAGAAGAGTTCGGCACGAGTAATATCCAGGTACCGTTCCAGCTTTTCCTTCTTCCCGTCGCGAAAAGGGACCGACCGCGGGAAGAAACAGTTCACGCGGTCTTCCGTCTCAAAAAGGCAAATCAGCGATTTAAGTTTGGCAATGCTTGCGAAATGGGGTGAGTGGCTCGTAACGAAAACCTGAACGGGGCGGCCCTGGGAGTCGTCTTGGTCGCCAGATGGTTCGGCTTCCTCGCTGCTCGTTTCGACGCCCTCTTCTGCTGTCTGGGCACCCGTCTTCTCTGCTTTGATCGTTTCGAGATATCGAAGGAGGACTGCCTGCAGCTGCGGATGTAGATGGGCCTCAGGCTCCTCCACGATGAGGCCCCTGAAGCTGGGCTCCGGATTTATCGAAAGCTCGCTCAGGACAACCGCCATATAAATTAGATTGTTGAACCCCAGGCCGTTCCGTTCGATGTCGAAAGAATCTACTGTCAATGAAAGCCTGGAGGTCAGCCTTTGGAAGTCACTCGCACTCAGGCCGACTTCCAAAGACTGGGAGAGTTGTTGGCCGAGCATTAAGTTGTGACGAACCCTGATTGCTGCCTCGGTGTCGACGATAGGACGATGCTTCTTTAGCTCTGCGTCGAATGCCTTTAGCACTTCGTTGATTTTGCTTCGCCCAGCCTTATCTGCAAGGAGGCGGAGAAGCCCTGCAAGCTTGCTCGACCGGCTAGGGCGGAGGCCAAGGGAAGCGTCGCGCAGTGGGGGAAGGTAGACCCCGCGGAGGTTCTCCATCATGTCAGAAGTCAGGCTGTTCTCTTCATGCGGCCCACACCAGCGCCTAATCTTGAGCCGTCCGGAGCTTTCGTCCGGATCAGAGTACCTAATGTGGATTTGTACATCAAGCTGGCCAGATTTGTTCGGGACGAGCGCATGTAGGAAGTCAGCTTCGTTGTCGGCATCCAGTCCGCGGAAGGTGTAGTCAAATTGAATTAGTCCAACAGGAACCCCATTTTGGGGGGTGTGAATGTCTTCAACGAATAGCCTTAGGGGGAGTTCGTCTTGGCCCGATAAGAGAGCTCGCAGGCTGTCAATAATGGCGGTTTTCCCTACGTTATTTGGACCGACAATCACGTTCAGGCCAGGGCTGAAGGTTAGGGACACTTTTTGCAGCTTTCGGAAGTTGCTGATCGTTAACTCGGCTAGATACATTAAGCCCCCTCGGACTGTCCCTCGATGGTCGGCTGTTCGGAAGTATACCGGATAGGCGATCTGGAGGATAGGTCCCTATAGGTCGGCATCTGACAATCGAATATGCATGTCGGCAAGCGAGGCCACGTCGATGGACCTGTTGATCGAAGTTCGCAGCAGGTTGGCGGCTTCGCCGTTCAGGCCACCTTCAGGACAATCTTCCCGATATGCAAGCTCGACTCCATGCGCTCGTGCGCCTTGGCCACCCCTTCGAGAGTGAACACCTGGTCCAATACGGGGTGGACTTTTCCCTCTCGCACCAAAGGCCACAGACACTCTTCGAGGCCATCGCGCAGCCGCGTTTTCTCCGCCACCGGGCGCGCTCGCAGCGTCGATCCGGTGATCACCAGCCGCTTCGCCATCACCGTCCGTAGATCGAGATTCACTTCACTGCCATGCGCGGTGGCAATATGCACCAGGCGCCCGTCTTTGGCCAGCAGCTTCAGATGCTTCGCGAAATAGTCGCCGCCCACCATGTCCAGGATGACATCCACGCCATAGCCGCCGGACCACTCCAGCGCGCCCGCAACCCAATCTTCCTCCCGGTAATTGAAGGCGCGCTCGCAGCCCAGTTCGAGCAGAAAGCGGCACTTCTCCGCCGATCCCGCCGTTGCCGCCACCGTTGCTCCAGAGGCTCTGGCGGCCTGAATCGCCAACGTCCCAATGCCGCTCGTGCCGCCCTGCATCAGGAAGCGGTCGACGGCAAAGAGCCGCCGTGGATCGAAGAGATTCGCCCACACGGTGAAAGCGGCTTCGGGCAAAGACGCCGCTGCCTCAAGAGCCATGCTCGCCGGAACCGGCAGGCAGCAACCGCTGTGCGCCACGCAGTACTCGGCGTATCCGCCGCCCGGCACCAGCGCGCAGACCCTGTCGCCGGTCTTCCAGCACACCTCGACTCCGGATCCCAGCGCCACAATCTCTCCGGCGACCTCCAGTCCCAAGGTCTCGGAAGCTCCGGCGGGCGGAGGATAATGCCCCTGCCGCTGTAGCAGATCCGCCCGATTGACTCCTGCCGCGACCACCCGGATCAGCACTTCTCCCTCACCTGGCTCGGGTTTCGCCGCTTCCCCAATTTTCAGTACATCCGCCCCGCCAAATCCCGCCAACGATATGACTCGCATCTCTCAAGCATAGCCGCCGGAATGTCTCGCCCCAAGAATTCGCTCCAAAGGTGACTGCTTTTTCTTGGAACCAAGCTGCTTCCAATACTCACCAACTCCAACCCACACCAAACCACGGAGGCCCTCTCGTGATCTTTGTACTCCAGCTGTATGAAGTGAATGCCGTCGATGCCCCTGCCTTCACCGCAGCGTTCGACGAGAATGGACCGTGGCGCCACCTTACCGGCCGGCTGCGCGGCTACATCCACACCGACCTGCTCATACGCTCCACTTTTCCGACGGTCTTACTGCTGCTTGAGTTCTGGCAATCAGAGCAGCACTATGAAATTGCGGAGAGGAACGCGGAAGTCCGCGGCTTCCTGCGGTCGCTCCGCAATCTGGCGGTCAGCCATCAGAATTTCGGCGTGTTCTGCTTCCGCAGTCAGTGGGAAAAAGAAATGATCCAGGACAGCTTGTTCCAGATGCCGGCCGATCTCTCCGGATGGCGGGTGCCGCAGTGAGCGCCACGCGCAGACTGGCATCGCGGCTCCGCGCCGCGTAACCTGCAACATGATATGCAAGTGTGGACGTTGCGTCATCTGGATCGATGAGTGGCAGTCCCTCCCACGGCCGGCTTGCGTTGGGCGCAAGAAGTCCGCCGCGCCACACGATCCCGCAGCCAATCATCGATCTCGGTCTCGATCCATCCAACCGACCTGTCGAGCAGAGGTACCTGCGCCGGGAACTTGCCCTTGGCTATTTGTGCATAGATCGAAGCTCTCGAAAGACCCGTCCGGCGGATGACCTGTGGCAAGCGCAGCGCGGTAAAGTGCGTCCGGTTGTCTTGCGGAGAGTTGTCGATTGTGTTGTGCGCTTGGCTTTCCATGCGGCGATTTTGTCAGAATCCCCATCATGAGGGAAGTCTACAATCAAAAAATCTTTGCCTTATAGAGATTTCCTCGCCTCGCTTCACGCGAGCCCAACCAACAACTCAAAGTCGTTTGCATCGGTTGAGTCCATTACGTTCGTGAGCTGAGGGAAGATGTCAATCCGAGCTATAGACGGTGTTCGGCTCAAGATTGACGAAAGCAATCCTGTTCTGTCAGTAGAGAAAATTTGTTGCGTCACACGTTAGCGGCAATGCTCCACGCGAGTACCATATAAATATGGATGGGATCACGGCCTGAATGCTGAGATTTTCTGTCCATTTCCATGAAAAATATATCCGCCCGATGTCGACAGATGTATAAATGGTTGTATTTCCCTCGATTCAAATCTGTAACTAGTTGATTATACGCACGTTAACGTTCGATGTGAATCCCCCCTCTCCCGCCAGGTTATAGAATTTAAATAACTTATAGTTTATTGAATTATATTTTGGTTGGCATTTTAACCACTTTCTAGTGTCCCAAAGGTGTCCATTTCGGGTTGCCCGATGCCGCCAAATGGTCTTCGGGCCGATTCATGGCGTTGCGGTACAGGTATCGCTCGATCCGCTCATATTCCGGCAAGATTATGCCCTCAGATTTCTAGCACGATGGCGACATATGAGTACTAATTAACCTGACCTTTGCTTTTGCATGGCAGAGGTCTTGGCTAGAATTCCAAGCTTTAAGGCAATTGAGGGTGCTCAAAAGGGTGCTGAAAAGTCTCTCGCTGGCCAAAGAATTGATGGTGCTATGGCGACATTCGGCACTGATCTTCCGTTGACGAGTGATTTGGCGATTTGTTCACTTAATGAGGACGAACTTCAAAAAGACCACGAATCTGCGGCTGGCGCTGGGAGCTACAAGTTCGAAGGGAGAGCCGAGCTTCTCGCGACTAGGACGTTCTGTACCTATTGCCAGTGATAGGCATAGTAGTGATTAAGCGCCTTTCTATATCCGGCAAAACCGAATACAGAACATAAAAAGGCCCAAGCTCTCCGAATTTGATTCGCAAGGGAGAATCGAAGGGTGACCCGCCGCGCTACAGCCGCCATCAGCTTGTCGTGGTTGACCCGATCAAAGAACTTCTCCAGATCGAGATCAACCACCCAACGACGGCCGGAGACCACATACTGCTGGGCCTCGGTTACCGCCTGATGCGCCGAGCGTCCGGGCCGGAACCCGCGGCTGTGAACGGAAAACTCCGCGTCCCATCTGCGCTGCAAAACCTGCATTACCGCCTGCTGAACCATGCGGTCCAACACCGTCGGGATGCCCAGCTTGCGCACCCCGCCGTCCGGTTTGGGGATCTCGACCCGCCTCACCGGCTGCGGCTTGTAGGTTCCACTCAGCAACTGTTCGCGAATGGTTGGCCAGTGCTCCAACAAGTAGCTCGATAGCTCCCCAACCGTCATGCCGTCGGTGCCCGCGCTGCCCTTGTTGGACTTCACTCGCTTCAAGGCTTGAAGGCAGTTCTCCCGTCCGCAAACCTCTTCCATCAATTGTTCGGTGTTGTTAGCCGGACTTTCGATCCTGCGTTTCGCCGTGAGCGTTTCAGTCCCTTCGCCAAGAGCCCTTGGAGCTTCACTCCGCCCCTCTTCGTCAAAGGCCAGCCGAAGCTGGTTATTCTGCCGCTTGCCGCTCATCGAGTCGCGCCGCCTACTTGCCCTTTCCTTCCGTTTGGGCCTTCGCCGCTTGCACGGCTACTATGCCCGCTGCTGACTTCTGCCGTTCGGTCAGAGTGAATCGCTTCACCCTCAGTCTTGATTCCAAGACGAGCGACAGACCTCCCGTGATAGGAATGACCGCCTTCGGCGCGCAACCGCCGGATTTACAACCGGCACCCTTGATGGATATGGACTTCGCTGCCTGCTGCCAGATCGTCCGGTGCCGTATGCCTTCTATCCGGTTCTTGTTCATCGGCTCACGCCTTTGCTCCACGCTTCCTTCAGACCCCGCCTCGCGGCAACGCCCTTGCGCTTCGCTAACCCTTCACCTCCATCAGGTTGGGTAGAGGACTTGCACCTCCAAGATGTCATTCATGCACGGCGTACCGCAAGAAAGCCGCCCCGTAGGGCGGCTTGCTGGCTAAGAAACTGCCTGGGCACGATGCTGGCTAGTGATGAACTCCTCCCAGGCTGGCGTCGCCGGCGGATTGAACATCGGAAGAAGTATCCCTCCATCGCGATACCAGCGCATCGCCGCCGGACCGACATACCCTCCCAACAGCTTAAACGGACAGGGTTGGAAGGAGCGCCTGATCCACTGCCGTGCTGTCCGGAAAAGGCCGGCTGTTTCGACGCTCATTTCGCTCAAGAAACTGTACAGTCGGCCTTGAAGCAAGGCCGGCGATCCGCCGTGAACAACTGACATCCCCGGATCGAACTCTAAGATCGAATTTTGACTGTCGAATTCATAGACGACTGAATCGCTATTTCTCACGATCATTCTCCGTTGGCGGTCAAGGTCGGATTGCGGTTCCCAGAGCGCAAGGGCACCCTTCTCCTCAGCTGGCGAGTCGCAGTAGACGACGGCGGACGTATCGGATGTCCAGCAGCTGGCAACGATTTTGTGCCGTGAAGACAAGAACGTGAAGAACTTCTTCCGATCTTCCTCAAGCATGTGAAAAGTGATTTGGTGGCCCATGGGTTCTCCTATTGGTTCGGCAAAGGTCGGACGGGAACCAACGTAGGCTTTACGCCAGTTGCGTTCTGGATACCGTATCGCCATATGCAACTATCTCCTGTTTGGAAATGTTGCACTTGTACCTTGAATCCACCGTCAGGACATCGTGATCGCTGTACTGGCTACGAATGTGCGACCTGGTCCGTTACAAATCCGAATCGGGACCAGCATTTTCCATGCCGCTTTGCTAACGCGCTCCTGCTAATTAAGACTCCAGTCGCGATGGCGACTTCCAGGGTACTAATCGGGCTGTTAATACAGTGAAACGCCCTCGGCAACTCCGATTTGCCAGAGTCAATTGTCCATGAACCAATGTGCTCCATCCCCGTTGATTCAACACGCCTCCTTCGATCTATCAGCATACAGCCAAGTTTCAATCCACGCGCCCTGCGTGGGACGCGACATCTGCGTAGCCCGCGCCTTCGCGTTCTCTGCATGTTTCAATCCACGCGCCCTGCGTGGGGCGCGACATCCGCGTTTGCCTATCAGGGTAGCGATGAACTTGAAGTTTCAATCCACGCGCCCTGCGTGGGGCGCGACGGATGTTCGGGAAATCCCCGGACAAGACGGCTTCCGTTTCAATCCACGCGCCCTGCGTGGGGCGCGACCTATATGCTGAAAGGTCCGGAGTTTGGTAACGCTGTTTCAATCCACGCGCCCTGCGTGGGGCGCGACCCGACAAGCTCACCGCACACTTCAGCAGCCAAATGTTTCAATCCACGCGCCCTGCGTGGGGCGCGACGTCACCGGAAGAGCTGCTCGAAGAGCCAGAGCCTGTTTCAATCCACGCGCCCTGCGTGGGGCGCGACAAGGGGACGTGATTGCTGGCCCAGATGCAAGCCAAGTTTCAATCCACGCGCCCTGCGTGGGGCGCGACGGCGTCGGCCCGGAGCCCCTTCACTTGATACTCAGAGTTTCAATCCACGCGCCCTGCGTGGGGCGCGACCTTCCCGCGTTTCCATCGTTAGCGCCGTTCCATTTGTTTCAATCCACGCGCCCTGCGTGGGGCGCGACAGCCGCCAACAACTACGTTCCAATTGACAACGACGGTTTCAATCCACGCGCCCTGCGTGGGGCGCGACAGCATCCTGATCGGCGCCCGAAACATCTTCGAGAGTTTCAATCCACGCGCCCTGCGTGGGGCGCGACGGCACCTCCAGTGGAATCGTGGCCTATGACCTGGGTTTCAATCCACGCGCCCTGCGTGGGGCGCGACGGAAGCTGTTGCCGCCGCGCGCCGCGTAGTTGGGTGTTTCAATCCACGCGCCCTGCGTGGGGCGCGACAAAGCAGAAGGGTGACATTGTGTCCGGAAAGGGTGTTTCAATCCACGCGCCCTGCGTGGGGCGCGACGATGAAAGGGCGCGGTCTCATAGCTCAACTATGTTTCAATCCACGCGCCCTGCGTGGGGCGCGACGAGCAGCTCGGCGCACGCCGCTTGGGTGGCTTGTTTCAATCCACGCGCCCTGCGTGGGGCGCGACGATAAGGCTCAACTCTGAGTAGAGCAGCCGGTAGGTTTCAATCCACGCGCCCTGCGTGGGGCGCGACCGAAGACCCGAGAGAATGGCCACAGCACTGGCGATGTTTCAATCCACGCGCCCTGCGTGGGGCGCGACTTGAATCGAGTTAAATGCTTGCCAGCGCGATACGTTTCAATCCACGCGCCCTGCGTGGGGCGCGACCATATTCGCCATCAGCACATAAGCCATAGAGATTGTTTCAATCCACGCGCCCTGCGTGGGGCGCGACGGGAAAAAGCGGAAGAGGAACGGAAAGCCTATTTGTTTCAATCCACGCGCCCTGCGTGGGGCGCGACATCTTCCCTGGCTCCCCAACTCATTGGCATTGATGTTTCAATCCACGCGCCCTGCGTGGGGCGCGACGGCGGCAGGCAACGTCATGCAGCGCGCGTTGCGTGTTTCAATCCACGCGCCCTGCGTGGGGCGCGACGGCAGTTGTGCATCCATCGAGCACGCAAGCGCGAAGTTTCAATCCACGCGCCCTGCGTGGGGCGCGACGCCGTGTACACGGCGGGAACCGGCACAGCCAACGTGTTTCAATCCACGCGCCCTGCGTGGGGCGCGACCTCGGCAGTCGGCGAGCAAACAGGCATCTTTTAAGTTTCAATCCACGCGCCCTGCGTGGGGCGCGACCTACAATGCCCGGAAAGGCGACCGAGGCACGAAGTTTCAATCCACGCGCCCTGCGTGGGGCGCGACTTGGCCACGTCGGAAAGATTGCTCGACTTTTGGAGTTTCAATCCACGCGCCCTGCGTGGGGCGCGACTCCTTCCGCCGACTAGCACGCAGATCGGCGCGATGTTTCAATCCACGCGCCCTGCGTGGGGCGCGACTGGGGCGAGATCAGCGAGATTCGCACACTGCTCAAGTTTCAATCCACGCGCCCTGCGTGGGGCGCGACACCCGCGATGGATACCTCGAAGAAAACCGAGGATGTTTCAATCCACGCGCCCTGCGTGGGGCGCGACCGCCTCGCGCGCAACGTCGATCCTATTCAGTTCGTTTCAATCCACGCGCCCTGCGTGGGGCGCGACGTGGGGTTCCATCCAGCCGGCCTAATGCCAGGAGTTTCAATCCACGCGCCCTGCGTGGGGCGCGACAATCGTTCCGCTGCCGAAGGTGATGGTGGAATTGTTTCAATCCACGCGCCCTGCGTGGGGCGCGACGCAGTCAGCGCGGCGGGAACTTGAATGTCGAAGGTTTCAATCCACGCGCCCTGCGTGGGGCGCGACGTCCAGATGGCCATTGCATCGGGCAGGCTGGATGTTTCAATCCACGCGCCCTGCGTGGGGCGCGACTGGAGCGTCTTCCATGCGTCGCTCGTTTGATCGGTTTCAATCCACGCGCCCTGCGTGGGGCGCGACGCTGCACGCACGTGTAACCAGGGCCGAGCACGTTGTTTCAATCCACGCGCCCTGCGTGGGGCGCGACGAGTGCCGGTGGACAGGTCTGAGGCGCTGATGGTGTTTCAATCCACGCGCCCTGCGTGGGGCGCGACGTGCCTGATCCGCTGGCCGCTACGCAGTTGGCGATGTTTCAATCCACGCGCCCTGCGTGGGGCGCGACGCCGCTTATGGTCGCCGTGGCCAGCGGAAAGGTGTTTCAATCCACGCGCCCTGCGTGGGGCGCGACCATGCCCGATCAAATACTTCTCTCCGAACGCTTTGTTTCAATCCACGCGCCCTGCGTGGGGCGCGACTCAGCGCCGATGCGGGCAACGGCTCGTCGTCGGAGTTTCAATCCACGCGCCCTGCGTGGGGCGCGACCCAAACCTCGGAAGAAATCCACTCCGGCAAGACAGTTTCAATCCACGCGCCCTGCGTGGGGCGCGACCGTGGGTGCGGGGCACGCGCCGATATTCGGAGATGTTTCAATCCACGCGCCCTGCGTGGGGCGCGACTGCGCTGCGCGGACGGCGAAGCGTGTTGCTACGAGTTTCAATCCACGCGCCCTGCGTGGGGCGCGACTGGCCGAGCAAGAATGGAACGCACGGGATCGTGTGTTTCAATCCACGCGCCCTGCGTGGGGCGCGACGAGAAGATGTGAATGCGCCACAATAATCACGAAGTTTCAATCCACGCGCCCTGCGTGGGGCGCGACCGCTCGTCGTCGTAGTCACAGGAGCTGGTACACTGTTTCAATCCACGCGCCCTGCGTGGGGCGCGACCGCACACTTACAGTCGTCGCGTAGGAGAGCAGATGTTTCAATCCACGCGCCCTGCGTGGGGCGCGACCTTTCCCGAGGGGAAATCGCACACTATTGGATTGTTTCAATCCACGCGCCCTGCGTGGGGCGCGACCACAGCGCATCACCAACGGCCTCGAAATACTGGGTTTCAATCCACGCGCCCTGCGTGGGGCGCGACGGGAACCGTAGCTCGGCCAACAATTCGCGTACTGGTTTCAATCCACGCGCCCTGCGTGGGGCGCGACCCCAGTGTCGACACGATTGCGGAGGACTCGCTCTGGTTTCAATCCACGCGCCCTGCGTGGGGCGCGACGGGCACGCACCAGAGAAAGGGATGTAATGCTCAGTGTTTCAATCCACGCGCCCTGCGTGGGGCGCGACATGCTGGCGCGTACCACCATCGAAGCATCAATCTTGTTTCAATCCACGCGCCCTGCGTGGGGCGCGACGGGGCGCACAGCGCGCAAACCTCCCACATGGGAGGTTTCAATCCACGCGCCCTGCGTGGGGCGCGACGCTGGAACGCTGGAAAGGGTTACAGAATCGAGAGTTTCAATCCACGCGCCCTGCGTGGGGCGCGACCCCGGTCACGAACGGCGCCATCACGACGATGCTGTTTCAATCCACGCGCCCTGCGTGGGGCGCGACGGCCTGCGCGAATCTTGGGGTCGTGGCCATCAAGGTTTCAATCCACGCGCCCTGCGTGGGGCGCGACTGATGGCGGTGAGCAACGGAGAGAGCCATCCTGCGTTTCAATCCACGCGCCCTGCGTGGGGCGCGACCGCCGGTGAGGCGCGAAGAGGCCGGCGCGGCGTTGTTTCAATCCACGCGCCCTGCGTGGGGCGCGACGGCGATGGGCTTGTTGAGGATGCCATTGGCCGTGTTTCAATCCACGCGCCCTGCGTGGGGCGCGACCGAAAACGCCTGCGCGTAGGTCGGCTGTACATCGTTTCAATCCACGCGCCCTGCGTGGGGCGCGACATTAGAGCCGAAAAGCAAGCGGTACATGGTCACAGTTTCAATCCACGCGCCCTGCGTGGGGCGCGACGGAGAACGATATGAGAAGAGATCGGCTTGAATCCAGTTTCAATCCACGCGCCCTGCGTGGGGCGCGACGCCCGCTCTTGCCGTCTGCGAGCCAATCTGCGCTGTTTCAATCCACGCGCCCTGCGTGGGGCGCGACGTTCCGGAGACGTACTGGTGACTAAAGATTACTGTTTCAATCCACGCGCCCTGCGTGGGGCGCGACTCCTGCACCGTGCTACCGAAAAGCGAGGCCAGTAGTTTCAATCCACGCGCCCTGCGTGGGGCGCGACGAAGATCAGCGCGCCCGTCTGAGCGGCGATAAAGTTTCAATCCACGCGCCCTGCGTGGGGCGCGACATAAGAGGAAATAACCAATGTTTGAACAGATACTGTTTCAATCCACGCGCCCTGCGTGGGGCGCGACGATCATGGCCATCATTACTCATGATATCGGCGCGGTTTCAATCCACGCGCCCTGCGTGGGGCGCGACCTGCATCCCGAGTCGTTTCCCAACGGCATTAACGAGTTTCAATCCACGCGCCCTGCGTGGGGCGCGACAGAGATTGGCATGGAGATCGGCACCTCGACCCAGTTTCAATCCACGCGCCCTGCGTGGGGCGCGACGAAAGTTTCGAGGGAAAAGGTGAGCCCTGGCCAGTTTCAATCCACGCGCCCTGCGTGGGGCGCGACCCGCGCCGACGGCTGCGGGCCCGGTGGCTGATCTGGTTTCAATCCACGCGCCCTGCGTGGGGCGCGACCGCCATCCCGCGCAAACTTTTCAATGCACTTTATGTTTCAATCCACGCGCCCTGCGTGGGGCGCGACGGCAAGCTCCGCATCGCGCACGTCAGAGGCAAGCAGTTTCAATCCACGCGCCCTGCGTGGGGCGCGACCGCAGATCGGCATGAATTCGGTTCGCGGCCATAAGTAGTTTCAATCCACGCGCCCTGCGTGGGGCGCGACAGGGGGTCTAAATCCCTCCAGGCCGGACGGCCTAGTTTCAATCCACGCGCCCTGCGTGGGGCGCGACTGGAATCCAGCGATATTGCCCGCGCTGCATAGCGGTTTCAATCCACGCGCCCTGCGTGGGGCGCGACCCCGAGGGCAGCGAGCCGCTACGCGACCCTTCTAGTTTCAATCCACGCGCCCTGCGTGGGGCGCGACTCCTCATGGCCATCCAGCGCAACTATCCCGAAGTGTTTCAATCCACGCGCCCTGCGTGGGGCGCGACTGAAAAAGCCCAGATCCTCACTGGCTGAATCGAAGTTTCAATCCACGCGCCCTGCGTGGGGCGCGACCACCGTGGCGACAATCACCGGGTCAGCGCTTACCGTGTTTCAATCCACGCGCCCTGCGTGGGGCGCGACGTTGCCGCCGGGCCAGTCGTGCCGGGGACCGTCTGGTTTCAATCCACGCGCCCTGCGTGGGGCGCGACAGGTTATAACGTTTCGATCTCAGGTATTACAGTGTTTCAATCCACGCGCCCTGCGTGGGGCGCGACGGTGTTCTGTCGAGCGTTTCAACCGCTGGCGCGGTTTCAATCCACGCGCCCTGCGTGGGGCGCGACAACGGGCGGCGTGCTGACGTGCAACAGCGCGACGGTTTCAATCCACGCGCCCTGCGTGGGGCGCGACCCTCGTCAGCGGCGCCCTCGGTGCTTTCGCTGGTGTTTCAATCCACGCGCCCTGCGTGGGGCGCGACTAGGCGTGCGGCTTCACACGCGGGGCACTCAATATGTTTCAATCCACGCGCCCTGCGTGGGGCGCGACCGCGGCTTCGTTTGTAGCATCGGAGAGCATGACCTTGTTTCAATCCACGCGCCCTGCGTGGGGCGCGACCGCCGCCTCCCTTGCCACCTTCCTCAACCGTCTTGTTTCAATCCACGCGCCCTGCGTGGGGCGCGACACCCAGCGCCGCCGACTATGTTCGCATCCAGGTTGTTTCAATCCACGCGCCCTGCGTGGGGCGCGACATTCGCCGTCGTCCGTGTCGAAAGAGCAGAGATAGTTTCAATCCACGCGCCCTGCGTGGGGCGCGACGGTAGCTGACGGCACAACGAAGACCACCACTTATGTTTCAATCCACGCGCCCTGCGTGGGGCGCGACGTCCAGGAACGCGAACTCGATGTCGAACGTGGTGTTTCAATCCACGCGCCCTGCGTGGGGCGCGACGGCGATCATCTCGCCTTGCTGGCTGTTCTTGTACTGTTTCAATCCACGCGCCCTGCGTGGGGCGCGACGTCCAGGCATTTCTTCCATGCGGCGTCGTCGCTGTTTCAATCCACGCGCCCTGCGTGGGGCGCGACGTCGTAGCGCCGGTTGGACCGTTCAGATGCTCAGTGTTTCAATCCACGCGCCCTGCGTGGGGCGCGACGCGGAGCACTGGCCATGAAAGGAAAGTTATCTGGTTTCAATCCACGCGCCCTGCGTGGGGCGCGACACTCGCCCGCGTGCGTCTTCTCTTGGGCCTCCTGGTTTCAATCCACGCGCCCTGCGTGGGGCGCGACGGCATCGGTGTGGCGGAAGGCAAGCGCGGCGTTGTTTCAATCCACGCGCCCTGCGTGGGGCGCGACGTCCAGGAACGCGAACTCGATGTCGAACGTGGTGTTTCAATCCACGCGCCCTGCGTGGGGCGCGACGGCTCTACTGTAGCAGTTTTAGTTTCAGCATCCTAGCCCGTCCATTGCGCGAACTCTGTCAAAAATAGATGTGAGGAACGCCACGAAAATCAGCATTGACGCGTAATACATATTGAATGAACGAGATAAAACGAGCGCGAACCTCCCGGAGAGGGGCTGTTCGCTTGTGGTCCGCGCTAAAGAATCAGGGGTCCTTCCGGGTTATAGCTGGGCTTGGCTCCAGCGTGCTCCACACGCCTCTGCCAGTTGGCCCCCAGGAAGTAGAAACGGAGGCTATCGATGGAAGGGTCGATGATCGCGAGGAGCTTGGCGCGAAACTCAACCCACAGGGCAGGTTCAAGCAGACACTCGAAGACCGAGAACTGCACCCGCTGACCATGATTCTGACATAGTTTGGCGATTTGCCGCAGGCGGCGCTTTCCGTCCTCGGACTGCGTACCCATGTCGTAAGTTACAAGCACCATCATGCTTTGTCATCTCCAGATGAAGGAAGGGTAGGCGTCGAGGTCGCCGCGCAGGTGACGCGCCAGCAGAAGAGCCTGTGCGTAGGGAACCAGGCCAAAAGGGATGCGTTCGTTCAGAAATGGATGGAGTACCTCTTCCTGCTTGCGCAACTGCCACGCTACCAGAACTTCTTTGCGTGTGGCGTCGTTCATTGTTACCCCGCCAGATTCGGCGCGGGAAAAACCATCTCCGGTTACCTGACGGCGGTTGATGAGGGTAAGTGCAAGCCTGTCGGCCAGTACCGGGCGCAGCTCCTCCATGAGGTCGAGAGCAAGGCCGGCTCGACCGGGACGGTCGCGATGCAGAAATCCAACAGCGGGGTCGAGGCCGGTTGTTTCCAAAGCAGAGGCAATATCGTGCGCCAACAAGACATAAAGGAAGGAGAGCAATGCGTTGACATTGTCAAATGGGGGACGGCGGCTCCGCCCATGAAAGAAAAACTCCTCTTTCTGGTGCAGGATGAGTTCGTCAAAGACGCCGAAATACGTCTGCGCGGCGTCTCCTTCAACTCCACGCAAACCATCGAGAGAAGGTGAAGAGGCGAGCAGACGTAGTGATTGGCCAAGTTGCGTAGAGGCACGATCAAGAGTCTCCGAAGAATGCTCACGGCCAGCACGCAAGAGCGAAGTCCGGCTGTTAGCGATCTTTGCCAACAAAATAGATTTTGCGATGGAGGCGGATTCAGCGTCACTGTCGGCGCGCCGGTACTGCTCCCGGCGCAGCAGGACGTTGCCGTGGATCGGTCCCTGGATGCGCGCAAGAAAGCGGCCGTGTTCGCTGAGAAAACTCACGCCGACGTTATGCTCGGCGCAGAATCCCATCAGGGGAGGACTCATCGAAACCACTCCTACGCAGACGATTCCCTCAAGTGTGTGAATTGGCACGCGAAGAAGGGTTTCATGCTCGACGCGAACGAGGACGGTTTCTCCATCCTTGCTGAGATAGGCATTCGGGATCGTGACATACAACGTGTTGAGGAGCTTTCTCATTGGGACTGGTCCTCATCTTGACGGGCTTGGACGGTAGACAATTGTTTGAGATTGGCTTCCACCGCGCGGGTCAGATAGCGGTAAGCGCTGGCCGACTCGACAACCGAGGGCAGGCAGACAGGTTTCATGGAGCAGCCTTCACACTTTTTTGCATAGACGGCTGGCGGCGTTTTTCCAGACTGAAGAATCTGGTGCATGCGGGCGGCTAAGTGTTCGACCTCTTGACGAAGCGGCTCGTCAAATAGCACCACTTCGCGGCGCTTTGCTTTGCCGTCGAAGACGGCCCCAGCAGGAACGGGAACTTGCAACATCTCTTCCAGGCAAAGCGCCTGAGCACAAAGTTGAATTCGATAGGCCACGCTGCCATGCTGGTCGCGGGTTCGCTTGTACTCCACCGGATACGGCTTCCAGAGCCCTTTGCGACGCGGCATCGGAACGCCCGGTTCCGCAACTTCGCAGGGCAGAAACTCGACAATGTCGGCTTGCCCGGAGATGCCGAGGCGAAAGGACCGCAACGGAAGAGTTCGCCGGACCAGAACACCGGGACGGGATTCAATTTCGGCCGAGTGAGCCTTTTCGTGGAGAAGTTTGCCTTCGGCGGTGAAGAGGTTCTCCTCCCACTGCCGCTCCAGGTGAATCAGCGCCCAGCGCCGTTCGCAGAAGGCGAGATGCTGGAGACCGGAGAGCGGGAGGAGATCCTCTTCTGTGTACATAGTGTTCCGCCTTGCTTGTGACGGCCTATGCCAGACCGTTGATGAGTGTGATGCCTTCCGGCAGCGAACTGGGATCGGGAGGTACAACGGTGTAGTCCGTGAAAGCGCGCGGACTTTCAACGTCTGGTTTCTTCTCGACCTTGATGGACTCGAAGAGCCGTTGCGCTTGCGCATTGCCAAGCTTGCTCTCGTGCTTGAAGATGTAAAGCCCGCGCGCGGCCATGGTGCCCCGCGCAGCGGAGCGGTCCAACTCAAACAAGTTCGCAAGTGCCTTCCACAAGAGCTTGAGATCATCGTCGTTGAAGCCGGTCTTTTGAGCAAAGTAAGGATTGAGATAGCCATGGGCCACATAGAGCCCATAAGGAATCGTGTACTTACGCCCCAATTCCGTGCTTCCTTTCGATTCCTTGGTTTTTTCTTCCTTGGTGTAAGCCACACGGCTGATTCCGTGTTCGACCGGCAAAATCCGGTCTACTGAGCGTGCAAATGTGATTTGAAGCGGACCTCGTACTTGGCCGCAGTTAAATTTATCCGTACTCATGACTGCTCCGAATGTGCGCACGTCGAAAAAGTTCTTGCACATCCACTCTGCGGCTGCTGGAATGTCGCCCTTGTTGGACTTTGTGTCTTTCCAGGCTATATTGAGTGCCTTATACGCTTCGCTCTGTTGCAATTCCAACGTAGCGCCGCTTAGGACGTAGATATTGTGTCCCTCCGGCGGAATCGAGCCTGCGGCAACTGCCTGAGATACGTAGTCCCGCACTTTGCGCTTCAAACAAACGTCGGAGACGAGTCCCTGAAACGTCTCCGGGTCAAAGCGCGGGCTGTTGTCGGAGTCCGGATCCCCGTTCGGGTTGCCGTCCTGGCAGTCAAACAAATAGACGAAGTCGTAGCGGTTTTCAATCGTGCTCATCACTAGCTCTCCTGTTCGGTGGATTCGTTATGGGATTCGTTGGCGGCATCATTGGCTTGCTTGCGATCTTGCGCTTGAATGCGGGAACGGGCCTTTTGGTGGTAGTAGCCGAGGGCGAAGAGGCCCTGGCCTTCGATGCCGAGCTTGGATGGAAAGGCGCCACTGGTGTTGGGTTGCAGCAGATTGTGCAACTCCTGGAGCCGCGCATCAATAGCATATGCGGCAGGTGGGTTGTCCCTGCGAAGCTTGCGCAGGTGCTTTTGCCCCAGGCTCTCGATCTTCGGGAAGGCAACGGCAGGGTACGTCGACGCCAAGGCAAAGTAGCGATCCAGGACAGATGAATTCACATCGCTCGCGCTCGATGAGCGTTGTAGGCTCTCAAACTCCGCCATCATCCGCCCACAGATGTAGGCAGGAATCGTGCAGCTAGTGTCAAGTCCTTCACTCATTTCTTTCATTCCTTTCTGCTGTTGGAACAGATCGTTGATGCACATGCGAATCAGGCCGATGGGTACGCGCAGCCGGGCCAGTGACATGGGGTCGTTCTTCTTGTCACCGGCCTTTTCTTTTAAGTCATTTCCGCCTGGATGGCGCAGGCGCGTGAGCGCCGTCGAAAGCACTGGGTAGCCTAGAGGAAGGCCTTCAATGCCCCGGCGCAGCAATGCCAGCACGGTGTGCTCATCAGGTTCGCCGTCGCGGTCCAACGCGTAAAGCAATTGCCAGAGGCGCGCTGGATTCGGCGCTTCCCCCTCATAGAGTGGATACTCGACCCGCAATTGCAGATGCCAGTTCTTGAGATTCTCTTTTACCAGCGTGAGTGCAAGGTCCGCCCAGTGATGTACACGCAGCCGTCCACCATTGCCGGAGACGGCAACCATGTAGAAGCGGTTTGTATCGACTTCCGCGGCAGGATCGAAGCTAAGAAGTTTCTTCACCTGCGCGGGATCAGCCGTGTCCAACACATCGATCACATTGAGGTCTGCAGGATTCTTGAGCCAATAAAGGAATCCAACCCCCGCAATGTCCTTGCGTCTTCCCTTGTCTTGCTTGAGCAGATCGTTGAAAGCCAACACATAGGCCAGCGCGCGGTCCGGCGAGACGGGGCTGTTGCGGTTCTGTTCCCAACCGTACGAACAGAAGGCTTCCTTATCAAAGGACATCAGCGCGACGCCCGAGGCCTGCCCTCCGAGGCTCGACAGGCCCTTTATTTTTTCATGCGTAGGCGCGATGGGGCCAAACTTTCCAGAGATCATGCACTCGCCGTCGTTGCCCACCAGGCGCTCAGAAAACTCACGGTGGTACTGATCGCGCCAGAACTGCTGAATGGATTCCAGTTGCACTAGCGGTTCACCCACAGAAAGAGCAACAAGGGTACCGGGCTTTGCCTCTCGCAAGGCATTGCGCGCTCGTTCCACCTCTTCCTCATTGGCATAGAAGAGAACGCAGGATGCAAGTGCGGCATCTCCAGTATCTGCCGCGGCTTTGCCAATGAGAGAGACAAAGGCTTCGTGGTGTTTTTCGGCCTTTTCTATGTCGCCTTTCTTGTCGGGCGTCCACGGACCTACGCCGAGAACGTAGGCAATGTCATCGGTTCCCAGCAAAGGATGCTCACCGCTGTTGCGGTTTACCGGCGAGCGCGGAACACGCATCTGCACGGGAACCTGCACCTGCTTCTTGCCGAGCATTTTCGTCATGGTGCGCGGAGTCGCACCCAGGAATGTGCCTTGTTTAGAGATTTCCAAAATCCATGGTTCCCGCACGGGTTTCATCTCCCAGGCCGCATCGTTCAACTCATTAGCCAGAAAGTGGTCCGCGTATTCGGCTAGCGCCTGTACGAGCATTCGAGCACCTCCTGCCGCCGGTCCGCGTCAACCAGAACCGTCTCCGGCACAGTCTCCATCACGCCGCCCTTCAGGCGCGCCTCGAAGAATGCGGCGCGGTTTCCGTCCGCAAGAAAGGCAATGTCATAGAGCATCCGGCCGATCTCCATCGAGTCTTCAATCGGCCGATCATCCTCGCGCGGAGGGCCAAACTCAGCGGCAAACTCGCGGCAACCAAGATAAGGCCGCTGGAAGCATTGCCCCTTTTCAACGCGCCGATTCAGCATCGCCACATACTTCTCTGGAGTATTGGGGCCTGTCTCGTCACTCCCGGCGTCAAAAACGTGCGGATACGCGTCAATCCAATAGGCGACATCGCGCAACAGCGTGGTATTGCGCGGCGTACCGTCGGTGCCGTTGCCAGCTCCGGCGATGAGCGGCTCAAAAGTCGAGCTATCGCGCATCCATTTCTTGATGGCCACCGGCGATACCTTGCTTTGCACTTCGTTGCGCAGAACGCTCATCAGGCGGATTGGCTTCAGCACGGTAATGCTGGTGACGATCCAGCGCATCTGAGGGCGCCAGCAGATGGCGTCCAAAATGTTGCGCGCCGCCGAGGGCGTCATCACAGGGTAAGAGAATCGTTCAACCTTGGCCTCTGGCCGCGTGAAACACGCAAACTCTCCCGAGACTCGGACTCGGACACTTGGAATGAACATGGAGGATAACTCCTTGCATCAGTAAGTAATTCACGACGAGGATATTTCAGAATCACTGACGCTGGTATTCTATTCGTCAAAATTAAATCGGATCGTCGAGGTATATAGTTTGCAACTACATTTATGAAAAATTCAGATTACAGTACAAACTGTTCCGGCCCAGGATTGAAGATCAGTCCAAATTGCCTATCGTAGGAAGTAGCGACAAAAATCTCGTCTCGTGCTATAGTCGGAACCTGCTGGATGACACCCCTAGCTTTCTCGAACTCCGAGGGGCTGAGTCCAACGATGTGACGCTGCAAGACTCGCCGTAACGACTGCGTCAGTATCCCCGCCGAACGCAGTTCTTCGAGTGCCTTCCGAGCCTCTTCGTCGTCCGGGACAAAAACGTCCCGCGTGCGACTGGAGATCATTTCGAACTCCTGGGCGAGCGAAGCAAAGCTCAGTTGATGGCGCAACTCCAACAGATTTTCTCCGAGGTCCGTTCCACTTCCCCCGTAATAGCGCTCGAAGTAGAGCCGGATGGCGTCCGCTGAATCCACCTGAACACTCTTACCGTCCTCTAATTCCTGTTTCGCTATTGCTTCAGTGATCCCAGTTGCCTCTTTATACTCATTCGGTGGCAGCTTGTGATCTTCGGGAAGAAAGACCACGACCTTTCCACCGGGCCGGCCCAGCGCCGCTGTCAGTTTTCCCTCGCGGTCAGCGCGCCCGGCGGCCTGGACGATGGAATCGAGCGGGGCCAGCGCGCGCAGCACCAATGGGAAGTCCACATCCACGCCCGCCTCGACCAGTTGCGTCGATACCACATGGCACGACTCGCCTGCAGTCAGCTTCTTGCGAATCTTGTCCAGCACTCTCAGCCGATGCGCCGCGCACATTCGCGTAGAGAGATGAAAGACTCCGCACGTATCCTCGCCCTCAAACTCGGCAACTCGCATCGCCTCCGCATAGAGTTGGCTGGCGTGGTCGCGCAGATTCACGATAGCAAGGCACTGCCGCTCGGCCATCATGCGCTCGGCAACTGCCGGCCAGCCCACGGCCTGCTCCGGTTGAATCTCCCAACTGATCTCCACGCGCTTCAACGTTTCGCGCAGCAATGCCGGATTACAAATAATCTCAGTCAGCGTTCCCGGTTCCCAGCGCAAGTCTTTCTTTGGTCCGGGCTTCCGCTCGAAGGCCGGTTGCGTTGCCGTCGAGAAGACAAAGTTCGTGTCCCAGTCCTCGGCCAATTCCTTCATCATGTCCAGCAGCGGCCCCAGCAACCTGCGCGGCAGCGTCTGGACCTCGTCAAGAATCACAATAGAGCGCGTGATGTTATGTACGCGCCGCAAGTCCGATGGACGATTTGAAAACAGACTTTCGAAGAACCGAACTGATGTGGTCACAATCAACGGGGCATCCCAATTTTCGGTCTCCGGGCGCAAGCCGCTTTCCTGGAATTTCATTTCCTCTTGATCGTCCTTATTGGATGTGGGGATGAAGTGATCCTCGTCGTGTTTTGATAGCTTCTGAATGCTACCCGAGTGATGCTCCAGCACTGCGTCTTGCCCAAAGACTCGCGCATACACCTCCGCGTTCTGTTCGATGATCGAGAGGTAAGGAATGACTACGATGACCCGCCGGAATCGTTCTGGATAGAGTGCTGCACGCTGCAGAGCGAAGGCCATCGCTGCCAGCGTCTTGCCGCCGCCTGTGGGCACCGAGAGCGAGAAGAGCTTTTGCTGAGAAGAGGCTGCATCCAGGCAGTCCTCCAGTACACTCGCGCGCATCTGCTTGACTCGTCCTTCGGACGAATCTCTTTGCAACTCGGCGACGTGTTTCAGCAACGTTTGAAGCCGTTCATCGGCACGTAAGTCGTCTTGCAGCGGAGCACGTCCTCCAGAGTTCAACCGGTCAGCATCCACGAGACAACTGAAGATCACTCGAATGAACAGATCCAGCTTGGCCTTCGTCGCGCCCGGGAAAGCATCCTGTTGATTACTCAATCCAGAGACAAGACTCTCAAATTCCTTGCAGTCCGCCGAAGCCCGCGCTCGAATCTTCTCAGCCTGACGGCGATATATCTGTTCATTGAGCTTCTTGGAATAGTCACTCCAATCTGCAAGTCCGGCATGATGGCCTGCAATGGCTGCCATAACAGTGTTCAATCCAGGCTTTCGCGCCGCGCCCTCCAGCCCAAAGTAGGCGAGCATCGCTCCGTGGATAGCATGTTGACAGCGCCCTTGGCCGGTTCGCAGCATCTGTTGGAAACAGTCTTGATACTTGCCAAAGTCATGTAGTAGTCCGGAGATACCAGCGAGATTGGCAAGGTTGCCGTCGAGCGGACGGGCGGCCGAAGCCAGTTCGCTCGCAATCCTTGCTACAGCTTCCAAATGAATAGACAGTAGCTGCCACCCGGCTCTCGAATTTGAATCAGGCGTCGAGTTCTGCGTAGAATGCGCCCAGTAAGAATCTGGTGCCATTTGCAGACCATTCTATACTTTTGCACTTTACGATACTGAAAATGCAATGTTGAACCCAGTGCACTGATACTTCGGAGTCCCAACGTCCGGGTTGCGACCGATCGAAATGCGCACGGTTTACGTGCGGGTTACGTATGCAGCGAGTATCTCTGCTTTTCGGGCGAGAGGCGGCTGTTGCCAGCATGGGGCGCACTGTTGGCACGCAAGTGCTCGGGAAGATCAAGATATGTGTTGGAAAAATGACAGGGTGTTATAGATGAGAAGTCTGCGTGGCAGGCGCCGTCCGCGCACCGGCGTGGCGGCTTGGGATGGTGATGTGCGTGTTGCCGGAGTGGAAGGACATCGAGGCCGGTGAGATCCCGGATAGCTGGGAGCAGGTCTGCCTGATGGCGGTAGCGCTCCGTCTCGGCCGCCCCTGGATGGCTTTGCTCGAGCAGTTCTACGCAGGAGCCTGGGAAAAATAGCCGTGCCGGCCAGGGTCTCCCGGGGCCCTGGCGCCCGGTACTCATAACCAGATAAACTCATCTCCGCGGAAGGAGGAGAGGAAGATCAACAAGGTCGAAGAAGAGAAGGTGAAACGCATGAACCTGAACGTACCCGTCGAACTCCACAACAGCTTCAAGTCGG
>CAYQSI010000019.1:0-55010 GCA_964420185.1 uncultured Occallatibacter sp. | reverse complement strand
CCGTAAGGTGAAGTCGGGTGAAGGCTGACCTACGCGGGCTGCGCCCTGGACAATTCCTGAAGCATTGAGCCCGTCGATCATTTGGGTAATGACGCCAATCTTTTCACCGAGCGCTTGTTGAACCTGACCGCGAAGGGCGGCCGACTCGTCCTGCAATGACATACAACCTCCCTTAATGCTTTCAGAAATTTGATTCCAAAGTCGCCTGGAGGTTGCAGATAATCTCCCATTCGAGGCTACGAAAGAATCTTCCGCCCGCTCCAAAGATGACGCGTAGACCGGACCCATACCTGCCGCTTATCAGATTCAACCCACCAATGCCTCTTCAGGGGCATCGACCCCAAGCATCTTGCGAACTTTTACCGTCTCCTCCGTCGGCGACTGACCGAAGAACCGCTTAAACTCCCTGCTGAACTGCGACGCACTCTCGTAGCCGACCCTATCGGCTGCCACTGCCGCCCCAAGCCCATCATGCACTATCAGCATCCGCGCCTTGTGCAGGCGGATCGATTTGAGATATTGCAGCGGTGACGTCGCGGTCACCGCTTTGAAATTGTGATAGAAAGCGGAGACGCTCATTCCGACATCCTCGGCCATGCGCGCCACTTCAAGCTGTTCAGCATAATGAGAGAGGATCTGCTGTTGCGCAATGCGAATCTGCGCCAGTTGGCTGTTCCGGGCAAGCAGTTCGAGCAGAGCCGCACCCCGTTTGCCACGTAAAACGCGATAGACGATCTCGCGTACGGCGCCAGGCCCAAGGACCGCAGCGTCCACGGGTGATTGCAAGAACTCCAGCAGCCGTATCGCGGCGTCCATCATCTGTATGTCGAGCGGAGTCGCGCAGATGCTTCTGCACTCGTCACCATTGTTTGGCTTCCCTTTGACATCGATTTTCATTGCAAGTTCGCTCAAGGTGCTCATATCAACGCGAATGGAAACACCGAGCATAGGTCCCTCGCTCGTTGCCTCAGATTCGCATTCGAAAGGCAGCGGCACAGCAAGAACGAGGTAATTATTCGGGTCATAGACGATGCATCGATCGCCAACATAACCCCTTTTGCGTCCATTGGCAACGATCACGATGCTCGGGTCGTACAACACCGGCGTGCGCCGCGTATGTCGATCCGCGCGACACAATTTCACGCCATCCAAAATGGTGGGCCGCATTCCCTCCCCGGTTGTCAAGCGTAAGAGCACTTCGACCATCCGGTGTCGGCGTTCTTCGATCGCGATATTCGCTTCCGACATGTCTCCTCCGCAAGAGAATCTTAACTCCGGAGGGTTATCGGCCGGTTGTAAATCTCTCCATAATTGCAGGTTTAGGCAAGCAATTCGCAGATTTGTGTATAGCGCGAGAGGGAGGCAGAGAGTGTGATAAGAGGAAGACGACTCAGATGGCCAACGCTTGCCTCAGCATGGTCGATCGCAGGGTGGGTGTGCATGCGCATTTCACACCGCAATACTTTGCCACTCATTGGCCTAGCCAACATCTGCAGAATCAAGCCTGCCGCAAGCCTTCGCGGTTGCGGCAGGCCGTTTGGCCTTGTGCTCAATGGTGCAGCGGGCCGTGCCGCCTCTGCCATATAACGGATCAGCCAAACAGTGTCAGCGACCTTTGTACGGTTCGCATCCGGGCTTGAGAATGGTATCGACAAACTCGCTCGGCCCGCATCTGGAAACCATCACGAGCAACCTTCCCATGAAATCACGTTTTCGGCAACTTCGATTCTCATTTGGCGACAGCCCGAGGCGCGATTCGAGGGGTCTTCCTTGGAAACGCGCACTAGAGATTTCGCAATAATCGAGGACTATCAGCGCTCCCACCGGTTTCTCGCGCGTGGTAGTTGATTCATCCTGCCTACAAGGACGCATCCGGGCTCTTACTCCGAGGCAAATGCGCCTCCTCCTTCCGCCTCAAGCAGGCCGGATTAGGAGGAGGCGCTTTGTTCCAAAATTCGGAATACGCCGATTCGTCTTCGAGACGTCAGTTGGCCTTCGATAACATTCGCGCTAATTGCACATCTCAAGTCACCTCCGGAGCCCCTCTTGCAGGACCTCCTCCAAAGTCCGGCGTCCCGAAACGTGTTCGGCTCCTGACCTCTCAAAATCAATCCAGCCGGAGTTGAAGCCATCGAGCATCTCGATTCGCGGCTTGGTCCGGTCTGGAACCATGCCTTGCTTTTCAAACAGCGCTGCCCACTCGCCGCGGGGAACTGATTTGGCGATGACATGCCGATTCAGAAGACGGGAGAATGCGGCTGCCGCATCGAGCGGAGAGTAGCGGGCCGGGCCCTCCAGTTCGAGGACGCGATTGCCGTCCCACTCTTGCTGAAGCGTCTTTGCCGCCAGGCGCCCGATGTCCTGTGTTGCCACCATCGGAATCGCGCGGTCCACGGGACTCAGAAAGGCATCAATCTCTCCGCGTTCACGGGCCGGATCAACGTCCCATTGGTAGTTCTCCATAAACCATGCGGCGCGGAGAAAGGCGCTGGGAATCGCCAATGAACCCAGTTCCTCTTCCAAAATGTGCAATTGAGTGATCAGCCCCAATCCGCTCTTTTGATGCGCGCCGACGGAGGAAAGGTAAACCACCTTCGGCGGACGTGCGGCTGAGATCGCCTTGCGCAGGGCGGCGACAATGGCCCGAGTCTCAGGAAACCCGTCAGCCGGCGCGAAATTCGGTGGGATCATGACGAATGCGCCTTCGACACCGCGGAGGCCAGCTTCCAAAGCCGCCGCATCGGTCATGTCGGCCACAGACAGTTCGACGCCTGCAGCTCTCCAGGCAACCGCCGTAGCTGTGTTCCTCACGATTCCCCGAACTCTGTCGCCATCGTTCAGCAAAGCACGCGCGGTGCTGCCGCCAACCTTTCCTGTAATTCCAATCAATGCGTACATAAGAGTTGTCTCCCTCTGTTGTGATTCCGAGTTACCAGGGCAGAGGCCGCCCCATGTGAAAGAAGCCGCCGGTCGGCCCATCCGCGGGCAAAATCGCCAGCCATGCGCAAGTCTTTCCGCCTTCTGAGATGTCCAGGTCCGCGAACTCTCCGCCCATCTCGGTCCGCACCCAGCCGGGATGCGCCGAGTTGACTTTAATCGCGGTGTCCTTCAGCTCATGCGCCAGGTGAACTGTAAACGCGTTGAGCGCTGTCTTCGATGCGTCGTAAGCAAAAACCTTGTGCGGATAAATCGACGACGCGGGGTCGGAGTGCAGCGTCAGCGAACCCATGATGCTGGCCACGTTCACAATTCGCGCAGCCGGGGCCTTGCGCAGAAGCGGCAGAAGACATTGGGTGAGCCCGACGGTGCCGAAGAAATTCGTCTCGAATGTCTCCCGCAGAATCTCCATTGCGACTGTACTGGTTTGATTGGTTCCCGGCACGTAGCTGCTCGAGTTCGTGCTCTCCTTCCATATGCCGGCGTTGTTGATGAGAATGTCAAGCCTTCCATAACGCTCGGCCAGATCTTTGTATGTCTCGGCATGCGTGGATTGGTCGGCCACGTCCACGCGGACGACCGCGGCGCAGTATCCCTCCCGCTCAAGCTGCTTGACCGCCAACGCGCCCTTTTCAAGGTCGCGGACGCCCAGAACAGTCAAGATCCCAAGGCGACCTAACTCGCGGGCCGTTTGCAACCCCAGCCCGCGATTGCCTCCAGTGATTAAAGCGATTTGTTTCTGAGCAGTTTCCATGACTCGACAATAGCGCCTTCGCAATGATTTCCAGCACGCATTGTTGTCATATATAGAATGACTCAATATCATTTAAGCATGACCTTGGATACGCGGCTGTTTACCGGACTTCCTGTTCTTGCCGCGGTGCTTGAGTCGGGCAGCTTTGTACGGGCCGGTGAAGCGCTTGGGCTTACCCAATCCGGAGTAAGCCGCGCCGTGCAGCGCCTGGAGGCGCAACTCGGAATCCGCCTCTTTGAACGAACTTCAAAAGCGGTCCGGCTGACAGAGGACGGAAAAAGATTCTGCGACGAGGCGTTGCCACTTCTTCATCGCATGGAAGAAGTGGCAGCGAACATCTCGGGCGTCTCTGGAGAGGTGCAAGGGCAGCTTCGCATCAACGTCGATGCGACTGTAGCCCGCCTGTTTCTTGCGCCTCGCATCCATGGATTCCTGGAGGCGTACCCTGACCTTCGGCTTGAATTGGCCATCCGCGACGAGATCGGCGATCTGGTTGCAGAAGGATTCGACGCCGCCATCCGCTTCGGAGACCCAAAGCCTTCCGCACTCATCGCCCGCCGCTTGCTGCAAGTCCGTATCCTCACCTGTGCGTCTCCGGCCTACTTCACCCGCCACGAACGGCCCCGGACTCCGCGCGACCTTGAACGGCAGCCCCACGAATGCATTCACTTTCGCAATCCCGTCACAGGCAGACCATTTCCCTGGGAATTTCACCAAGGGAAAAAGCGATTGACAGTCGCGGTCACGGGACGGCTGGTATTGAACGACGCGCTCACCCATTTGGAGGTCTGCCGTTGTGGCTTCGGTATTGCTCAGATCATGAACCTTGGGATCGAGCCGATTCTTGAAGGCGGAGCTCTCGTCAACCTCTTTCCGGAATGGTCCGATGAACTTTTTCCGCTCTATGTTTACCACCCCTCGCGCCACTTTGTTCCAGCCAGGTTGAAAGTATTTACCGAATTCCTGGCGGCTTCATTGAAGCTTGAACGGTCAGCGACTAGAAAGTCAGAGCCCGGCAAGTGACCAACACGTGTACACCGGCTCGGTAAGGAACTCAGCAGGGCGCGAGAGATAAACGTTACAGAGCAGTCTGGGCGGATTCTAAATCTGAGTCTGACCTTTGCTCTCCTCGGTCGACATTGTGTCCCCGGAATGGTGGAGTTCGCTCCCGGACTACATGATGCTGGCTCAGGCCCTGCGGCTGCACCTGGTGGAAGGGTTGGGAGGAGGCGTTGGGTGGCTCTTCGCCCTGGCGGACAAACAGATGAGCGCGGCAGTCACCTCCATGCACGACGACCCGGCGCGCATGGCTGGACCATCCAGGAGCTCGCCGGACGCGCTGGCATGTCGCGATCGACCTTTGCGCTGAAATTCAAACAGACAGTCGGAAAGTCACCGATGGAATACCTGACGCGCTGGCTCATGCTGCTGGCAGGGGACAGGCTGGCGAATTCCAGCGATCCCATCTCCGTCATCGCCCTCGCGCTCGGCTACGAATCGGAAACCGCCTTCAGCACAGCCTTCAAGAGGGTCATGGGCTGTTCGCCACGGCAATATAGCCGTGGCCGGAATCTGGCTTCCCCTTCCCATAGCAAACAGGAAGCCGCCCGCGACCATCAACTCGAACCTGCCCATCAGCTCGAAGCTATCGCAGGTTGATATGCGCGATCAGCCAACGGCGCCGGAATCCTGCGATCCGCGTGCCAACCCAATTGATACTCGCGCACCAGGACTTAGTTTCCGAGATTGCCGCGAGCGTACACGCGTGCTACTTCCTCAGACCAAGAACCTTCAACCATTCATCAACTTGGCCGAAAGCATCTTGTTGCCACTGTTCTGCGGTGCGATCTCCCAACAGCCTGGATTCCTCGACGAAATTCTTCACGCACGTAGGTCCGTAACCGTCAGGTGCATCGAATTTCTCATTGATAAAACCGTAGCCCTTCGCCCCGCTTGGATGCTCCAATAGGGGCCAGCAATCCTCCGCAAGGGCCGCGATACCTGTTCGATAATTGCGGATGCAGTAGTAAATGTCGTAGGCGTCTTTTTGCTTAAATCGCCCATTCAGCGCATGTCCCTTCATCGCTAACAGGGCGGGAATGGAGCACACAGCAATTTCGACTCTGTTTGTGCCGCCGCCCGGCATCGAGCCGCGCACCGCGACCATTTGGTAAAAACGCATCGCAAGATCGGCTCCGTCCGCGCGTTGAACTGCGAAGTCGTCGATGAGGGGAGGTTTGTTCCTGACAATCTCGGCGTCTCGCGGCATGAGAAAATCAACAATTACATCAATCGGAGTTCCACCATCCGTTGCACGAATCTGCTGGATGAGTTGAAAACGCCTTAGGTCCCCGCGCTGACCATAGCCATGCTTCATCAGGGTTTCGACCAATAAAGCGTACTCCCCGTCGCCCAGGGCCTCTGCGTCGAGGCCGAGGTCCACATCGAGAGTGCCGACGTGTGGCATCTCTTCGTTGTCCAGAAGAAGCCACGGTACTGCGCCACCGATGACGGCGTACTTTCCCTGAAAGCTGCCCAAGATCTGACCAATCTCGACAAGCACAGATTTGACAGCCAAAGTTGTACGGTCATCGTAGTCGTTCGCCGATTGTGGTTCAGGAGAATTTAATTCTGCCATGTGAGCCTCGTGCGACGTAGATGTTCTGCCGCCTCTACGCCTCGTTCGCCGCTTGCCGAGAGGTCGAGGTAGGTTTGCACCGGGCTTGTGCAGCGAATGCCCGGCACTGGTTCGCAGACATCCAGAAAGACACCGCGATCCTTGGGGAGAGATACGATCACGTTTTCTCCCTTGAGGGAGGAGGAAAGACGAAGCCCTTGTTTGATGTGCTCCAGCGTCAACGTATCTGCGTACAGGTATTGGGTGCCGGTCCGGGCATAAGGCGCAATCCAATGCGCCGCCGAATAGGAAGCCAGAGTCGCGTCGGCGTTCCCCGGCATCGACGCAAACATTTCCCGGATCGACTGCTCCAGGGCGCTGCCATGCAAGGTCGTGTAGAAACGCATCTCTTGTTCCACGGGCGGCTCATAACCGGATTTCCATGCATCCAGCAGCGCATCGGGAGCCGTCAGGCGAAGTCCTTCGGGGACAACCTTTGCCCACTCTCGGTCCAGAAGCGCCGAGCGTACATTGCTGACGTGTCCGAGACTGACTTCGGCAGTCACTGCCAAATCCGCGACCCGCCAGACTTGCTTCGGGTTACGCAGGAGAACACGCAACACCTGAGCGGACTTTGGTCGAAACAGCGACTTGAATTCGCGACGCTTCGGTTCAGGTTTGTTGGATAGCAGCCGCTCAATGAAGACGGTGCCAAAAGCGAGGCGGGCATTTCCCTCAAAATCAAGAAAGGAGATTTCGTTCTCCAAACAGAGTTCTCGGGATGCGGGGGATAGATAGGGAGCGATCAACACCGGGATCGCCGGTTTCCCGAGGTGAGCAGTGTAGCTCCGCAGTTGATGGATGGCGTCACGGACATACCGGGGTTGGCCGTTTTGCCTCACTTCACAGACAAGAAAATGCGGCTCACCGGACACATCAACGCGGGCGCTAAGGTCAATCCCCGAATCGACTGCCGAAGATTCGGTTTTGAGAGTCTTGAGTTTCAGCGCAGGTATTCCCGCCAGCAATGCCTGAAGCGCATCCGCCGCTTGCTTCTCAATCCCCTTCACTGAAAGCTGCAATTTCAGCATGTGTTGAAAATAGCATATTTAGTGAAAATGCGCAGAACAAATTTCACTTCCAAAGGCTATTTCAACGATTGCTGAAAGGGCCATTTGCAATGAAACAGCCTGAAGGGAACAGAGCAGTTCTCCCAATAATATGTGAGTAAGTAATTCATAATACATGACTTCATAAGACACACCTTTCCTCATGTCCGCGGCCCGCTCGGCTGTCTTCTGTTCGTATTCTGGCGCGAAAATAGCGGGAAGCCCTGTTTTCGATTCACATCATAATCGAAAATAACGAGTGCAGCCATTGTCGGCCTTGCCGCGCTCCGGCAAATGTAAAGGAAAACTTTTCTTTATGCAGATTTTCTTGAACCAGAAAGCACGGTCCAGAATGGCGCTTCTTCCCCCAGAATTGGTCCGCCTGGTCGTGCATTACCGGCGGACACCTGCGGAGCACTTAAGCTGTTCGTTGCCGTTGCTGGGATTCATTCCAATGCATTCTGATTCTCAGCCAGCCGTTCGTTAGGATTGCGGTTTAGGGCAAGACTCCGAAACTCGTGACTTACGCGAATGCCTGTCTACACCCTGTTGCCGCTATGCGCCCTGGATATTCTCACCGCAGGCGATGTAGCAACTGCGCAGCCGGTCAATTTCGAGAACACTGAGGCCGCTTTCAGCGCACAGTTTCTCCCAGTTCCTCTTGACTATCGTCTGCATTGTTTTCGCCATAGAAACCGCTTCGCTCCGGGAGAGACCAAAACCCGCAATGTCGCTCAAAGCGTTCTCGATGGTCGCCCGGCGGCCACCGTGGCCGACACCGATAGCGAGATCCCGCTCCGTTCCGACCTGTGGAAACGAGACTATGTCGTAGCCGGGGGACAATCGCCAGCCGCGGCCGTCCCACAAAAAGCCGTGGTTGCGTAGATGGTCGTCGTTGTTATTGCAAAGAATATTGAAGATCATTCGGCGCCAGATTTCTTTCGCATCCTCGGTCGGTGCTGATCCAAGACGCCTCAACTGATCGGCCAGGCCGCGGTAGCTCTGCCGCTTGGACTCGCTCTCATGCGCGCCAAGGATCGTCAGTCCCGATATGAAAGGAACACGGCGATACCCCTTACCACTCCGTACCCGGTCGAACCGTTCCACGAGATAAATGTCCTGGCCCAGTACTTTCTCGAGGCGTACCGAGGGCACCGTGATGCCCACCTGCTCGGCCAGTTTCATCGTGACGTATTCAACGCGGCACATTGGACTGCGATCATCGGCCCGACCGAATTTTGCGATCCATTGCCTGCCATCAAATTCTGTGGTCGCCTTAGGCCGCGCTCCTCCAAGCGAGGAACCACGTACAAGAAAGCGCCGGTGCTTCGGGGGCAGGCCCTCGGCAGTATCCAACTCGCGGACCGCTTCAATCATTCCGGCAAAATCGAGATCCTCGCCGTCAATGTCCTCCTTGGCTCCATCCGCCTCCGCCCAAGGCACGATACGCCGAGGGCCTGAAAGATCAGTGCCAAATGCCAGGGCACCAACCCGCGATTCCCCGGTAGCAACCAGGTAGTCGAATTCTGATAGTGCCTGAGCGCCGGCGGCCCGGTCCATCAGATGACGCCCCCAACCATCCGGCGCTGCATCGCGAATTCCATTAAAAAGAGCGAAGCCCTCCTCGGTGATGTACTCGCGATCATCGTCAGGCTCGGTCAATGGCAACTGAACGGGATCAATCGGCAGCCGGTCCCTGCGCTGAAGGTAGCGCCGCCCATACCGGAAACGCGCACCTGCTTCGCGCCCGGTGCCGACGGTTTCCAGTATTCCGGCTGGCACCGGTCCTTCGTCGAGATGGATATAAACGTAGGCTTCTGGCATGGCTCACTCAAAAATCAAATTTGTTCGTCTGCGTTTTGGATTTCCGAAAATCACGCGGTAGGTTCTTGATGTCTTCCTGCAAAGCCACGCGATCCGTCTCGGGAGCAATAAGGTCCCCCAGCCGGCGGTGCAAGCCTAATACCCAGAGCGCCGTCGCCACGATCCCGATTCCCACCCCTGGATCGCCCTTTTCCATTCGCTGCACTGTTTTCAGGTTGACCATCATGCGCTCCGCCATCTCGCTCATCGACATGTGCCGCCGCTTCCGCGCGACAGAAAGTCCCTGTCCCAGCTTCTGTAGCTGGTCGAGGGCGTTCTCGGAAAGAGCTGGGTATGCACGAGTCGCTCGGGCCATGAACACATTATACCTATATAAGGGCATATTGTTTAACAAATAACCTCTATAAGGGTAATTACGCGGACAAGAGCTGCATGATTCCTCCTTCGAGCTGCCTCACCGGTGAATCCTCAACAGGGCCACTCGGCCTCAGCCGTATGCCGACGGGTTTTGTATCGCGGCCTCCGGCAGAAAACTTCGCCCACACAGCGTTCAAGTCCAAATAAATCAAATGCATATCAAGCTAGAGCAACGGATTTTGTGGTATCATTGAAGTGTAATCCTGGAGAACAGCCTGATGCCTCGTAAACCAAAGCAGGAAAAGCACAAAGGTGTCTTTGAGAGGGTGAAAGGCTCGGGCATCTGGTGGATTCGCTATACCAACGAACAGGGCAAGCGGGTCACCTCCAAAGTTGGAACCTTCTCGGCGGCCGTCCGGGTCTACGAGCAGCGCACAACCGCGATCCGGGTAGGCATTCTGCTTCCCACGTCCCCCCGCCGCGGCGCCAGGTTCTCGGAGTTGGTAGCCGATGCGATCAAGTTCTCGGAAAAGCATCACCGGGCCTCCAAGGACTTCAAGCAGCGGGCGGAGTTGGCGCTCCGAGAGTTCGGCGACCGCGTGGCCGAATCCATCACCACGGCGGAACTCCAGGCGTGGGTGGACGAGATGGCCGAGGAACGGGAGTGGACCGGGGGAACCCAGAATCGGTTCAAGTCCACCCTCAGCACAGTTTTCCGGGAGGGGATGCGGGCCGGCAAGGTCACCGTGAACCCGGCCCGGCTGATCCGGCGAGCAAAAGAATCCCTGGGGCGGGTCCGGTTTCTCTCCTACGAGGAGGAGGCCAAGCTCCGGGAAGCGATCGCCGCCACCCTGCCCGGCCGCATCAAGGACGAAGGGGAAAGCGCCTTCGCGCAGCTCGATATCGCTCTGCATACCGGGATGCGCAAATCCGAGCAGTTCACCGCCACCTGGGAGCAGGTGGATCTCGAACAGGGATTTATCTACCTGTCCATGACGAAAAACGGCACGGACCGTTTCGTCACCCTCAACAGTGCAGCATTGCAGGTCCTCAGAGACCTCAAGGAGCGGCACGAGCGGCTGGGGCTACCCCTAACCTCCACCCTCTTTCATTCCAAGCGCGACGGGCTGATCAAGAATCCGCGCAAATGGTTTGCGACTGCCCTCGACCAGGCCAAGATCGAGGGCGTCACCTGGCACACTCTCCGGCATACCTTCGCTAGCCGTTTGGTGATGGCTGGGGTAGACTTAAAAACAGTGCAGGAACTGATGGGACACAAGACGATCGCCATGACCGCCCGGTATGCCCACCTCGCCCCGACTCACAAGTCGCAGGCGCTGGAGACCCTGGTGCATCCAGGATCGGTTTCGGTACAAAGTGGCTACAAATTGGCTACCAGAGCAAAAAAGTCACGCACGGCCAAGAAGAATGATATACTGCAACCTGTTAAAACAAAACAGGTTGCAGTTGGTGAGAGCTCGTAGCTCAGTAGGTAGAGCAACGCCCTTTTAAGGCGTGGGTCGTGGGTTCGACTCCCACCGAGCTCACCATTCCTTCCGGCCGCGGTTCCCCTCTAAATTTGATCTTCCGCCTGAATGTCCGGTGCCTGCTGCGCACTGGGCGCCAGAGGCAGCGTGAAGCGGAACGCTGCGCCGTGGCCGAGTTCGCTTTCCGCCCAGATGCGGCCGCCGTGAGCCAGCACGATGTGCTTTACGATGGCCAGCCCAAGCCCCGTGCCCCCCGACTCCCGGGAGCGCGCCTTGTCCACCCGGTAAAAGCGCTCGAAGATGCGGTTCAAATGCTCGGAGGCGATGCCGGGGCCGAAGTCCTTCACGCTGAACTCGACCTCAGACTCCAAAAGCCGTGCGCCGACCAGGATTCGCTTGCCGGCCTTGCCGTACCTAAGAGCGTTTTCCACAAGATTCCCGAAGACTTGGTTCATGGCGTCCGCGTCAGCCAAAACGAGTGAGTCCGTCGCCTCGGCAGATTCCAGCCTCATTCCAGAGTCGGCCACCATGCCGCCCAGCGACTCGATGACGTCCCGGATCAGGGCGCTGGCCCGCGTGGGCTGAATTGCCAGCTTGTAGTCCGGGCTCTCAACACCGGCCAGGGCGAGAAGGTCCAGGGTGATTCGGTTCATGCGCGTGGCGTTTCTGAGGATGATGCCGAGAAACTCGCGGCTGGTTTCCCCGCCTGGATTGGGGTCTTCGAGCAGAGTTTCGGCATAACCCTGGATGGAAGTGAGCGGGGTGCGCAGTTCGTGGCTGACGTTGGCGACGAAGTCGCGACGGGACTTTTCTGCCGCCTCGATGCGGGTCACGTCATGGAGGACGGCAAGCGCCCCGCCCGAGGGCATTGGGGCGGCATGGATCTCGAAGATGCGGCCCGGCGCCAGAGTGCTGGCGCGCCCGGAACGCACCTCGCGCTGCTCCAGCGCGCCTTTCACGCAGGCCAGCAGTTCGGGATCGCGCACCGACTGAACCAGCGACCGGCCAACACGAATCTGTGTGCCGGCAATGCGCTCCATGACGGCGTTGGACCAGCGGACAAGCCCCTCGGGGGTAATGGCGACCACCGCCTCCTGCATTGAATCCAGCATGGCGGCCAGTTCCTGACGGCG
Organism: uncultured Occallatibacter sp.; assembly: GCA_964420185.1. Lineage (GTDB taxonomy): Bacteria > Acidobacteriota > Terriglobia > Terriglobales > Acidobacteriaceae > Telmatobacter. The sequence continues at coordinate 42,792 of CAYQSI010000019.1, read as the reverse complement.
GCTCTCGATTTCCGCAAAACTCTCACCCAGCCGTTCGGCGCTCTGGTTCAGCGCAGCCTCCATGCTGGAGAGCGCGTCGTCACCAGCGTGGCCAAGCCGTGCGCTCAGGTCGCCCTCGGCAATGCGTTGGGCAAAGGTAACGATCCGTTCAAACCGTGCGGAGATGCGGCGGGCGGCCCAGGCCACGAAGGGCAGCACAACGGCCAGCGCGATCAGCCCGAAGCAAAAAACCTCGCCGACGAGAAGAATGAAGGCCTTTCCGGACAGAATCTCGAATGCTTTGCCGGAGATAAAAGGGATAAAGAAAACTCCCATCACTGCGGCCTGCAAGACCAGCAGCAAGAGAAAGAGGCCGAACAGCTTGATAAAGAGTCTTGAAGTCAAGGTGCCCCTACTCGCTCTTGGGAAGCCCGAAGCGGTAGCCTGCGCCGCGCACGGTCTGCACGTAGCGCGGATTCTCCGGATCGACCTCAATCTTCTCACGAACGCGGCGCACGTAGACGTCTACCGAACGGGGGGTAACGAAGCGCGCGTCGCCCCAGACAGCGTCCAGCAGGTGGTCGCGGCTGAAGACCCGGCCCGGATGCCGCGCCAGGTAATCCAGCAGCCGGAACTCCGTGGCCGTGGTGGTGGTCAGTTCGCCGCGCACCGTCAATTGCATTGCATTCGCGTCGATGATCACCTCTTCAAAACGGATCACCGAGGGGGTTGTGGGCCGCTCGAAGCGGCGCAGGACGGCCTTCACGCGCGCCACCAGTTCGCGGGTGGCGAAGGGCTTGGTAATGTAGTCGTCCGCTCCCATTTCCAGACCCAGCACCCGGTCATTTTCGCCCGCAAGCGCGGTCAGAAAGATGATGGGAACGGTGGAAAGCGCGGGGTGCTTGCGCAGGCGCCGGCAGATCTCCAGGCCGTCGCCGCCGGGCACCATGATGTCCAGCAAAAACAGCGCGGGGGCCTGGCGCTCAGCTTCGGGAATCAGGTTGGTAGGTGTGAGAAACAGCCGCGCGGCAAACCCTGCGGCCTCCAGATGATGTTGCACCAGCCGCGCGATATCGGCGTCGTCTTCCAGCACAAAAACGGTTTGGCTCAACCCGTCAGCCCTCGTCCGGCGGCCATTGATTTTCAAATGCGGAGGCCGCCCGGGATCAAGTTCAGAGTACTGCAATCAGGTGAAAAGATTGCAAACGTTGTGTGAATTTATGCGGGTGAGCAAGCGGGCAAAACGGCTGCGGGAACTCGCGGCATTGAAAGGCGCGGCCTCAGCCCATTTCGCCGCCCGATGGTTTACGCTGGATGCGCGGCCTCGGTCTTCGCACCGCGGCGCGCCCTTAAGGAGGTTTTTGTGACCTGGATGGTTTTGTTGATCGGGCTGGTGGTGGGAGTGTTTTCCGGCATTGTGGGCATTGGCGGCGGCATTTTATTCATTCCCGCGTTGGTCTACCTGCTGGGCATGAGCCAGCACAAGGCCCAGGGCACATCGCTGGGCGCCTTGCTGTTGCCTGTGGGCATATTTGCCTTCCTGGAGTACTACCGCAGGGGCAACGCCGATGTGCGCGTGGCGCTTCTGTTGGCCGCCGGGTTCCTGGTGGGCGGATACTTTGGGGCTGCGGGCGCGCAACACATCCCCGACCTCTGGCTGCGGCGCATCTTTGCGTTGCTCCTCGTCGCCGTGGGCGGACGCATGTTCTTCAGCCGCTAGAGCCTGCGGAAAGCGATCAGGTTTTGAAAGGGCACAGCTTCAGCCGTGCCGTAGAAGCGGAAAAGTGGACGCGGCTTTAGCCGCCGAGGGAATGTAAATTGTTGAAAATATATCCCTCATCGCTAAAGCCCCAGCTTCATGAGGATGATCGAGAGCGCGCCTCAGCAGAGGCGCGCTCTCGATAAACAAACTGGATCTGGTTTCGTTTTAGTAGACGGTGTTGTTGGCGTCGGTGAGCCCGTCCATATAGGCCACGTCATAGGCCGTGCCGGTCACTGTCACGTACTGGTTGTCAATCGCCGTGCCGTCCACGGTCGAGTAGATGTACACCTGCCCGCCCTCCGCCGTGTAGATCTTGTGCAGACCGGTAACAGCGGCAATGCCTGTAGCGTCGCCGATATAAGGCTCCAGCAGGGTTACCGTATTGTTGGTGGTGTTGACCATGGTCAGGCAGCCGTATGGCAAGCTGTGGTTGATGCGCTCGCCGTTGGTGCACTGGGTCATGCCGATCCACATCGTATTGTCGTCAGCCAGCAACATGCGGCTGGTGGCGCCGGGCGCGCCGTCGCTGATTGAAACCGGGTTGGGAACCGCACTTGTGGAAGGCACAACTGTGTTGCTCTGGAGATTCACCACCGTCAGGTAGCCGCCAAAGAAACCGTCGGGCATCAACTTCTGGCCCACGACATATAGGGTCGAACTGTTGACCAGCGCATTGCTCGCACCGCCGGGAACAGGAATCGTGCACCCACTCGTGCTGCTACCCGAAGTGCAAGTTGTGTTGAGGGCGCTTTGAGTGGGCAGCGTTCCCGATTGTTGGCCGACGAGGAAGATCATAGGCGCCACCGGCAGCAGCGATACCGAAGCGTTGGATAGGGGCGTCGCCGAAGGGTTGGAACCATTGGCGCCACCGCACTCCGGGCCGCAGCTGAGTACATAAGCCGTTCCGCCATCAGCGGAGAAGACAGCCTTCACCGGCCGGTTGAAGCTCAACGGACTCCCGGTGCTCGGATCCAGCGCCTGGAACAGGCACCAGCCCGGCGCGTTCTGCGGCTCGCAGTCTGTCGCGCCCGTGGGCCAGGTGCTGGGTCCGCCGGAGTAGGCGATGGTCTGCGCAGAGGTCAGCTTGCGCGGATAGTAGACGTAGTTCGAGTTCTGCACAAAAACCAGGGCAGCCGAGCCGCCAGGGTTCACGCTCACCCGATACACGCCGGGAAGGCTGAACCCGTAGGACCCCGCATTCGTCCCCGATCTGTCCACCACCGTCAGCATATCCGCCCCCCCATTCGTAGGATGGCTAGCGGCGAAGACGTAGGTCTGGCTCCGCGTGACGAAAACGCTGGAAGATTTACCATTGAGGCCGCTAATGGCGCCAGTCGTCTTCTCCTGGGCATAGTTGATCATGGTAAAGCTGCCGTCGCCGGAGCCGTATACCGCCCCCGCCTCTTCCTCAGGCATGTTCTGGATGGTAATGGGCAGCCCACCGGAAAATCCGGAGATGGCAAACGCCGGATTCGTATTGGCGCTGTTGTACTTGTAGCGGATGTCGTAATAGGCATCCACGAACTGCAGGGAGCCGGCGGATAAGGCGCTGGGATTCTGAATCGCGATCAAGACGCGATTGGCTATCCCGCTGGGCGGCAGCGTCCGCCCGGCAAAATATGTAGTGGAGCCACAACCTGCCAGCGCGCCTGCAACCAAAAGGGCCCCGCCGGCGCTCATCCAAAGACTTCTCTTATTCAAAATCCCTTACCTCGACGGAATGCGCGGAGCGTAACGCGCAGGATGCCTGCGGCAATGGCCGCGGCGTGAACAAAATAGGCGGCAGGCGCCGGTCAAACGGGCGAACAGAATAACCGGCCCGGAACCGGCACAGTCCCAGTTGATGACTACCGAAGTATAACAAAGCAGCCCTGCCTGCTGGCGTGCCAGGCCGGGGTAGCTTAACATGACACAAGAATGCCGCAATTTGCTGACATCTTCTCCAGCCGCCCCGTACTCGCTGATGGCGCAATGGGCACCGTTCTTTATGCCCGCGGCGTCTTCATCAACCGCTGCTACGACGAACTGAACCTCTCCGACCCCGGCTTGATCCTGTCGATTCACGAGGAGTATCTGCAGGCCGGCGCCGAAATTATTGAGGCCAACACCTTTGGCGCCAATCGCTTCCGGCTGGCCCGCCATGGTTTGGCCGGGAAAGTCGCCCAGATCAACGCGGCCGGCGTTCGTTTGGCTCGTCAGGCCGTCAAGCACCTCAAGGACAAGCAGGCCGGAGAGGCTTGGGTGGCCGGCTCGGTGGGTCCGCTGGGAGTGCGCCTTGAGCCGCTCGGCAAGACTGGCCTCGATGAAGCCCGCGCGGCCTTTGCCGAGCAGATTCGCGCCTTGGCCGAGGCGGACGTGGACCTTTTGATTCTCGAAACCATGCCCGCACTGAACGAAGCCCGCGAGGCGCTGGCAGCGGCCCGCGAAGTCGCCCCCGATCTGCCCGTGCTGGTCATGGTCACGGTGGACGACGAGAGCAACTGCCTCGACGGCTCCTCGGCCGCTCAAGCCGCGGCGCTCTTGACTGAGTGGGGCGCCGGAGCCATCGGCGTCAACTGCTCCACCGGCCCAACCTCCGTACTGACGGCCATCGAGGCCATGCGCGCGGCCACCACGCTGCCGCTGGCCGCCATGCCCAATGCCGGTATGCCGCGCGCCGTCGAGGGACGCAACATCTATCTCTGCTCGCCGGAGTACATGGCCGAATTTACCCGCAAGGCCATCGCCGCCGGGGTGCAGATCGTGGGAGGCTGCTGCGGCACCACGCCCAACCACATTCGCGCCATGCGCTCCGCCATGCGCGCTCTGGATGCGCAGGCTCGCGTCCAGGTCACCGGAGAAGCGCCCGCCCTGAGCACCGAGACGCCGCCCGCCCCCTTGGGCAAACGCTCTCAAATTGGGGCTCTCATCGAGCAAGGCAGCTTCATCACCCTGGTCGAAATCGTGCCCCCCCGCGGCATCTCCTGTGTCAATGAGATCGAAGGTGCGCGCATCCTTTCGCAACTGGGCGTTCACGCCATCAACGTGCCCGACTCGCCGCGCGCCTCGGCCCGCATGAGCGCGCAGAGCCTCTGCATCCAGATTCAGCAGCACACTGGCATTGAGACGATTCTCCATTACACCTGCCGCGACCGTAATCTTCTCTCCATCCAATCGGATCTGCTGGGAGCCTCGTCCATCGGCCTGCACAACATCCTCTGCCTCACCGGCGACCCGCCCAAGCTGGGCAACTATCCTGACGCTACTGCTGTCTTTGACGTGGACTCCATCGGTCTGGTCAACATCGTCCGCCGCCTGAACTATGGCTTGGACATCGGTTCGAACTCGATTGGGGCCACCACCAACTTCACCATCGGCGTCGCCGCCAACCCCGGCGTCCCCGACATCGAGCACGAGTTGCGCCGCTTTTTCTTCAAAGTCGATGCCGGCGCCGAGTACGCCATCACCCAGCCGGTCTTCGATCTGCGTCTGCTGGAAAGCTTCCTCGAGCGCATCGAGGGTCACCGCATTCCGGTGATTGCCGGCATCTGGCCGCTCACCAGCCTGCGCAACGCTGAATTCATGAAGAACGACCTGCGCGTCTCCATGCCCGATGAGATCTTGCAGCGCATGGCCAAGACCGGCTCGCCCGACGCCGCGCGGCGCGAGGGCATCCTGATCGCCCAGGAGATGCTGGAAGCCGTGCGCCCCCTCGTCCAGGGCGTGCAGGTAAGCGCTCCATTCGGCCGCTACACCGCCGCCGCTGAAGTCATCGCCTCTGTGCTGCCCAACCCTGTTTCGGAGTAATCGCCATGCCGTCTTTTGAAGATTCGCTCAAGAAGCTGGAAACCATTGTTGATCAACTGGAAAAGGGCGATCTGGCTCTGGAGGATTCGCTCAAGCTCTTCGAGGAGGGCGTGAGCCTCTCGGCCGCCTGCAAGACCGAGCTGGACGCCGCCGAGGGCAAGGTCCAGATGCTGGTTCGTCAGCACGACGGCTCGCTCAAGTCTGAGCCCTTCCCAACCGAGAAGCCCCTTTAGATCCAGGGATCATTGGTCTGGGAACGGGGTCGCAGGTTTTTCTGTTCCCTGTTCCCTTTTCCCTATTCCCTGCTTTTCCCTGACCCCTGCTTCTTTGCCAGCCGCGCCACAACAGCCAACTCGCGCAACACTTGCATGAGCGGACGCGCTGGCGTGCCCCATAGAACAGTCCCCGGCTTGACGCCCATGCCCTCGTTGGTAACCGTCTTGCCGCTCAAGACTCCCGCCTGCCCGCCCAGAATGACGCCAGGGCCGATGTGCGCATGGTCGCCGATCCCTACTTGCCCGGCGATCACCGCGCCGTTGCCCACCGTGCAGGAGCCGCTAATGCCCACCCCAGCCACCAGAATCACGTCCTCGCCGATCTCGCAGTTGTGGCCCACGTGTACCAAATTGTCGAACTTCGTTCCCCGGCCAATCTTCGTCTGCTTCAGCGCCCCGCGGTCGATGGTCGTATTGGCGCCAATCTCCACATCGTCTTCGATCAGCAGCGTCCCCTGTTGCGGAAATTGCGTATAAGCTCCGGTGGCCGCATCGCGCACGTAGCCGAAGCCGTCCGCGCCCAGCACCACGCCCGCGTGAACCGTGACGCGGTTGCCCAGCGTGGTTCCCGGATAGAGAACTGCGCGCGGATAGATGAGGCAGTCGTCGCCAATGCGAACGCCATCGCCGATCACCGCTCCAGCTTCGATGCGCGTTCCCTTGCCGATGCTGGCATTCTCGCCGACCACCGCGCAGGGCCCAATGCTCACGCCTTCGCCCAAAAGCACATGCGCACCGACGACTGCGGCGGAGTGCACACCAGTTGCGGGCAGCGCGGGCTTGAGCAGTTTGGCAGCGCGGGCAAACCACAATCGCGGCTGCTCCGCCTCGACCACGCAACAGCCCAGGGGATACATTTCGGCAATTCCGCCCCGCAGAACGACTGCTCCAGCGTGGCTGGCGAGTGCCTTCGCGGCGGAGGCCGCGTCCTCGGCAAAAACCAGTTCCGTGGCTCCAGCCTCTTCGACGGAGTTTACGCTTTCGGCCACGAACTCCGGGCTGCCCTGCGCCAGTTTGCCGCCCAGCGTTTCAACCAATTCGCCCAGCTTCATGCATTTCTCCTTTGCAGAGTCAAGGGCTTCAATAGAGCGCCGGTTCGCCCGCCGGCCGTGTCTTCCAGCGGCGGTGAATCCACAACCACTGGTCAGGATAGCGCCGAATCCAGCTCTCGATGGCCTGGGTGCATTGCTGTGTCGCGGCCATAATGTCGGCTTCCGCGTCCTCTGTTCGTGCAAAAACCAACTCCGGGCCGAAGTGCAGCACATAACGCCGTTCGGCCGGCTCCCATAACATGAACCCCGGCAGCACGGCCGCGCCAGTCTTCAGCGCCACACGCGCCACGCCTGAGGCGGTGCAGGCCTTGCGCCCAAAAAACTCGACGAAGACGCCCTGCGGCGGGGTCATATTCGTATCCATCAGCAGGCCGACTGTTTCGCCGGCGCGCATGGCCCTCAGCAGGCCGCGGGCGAAATCGTCCTTGGGCAGTATGCGGTTGCCGTGAAGGCAGCGAATGCCGTTCACAAACGCATCCAGGGGACGGTTGTCGAGCGGCCGTGCGACCACCCCCATGGGGTAGCCCATCAGCGAGTGGTAGAAGCTGGAGAGCTCCCATGCGCCCATGTGGCCGGTGACGATCAGCACTCCCTTGCCGCGCGCCTTGGCCGCCAGGTAGTGGTCGAGACCATCCGTGCGAATCCAGCCGCGGCTATTTTCAGGGGTGTAGCGGGTCATGCGGCAGAACTCGACAAGCTGCCGGCCGAGGGAACGGAAGACGCCGCGCAGAATGTGCTCCCGCTCATTGGCGGAAAGCTCGGGCAGGGACAGTTCCAGGTTGCGCTGGCCCACGCGGCGCAGGCGGCCGTGCAACCGGTACACGCACCAGGCAATCGCGCCCGCCACCAGGCGCGCCAAGCCGCGCGGCAGCCACCCAAGGGCGCGCGCCACGATTAGAACCAGCCAAAACTCAAGCTTCTCTCGCATCATCGAAGACAAATGTTAAGTTTAGCCCCTCGGTGCGGATTGCACCGGGACAAAACAAACGAGGGGCAGCCCATCGGACCGCCCCTCGCTCCCTAGCGGGTGCTCCAGGCCTCGATTCTGAGACCTGGAATATTGCGTCACTCAATCACAACACACGAAATCACGCGGTCAGAGCCCTAGCGGTTTTTGGACTCGACAAAGTAGTGCGCCACGGTTTTGACAAACTGTACTGCGCCGTCGGGAACCGCAACGCTGCCCTTGAGGATGGACTCAAAGCTCTGCGGTTGGCCGTAGTAGAGTTCAGTGTCTTCCGAGTTCTGGCTGACGCTGGTGCCATCCAGACTGATTCCGGCAAAGATCCCCTTGTTGCGCGAGTAGCTGAGCAGCTCGGCGCTCATCTTCCAGTCCGTGGCGGCCTGTCCGCTGCGCCCCACGGGACCGGCTGCGGCGGAGGCATCTCCGCCAATCTTGAACTTGTTCTTCAATAAATCCTGGAAGCCACGGTCATTGACGGCCACCAGCACCAGATCAGTGGACTGGCCGCCAATTTGAAATCCAAAAGACCCGCCTGCCATGCGAATAAAAACCGGGGCGCTCCAGCCGTGCCCCGTGCGGCAGGTGACCACGCCCTGGCCATACTGACCACCCCAAATCAAAGCTCCCTTTTTCATCCCCGGCACCACGCCGACGCAGGTGGCCTGCTCCAGGATGTTCATCGGAATGCTGTTGTCCTGGGCCGCCATGATCTCGTCCAGAACCACCTTGGCTGCGTCGATGCGCGTTTGCAGATTCTCCCGCGTGGAGCCTGCCATGGAAACTGATGGAAGCATGAAACAGAGACAGATCAATGCAAATGTCTTCTTCATATCCAGATCCTTTCCCTTCCGCGGCTAAGGGGCGCCGCGGCTTATTGAGTCGTCGAAAATGAGTCGGCGAAGTTAAGTGGCCAAGGAGCAGAGTTGCGCAATTTGGACTCCTCGGCCCTGAAACCCATGGGAACCCTGAAGATGCCAAGGTATCCCCAGACAGGCTACAGCATGAAAGCCCGGGCGCGCATCCTCGTTCTTTGATGGCCCGCAAACGCTGCGTCTATCCCTGCCACGGACTGGCGGAAGAGGCGCACCACAGACTGAAGCGGTTGGACTCGATTCTTAGATGCAAGGTGAGCTGCGGGGCTGGGCTCGTTGGTGAGGGCGCTGTACTCGAAAGTCACAGTGGGCGACGAAAAAAGGGAGTTCCCGGGCTTCATGGGAGACATGCCGCCCGGGAACTCGCATTGCCCATATCTGCGTCGTTCCTGAGAAACAATTCTGCGGATAAAACGCATCGAAAGCTGGTCAATAGCGCTCCAACATGAAAATATTTTTCCCCCAATGGCGGGGCTGCGAAAAACGCTGGTTATTGTCAGTCTCGCACTGGCGTTGCCAGCCCGCGTAGGCATGGAACTTACATTTATCTCAGCCCTCCGCTAACTTGCTAACTCGCCAACCCGCGCAGCGGGGCTAGAGCTGTTCTCCAATAGATGTAGCCCTTTAAAGACCGTGCAAGGTGGCTTTTTCTTAAGGAAAAAGCCACTCGGCCGCTGTGGCTTCGGTGTACAGCAATTGGAGAACAGCTATAGCTCGCTGCATCTGACAGAACATGATTTGCAGATTTTCCGTTTAGATTATCCAACTTGCAGAACAACAGGAATCTTGTTTCTTTTCAGCTTCCTGACCCTGAAATTGCTCTATACAGGCCACAATCGGAGCCTGACTTACAACACGTCGAAAAAAGAGGAGTTCCCCGGCATCATGAGAAACATGCTGCCGGGGAACTCCTTTCCCCAGATCTGCGTTGTTTCTGTAAACGATTCTCTGGAAGTAGTTGAATCCGCGCAAGATTACGGAAGCAGTGTGGATTAAAGTAACCTGGCAAGTTTACTCATAAGTAACGAGCTCCGGGTCGCATTTTAGCCCTTGGCGGCGATCCACGATGCCCGCGCTCTTCAGCAGGGCGTGGTTCGATGCGCGCATGAAGAGATCCGTCCGGTTGTCCGCGCCCGTTTTGCGCATCAGCCGGCCAACATGTGCCTGGACGGTGCGCTCCTCAATGCCCAACTTGCGGGCGATCTCGCGATTGGAACGGGCCGTGAGGATCAGCGCCAGCACCTGGCGCTCGCGGTCGGTCAAGTGAGGAGGAGCGTTGGTGAGGCTGGTATCGGAGGCCTCAAGCAGCCGGTCGATCAGCGTGGAGAGCAGCCGCCGCGGAGCCCATATAGAGCCGCTGGTGACCACTTCGACAGCCTGGCGCACAATCCGCGGGCTGACTTTCAAATCGAGGTAAGCCCGGGCGCCGGCCATGATCAATTCCATAATCTGTTTGTCGCTTTTCTCCGGGCCGATGACGATCAACCGGATGTCGGGACGCCTTCGGTGAATGGCTTCCAGGGTTTTCACCCCGCCGAAGGGAATGTTCAGGTCCACGACAAGATACGCCAACCTGGAGTCGGACAACAACTCTTCCATCTTCCCGAAGATCGGGGATAGTCGAGCGCAGCCCTCGCCGGAATCGTCTTCGAAAATACTCGCAAGGCCCTCCAGGCGGAGCGGCTCATCTGTGAACACACCTACGCGAATCGTTTTAGGGTTGTGGATCGAACACATCATGTGCCTCCCGGCAAAAGCAGGAGGACTGGGCCCCGGGGCGTGCAGAGAAAAACTCCTCCGCATCGCCGCGCACTACACACCACTCATTCCGAACCAGCCAACTGGGTTCCTTCCCTCAGCTCCTAGAGCTTTGGAAGCACAATTCCCTGCTGTTTCTGATACTTGCCCTTGCGGTCGGCATAGCTGACCTCACAAGGCTCATTGGAGCGGAAAAACAGAATCTGGCACAGCCCCTCGTTGGCATAAATTTTGGCCGGCAGCGGGGTGGTGTTGGAGATTTCCAGCGTTACAAATCCCTCCCACTCCGGCTCGAATGGCGTCACGTTCACAATGATTCCGCAACGCGCATAGGTTGATTTCCCCACGCAGATCGTCAGTACATCCCTGGGGATACGAAAATACTCCACGGAACGAGCCAATGCGAACGAATTTGGCGGCACAATCACTGAGTCGGCCTGGACGCTGACAAACGACCGCTCGTCAAAGTCCTTGGGATCGATGATGGCGCTGTTCACATTGGTAAAAATTTTGAATTCGTCTGAGACGCGCAGGTCGTAGCCATACGAGGAGAGCCCATAGGAAATGACGCCCTTGGCCACCTGCTTCTCGCTGAAGGGCTCAATCATCCGGTGCTGGATGGCCTGTTCTCTGATCCAACGGTCACTCTGAATCGACATAGCTTTCCTCTTCCGGGTCTGGCCCACGTCCGGATCTGAATTCGTTAGGGTTAAGGAACACGTTACCGATCATCCTACGAAATTTCTCGGCCACTTTCAATATACGGTACGAAACGGCCTTCGACGGCAACGGCGCGGCTATCGGGCGCTCCACGGCGAGCTTCCTCAGTGAAAAAAATGCGTTTATCTCAGATTGTTGCCCTCTTCGGTATTCCATAAATCCTCTAAAACCTGTAGCATCACAACCGTAGGTCGTAGTACAGTCAATCCAGTTGCGCCAGCGAGGTACCCCTTTGATTAAGCAGGACATCGTCCATCAAGTGATCGAGCGCACGGGCCTGCCCCGCACCAAGGCGGAGGCTGCCGTGGATACGGTCTTCGAGGGTCTCAAGCAGGCCCTCACCACCGGTGAACGCATCGAATTGCGCGGATTCGGCGTTTTCAGCGTCCGCCCGCGCAAGACCGGCATCGGCCGTAATCCCCGGACCGGTACCGAAGTCAGCATTGCACCCGGCAAAGCGGTTCGCTTCAAGCCCGGCAAGGAACTGCACACCCTGGAGACCGGCGCGCCCGCGAAGTAAAGGAGCAGCGGGTCAGCAAGTCAGCGAAATTCGTCTGTTGGGCAAGCGCCTTCGCTGCATTCAGGAGGGCTTCTCAACGTCCGATGAGTCTGTAAAAACGGGCAGCGCTGCCTGTCGTGCTGGCTCTTTGTCTCGCTGACTCCGCTGGGTGTTTCATTCTTGTGGAGTTTTTGTTTTTGTCCAAGGGTGGAAAACCGATGCCGTTCGCTTAACCGCCGCAGGCAGTTGGCCCCACCGCAGGCGGCTCACATCAGCCGCAGCGCATCCACGTCCACAATCAAATTTCTGCGCGGAATCTGGGCCGTGTCAGCGTGCTCCAACATCCCGCGGAGCGCTGTATTCAGCGCCCGGCGCGACGCAGCCTTGAGAATCAGGTGAAAGCGGTAGACGTTTTTGATGCGCGCGATGGGCGCGGTGCAGGGGCCCAGCACACGCACTCCTTCCGGAGCTGCCTGTTGAAACCATTTACCCAGCAAGGCCGACCAGCCCGCCGCTTCTTCCAGCTTTTGCGACTGAACCAGCACGTTGGCCAGCACGCCGAAGGGCGGGTAGTGCATCCAGCGCCGGTATTTCAGTTCGCGCTCCACGAAGGCGGCGTAATCGTGAGTGCTGGCGGCCACAATGGCGTAGTGGTCCGGATAGTAGGTTTGCACCACGACGCGGCCCGGCAGTTCGCCCCGTCCGGCCCGCCCTGAAACCTGGGTCATCAGTTGAAAGACCCGTTCGGCGGAGCGAAAATCGGGCATCGAGAGCGAGTGGTCGCAGCCCACCACGCCCACCAGCGTGACGCCATGAACATCGTGGCCCTTGGCAATCATCTGTGTGCCCACCAGCAAATTGATTTCGCCGGAGTGCAGCCGGGTGAGCAGCCGTTCCATATCGTTCCGGCCGCGCACCGTGTCGCGGTCCATGCGCCCGATCCGCGCGCCGGGAAAGATTTCGCCCAGCCGCTCTTCGCCTTGTTGAGAACCGGCGCCCAGGTAGTAAAGGTGTTCGCTGTCGCAGTTGGGGCAGCGGGCCGGCACGGTGCGCCGGAACCCGCAGTAGTGGCATTCCAGCCGCTGGCCTTCGCGCGCAACTCCCGCATCTTCCGCGGGCGGCTTGTGGTGGGTGAGCGCGATGGCGCAGTTCTGGCATTCCAGCTTTTCGCCGCAGGCGCGGCAGATCACAGCGAAAGAGTAGCCGCGCCGGTTGAGCAGAATCAGCGCCTGCTCGCCGCGATCGAGAGCCTGGCGGGTCTGCTCCACCAGGACGCGCGAAAAAAGCTGCTCCTGCCCTGTCTCCTGGAACTCGCGGCGCATATCAATCAGTTCGACTTCGGGCAGCGGGCGATCCATCACGCGGTCGTTCATCTCGATCAACTGGTACTTGCCCGCGACCGAGTTCTGCCAGCTTTCCAGCGATGGCGTCGCTGAACCCATCACCACCACCGCGCCCTCAATCTTGGCTCTCATCACGGCCACATCGCGGGCGTTGTAGCGGGGCGTCTCCTCCTGCTTGTAGCTCTGGTCGTGCTCCTCGTCCACCAGAATCAGGCCGAGATGCTGCGCGGGCGCGAAGATGGCCGACCGTGTGCCGACCACGATGGGCGCTTCCCCCCGCCGGATGCGCCGCCACTGCTCGCTGCGCTCCTCGGGCGTCAACGCGGAGTGCAGCAGCGCCACCTTCTGCCCAAAGGCCGCGTCCAGCAGACCCACGGTCTGCGGCGTCAGGCCGATCTCGGGAACCAGAAGAATCGACGAGAGCCCCCGGTCGAGCGCCCGTTGCATCGCCGCCAGATAAACCGCCGTTTTCCCTGAGCCCGTCACTCCATGCAGCAAGAACGGCTGGAATGCCCCCAGAGCCGTCGCCAGGCTTGCCAGGGCCTCCATCTGCGTCTCGTTAAGCTGGAACGGCCCAGACTGGTCTTGCAGGCCGCCCAGATGGAAGACAGCCGGACGCTCGTCGATGCGGACCAGCCCGCGCCGCACCAGCGTTTGCAACGTGGAAGAGGGCAAATCCTTGCGCCGCAACTCGGCCAGCGGCAGCTCATTGCCGCAGGCGGCCAGTTCCGCCAGGATGGCCTGCTGCTTCTGCGTCAGCGCGGGCAGCCGGGCTTCTGGAATCAGAACGGCAAATCGCTCCATCCGCCGCGCATCGCGCTCCACGGCCATCGTCTCGCGGGCAATCCATTTCTTGCGCATCAGTCCGGCCAGCACCGGCAGCGTGGCCGCGGTAGCCGTGCGCAGCGTGGACACCTTCACCGGCTCGCCCGAGGCCAGCCGTGTCAGCACGCGCCGCTCCAGGTCCTGTTCCTCGGCCGAGAGCTTTCCCTTGCGCTTCGACCCGCTTTTGGCGGGTGCCCAAGGTCCGGATTTTCGGACCTGAGAGCTTACCGACTCCAACTCCCGGGTGCCCCAGGTCTCAATTTTGAGACCTGGGAGTTCGAGGGGCGCCCCAGGTTTCGATTTCGAGACCTCGGAATCCAACCCCTCCCCATCCACACACTCTGCCAGCACATCCCGCCCCAGGTCGGTAATGCGGTAGTAGACGGTTCGCCGCACCTCCGCCATCAGCGGCAACATGCCCCGCAGCACCTCGCCCAACGGCGCCAGATAGTACTGGGCCATCCACTCGGCCAACCGCAGCAGATGATCGCTCAGCAACGGCTCGCCGTCCAGAACCGCTTCCAGGTACCGCATCTCGAAGTCCGCCGGAGCCTTGGCACTGAGCCCGGTCACCACGCCAATCAGCTTTTCGTTGCGGAAGGGGACGATCACTCGCGCTCCCCGCTGCGGCCGCTGCCCTTCGCGCACCGCGTAGGTGAACACGTGGTCCAGCGGAACAGGCAACGCGACTTCGCAATAGGCAGGCATGGGGGGCAAGACTCAGTGTAGGGGATGGAGCCACACAGATGCGCCCCCTGTGAATATCGCTTTCACTCGCCCATTGCAATCCGGCCCGCAGGCAGTACAATTCCTGCTGATGACACCCGAAATCAACACCGCTGCCGCTCCCCTTCCCGCGCCGTCGCCAGCCGGCTCGTCCAAACCCTCCGGCCCTGTCACGCTGGCCATCGACATTGGCGGGTCGGGCATCAAGGCCATGCTGCTCGATGCGGCCGGCAAGCCGATCAGCGAGCGTCTGCGCGTTGCCACCCCGCTCGTGCCCACCCCGCAGGAGGTCATGGCCGCACTCGATGCATTGCGCAAGCAGTTGCCCAATTTCGACCGCGTTTCCGTGGGCTTTCCCGGCGTCGTCAAGCGCGGCGTCACCATCCTGGCCGTCAACCTCCATCCCGATTGGGGTAACTTCCCCCTGCAAGACAAGCTCGCCGAGCGCTGGAAAAAGCCTGTCCGCGTCGGCAACGACGCTGATATCGCCGGCTATGGAGCCATTCAGGGCCAGGGCGTCGAGTTGGTACTCACTCTGGGCACCGGCCTGGGCAGCGCTCTCTTCACCAACGGCCATCTGGTCCCCGGCTTGGAGCTGAGCCTCCATCCCTGGCGCAAGAAGGGGAACAACTACGAGGATTACCTGGGCCGCCGCGGCCTGGATAAATACGGCAAGGCCCGCTGGAACGACTTCCTCGAGGCGGCGATCCACCAGACCGAATTGCTCTTCAACTGGGACCACCTTTACTTGGGTGGCGGCAACACCAAGAAGATCCTCTTTATCCCCGCCAAAAACGTAAGCATCGTCTCCAACGATACCGGCCTTCTCGGCGGCGTCGCGCTGTGGCGATTTGACGGGTGAGCAGGGCTGGCAAACAATTATTAAAAGAATTGCCCCGGGCACGTGCTTCACTTGCGTGAAGTAGGGGCAACACCGGGGCTTAATAGAGATTGCAGTTGAGCGGAGTTGCGGATGGAAGAGGACATTCCGCTAATTGGCCCAAATCAGGCTAGCCAAAAATCCTACAAACCGGGCAGAGCCAATTTGCACCCGTCGGTCTAGCAGGATGCACCTTGTTCTCGGGCGGGCTGAAGTCGTGGTAGAGGTGGCATTCTTTTTCAAATGCTGCCTTAGGGCTAGGGAAGTAGTCGAATTTGAACTGAGGGTGCGGGGTCGAAACATGCTGTTGAAGTCGTGATGCCACGTCTGTGTCTGACCGTCCAATATACAAAATCTCGAAAGATCCGTTGGCCGTCCGACCAAGAGCATAGGCTCCTGCCGAGTATCCCGAAATAGCGGAGAGTACGCCAGGACCGGTGAGGGGAAATGGGCCTTTTAGGCCACTGCTAGGCATTGTTGCACCTGAATATTTCTGGAACGAAATGTTCCGGTTGTACTACAATGAGGACGCGGAGAGGCAGAGAGTTGAACCCCGGTGCTAATGTACCGTTACCGGCTTATTAGGCCGTTAGCACACCGAGGTCATACCTTTCCATATTCGCCCCTGTCGCAAGCCAGGGGCGGGCAGTCAGAAAACAGCTCACCACAGCCTGGACCGCTTCTCCTCCCAAAGGTCAGCGGTTCAGGCTTTGCTGTTTTGGCCCGCAGTCACGGCGAGCGTGATGACAGCAGGCTATGGCTCTTCTCATGATGGTGGATCCTCCTCCCCAACAATCGCAGAATCGATGATGAACTCAAGCCCCTTCAGGTAGCCCTTCAGCCTCTTCGCGTCGTTCACATTGATCCCGAATGGGATGCTGAACTCGGCCACACGACCATCGGATAGTTCGAAACGAGTATTGTTGCCACTAGCGCCCAGAGGTTGTATTTGCGTTGAGCCAGATAATGGCGATCCTTTAGGCAGGGCTTCCGTTAAAACCGCCACAGACTGCTGAGAGTGTGCGGTGTCCTGAGAGTCAGTCCTGGATGTCTGCCGATCCGTTTCAAATGATGGAGTCTCCAGTATCTGAATCTTGCCATCGGCACGACTATAAAGAAGCCCCGCCGCCTTTGCCGATTCTTTGAATGACTTAACCCAATCGGAAGCAAGCTCCCTTGGGACGCCAATATCCTGCTCCAGAATGTTCTTCAGGAATTCGTCTGCTGGAAGCAGTTTCCCCTTGTGGCGATCAAACAGCTTGGTGAAGGCAGGAACGCTAAGGAACGCTGTCTTCTTCGCTACGGAACCAGCGTCTTCACTTACCGGCGCTGCGATGGCGCACCCAAGTTCAGTCAGAACAAACTCGCCGCTCTGCTCCGAAACAAGCCCGTAGAGCTTGAGTACGCCCGCTTTCTTGATGAAGGAACTACTGCTCGACGAATTGCCGGTCAAGCGGGAGAGCAAGTCGGAGGAGGCTTGGCCTCCGCCTTGTTCGTAAATTGCTCGAACAAGATCGAATGCTTCTGCCAGCCCCAGATAGGGGGGGATGCTCCCTCGCTTCATCCTCTCGGGTTTGCTATTAGGTCGTTGAATTGCCATACGGCACCATCCCTCGGTTAAATCTAATAGATGATACCACGGAAAAACACTGTAATAGTTAGTGCTTGTTTATCTAAATTGCAAGTCATCTATTATCAGTACTATGGCAATTGTTTCTGCCGCGTTTTCCACAGCGACGCAGTCGTCATTAGTTGTATAGCGCGCGTGTATGCCTGTTAATAGAGGCGAGTAGAGAGTGCCCCGTTCTGGATTCTCGGACCTGCGAGTTCCGCCAGACACCCTACCACAACCTCCCCGACTGGCTCATTCATGCGTGCCCCATCCTTTCGCCTTCTTCTCGGCGAAAGGATGGGGCAGACATCTTAAGTATTTACTCCAATACAAAAATCTTCTTCTTGGCGCACATCTGTTTCAACACCTTCGGCCACACCGTCACGCTCACCTCTCCCAGGTGCGCTTTGCGGAGCAGCATCATCAACGTGCGTGACTGCCCGATTCCTCCGCCAATCGACAGCGGAATCTGGTTCTTCAGGATCGCCTTGTGATAGGGCAGTTTCATGAAGTCCAACTGCTTTGACATCTTCAGTTGTTTCTTCAGCGTCTCGGCCGTCACGCGGATGCCCATCGAGGTCAATTCATGCCGCCGCTTGGTCACCGAGTTCCAGACCAGAATGTCGCCATTCAGCCCGTGCGTGTCCTTGCCTGTCTCCTTGCTCGTGTCGGTTACCCAGTCGTCGTAATCGGCGGCGCGCATCTCGTGCGGATAGCCGTCCTTGAGTGGCCAGCCGATTCCGAGAATAAAAACGGCAGGATATTTTTGCAGGATCGCCGTTTCGCGCTGCTTGCGCGGCAGCGTGGGATACATCTCGAGCAGTTCCTCGGCGTGCAGGAATTTCAACTTCTCCGGCAGGTTCGGGTAGCGCGGATCGATCAATTGCGGGAACATGGATTGGGCATACTTTTCCGCTCCCACGATCACCTTCCAGATCTTGGTGATAACCCCCTTCAGGAACTTCAGGTTGCGCTGGTCGGCGGTCATCACGCGCTCCCAGTCCCACTGATCCACGTAGGCGGAGTGGTCGTGATCGAGGAAATAGTCCTTGCGAACGGCGCGCATATCGGTGCAGATGCCTTCGCCCACCTTGCAATCGAATTGCTTCAGCGCGGCGCGTTTCCATTTCGTCGCGGCCTGCACCACTTGCGCGTCGATGGGATGAAGGTCGCGGTCGTTCGAGATATGGAACTGGATCGGCGTGCGCGACCCGTCCCGGTCGAGCATATCGTTGACCCCGCTCTCCACATCCACAATCAGCGGAACTTCCACCATCATCAGTTTCAGTTCCTTGCACAGGTTGTCTTCGATATAGCGTTTGACCTGGAAGATGGCCTTCTGTGTCTCCTTCGGAGTCAGCAGGGAACGGTAATCGCGCGGTAGTATCTTTTCCAATTCTTTGTAATCGCCGATTCCCGGCCCGGCCAGATCGGCTTTCTTATCGAGGACGTTCGCCATAAAAGCTTCTCCTTTTTGCGGACGGATTCCGCGCCGCCGCTACGCGGTTGATCGAGCTGTTGATTCGAGGGAGTTGACAGCGCCAATGGCCGTCGCGGGTGTTATACAAATTGCGGAAATACTCGTGAAATGTGTTTCAAAAAGACGCTTTGTGTCAGGGCACGACTTCAGTCGTGCCATAAATGCCGCAAAAACGACCAGGCCTTTAGGCCCTGAGGGATGCTTTTCGGGAGTTCGGATAAAATCCAGGCCTCTTTCCGCCGTCTGTTCAGTTCCCGAGGAAAGATTTCCCCAAATTTCATAAGGAATCCAGAGTTTTTCCGTAGCCCGCAAAGCGGTTGTCATGGGGTGTGCAGCGTTCCCTTTCGCCGCAGGCGCGTGCACCGAGTGCTCCAGAATCGCCGCCGTTGCCGGCAGGTTCTCAAGAACGCCAATCACCATCAGCGCCAGCAGCGCCATGATAGGGAACGGCATAGCTGCACCTCGATGCTGCCCAAACATCCTTCATCCCGTTCGCGGCCTGCGCTGTGACTGCAATCACCGATCAATGGGCCCCATGAGGCAGCCCGCTCACCTTCGGCTCGGCGGTTTCAGCCCCAATTCCCGCATGGCGATTTGCAGGTCGGCCCAGGCTTCTTTCTTCTGGCGCGGGTCGCGCAGCAGATATGCAGGATGGTAGGTGACGATCAGTTTGGTCCCGCGCACCGAGTGTACGCGGCCGCGCAGTCCAGCCAGCGGCTGACGGCGGCCGAGCAGATAGGTGGCTGCCGTGGCTCCCAGAGCGACCAGCACTTCGGGCCGCACCACGTCGATCTGCCGGAAGAGGAACGGAGAGCACGTGGCGCCTTCTTCGGGCTCGGGAACGCGGTTGCCCGGCGGCCGACACTTGACCACATTGGCGATGTAGACCTCTGCGCGCTTCAATCCCATGGCGGCAATCATGTTGTTGAGTAACTGGCCCGCCTTGCCGACGAAGGGCAACCCCTGCGCGTCCTCGTCTGCGCCCGGCCCTTCGCCCACAAACATCAGCCGGGCCGAGGGCGAGCCGTCGCCGAAGACCAGCTTGTTACGGCCGGAGTGGAGCGGGCAGCGGGTGCAGTCGCCCATCTCGTCGCGAATGAGTTGAAGGGCGGCTGCGCGGTCGGCCTCAGGCACGGCGTCAGCGATTGCGGGAGCGGCGGGAAACGGCTTGCGGGGCGGAATGGGCTGGTCCTCCAAGTGGAAGGTCTGAGGAACGGAATGTGGTTGGGGTTCGTGGTCTCTCGCCGCTTCAGCAGAAAGAAGCGGGGCGGATGGCGCAGGAAGGCTTTGTGGCGCGTCCGGTTCCGCGGCTAACCGGGCCAGCAGCGCCGGGTCCACGGGACGGCGATAGAACTCGGTGAGGCCGAGATCGCGGTAGAAGCGGACGCGGGCCAACAAGGCTTCGCGGGTTGCGGGATCAAGCGATTGCGCCAACTTCTTTACTCCATAATCCGATACGTGGCTCAACCCTCCGTTGCCTTACTCCAAACAACGTGGATTGTGAGGGCCCACTATTGCAAAGCGCGCGCCAGTTCGGTCGCGTTGTCTGCGACGATTCCGCAGCAGAGGCCCAAGGCGGCTCTCATGGCTCGATTGTAACGCGAGGCTATCCGTCCTGTTCCCAGCCGGAATTTCCCTCTCCCAGTGCCAGGAGCCGACGCGCTGCCCGCGTAAACGCAAGCCACGCATATTACGCCGATTTCCTGAATAGCGGAAGGCATTTGCACCTTCGGCTCCGTGCCCCTATCATGGACGCCAGAGAATTGCATCATATTTTCTTACATCGGGGCTATTTTGAATCTCTTTTCCGCTGTGAATCCCTCTGTCAGCCAGTCTCAGTTATTCCAGGCGCGCAACGAATCCATAACCCACACTGATCGGGAAGACGGTTTGCCTGGAAAAGCACTCACTCGTCCATCGGCAGCCATCGCTGACAATCGCCTCGCCCGCGCTTCCTCACAGACAAAGTTCCAGCCATTCTTCCGGGCATCCGTGCTCGTGCTCACACTGCTTTCCATGCTACCGGCGGTTCTCGCGGGATGGGCGCAGACGGCTCCGGGAACTGTCGTGCCCGCCCGCCTCTCTTCGCAGGCCTATCAACAATTGACCCCTTCGGAAGTCGTTCGATTCAACTGGGGCTCCGGAGAGCGCCAGGTGGGCCTGCTCAAGATTCCTGGCGGTAACTTCGGGCCACAAAGCTTCGCCGTTGATGAAACGCTTAAACGGTTCTATATCCTTGATTCAACAAACAGCCGCATCTTGATTTTCAATTTGGGCGGCGGCTTGTCTTCATCCTTGGCAATCTCCGACAGGGCTGACGATCTAACTCTGGGCGCCGATGGCGAGATTTATGTGCTTTACAGGGGAGCTCGGAAGGTCATCGAGTACTCGCCAGATGGCTCGTCCATTGCGAGCTACTCGCTCGCTGACTCACAAACTCCCGTTACAGGCATTCATTCCAACGGGACCCGCGATTTATCCGTTGAAACGGCGGACGGGCATTCCTATCCTGTGATCGACCAGGGAGCGGAAGTTGACAATCGCCTTCGAGGCGGAGAAACGATTAAGGGGCTGAGGAGGAATGAGAAATTCTACTATCTGGAGAGGAGCAACGCCGGGCGAGGCAGCATAACAGTTCTGGATTCTGGAGGACAAATACAAAAACAACTGGCCGTCAACAACAAAGAACAAGGAATCGAGACTCTCTCTCTGGTTGGCGTGGACAATGAGAAGAATGTGTATATAGCCCAGGAGGAGGCCTCAGATTCTGCCACTTTGCCGGTAAAGCGATATATCAGGAAATTCGACAGCCAGGGGAATTTGCTGGCTGAGGCCCTGATTCCTTATAGCAGCTATGTTTATACCTTCAAGGATTTAAGAGTGACCGGCGATGGCAATGTCTATCAGCTCCTGCCCTTGAAAGATCATGTGGAAATACTGGCGTGGAAGATGAACGTCAACGGCAGCCAGCCTGCCGAAGAGCTTGTCAGCTGGATTTTTTCTTATACAACCCCCAAATCCCAGGATTTCCTCCCCGGCGATTCGCCTCTTGCGGGCGCAAAACAGCTTCTGGAACGGACACAAATTGCCTCTGCAGTCCAGCCGGAGACTACCATCGCGGTAAGCAGTGTCATGAGCGTTGCCGAGAGCTTCCGCACGCACACTTTCAATGTTGCCGCCAGCAATATTGCCAATGGAGTTAATTGCGGCGGCAAGACCATCATAACTCCTGAGACCACTCCGGGACTGTATGAAGGCGTGCCGTATAAGTGGGGCGGATTCACGGGGTTGGCGGGCGTAAGCTCCTATACTGACGACGGTAACTTCTTTGACGCTGATTTGGCCGCAGGATCGTACGCGGGCGATATCGACACCGCGGTAGACTTCGGAAGCAGTTGCGCCGCCGGCGTGGATTGTTCGGGATTTGTCTCACAGGTATGGGGCTTGAACACCAAACAGTCTACGGGCACGTTGCCTGGCATATCGTGCTGCCTCGATTCATCGTGCACCTATCCCTCCGCTCCTACGTACCCTTATTACATTTCGGCTGGGGACATACTGAATAGCGATTCCAGCAATGGCGGCGTAGGTCACGTCAGGCTGGTGTCACTTAGAAATGCAGACGGCAGCTTCACTGTGTACGAAGCGTCCGCCCGCACCTGGAATGTGTCTACTTATTCCTACAGCATCTCGGCCCTCAGTTCCAATTATTACTACCCATACAGGGGCGAGGAAGTCGCGAACGCGCTGCAAACAGGCAGTAGCATTCAGACCAGCACGGCAGTCAACGTAAGATCCTGCGCAAGCACTAGCTGCGACCCTCCAATCTGTTCGGCCCCCGCGGGGAGCACAGGAACTCTGCTTGGACAGCCGCAGGATGCGGGCGGCTACATTTGGTGGCAGGTTAGCTGGAATAATGGCACTGGCACATGCCCGAGTGGAACCACCGGATGGTCAGTCGGTTGTTTTCTGCAACTGCCTGCGCCTCCAACGGTGGCGGTAACCCCTGTGCCGGCCACCATCACCAGCTTGCAGAGTCTCGCTGTGACTGTTTCCGTCGCGGGCGGCAGCGGGCTGGCAACGCCAAGCGGAAACGTCACCCTGACCAGCGGCACATACAGCGCGCAGCAGATGCTCATCAGTGGCACGGCCAGCTTTACGATTCCAGCCGGGACTTTGCCGAGCGGTTCCAATACGCTGACCGCCAGCTATCCGGGGGACACGACATACCCCAGTTCAAGCGGAACAAGCAC
This sequence comes from uncultured Occallatibacter sp., assembly GCA_964420185.1. Classification (GTDB taxonomy): domain Bacteria; phylum Acidobacteriota; class Terriglobia; order Terriglobales; family Acidobacteriaceae; genus Telmatobacter. Next base: position 20,006 of record CAYQSI010000019.1, on the reverse strand, counting down.
CGTCACGGTCTCCCAGTTTGCGATCGCGATACCCGCTCCGTCCGCGGTTTCTCCCGGAACCAGCGCAACCGCAATTGCCACAATCGCGGCCGGCAGCACATACTCCGGGACAATCAATCTGACCTGCACCTTGACCAGTTCCCCGGCCGGGGCACAGAGCTTGCCCACCTGCAGCTTGAATCCAGCAAGCGTTTCGATCTCGTCTGGTGGAAACAAAACCACCACCTTGACCGTAAACACCACTTCAGCGGCTAGCAGCGCGCGGATGCGGCCACTCGGACCGAGCCCGTGGAGGCCTGTCGGAGGCGGAGCGGTTCTGGCCGTTGTGCTGATATTCGGCTTTCCTGCGCGGCGGCGCCGTTGGATGTCAATGCTGGTCCTTCTTTGCGTGATCGTCGCTGCCGGGGCAATCGGTTGCAGCGGAGGCGGGAGCTCAACACCAGTCACTCCCAGTACACCGGCAACAACCGCTGGCAGTTATACCTTCACCGTGTCTGGAACAGATTCGGCCAACTCGAGCATCAAATCTTCGGCAACCGTTGTCATCACTGTGCTGTAAGCAGTCAGTTCCCGTTCAACCCGCGGGGGAGCGGCGGTGCAGGTGCCCGCTCTTCCCTGCCGCTGAGTGGCTTTTACTTTCGCCCCAGGGACAAGTCTTCGTCGCGGGAGTGGAAGTTAGAGCCACCTCGCGTAAACTCGGCAAGAGCACGTGAATTGGAGAATCGATCTAGCTGGCCAGGATGGGAACGGAAGGCCCTTCCACCGGCGGCTTGACCACTGGCACGTCGGTTTTGACATAGGCGATCTTGCCGGCATCGATCTCGTCCTGGGCGATGCGGCAAGGCTTGGTGGACTGGGTGGGGACTAGGGCGTGGGAGCCGTTCTGCAACTGGCGGGCGCGGCGGGCGGCCACCAGAACCTTGCGGTAATTCGAGTCGAAGCCGGTTTCAATCGTCATCGGAGTCCTCCTCAAAGTTCAATTGCCGCTGGCCGGTGGGATTAAGAATCCCGAAGGCCTCGAGCACGGGCTTCAGCCGCTCCTGGGAGTTGGATTGCAGACAGCCCGCGGCTACTTCCAACACCCGGCGCGAGCGAAAGGCGATCGGCTCGTCGTTGCGATAGAAGCGTTCAGCCTGCACGATGGCTTCCAGTTGCGCAACCGCCCGGTCCAGTATGTCGTTGACCAGAATATATCCGTATTCGCGATAATTCTCAATCTCCTTGCGGGCCTCGCCCAGGCGGCGGTAGACCTCCGCCTCGTCCTCGACGCCCTCGGCGCGGCTGCGATTGCGCAGGCGAGTGCGCAGCACCTTGGGATTGGGCGGCAGAACGAAGATACTGACTGCCTCGGGCATGGCGGCCCGCACCTGCGCGGCGCCCTGCACGTCGATGTCGAGCAACAGGTCGTGACCCTCGCGGCGGGCCTGTTCCAGCGATGCGCGCGCCGTGCCATAGTAGTTGCCGAAGACCTCGGCGTGCTCCATGAACTCGCCGGCGGCGAGCATCCGCTCAAACTCCTCGCGGGTGGCAAAGTTATATTCGCGCCCGTGCTGCTCAGAGCCGCGCGGCGGGCGCGTGGTCCAGGAGACGGAAAACTCTATTCCGCTCAACTGCTTGCGTACCTCGTTCACCAGCGTGCTCTTGCCCGAGCCCGAAGGCGCCGAAATGATGAAAAGAATCCCTGCCATAATGCCATTATCCTCTGGACAGCGGTCAGTGGTCAGTGAACAGCTTTGATTGAGGCTGCACATGCGAATCAGGCCACCTGAAGATCGCCCGGCTTTTCGCAGCGGCCCGGGGCGCAGGAGTCTGACCACTGACCACTGACTACTGACTACTGTTCCGTTATTCCACGTTCTGAATCTGTTCGCGGGCCTTTTCGATCTCCGACTTCATGGCCAGTCCCAGTTCAGTGATGCGAGTGCCCTTGCCACCGATGCCGCCGGTCTTCGAAAGCAGCGTGTTGGCCTCGCGGTTCATCTCCTGAAGCAGGAAGTCGAGCTTTTTGCCGACTTCGCCGCCTGCTACCAATAGCTCGCGGAAGTGGCCGATGTGGGTGGTCATGCGGGTCAGTTCCTCGGCAATGTCGCTGCGCTCAACCAGTACGGCCACCTCTTCGAGCAGCCGCTGGCGGTTGAACTCTTCGCCGGTGGCAGTCAAAAGCCGCTGGGTGAGCCGTTCCCGGTATCTCTCTTCGACCTCGGGCCGCAACGCCGCGACACCCTCGGTGGCTTCCGCCAGGCGGTCCAGCGTGCCTTGCAGAATCGCCTCAAGAGCCTCGCCTTCCCGCGCCCGCATGGTCTTCAACTGTTCGAGCAGCGGCGCAATCTCGCGCTGCACGCTTTCGGCCAGCGCGGCCTGATCCTCATCGCCGTTCAAGCGGTTCTCGTTCTGGAGCGCTCCGGGCAGGCGCAGAATGGTGTTCAGGTCTGGCTGGCCGCCGAGCCCATGCTCCTCGCGCGCAGCGGCAAAGGCGGCCAGGTAGCCACTCACGAGTTCGCGATTGTAGCCGCCCTTCTGCTGGCTGTTGCGATCAACTGCCAGAGTCAGATCCACGTGGCCGCGGATCAGATTGTCCTTGAGCGCCTTGCGCAGCTCCATCTCCAGGGCATCCAGGCCCGAAGGCAGGCGCAATTGCACGTCGAGAAAGCGGTGATTCACGCTCTTGACGCTGAGCGTGTAGCTGAGCTGATCGTGCACTCGCACTTGAGAGCACGCAAACCCGGTCATCGAATAAATCGGCATCTTCTTCCTCTGCTCCGCTTGTCTTCTGTTCCCTGACCCCTAACCCCTAACCCCTGCCCCCTGTTCTTCCTAGTCTTTTGCCTCGCCGGAGAGAGCTGGATCCAGTGGAGGCGTCTCCTGCCCTTGGAATTCGGGCATGTCCATGAATTGCAGTTGATAGAGCCGCTGATAGGTGGGCGATGTGGTCAGCAGCTCCTCGTGAGGTCCAATGGCGGTGATGCGCCCCTCTTCGAGGACGGCGATGCGGTTGGCGCGGCGAATCGTTCCCAGCCGATGGGCGATCACCAGCACCGTGCGGTTCTCCATCAGATTGCCCAGCGCGGCCTGAACCAGGGATTCACTCTCGGCATCAAGCGACGAAGTGGCCTCGTCGAGAATCAGGATCGGCGCATTCTTCAAGAGAGCGCGGGCGATGGCCAGGCGCTGCCGCTCGCCGCCGGAAAGGCGAAAGCCCTTCTCGCCGATCACCGTGTTGTACCCTTGCGGCATCTGCAGGATGAAGTCGTGGGCCAGGGCGTTCCGCGCGGCCTCTTCCACCAGTTTGAAGTGGACGTCGGGCTGGCCGTAGGCGATGTTGTTGCGCACCGTGTCGTTGAACAGGATGGTTTCCTGCGTGACCTGAGCCACTTGGCGACGGAGCGAGGCAAGCGTAAGGTCGCGCAGATCGTGGCCGTCGATGAGGATGCGGCCGCTGGTGACGTCGAAAAACCGCGGAATGAGGTTGGCCAGGGTGCTCTTGCCGGCGCCGCTGGGGCCAACCAGCGCCAGCACCTCGCCGGCATGCACTTCGAGATCGACATTGTGCAGAATCTGGTGCTCGCCCTTCTCGGTCGAGTAGGAGAAGCCCACATCGCAAAAACGGATGCCCGTTTTGAAGCCCTTCAATACAGCCGGATGCGTGCGTTCCTTGACGTCGTCCTCGGTGTCAAAGAAAGCGAAGATGGACGCCGACGCGCCCATGGCCTGCTGGAAGCTGTTATAGAAGTAGGCGAACTTGCGCACCGGATCGTAGAGCTTGAAGAGCAGGATGATGAAAGCGCCGAACAGCCCCATGGTCATGTGCCCGTGGATGATTTCATTGCGTCCGATGAAGAGCATCATGGCAATGGCCACAGCGCCTATCGAATCCATCAAGGGCGAGCTGATGGACTGAATGCGCACGCTGCGCAAGTTGGCGCGAAAGAGGCGCGTGGCGGCCTTCTTGAAGCGCAGTACCTCCCACAACTCGGTGTTGAAGGCCTTGACGATGCGGTTGCCGGTCACCGTCTCATGAAGTATGTTCTGGATCTCGGCCAGCTTGTCCTGCCCGGTGCGGGTGCGGGTGCGCACCTCCCTGCCGATCTTGCGCGATGAGGTGACCACGACGGGAATGAACAGCAACAGCGCCCAACTGAGATGTCCACCGAGACGGATGACCAGAACCAGGCCAACGATGAAGGTAAAAAACTGCTGAAGGAACTCGCTGATGACCGTGCTGACCGCGACCTGCACACGGTCCACGTCGTTAATGAGCGTGGATAGAATCGTGCCGGTGGCGTGCTTATGGAAAAAACTGGATGAACGCCGCAGCGTGGCTTCATAAAGGTCGTTGCGCAAGTCGGTAATCGTGCCGAAGCCGGCATAGTTGACCAGGTAGGTGCCAAAGTAATCGCAGATCCCCTTCACCAGCGTAGAGGCCACGAGCGCAAAAGCCACAACGTTCCATGCGTTGTGCATATGCATGAAATGGGGAACCAGCATCCTCAGGTCGAAGTGCCATGGGCTGTTGGGAAGACCAAGCGTGATGGGACCTTCGGGCGCGTCTGGCCTCAAAACCTGGTCGAAGATAGGCTGAAGCAGCAGGACGCGGAAGGTGTCCATCAGGCCGACCATCGCCAGCAGCAAGACGCCGGGGAGCATTTGCAGCCAGTAAGGCAGCCCATAGCGCAGAAGGCGCAGGAATCTTTTCATACCGGTCGACCCGCCTGGCGGACACAAGAGCCCATCCCCGCATTATATCTGGAGGGCGTGACCAGAGTTTTCTGCCTCGGGCGGTGCAATCGCAGGATGGTTCATGCGATTGCACCGCGATGGATCAGGATCGGCATCCAGGAGGAATTTTTGCTCCCGAAGATTTAGAATGAAGAGAATCGAAAGAATGTCTTGCGCCGGCTTGCCGGCCGGAAAGCGCTCACTCATCCGTATGCATCGTTGGTCAAAACTGTTTATCCCCACCCTTCGCGAGGCCCCGGCAGATGCCGAAGTGGCCAGCCACAAGTTTCTCGTCCGCTCGGGCTACATCCGCCAGCTTGGCGCGGGCATCTATAGCTATCTCTTTCTCGGCCAGCGTTCGCTGAACAAGATCATTGGCATCGTACGCGAGGAGATGGACCAGATCGGCCAGGAGTTCTTCCTGCCGGGTATCCTTCCCCGCGAACCGTGGGAGCAGAGCGGCCGCTGGACGGGCATGGGCGACAACATGTTCCGCCTCAAGGACCGCAAGGGCGCCGACCTCTGCCTGGGTATGACCCACGAAGAGATCATGACCACCATCGCCCGCAACGAATTGCGCAGCTACAAGCAGTTGCCGCAGATCTGGTACCAGATTCAGACCAAGTTCCGCGACGAGCCCCGCCCCAAGTCGGGTCTGTTGCGCGTGCGCCAATTCACCATGAAGGACAGCTACTCCTTTGATATAGACAAGGCCGGCCTGGACAAGAGCTTCGAGCTGCACGACGCGGTCTATCGCAGGATTTTCTCGCGCTGCGGGCTGAAGTTTGTAGCGGTCGAGGCAGATTCGGGCTCCATGGGCGGCTCGCAGTCGCAGGAGTTCATGGTCTACACCGACGCCGGCGAGGACCTGATTGCAAGCTGTCCGGTCTGCGGCTATGCGGCGAACACGGAAAAGGCCGTTTCGCGGCTTGATCCTTTGGCTGAGCTTGAGGCAACAGGAGACGGCACGCCGGAGTTGATTTACACCCCCGGCATGGGCGCCATCGCCGACATCTCCGCCTTCCTCAAAATGAATCCGTCGTCCGACATTAAGTGCGTGGCCTACATGGCGCTCAAGCCCGGCGCTACCGGTGAGCCGGCCAGTTGGCACGGCGTGGCGGCATTCCTGCGTGGCGACCACCAGGTGAACGAGACCAAGCTGATGGGCGCCGTCGGCGCGGTGGAGCTGCGCACCATGCAGGCCGAGGAGTTGGAGCAGTACTTCAACGGCCCTGCGGGATTCCTCGGGCCTGTTGGCCTCAAACCCAGCGCCAAGCCGCTCGAAGATGGTTTGACGGTGGTGGTGGACAAGTCCTTTGAAGGCCGCAAGAACATGGTCTGCGGGGCCAACAAGCTCGACTATCACTACCGCAACGTCACGCCGGGCCGCGATTTCTCCTGGACCCTGAGCGCTGAAATCCGCACCGTGAACGAGGGCGAGGGCTGCCCCAAACCTGGTTGCCACGGCAATCTGGTGGTCGGCAAGGCGGTCGAGATCGGCCACATCTTCAAACTGGGCTACAAGTACTCTGAGTCCATGGGCGCGCGCGTGCTGGACCTGAACGGCAAGGAAGTGACGCCGATCATGGGCAGCTACGGCATCGGCATCGAGCGCATTCTCACGGCGGCCGTCGAGCAGTCGAATGACGCAAACGGCTTCTGGCTCCCTGCTTCCATTGCGCCCTTCACCGTTGTGGTAGCGGTGACCGATATGCGCGACGAACTGCTTGTGAAAACCGGAGAAAGTCTGGCTGAAGAGCTTGAATCCGCTGGAATTGATGTGCTTCTGGATGACCGCAAGGAGCGCGCCGGCGTCAAATTCAAGGACGCTGATCTGATCGGCATTCCCTACCGCATCAACGTGGGCAAGAAGGCCGCCTCCGGTCAGGTGGAACTGGTAACACGGGCCACGAACGCAAGTGTGGATGTGACGTTGCCGGAGGTGTTGGCTCTGGTCAGGGAGCGCATTGAGGAAGATGCCCTGCTGACCTCGGTGGAAGCGTAACATCTGCTTCCAACTGCCGGCTTTTGCTGTCCACTGTCAACTGTTTTCAAGGAGCGGCGATGGCGTTGAAGATCAGGATTCCACGACCCACGGGTAATCGAGCCTGGGCATCGCTGATGCTGCGTGCGGGGCTGCTGGCATTTGCGGCGATTGCCTTCGTGTTTTTCGTTGTCTTCAGCTATTACTACATCAAGTATCAGCACGTTGTGGACAACCGTCTGAAGCAGCCGATCTTTGCCAGTACGGCCAAGATCTTTGCCGCGCCGCGTGAGGTGCGCCCAGGTCAGAAGCTTTCCGTGCGGCTGATTGCCAACGAGTTGCGCGAGGCCGGCTACTCCGCCGATGGCGCCTCGCAAACCTCCGAGTTGGGAACCTACGTCGAGGGCGCGCAGAGCATCACCGTGCGCCCCGGCCCGCAGTCTTACCACGCGCAAGACGGCGCGGTGATCCACGTCAGCGCGGGGGTTGTGCAGTCGATCAACGATGACCATGGCCAGCCTCTTTCGAGTTATGAACTGGAGCCGCTGCTGATCACCGGTCTGAGCGAGGACGCCAGCCGCACCAAGCGCCGCCTGCTCACCTATGATGCAATTCCGTCCAATCTGATCCAGGCAGTCCTGGCCATTGAGGACCGCCGCTTCTTCGAGCACGGCGGCGTGAACTACTTCAGCATGATCGGCTGGGCATGGCATGATCTAATCGGCGACCGCAAGCATCGCGGCGGTGCCTCCACACTCACCATGCAACTGGCGAAGCTGCTCATCGTCTCCGACAACCGGTCAATTCGGTACAAAATATCCCAGATCGTTGTCGCCTTTCAGCTCGAACACCGCTTCTCGAAGCAGCAGATCTTTGAGATGTACGCCAACGAGATCAACCTGGGCCAGCGCGGCAGCTTCTCCATCGACGGCTTCGGCGAGGCCTCGCAGTCCTACTTCGGCAAGGACGTGGGCCAGCTTGATCTATCTGACTGTGCGCTGTTGGCTGGCATGATCCAGCGGCCGAATTATTTTTCGCCCTTCCGCCACGGGGACCGGGCCATCGACAGACGAAACCTGGTGCTGGATTCCATGGTTGAGATGGGCGCCATTACCAAGGACCAGGCGGAGCACGCCAAGGCGGAACCCCTGCACCTGGGGACACAGAGCGTGGACGCCAGCGAAGCGCCGTATTTCGTAGACTTGGTGCATGAACAATTGATGCAGAAGCTGGGCGAGCGCGACTTCAACCGCGAGGGCCTGCGCATCTACACTTCGCTCGATCCCGATCTTCAGCGGGAAGCTACGGCGGCGGTCGAATCCACCATGCACGTGATCGACGAGCAAGTGGACAAGCTGCACGCGCACCGCAAGCCCGGCGAGACATATATCTATCCGCAGGTAGCGCTGGTGGCCCTCAATCCGCACACCGGCCAGGTGCTGGCGCTGGTGGGCGGACGCAACTATGGCGCCTCGCAGTTGAATCACGCCGTGGCCAAGCGCCCCACGGGCTCCATCTTCAAACCGTTCGTCTATGCGACGGCCTTTGCCACGGCGGCCGAGGGCACCACGCTATCGGGACAAAGCAAGCTCTTCTCGCCGCTGACCATGCTGAGCGACGAGCAAACCACCTACGACATCGGCGGACAGGAATATACGCCGCACAACTATGAAGGCGTGTATCACGAGCAGGTCACGGCCCGCTACGCGCTGCAGCAATCCTTGAACAACGCCACCATCAGCCTCGCCGCGATGGTGGGCTTCGACCGCGTAGCCGCGCTGGCCCGCGACGCCGGTGTCAGAAGCGCCCGCGGCACACCCGCCGTGGCTATTGGCGCCTATGACGCTACCCCCCTGGATATGGCCGGCGCATACACCATCTTCGCCAACCACGGCCTGCATTTGGACCCCTGGATGCTGGCCAGCGTCCGCACTCCCACAGGCGACATCATCACCGACTACTCGCCAGAGTCAAAGCAGATTCTGGACGCACGCGTGGCCTATCTGACCACCAGCTTGTTGCAGAATGTGATCGACCACGGCACCGGGGCCGGGGTACGCAGCCGCGGCTTTGTATCGCCGGCCGCGGGCAAGACTGGCACCAGCCACGACGCATGGTTCGCCGGCTACACATCCAACCTGCTGTGCATCGTTTGGGTGGGCAACGACGACTACACCGACGTGAAGATCGAGGGAGCGCGCGCCGCCGCGCCTATCTGGGCGGAGTTTATGAAGAGGGCCGTTCAACTGCCGCAGTACTCTGACACCAACCAGTTCACGGCGCCCGATGGCGTGGAGATCGTAAGCATCGACAAAGCCAGCAACCTGCTCAGCGACGTCACCTGCCCTGACAGCTACGATGCAGCCTTCCTGGCCGGCACCGCGCCCACGGAGACCTGCGACCACCCGGCTGAACACCGCAACCTGCTGCAAAAAATCTTTGGCACGGGCAAGAGCGGAAATTAGCGCTTGCCCACGGCCGCTAATAGCTCATTTCGCTTTATCCCGAATCTGAGCAAGCTTCGACGTAGCGGCCGCGCGGACAAGCGGATCTCTGTCCTCGGCGGCAATCTTCGTCAGAGCAATCGGGTCCCAGAGATTCGCAACGGCAGCCAAACGAACCTCTGGAATATCCGACAACGAGAGTCCGACCAAATCGTCGTGCGTGAATGCCGCATAACCCAAAAGTTGCTCCAGCAGTTTCTCCCCGTGGACCTTTGCGGGCAGAAAATCAGGAAGAGCCCCGGATATAAGCGTTGGGAAGTCCGTGCGCCACTGCATCACGGCCAGTGGATGCTGGGGCTGGCTCAACAAAAATGAAACTGACTCGCCCTGCACTCTTCCTCCCCTGATTCCTGTATAAGGGCGGTCTTCACCTGCGACGGCCGCGGCAAATGTAATTCCAGGGAAGTGATTCCGGATGCGCGGTTCCTGAATCGCCAATTTCATACGTGCGATCGACTTACCGGTTTCATCAAAAGACGGCCCGTCAAGATCTGCCAGGCGCTTCAGGGCGGGATTCGCTTCGTTCAGCACGGAAATGGCCATTGAACGCACGAATCGATCCTTTTCCTCGGTGGCGATCTTGGTGAGCAGTGCCTGGTCGGTGAGTTTCGAAATAGCGATTGATCGGAGGCCCGAATCCTTGCCCGAGACTGCGATCTTGGCCAACTGCGCCTGATCAGTCAAATTTCCGACAGCGGCGGCGCGAATCCCTACGACCTTGGCCTCAACCGCAACCTTCGCCAACAACGTCTGGTCAGTCATCCTCCTGACGGCAATCTTTCCTACTTCACTCCCGCGGTCAAACGGGCCTTTATCCTCGATGGCTATCTTTGCCAGCGTGGCCTGGTCGGTGATTTTCCCGGTGGCAACGTCTCTAACTCTCGGCATCTCGTCTTCAACCGCGATCTTCGCTAATGCGGCTTGGTCGGTGAGCTTTTCCACGGCATCCAGACGAACCATCCAGTCCTTGTCCTCGACCGCTACCTTCGCCAGCAGTGCTTGGTCTGTCAGTTTCCGGACGGCGGCCGAGCGAGCATTCGAATTCTTTTCTTCGACGGCGATCCTCGCCAGTTGCGCTTGATCTGTCAGTTTCCATATCGCGGAATGGAGTTTTTCGCATTCCTTCCTGTCGCCGCGCGCGCATTTATCTGAAAGTGATCCGATCTCTTCCGCGGCTGAGACAGCCAATAGGTTCGTGAACAACAACAAAATGGAACAGAAAATTGCGGTAAACCAGCCCCTCTTCATACCAGAATTCTCCTTGGAAACATCGGAAATATTTTGGAACCATCCTACTCTCGTTGGGCCGCACCTCCCTGTGAATCACACGCCTGCCCTTCCCTTGTCTCATGCCGCTGACAGGCCTGCCGTAAATGTTCTATAGTTCCTCTGCCATGAATTTCAGACTTCGTTCACTCCTTCCGTCCATGCTGGCTCTAGCCGGCCTGATTTTGTGCGTCTCCACCGCCCCTGCGCAAAACCCACCCGCCGCCAAACCCACAGTTGCCGAGGCCCTTGCCTTCATCGGCAGCGCGGAAAAGGAATTGGGCGCGATGAGCGTCGATGTGAACCGCGCCTCGTGGGTCGAGGAGACCTACATCACCGACGACACGGTGGCCCTGCTGGCCGCGGCCGAGGACCGGCAGATCGCCCGGCAGACGGAGCTGATCGGCGAGGCGCGCCGCTTCGACGGGTTAACGCTGCCGCCCGATGCTGCGCGCAAGCTGCTGCTGCTCAAGCTGAGCATTGGCCTGCCCGCGCCGCAAGACCCCGCGCTGCGCGCTGAAACCACCCAGAAAGCCGCCGGACTCGACGCCGCCTATGGCCGCGGCCGCTATTGTCCTGACGCCAACCCCGACCACTGCCTGGGCATCGACGAACTCGATGTCAAGATGGCCCAGATCCGCGATCCAAAAGAGCTAGCGACGCTGTGGGCAGGCTGGCACGCAGTCGGAGCGCCCATGCGCGGCGATTACGCGCGCTTGGCCGAGCTCAGCAACCAAGGCGCCCGCGAACTGGGCTTTGCTGACACCGGCGCCCTGTGGCGCTCGCAGTACGATATGACCCCCGACGAGTTTCAGGCCGACATCGAGCGGTTGTGGACGCAGGTCGAGCCGCTCTACCGCGAACTGCACACCTATGTCCGCCGCAAGCTCATCGAGAAGTACGGCGATCAGGCGCGCCGCCCTGACGGCATGATTCCCGCGCATCTGTTGGGGAATATGTGGGCGCAGGAGTGGGGCAACGTCTACGACGTCGTCGCGCCGCCCTCCGGACCCATGCCCTACGATCTGGGCGCCATCCTGAAAGCGCGCAATACCGACTCGCCGCACCTGGTCCGCTACGGCGAGGGCTTCTACAAGTCGCTCGGCTTCGACGCCCTGCCTGACACATTCTGGAAACGGTCCATGCTCGCTCATCCGCGCGACCGCGATGTGGTCTGCCATGCCAGCGCGTGGGACATCGACAACCTCCGCGACGTGCGCATCAAGGCTTGCTTCCAGCCCACCTCCGACGACTTTGTGACCGTGCATCACGAGTTGGGCCACAACTACTATCAGATGGCCTACCGCAATCAGCCCTTCTTCTTCCAGAACGGCGCCAATGACGGATTTCATGAGGCCATCGGCGACGCCATCGCGCTGAACGTGACCCCGGATTACCTCAAGAAGCTGGGTCTCATCGACCAGATTCCGCCCGCCAGCGCGGATATTCCGCTGCTGCTCCACACGGCTCTCGACAAGATCGCCTTCCTGCCCTTCGGCTTGCTCATCGACAAGTGGCGCTGGGAAGTCTACTCCGGCCAGGTAACGCCCGCGCACTACAACAGCGCCTGGTGGGCTCTGCGCGAAAAGTACCAGGGCGTTGCCCCGCCGGTCGCGCGCTCTGAGGCTGACTTCGACCCCGGCGCCAAGTACCACATCCCCGGCAACGTGCCCTACATGCGCTACTTCCTGGCCCGCGTCTATCAGTTCCAGTTTTATCGCGCCATGTGCCAGGCCTCCGGCTACAAGGGACCGCTCAATCGCTGCTCGGTCTACGGCTCAAAGGAGGCTGGCGCGCGGCTGAACGCGATGCTGGAGTTGGGCGCATCCAAGCCCTGGCCCGAGGCCCTGAAAGCCATGACCGGAACCGACAAAGCCGACGCCTCGGCCATCGTCGAATACTTCCAGCCGCTGATGGACTGGCTCAAGGAGCAGAACAAGGGCCAGACTGAAGGCTGGACCGTCCCGGCTGACCCGCTGAAATAAAGAGGGTCTCGCAAAAATTCGACCTATGGCGGTGGCCCTGAACAAGAACAGGTCCGCTGCCCCTGCCCCTGCCCCTGCCCCCGCAAGGCCGGCTCCGACCGCGCCGCTAAGGCCATGGTTCATGCAGTCGAACTCTGCGGCGGCGGGAACAAGGACCCGTTTTAAGCAGGGGAATGCTCCATAAACCAAAAGCCGTGCGTCCGCGATCTTTCTGTTCGCGGCCGCACGGCTTTTGGTTAACTGTGGCTAGTACTTGACGATGGCCGCGAAAGAATCCGGCTTGAGGCTGGCGCCGCCTACGAGTGCGCCGTCAATCTCTTCCTGCCCGATGAGCTCCTTGGCGTTGGCTGGCTTCACGCTGCCGCCGTAAAGGATGCGGACATTAGCCGCAACTTCAGCGCCCAGCAGCTTGGCCACTTCGGCGCGGATGATCTTGTGCGCTTCAACGGCGATCTCCGGCGTGGCTGTCTTGCCCGTGCCGATGGCCCACACCGGCTCATAGGCGATGACAATGGGCTTGGCTGCCTCGGCCGTGATGCCAACCAGCGCGCCTGCGATCTGGGTCTTCAGCACCTCGGCGGTCTTGCCCGCCTCGCGCTCAGCTAAAACTTCGCCGACGCAGACCACGGGAATCACGCCGTGCTTCAGCGCGGTGTGCAGCTTCTTGTTGACGATTTCGTCGGTCTCGGCAAAGTACTGGCGCCGCTCGGAGTGGCCGATCAAAGTATGGGTTCCACCCACGGCCAGAAGCTGGCCCACTGAAGTCTCGCCGGTATAGGCGCCCTCTTCGGCAAAGTGGATGTTCTGCGCGCCGATGGCGACATTCGAGCCCTTGGCGGCTGCAATCACCGTAGGCAGCAGCACCGGCGAGGGGAACAGGGCGATCTCGTCGCGCGTGTGGCCAGCAACGAGCGGCAAAAAGGCATCGACGAAAGCCTTGGCTTCAGCAGGTGTCTTGAACATCTTCCAATTGGCGGCAATCAGCGCTTTACGGGGCATTTTTCTCAACTCCTCTCTTTGATTTTAGTGGATGGAATTGAGGAGCGTGGGTGACAGCGGGCACAACGCGAGTCAGCGCCGGCGCGGCTGCGCCCAGGCAACGGCTTCCTTCGCAAAGCGGGAAGGCTCGCCCTTGTGGCCGCGGCCCATTCGCCAAAAGGCACAAATTGGCGAAAGCCTGCCCCGAGCCTAGCCGAAGAAATGGCCGTCTTACTTCAGCTTCATATCAAATGCCAGCGGCAGCAGTTCGCTGAAAGCCATGGTGCATTGCCCCGCCGCAGCGGGGAAGATCACCGGAGCATCGGGTAGGATGAACTCGGCGAGCACCTGGCGGCAGGCTCCGCAGGGCGGGCTAGCGGCAGCGTTCAAGTTGGCGATGGCGACGGCCTCAATTCGAACCTCGGGTCCAAACTGGGCAACAGCCCGGACCAAAGCGGAACGCTCGGCGCAGAGGGTCAGTCCGAAGCTCACATTTTCTACGTTGCCGCCGGTAACGATTTCGCCGTTGGTCAGCCGGAGCGCCGCGCCCACCCGGAACTTGGAGTAGGGCGCGTAGGCATGCAGCGCGGCCTGACGCGCCAATTCCAGCAGGCTCAACAGCGCGGCTTCCGTCGAGGATTGATCGTTCATGAGGCCTTTCTTCTCACTGAAGCGTGAGAATTGAGGTTATAGCATTTTGGCGTTGCTGTACAACACTCCGCGAGCTACCGCGAGGTTCACGGCCTCCAGCAAAGTCTGAAACGTCAATCGGATGGGCGCAAAGCTGCGCGTGATGTTCCCTGTTCCCTGATCCCTGTTCCCTGTCTCTTGTCCCTCGCCAAAATTCCGTTCCTCAAGTTGAGACTCTTCTTTCCGATAAAGAGCTTGAGTACTCTCTGTGCCGGGAGTTTTCATTCCGGCCGGGCGGATGAGCGGATGCCATGGATGAATTGACGAGAGAATTCCTGATCGAGAGCCAGGAAGGGTTGGACCGCATGGAGCGCTGTCTGACCGACCTGGAAGAGCGGCCTCAGGATGCGGGACTAATCGGAGAGATCTTCCGGTCGGTGCACACCATCAAGGGAACCACCGGATTCCTGGGCTTCAAGCGCCTGGAGAAGCTGGCCCACGCCGGAGAAAATCTGCTTGGCCTGCTGCGCGAGGGCAAGCTGACCGCCGACCGTCCGACCATCACAGGCCTCTTGCAACTGCTCGATGGGCTGCGCTCCATCCTCAAGACAATCGAGGCAGACAGTAACGAGGGCGAGGGCGAAGATGCGTTGCTGATTGACCGTCTGGAAGAGTTGCAGCTTCCGGCGCAAGCGCAGGTAAAACAGCCGGTCTGCGCCAAAGCTGGCGCTCATTCTGCGTCCGCTCCTCCGGCGCCCGTGGCTCCGGCAGTAGTCCAGTCCGTGCAGCCCACAGCCTCCGCGCCACTTCCGCCGGCTCCCGCTCCGGCCCAGCCGACGGAGCCTCTTCCAGTCGTCGCATCGGTTCCAGCCGAGACCGAGGGTGATCCTGTTCGGCCGCGCACCCAGGGAACCGCCGCCGAAAGTACGCTGCGCGTGGATGTGACGCTGCTGAATCGGATGATGAACCTGGTGGGCGAGCTGGTGCTTACCCGCAACCAGGTCTTGCAAGCCACCTCAGCCGATCCCAACATGACCCTGCTCTCACGCCGCCTGGACATGGTGACCGCCGACCTGCGCGAAAGCGTGATGAAGGCCCGCATGCAGCCGGTCTCCAACATATTTTCCAAGATGCCGCGCCTCGTCCGCGACCTGTCGCAATCGCTTGGCCGCCGCGTGCGGCTTCAGGTCGAGGGTCAGGACACGGAGCTGGACAAGAGTCTGCTCGAAGCCATCAAGGATCCGCTGATTCACGCGGTTAGGAACTCGCTCGATCACGGCATCGAGCTGCCCGACCTGCGCCTTGCCGCCGGCAAGAATCCCGAGGGGACCCTCAAGCTGCGGGCCGCGCAAGAGGGCAGCCACGTCATCATCGAGGTCTGCGACGACGGGGCCGGCATTGCCGTTGAAAAAATCCGTCAGAAGGCCATCGAACGCGGCCTCATCACTTCAGAGCGTGCCGCGCACCTGGCCGAGCGCGAGCTGCTGCAACTGATCTTTGTGCCCGGCTTCTCCACCGCCGCTGCCATCACCAACGTCAGCGGCCGCGGCGTGGGCATGGACGTGGTCCGCACCAACGTGGAGAAGATCGGCGGCAAGGTCGAGATCGACTCCCGCGCCGGCAAGGGAACCACGCTCCGCATGCGCATCCCGCTCACGCTGGCCATCATACCCGCCCTGATCGTCCGCAGCATCAACCAGAGCTTTGCGCTGCCCCAGGGCGCGCTCTCTGAACTGGTGCACATCCCCCCCGAGCAGGCCGCCGCGGCCATTGAGTGGATTGAGAACGCGCCGCTCTACCGCCTGCGCGGCAAGCTGCTGCCGCTGGTCTTTCTTGACCGGCTGTTGATGCCCGGCGTCGAACACAAAATAGCCACCGAGCGAGACAACTTCATCGCTGTTCTCGATGCCGACGGCCGCCGCTTCGGCCTGGTGGTCGACGGGCTGGCCGATCCTGAGGAGATCGTCGTCAAGCCGCTCTCCGGAGTACTCAAGGACATCGGCCTTTTCTCCGGCGCAACCGTGCTGGGCAACGCCGACCTGGCGCTGATTCTCGATCCAGGATCGATCGCCATGAAGGCCGGGGTGAGCCTGCGCGATGAAGATGCCGCCCTTGCGGACGAAGGCGAAGCAGGCGCTGACACCGCCAAGAGCCTCGAGTACCTGCTGGTCGAGGCGGCTGGGCGACAGGCCGCGGTGCCGTTGACGGACGTGCTGCGCATCGAGCAGCTTCCGCTCTCGCACATTGAGTACGTCGGCTATCGCCCGGTGCTCAACTTCGAGGGCCAACTGCTGTCGGTCGAGGACTCTGGCGGCGTGCTGGCGGCGGTCGAGGGCAATCCAGATGCGCAAATCATCGTGGTGGTCTGCCGCGAGGGCAACCGTCATGTGGGCATTGCCGTTTCTCATGTGCTGGATGTGGCCGCCGGCGGCGATCTCTTTGAGGCCGGGACCAATCAGCGCACAGACGGGGTCACGCTGCTCAAGAGCCGCGTGACCGGAGTGGTTGACCTGGGCGCCGTGGCTTCGTTGCCCGCCGGCGAACAGGCGTCCAGCGAGCGGAGCCAGATGGAGGAGACAGTGGCATGAGCACAGCATCGGTTGCATTGCATCGCAAGAAAAAAGCGGCGGCGACTCAAATGGAGATGTGCACGGTTCGTCTGGGAACCTCAATGTTCGGCGTGCCCATCCGCCACATTCTCGAGATTGTTGGCGCGGCCCGGCCCCAGCCGGTTCCGCTGGCGCCCATCTTCGTCGGCGGACTCGTTCACTACCGCGGCGACGTGCTCACCACCGTGAGCCTGCGCCAGTTGCTGGGCTTGCCGCCCAAAGAGGGCCGACAGGACCTTTTGGTGCTGGAGAGTTCCGGCGCGATTTTCGGTTTGCTGGTGGACTCGGTCGGCGAAGTCCTTACCGTCTCGTCGGCCGACCACGAGCCCAACCCCTCGATTCTTGACGAGCGCCGGAGAGCCTTGTTTGCCGGCGCTTACAAGCTCAAGGACGGCCTGCTCGTCATGCTGGACCCCGAGCAACTGGACCCCATGCGCCTGAGCGCGGCCAAGGCCGCATAAGATGAACGGAATCCAATCCCCTCTGGAGGTGACCATGCGAGCTTTGATTGTCGATGATTCCCGCTTTTCGAGGGGATATCTGCGCGGCCTGCTCGAAGAAAAGGGAATCGAGTGCGAAGACGCCGCCGATGGCCAGGCCGGCATGGACCTGTTGAAATTGCGCCCACCCTTTGACCTCGCGCTAGTGGACTGGAATATGCCGGTAATGAACGGACTGGAAATGCTCAAGCTGTTGCGCGCTCAGGGATATGGCGGCATCAAGGTCATGATCGTGACCACCGAGGCCGAAAACGACTACATCCTCCGCGCCCTCAATGCCGGGGCCGACGAATACCTCATGAAGCCCTTCGACGACGAGGCCTTGACGGAAAAACTCAATATGCTCGGCATCGTGGAGGCCTGAACCATGCCCTCCGGCCGCCGAACCCGGATTTTAATCGCGGATGACTCGGCAGTGATGCGGAGTCTGCTGCGCTCGGTCGTGTGTTCTGCTGCCGGCTTTGAAGTGGCGGGCACTGCGGCCGATGGCGAATCGGCCTTGAGGGCCATTGAAACCCTTCGCCCCGACCTGGTCTTGCTGGATGTGGAGATGCCGGTGATGGACGGATTGGCCACACTCAGAAAGTTGCGCGCGGGGGGTCACAAAATGCCGGTCATCATGTGCAGTTCACTCACTCAGCGCGGAGCCAAAGTGACCATCGAGGCCCTGGCCTCCGGCGCTTCAGATTATGTGGCCAAGCCAGCCGGACAATCTGGCCGCGAGGCCGCCATTCGGACACTTTCCCGGGATCTGATTCCCAAGATTCAGGCTCTCACCTTCCATCCGCAGCCGCAGCCGGTCTTTCCCGGCGCTCCGCACATCCTGCCGAGTTTCCCCCTTGCTCCGCCGCCCAGAACCCAGCCGTTTTCGTCGATCCCGGTGGCGCTGGCCATCGGCGTCTCCACTGGCGGCCCTGCGGCCCTCGACATTCTGCTCCCCACGCTGCCGGCAAACTTTCCGCTTCCGGTCTTGATCGTGCAGCACATGCCGGAGCTGTTTACCCGGCTCTTTGCCGAGCGGCTCAACAGCCGCTGTCCGTTGCAGGTGCGCGAGGCCGTCGAGGGCGCGCCGGTGCACGCTGGAACCATTTACATCGCCCGGGGCAACTGGCACATGGAGGTGCGTGCCAGCGCGCGCATCGGCTTGCCGAATACGCTGCACCTGACTCAGGGCCCGCTTGAAAACCACTGCCGGCCCGCCGTTGATGTGCTCTTCCGCTCCGCGGCCGCGGTCTACGGCGCGGGCGTGTTGGCCGTGGTGCTCACCGGCATGGGCTCAGACGGGATGTTGGGTGCCCGCCTCATCCGCGAGCTCGGCGGCGGCGTCCTGGCCCAGGACCAGGCCACAAGCGCCGTGTGGGGAATGCCCGGCGCTGTCACCCATGCTGGGTTGGCGCATAAGGTGCTGCCCCTCAGCGCCATCGCTCCGGAAATCCTGCGGCTCGTCAGTCGAACACACTCGGAAGCTCGCGAGCTTCGGGAATCGGTGGTCTAGCCATGCAAACCTCCTCCAATGTTGACTACTGCTATCTTCGCCAACTCGTCTTCAGCCTCTCGCAAAACGTCCTTGACCCATCGCGAGATTACCTCTTCGAGTCCCGCCTCACCAAGCTGTTGCGCAACCAGGGCATGACCCAATTGGATGAGCTTGTCCACCACCTCAAAGTAAAAAAGAATCCGGTTCTCGAACACTCTATCGCCGAAGCCATGACCATCAATGAAACCAGTTTCTTCCGCGATGGCCTTCCCTTCGAGCTATTGCGCACGGAGTTACTGCCCAAACTCATCGAGGCCCGCCGCCGCGCGCGCGGCCTGCGCTTCTGGAGCGCGGCATGCTCCACCGGCCAGGAAGCCTATAGCCTGGCCATGCTCCTGCACGAGCACTTTCCCCTGCTCACCGGCTGGAAGATCCGCATTGAGGGCACCGACATCTGCGCTGAGGTGGTGGAGCGTGCCCAGGCCGGCTCCTACCACCGCATCGAGATGAACCGCGGCCTGGCCGCCCGCTTCGTCGTCCGCTACTTCGACCACATCGGCGAGGACTGGGTGGTCAAGCCGGAAATCCGCAAGATGTGCAACTTCCGCCAAGCCAACCTTTGCTCGTCACCGCCGCCCTTCAATCGCATCGACGATCGCTTCGACGTTATCTTCCTGCGCAACGTCATGCTCTACTTCTCGCAGGAGACTCGCAAGACTCTGCTTGCCGGCATTCACCGCCTGCTGGCCCCCGACGGCATCCTCTTTCTCGGATCCAGCGAGCAGCCCGCCGATCCCTCCATCTGGACCCCGGTACTCGCCGGCGGCACTTGCCACTTCCGGCCCCGTCAGCCGAGCTAGCGTATGAATAAGCTGGACGCCCCCACTTTCGCGGTGTCTATGTTCATCACTCCCCAAAGGGGATATCTATGCCCTTCATTTACATAAGAACTTGTTGAAAAATCTGTTTTTGTGGCAGGGCGCGACTTTTAGCCTGTCCTGAGCTTGTCGAAGGGCGCCGTATATGCCGCAACATCAATGCGGGCTTTAACCTCTGAGGGCGAGAGCGGAACTCTCTGCGCAAAGTTACTATTTCAACAGGTCTTAAAACGGACAAATCCGAAACGCCCGGCGCGGCGGAGCCGCACCGATGGCAATCACAAGTTTTGCTTTGGCAGCAAATTTCTTTCTGTTTACTTGGATGCCAGGTAAAGCAAAACTAAGCCAAGAATAAAGGCGGCAATTCCCCCGAACATGAGCACTCTATCCTTATTGCACTTTCGGTAGAGCGAGATGGCGGGACTAGGTGTGAAGTTTCAGGAGGTTGTCCATTCGATCTGAACGCGAGAAGCTGGTTG
>CAYQSI010000018.1:0-57568 GCA_964420185.1 uncultured Occallatibacter sp. | reverse complement strand
AGATCGACGATCAGCTTGAGCTCGTGGAGGCACTCGAAGTAGGCGCTTTCCGGCTGATATCCGGCCTCGACCAGCGTTTCAAAGCCCGCCTTGATGAGCGCGCTCACGCCGCCGCAGAGAACGGCCTGCTCGCCGAAGAGATCGGTCTCGGTCTCATCCTTGAAAGTGGTTTCCAGAACCCCGGCGCGGGTGCAGCCGATGCCCTTCAGATAGCTGAGGCAGAGCGTGTGAGCTTTGCCGGTCGCATCCTGCTGCACGGCGATCAGTCCCGGTACGCCGCCGCCCTCGGTGAAGACCTCGCGCACGCGGTGGCCCGGAGCCTTGGGCGCGGCCATGCCCACGTCGATGCCCTTGTCAGGCACGATGGTCTTGTAGTGAATGTTGAAGCCGTGGGCAAACATAAGCAGCTTGCCTGCAGTCAGGTTCGGTCCGATCTCTTCGGCATACAATTTTGCCTGCGACTGGTCCGGGGTCAGGATCATCACCACGTCGGCCCACTTGGTAACTGCGGCAACGGTGCCCACTTCAAGACCGGCCTTCTGCGCCTTGGCGATGGACTTGGAGTTGGGCGCCAGGCCCACCTTTACGTGGACGCTGGAGTCCTTGAGGTTGAGGGCGTGGGCGTGGCCCTGAGAGCCGTAGCCGATGATAGCCACTTTCTTGGCTTGAATGAGAGAGAGGTCGGCATCTTGATCGTAATAAGTCTTCGCCATGGTTTTTCTCACTTTTCCTTTGCTTGGTTGATATTTCGTTGCTTGGTTGATATTTCGTTGCTTGGTTGATATTTCGTTGCTTGGTTGATCTTTCGTGGAGCGGGCTCTCAGTTGCACGGCCCGAAAGTTGAATGCGTGGTTGGATGGAGCGAAAGAGTCACGCGCCGGACAAAATGGCGGGCTCTCGACGCACGCGGGAGATGAGCAGAAGCAGAAGGCCGGCTAGCACGGCAAACCCGGCGGCAATGGCAAACGGAACCCGCAGCGGAGTTCCCGGAACGGTGTGGTTCCAGGTAACTCCCGCCAGGATGCTTCCGAAAAGTTGGCCGAAGCCAGCGACAGTGTAGATCAGCCCAATAGCTCCCGCCCGCTGATGGGCAGGTACGATATCGCTGACCAGCGCCTTGCTTACGCCATCCGTCATTGCCTGATAGAGGCCGTAAACCGCCAGGAGAATCCACGGCGCAAGGCCGCCATGGGCGAGACCGAATCCCAGATAGACCGCCGCGTAGACGAACCATCCCGTGACGATGATGGACCGGCGGCCAATGCGGTCAGAGAGCGCCCCGAAGGGCGCCGAGGCGAGGGCGTAGACCACGTTGTACAGTGCAAAAGCCAGGATCACGGCGCTGCTGGTCAGCCCCATCTCACTCGACCGCAGAATAAGAAACGCATCGCTGCTATTCGCCAGTGAGAAGACGCCTATTACGATCAAGACCAGCCAGAACGCCTTGGGGAATCTCTGCAGGATGCCCGGAGAATTGCCCTGCCCGCGCGCCTTGCTCTTTTCCGGCACGGCCACGGCGATGAGGCCGGAGCTGGCAAGGCCCGGTAGCAGAGCGACAATGAAGATCCATGCGAGGTTGGTCTTCGGCCAGGTGTGCAGGATCAACCAAGCGACAAGCGGGCCGGCGACCGCACCGGCGGTGTCCATGGCGCGATGCAGGCCGAAGGCCGCGCCACGGATGGAGGGGTCGGTGCTGTCGGCAATCAGCGCGTCGCGGGCGCTGGTGCGGATGGACTTTCCCAAGCGGTCCGAGCAGCGCCCAGCCATGAAGAGTGGCCAGCCGCCAATCGCCGCGGCCATTCCCATGACCGGTTTGCTGAGCGCGGAAAGAGTATAGCCCGCAAATACGAAAGGCTTGCGTTTGCCGATGCGATCCGACCATGCCCCGCCAAACCATCGCAGGCCGCTGCCAATCCCCTCGGCCACGCCGTCGATCAGCCCGAGCAGCGCCGGAGAAGCCCCCAGCGTTTGCACCACAAACAGCGGGATGAGAGGGTAGATCATCTCCGACGCCATGTCGGTGAAGAAACTAACCCATCCCAGCGTGACGACGCTTGCCGGCAGCTTGGATCTCGATTTAGGTGGCGTTAGGCCTGTTGGGTTCATTGTTACTTTCATCTGAAAGTCGACGGAGGCCTGTTACTCCGGCTCGACGGCTTCGCTTTCTTCAAAGCTTTCCGCTCGCTCGTCCGCCGAGTTGGGAGCCTCGTCCGATCCAGCGCCCATTGCCTTCAGGACGCTCGACGTGTGATGGCCGCGGCGCATCGTCATCTTGCCGCTGCGGCAGATTTCCAGAATTTGGTCGTCGCCCTCGTTCAGCACCTGGATGAGTCCTTCGATCTTGCTTTCGACGCCAGTCATCTCAATCGTCAGCGACTCCGGCGCCAGGTCCACGATGCGGGCGCGAAAGACCTCGGCCAGCTCGAAGATCTGCGAACGGTTGCTGCGCGTGGCGGCTACCTTGATGAGCACCAGCTCGCGGGTTACCGCCGGGGCCTGGGCGATGTCGTCCACATCGACGACATTCTCCAACTTGTAGAGGCTTGCGCGGATGCGGTGGCCAGCCAGGGCCGATGCTTCGCAGACCAGCGTCAGACGCGACAGGCCCGCTCGCTCGCTGCGGCCCACGGTGAGCGAGTTGATATTGATGTTCAGGCGGCGGAAAAGCGAGGCCACACGCGTGAGCACGCCCGGCAGGTCTTCCACGTAAGCGACAAATGTGTGCAGCATCATAGCCCCTGCTTTCGATGGTCAGTGATCAGCAGTTGGTAATCTTGCTGACTCGCTAACCGGGTAACTCGCTTATTGGTCATCCGCATTTTCCATCAGCGAATCCTGGCTGGGACGGCGGATCATCTCGTGAAGTGAGGAGCCTGCGGGAATCATCGGATAAACCGAGTCTTCCTTCTCGACCAGGAAGTTGAGCAAAAACGTGCCCGGCGCTGAGCGGGCGTACTCGACGGCGGAGGCCACCTCGGCGCGCGTGCGAACGGCGCGGCCGGCGATGCCGTGGGCGTCGGCCAGTTTGACGAAGTCGGGACTGACAAGCGGCGTGGCTTCGTAGTTGCGCTCGTAGAAAAACTCCTGCCACTGGCGCACCATGCCCAGGTAGCCGTTGTTGATGATGGCGATGTTGATCTTGATGTCTTCCTGGGCGATGGTGGATAGCTCCGGGGAGGTCATCTGAAAGCCGCCGTCGCCGGCGATGACCCAGACTTCCTTATCCGGACAAGCGAACTTTGCCCCGATGGCCGCGGGCAGCGCGAATCCCATGGTGCCCAGGCCGCCCGAGGTAATCAACGTGCGTGGACTTTCGTGGTGATAGTACTGCGCCTCCCACATCTGGTGCTGGCCTACATCGGTGACCATGATGGCGTTGCCGCCGGTGATGCGCCAGATGTCGTGAATGACATGGGCGGCGTAAAGATGGCCGGAGTCGGGCAGGTTCTTGATGTCGCGCACGGCTACCGCGCCCTTGCCGGCATTGATGGTCTTGAGCCAAGCGGCGCCGTCGCGGCTGGGGATGCGTGGAAGCAACTGTTCGAGGACTTCGCGCAGATCGCCGGTCAAGGGAACATCGACCTTGATGTTCTTGTTCACTTCGGCGGGATCAACCTCGATGTGAATCTTTTTAGCCTTGGTGGCATAGGTCGAGATGGTTCCGGTGACGCGATCATCGAACCTCATGCCGCAGGCAATCAGCAGGTCAGCGTCCTGAATGGCGTGGTTCACCCAGCTCTCGCCGTGCATGCCCATCAGCCCCAGATTGAGCGCGTGCGAGGCAGGGAATGCCCCGAGACCGAGCAGCGTAAGGGCGACCGGAATCTGCGCCCGCTCGGCCAGCGTGCGTACCTGCTCCCCGGCTCCGGATTCGATGACGCCGTGGCCAGCGAGGATGACAGGCCGCTTGGCGTTGCGGATCAATTCGGCGGCCTGTGCCAGTCCATCTTCCTCCACGTTCCGCATGGGGTGGGGGCGGCGGGGACGCGGCTTGGCGGCCTCGAAGTCGAAGATGGCCGTGGCCTGCTGCGCGTCCTTGGTGATATCCACCAGCACCGGGCCGGGGCGGGCGGATTTCGCGATCTGAAAAGCGTAGCGAATGGCAGGCGCAATGTCTTCAGCACGGTGGATGAGGAAGTTATGCTTGGTTACCGGCAGAGTAATGCCGGTGATGTCCACTTCCTGAAACGCATCGGTGCCCAGCACCTTGCTGGAGACGTTGCCGGTGATACAGATGATGGGAATCGAGTCCAGCATGGCTGTGGCGATGCCTGTGACCAGATTGGTAGCTCCTGGTCCGCTGGTTGCAATCGCGACACCCACCTTGCCCGATGCGCGCGCATAGCCGTCCGCCATGTGCGCCGCGCCCTGCTCGTGGCGCACCAGGGTGTGGTGAATGGGGAACTTGCGCAGCGCATCGTAAACAGGGAGAATCGTGCCGCCGGGATAGCCGAAGACGTCCGTGACGCCCTCGCCCACCAGCGTGGCCCACACGATCTCCGCGCCAGTCAGGCGAGTCGGTTCGGCGAGGAGGACATTGGCTGCTTGTGCGGTGGCGCTGGTTCCCATGTGAGACTCCTTTGACTGAAATCGGACAAGCCTTTTAGCTGTCAACTGTTCGCTGTCGGTTGCATCTACGTCGTTGCGCCCTCGGAGGCGGAAGTTACGCGATCCACATACTTGCGGAAGACGCCTTTGGGATAGTGCAATGCGGGCGGCGTAAAGTTCTTCAGCCGCGCGGCGAGTTCTTCGTCGCTGATTTCAACATTGAGCTTGCGGTTGGGAACGTCAAAATGGATGATGTCGCCCTCGCGTACCGCGGCAATGGGTCCGCCAACAAAGGCTTCGGGGGCCACATGGCCCGCGGTGAATCCTCGCGTCGCGCCACTGAAGCGGCCATCGGTCAAGAGAGCAACCGTCGCGCTGAGTTCCGCGTTCGAGCTGATGGCCGCCGTCACTTGCAGCATCTCGCGCATTCCCGGGCCGCCCTTGGGGCCTTCATAGCGAATGACCAGCACATCGCCGGGCTTGATCTGGCCGGATTGCACGGCGGCAAAGGAATCTTCCTCGCAGTCGAAGACGCGCGCTGGGCCGCGATGCTCGTAGCGATTGGCCGCGGCGATCTTCATCACGCAGCCCTCGGGGGCAAGATTGCCCTTGAGAATCACCAGGCCGCCATTGGGCTTGATGGGCTTGTCGAAGGTGCCGATCACCTGCTGGCCGGGCGCCTCTTCTGCCAGCGCAGCCTCTTCCGCCAGCGTGCGGCCACTGATGGTCAACGTCGAGCCGTCGGCATAACCCGCGTCGATCAGCCGCTTGGCGAGAAGCCGCGAACCGCCGGCCTCCTGGTAATCCTTGGCAACGAATTTGCCCGCCGGAGTGAGTGAGCAGATGTACGGCGTGCGCTTGCTGATGATGTCGAAATCATCAATGTTGAGCGGAATGTTCATCTCCCGCGCAACGGCCAGCAAATGCAAAACCGCATTGGTGGAACCGCCGCTGGCGGCCACGCTGGCGATTGCGTTCTCAATGGATTTGCGGGTGATGATCTGAGAGGGACGGCGATTGGCGCGAACCGCGTCCATCAGGATGCGTCCGGCCTCACGGCAGGCGGCCAGCTTGTTCTCCGCGGTGGCGGGAACGCCGGAGAGTTGAATCGGCGAGATGCCCAGAATCTCGCCGCTCATGGCCATGGTGTTCGCGGTGAACTGGCCACCGCAAGCCCCGGCGCCCGGACAGGCGTTGGCTTCAAGAGCTTCAAGCCCGGCGTCGTCGATGCGTCCGGCGGCGCGTGAGCCGATGCCCTCGAAGACGTCCTGAATGGTAATATCCGCGCCATTGAGTTTGCCGGGTTTGATCGAACCACCGTAGAGCATCATTCCCGGAATATCGAGCCGGCACAGCGCCATGATGATGCCCGGCATGTTCTTGTCACAGCCGCCGATACCCACCAGGCCGTCGAAAAGGTTGCCGCGGGCCACTAACTCAATGGAGTCGGCGATCACTTCGCGCGAAACCAGCGAAGCCTTCATGCCTTCTGTGCCCATGGTGATGCCGTCGGAGATGGTGATGGTGTTGAACTCCATCGGCGTGCCGCCAGCTTCGCGAATGCCTTCTTTGAGAGCCTCGGCCAGTTCGCGCAGATGCACGTTGCAGGTGCCGATCTCGGTCCACGTGTTGGCAATGCCGATGATGGGCTTATGCAGGTCTTCTTTAGAGAAGCCTGATCCGCGCAGGTAAGAGCGGGCGGCGGCCCGGTCGGGTCCTTCGGTCAATGGAATGCTTTGGCGCTTGCCTTCGATGGTCATCTTGCTCCTTGTAGCGGTGTTAGTGTAGTTAGCGGTGTTAGCTGTTAGCGGAGCTAGCGGAGTTAGACCGTCTACTGGCCGTCATTGCTAACACCGCTAACTCCGCTAACATCTAACTCCGCTGTTATTTTGCCTTCAGCCAACCGGCTTCGTTGTGCTTTGCTTCAAAACTGTTCAGTGCCGCTTCATGCCGCAGCGTGAGGCCAATGTCGTCCAGGCCTTCGATCAAACAGAACTTGCGGAAAGGATCTATCTCAAAGGTTGCCTTGAAGCCCTGGCTGTCGGTGACCGTCTGCTCTTCAAGCGAAACGGTGAGCTGATAGTTCGGCAGCGTCCCGGCATTGTTCAGTAACTCGGCGACCTGCTTTTCGCTCAGCTTCACCAGCACGATTCCGTTTTTGCCCGCGTTGGAAAAGAAGATGTCAGCGAACGAGGGCGCGATGACCGCGCGGAAGCCGAAGTCGCTGAGCGCCCAGGCGGCGTGTTCGCGGCTCGATCCGCAGGCGAAGTTCTTGCCCGCGATCAGAATTTTCGCGCCCTTGTAACGCGGCTCGTTGAGCACAAATGTCGGGTCCTGCTCGCCCGAGGCGGTGCGCCGCCAGTCGTAGAACAGAAACTCACCGTAGCCGGTGCGCTCGATGCGCTTGAGAAACTGCTTGGGAATAATCTGGTCGGTATCCACGTTGGTTCTGTCCAGAGGCGCGGCCAGTGCGGTCAATGTGCGAAAGGGTTCCATCAGGCTTTTACCTCCTCATGAACGGGCCAGTTGCGAATGTCGACAAAGTGGCCGGCAATGGCGGCTGCCGCGGCCATCTCCGGCGAGACGAGGTGCGTGCGTCCGCCGCGGCCCTGGCGGCCTTCGAAGTTGCGGTTGCTGGTGGAGGCGCAGCGCTCACCCGGTGCGAGGATGTCGGGGTTCATCCCCAGGCACATCGAGCAGCCGGGCTCGCGCCAGTCAAAACCGGCTTCGCGGAAGATGCGGTCAAGACCTTCTTTTTCGGCCTGCGCCTTCACCGCCTGTGAGCCAGGAACCACCATCGCCTTCACCCTGGCCGAAACCTTGTAGCCAGCGGCGATGCGGGCGGCGGCGCGCAGGTCTTCGAGCCGGCCGTTAGTGCAGGAGCCAATAAAGACGCGGTCAATCGCCACATCTTCCAGCGGCGTGCCAGCCTTCAGCCCCATGTATTCGAGGGCGCGTTCCAGCCCCTTGCGCTCCTGCTCGGTCGGCGCGGCGGCCGGGTTGGGTACGCTGGCCGTAATTGGCGCGGCCATGCCCGGATTGGTGCCCCAACTGACGTAGGGAACAAGCGTAGCCGCGTCGATGACCAGTTCGCGGTCGAACTTTGCGCCAGGATCGCTGGGCAGCTTGCTCCACTCGCGGACAGCCTCGTCCCACGCAGCGCCTTGCGGCGAGAAACGGCGGCCCTTGAGATAAGCGAAGGTCTTTTCGTCAGGGGCGATCATGCCCGCGCGAGCGCCGGCTTCGATGCTCATATTGCAGACGGTCATGCGGCCTTCCATCGAGAGGGCGCGGATGGCCGAGCCAGCGTACTCGACGACGCAGCCTGTCGCGCCATCCGTACCAATCTGCCCGATGATGGCCAGGATGATGTCCTTGGCTGTGACGCCATTCGGCAGCTTGCCTTCGACCGCGATGCGGAAGGTCCGAGGCTTGGATTGCGGCAGCGCCTGCGTGGCCAGCACATGCTCGACTTCGCTGGTGCCGATGCCGAAGGCCAACGCGCCGAATGCGCCGTGGGTCGAGGTGTGCGAGTCGCCGCAGACAATCGTCATGCCCGGCTTGGTGACGCCTAGTTCCGGTCCGATTACGTGGACGATGCCCTGGTTGGGCGAGTCCACGTCGTAGAGTTCGATGCCGAATTCAGCGCAGTTCTTGCGCAGCGTGGAAATTTGCTTGGCGGCGATCTGGTCGATGATCTTCAGGCGGCCTTCGACGGTTGTGGGCACATTGTGGTCCACGGTGGCGATGCACCGGTCAGGGCGGCGCACCTTGCGGCCGGCCAGGCGCAACCCTTCGAATGCCTGCGGCGAGGTGACCTCATGCAGCAATTGCAGGTCAATGTAGAGCACGGTGGGCTCGCCTTCCGGCTCGACCACGACATGTTGTTGCCAGACCTTTTCAAATAATGTTTTTGGTTCGGTGCTCATTCGACTCCCTGTTTCAAAAAGTGGAATGCTTGTATTTCCCACCCTGGCCGCAAAGACAAGAATGCGGCGAGGGTGGGGCCCCGGTTCTTGTTCTTATCTCAGGACGGAAGCCCCGCTTCATACAGCTTCAGTTTTGTCAGGGCTAAAGCTCTGACCTATCAGCCCGTACGCTTCATGCGAAACGAATTCTGAACAGACGCCTATGCGTTGACGAGCAATGTTTTAACCGCATCGCGAACTTTGGCGCCCATCTCTTTGGTCGAAAGCACCGTGAGACCCTGTGCATTGCCGCGCACCAGGTCCGGCGTGCGGAAGCCTTGGGCCAGCACTTTGCGGACGGCGGATTCAATGGCAGCGGCCTCGGCTTCGAGTCCGGCGGAGTAGCGCAGAATCATGGCGCTGGTCAGAATCGCGCCCAGCGGATTGGCCAGGCCCTTGCCCGCGATGTCGGGCGCGGAGCCGTGGACCGGCTCATAGAGATTGACCTTGCCGCCCAGAGTGGCCGAGGGCAACATCCCGAGCGATCCGGTGATGACCGCGGACTCATCGGTGAGAATGTCGCCGAAGAGATTTTCAGTCAGCACCACGTCGAAGTCGCGCGGCCGGTTCATCAGGTGCATTGACATGGCATCAACGTACTGGTGCTCGACGGCCACATCAGAAAACTCCGCGGCCACTTCGTTCACCGTGGCGCGCCACAGTTGCGAGACTTCTAGGATGTTGGCCTTGTCCACGCTGGTCAGCTTTTTGCGGCGCTTCATGGCCAGCCCGAAGGCTACGCGGGCTACACGCTCGATTTCTGCTTTCGTGTAGCGCATGGTGTTCCATGCTTCGCCGCCACCATCTTTTGTGGCATGGTTCCATCCGCGGGGTTGGCCGAAGTAGAGACCGCCCAGCAACTCACGGACAAAGAGAATGTCGGCTCCATCCACAATCTCGGGGCGCAGCGGAGTGTTGGCGGCCAACTCCTTGAAGGCGAAGGCGGGGCGCAGGTTGGCAAAGCCGCCCAACGCGGAGCGCAGCCCAAGTAGGCCGGCCTCGGGGCGCTTGTCCGGGGGAAGGGAATTGAACTCGTTGCCGCCTACCGCACCGAGGAGCACCGCGTCTGAGGCGAGCGCGGCTGCAACGGTTTCAGCCGGCAGCGGCGTGCCGTCGTTGACGATGGCCACGCCACCAAGACGACGCTCGGAGATCACCATTTCATGGCCGCCCGGCGCGGTAGCAGCGCGCAGCACAGCAACCGCTTCGTTAGTAACTTCGGGGCCGATGCCGTCGCCGGCAGTGACGAGAATTTTAAGCTTCATTTGTGCTCTTTCCGCGTTCAGTATTTCACTAATTTACGGTCGGTGGCCCGCATTGTGCCGATCCTCAAGCGAGTCCGAATGCCGGCTCCTGACGCCGTTCGCGAAGCTGATTGGGCAACAAACCGACCAAATCATAATCGTAGATGTTCTTTTTGCGGTCGGCCAGCGCCACAAAGCGGGAGTAGACGTGCTGCAACTCATCGCCAGTAAGCGTAAAGCCCAACTCCTTCAGGCGATTCCGCAGCGCCGCGCGGCCGGAGTGCTTGCCCAGCACCAGGTTGGTGCGCGCCACGCCCACCAGCGCGGGGGTCATGATCTCGTAGCAGAGCGGGTTCGCCAACATGCCGTGCTGGTGAATGCCGGACTCGTGCGCAAAGGCGTTGTCGCCCACCACAGCCTTGTTGGGCGAAGGGCGGAAGCTGATGATCTGGCCCAGCGCCTGGCTGGCGGGGTAGAGGTTTTCCAGCTTGATGCCATTGCTCACGCCGTAGTGGTCGCCGCGAACATAGAGCGCGGCGGCAATCTCTTCCAGGGCCGCATTGCCAGCCCGCTCGCCGATGCCGTTGATGGTGCACTCCACCTGGCGTGCGCCGTTATGAATGGCGGCCAGCGAATTGGCCACGGCCAGTCCCAGGTCGTCGTGGCAGTGCGAGGAGAGGATGATGCCATCAGCGTCAATGGAGGGGATGCGCTCGCGTACCTCGGCAAACATCCGGCCATACTCATCGGGGGCCGAATAGCCAACGGTGTCCGGCATATTGATGGTAGTGGCGCCGGCCTCGATCGCTGTGCGCACCATCTCCACCAGAAAATCGCGGTTCGAGCGGGTGGCGTCCTCGGGCGAAAACTCGACATCGTCCACCAGCGAGCGCGCCAGACGCACCGACTCCGCCGCCTGATCCAGCGCCTGCTGGCGGCTGATCTTGAGCTTGTACTCGAGGTGCAGGTCGCTCGAAGCCAGAAAAACGTGAATGCGGGCGCGGTCGGCGCACTGCACGGCGCGGGCTGCCATCTGGATGTCTTCGGCCTTGGCGCGGGCCAGCGAGGCGATGCGCGGCTTGCGCACGGCCTGGGTAATGGCGGAGATGGCCTTGAAGTCTCCCTCCGATGCCACGGCGAAGCCGGCCTCGATGATGTCAACGCCCAAATCCTCCAGGGCGTGGGCCATGGTCAGCTTTTCCTGCGTCGTCATGCTGCAGCCGGGCGACTGCTCGCCGTCGCGCAGCGTGGTGTCGAAGAAGACGATGCGATTTGAGATCATGTACCGGCCTCCGGGGAAAACTGTACCAATACTCAAGTCTCCCGCATTTCACGATATAAGGCAAAGTTATAATTCTTGTGGACATGATTAGAAATGTTTATACTCCAGTGGTCAGTGTTCAGTAGCCAGCGATTAGCCGGGTACACCGGGTCTCGCATTGGAGACTTGGAATTCGTTGCATCCCGATGGATCGCCGCTGACAACTGACCACTGTTCACTGATCACTGTTCACTGCTTTTCGGAGGCTCTCATGGATCTGAGTCAACTCGAAACCTTTCTGGCGGTGGCCGAGGAGCGCAGCTTTTCGCGGGCGGCGGTGCGGTTGCGCCGCACGCAGCCGGCTGTCAGCCAGGTCATCCGCAAGCTGGAGGAGTCGGTAGATGAGATTCTCTTCGACCGCGCGGCGCGGGACGGGGCGCTGACCGCGGCCGGGGTGCTGTTGCGCGACTATGCACAGCGCCTGCTGGCTCTGCGCCGCGAGGCCACCAGCGCTTTGGATGAACTGAAGAGCCTGGAGCGGGGACGGCTGCAACTGGCGGCCAACGAGTACACCTGCATCTATCTCCTCCAGGCCATCGACCGCTTCCGGCGGGAGTTTCCTCACATCAGCGTCACCGTTCACCGTATGTTGGCCTCGCGGATTCCCGAGGAACTGGACCTGCGCACATTTGAAATGGGGATGCTCTCCTTCCGTCCAGACCCGGCGCAGTACCGCAGCATCGCGGTTTACGCTGACAGCCTGGCGTTCATCGTCAGCCCCAACCATCCGCTGGCCGGGGCCAAGCGCGTCTCCATCAACGACCTGGGCAAAGAGGTCTTCATCGCCCACAACGTGGCCTCGCCCTTGCGGCGCCGGGTGATCGGGGCCTTTCAGAAGTACAGGACGCCTCTCAATATGGGTATCGAGTTGCCCACCATCGAGGCCATCAAGCGGTTTGTGGCCATGGGCAACGGGGTGGCGCTGGTGCCCCATCTGAGTGTGGCCAAGGAACTGGAGACCGGGGACCTGGTGCAAGTGCCGGTGGACGAACTGGAGGCCAAACGCGTGCTGCGGCTGGTCCACCGGCGGCGGGCTACGCTCTCCTATGCCGCCAGAGCCTTCTTGCGCACCGTTAGGGCGCTGGCCCAGGAGCAGGGGCCGCCGTTCCACTACCATGTGGAGCGGGCTGGCTGAATATTTTCAAATTGCTGTCATTCCGTGCGGAATTTGGGCATTTTTTGCGCCAAATGGAGTCAAAGAAGCTGCATTTTCCGGCTTATTAGCTGGTGCAGGGCACCCGTTTGGCTCCCCCTGCGTCTATAGCCTCAGATCGTTCCACAGGAACCGCTTGCGCCACGGACCGCCCCGGCCAGTTACAATGCTGAGAGTGGGGCCCGGCTCGAACCGGCGCACCGGAATCGAAGAGCTCGTTGCCAGCCGGACGGTTGAGCAGTCGTGAGGTTCAGGACCGAATGAAGAAGATCGCCTTATTTGCATTTCTGTTGGTCGTATGCGCGGCAGCAGGCCGCGCTCAGGAAAGCCGCCAGGACATCAGCCTCAGCGGAACGGGTCTTATTGAGCCGTTCATTGCCTCGTCCACCGATGTTCAGGTGAGCGCGAACCGCGCCTTTGGCGCAATGCTCAGCTACCGTTTCATGCTTACGCCATCGAGCGCCATCGAGGCCAACTACGGGATGACGTATCAGAACTCGATCCACTACGTGATGCAAAACACTAACCACTATCAGGTGCTCACCCGCACCCAGGAGATGTCGGCCGCCTACGTCCGCACCTTCAACTTCCGCAAGTACAATCCCTTTATTGAGGCAGGCCCGGGCGCATTCATCTTCCTGCCCATCCGCAACTCCGGCACCACAAATCTCGACGTCAAGCAGCAGACCCAGATGGGCGCCATCTACGGAGCGGGCGTTGCCTATGAGGTCAGCCCGAGCTTCGACATTCGCGCCGAGTTCCGCGGCATGGTCACCAAGGTGCCCACCTTCGGCATGGCGCAGTTCACCACGAACAAGTGGTACAACATTTACAACCCGGTGATCGGCGTGGCGTACCACTTCTAAGGATTGCGGAAGTATCTGTATTTATTGCTCATGAGCAAGGGGGGACAGGCTACAGCCTGTCCCCCTTTCTGTTTCACGGTCCGATGTGTCAGTGCCGCTGCGGAAGGACCTTCCAGATGGCCGGGTCTTCTTCGCCCAGGACCCAGGAGCAGAAGCCCTCAAGTCCATTCTGTTGCGCCAGGTCGTAGCGGTCCTTGAAGGTGCGCTGATCGGTGAAGAAAACCCACTCGCGCAACTGGTCGCGATAAAAGAAGAACCAGGCGCTGTGGTCTTCCGTGTCCCACTGCATTTTTCCGTTGTAGGTTTCGGCCAGTTGCTGGGCGTTGGGCGCGCTGATGGAGTCGGCGGTGGGATTCATCTTCACCTTGCCGGTGTCGGTCTCTTTGATGGGAGAGCCGGTATACCAGTGGTAGCCGTAGAGCGGAATGCCCAGCGAGAGCTTTTCTTTTGGGACGGATTTCAGGGCGTAGTTGAGATTCTCCACGGTCCATTGCCAGCCGGCGACAGGACCGGGCGCGGTCCCGCGGGAATGCTGATCGTAGGTCATCAGGCAGATCAGATCAGCGTATTTGGCCAGAGCCGCAATGTCGTAGGCGCCGCGCCAGTCCGTGAACATCCACTTGGAGTAGCCGCCCTGACCGGGGTAGCCGGGCGCATTAGGCACCGTGGCGATGGTCAACTGCAAACCGGCTCCATGCATTGCCTCGGCCGAAGATTTCACCAGCGCCGTCAACAGATCGCGATCGATCCAGTCGATGTCCTCGAAATCGAACTGGAAGCCGGTGTAGCCGTTGAGCCGGGACTCGCGAATCAGCGCCTCGTTCATCTTGATCTGGGCAGCGGGGCTGGAAACCAGCGTGTGAAACTCCTTCTTGTTCATCAGGGCCACGATGGGCATTACGGACAGCTTTTCGCCGTGCGCCTGCTTGAGCACCGCCGGATCGGGGGCGCCGGTGACGAGGCCATTTTCGTCCACCTGATACCAGGTGGGCACCAGCAGATCGATCTGCGAGGAGTGCGCCAGGAAAGAACGGACGGAATCCGGGGATCTGGTCATGTAAAAAAGGGCTAACGGCGCAGCTCGCAGGCAGGGGGCTGCCGTGAGAACTGCGCAAAGCAATAGAAGGAATCGTTTCATTGTCTCTCTCCGTTCAAAAACCTATCTGATCGTTTGGTGCCGATGCAATCATAATCGCTTCGCAGCGAATCAGCAGGATGGAACTCATTCTGTGGCGGCGAGATTTGGCAAGCTGGCTGCCCTGGGCGCAACCCATGTATCCTCAGCCCATGCCCGAGGACGTTTTTTCCACGCCCGCCAACTCCGAGTCCAGCCATGTCAACCTGCTGGAACACTCAGCCTCTTCCTACCTGTGCTCGGCACGCCACCAGCCGGTTCAGTGGCATCCCTGGGGCGCGGAGGCCTTTGCCCAGGCCCAATCCGAGGACAAGCCCATCCTGCTGGACATTGGTGCCGTCTGGTGCCACTGGTGCCACGTCATGGACCGGGAGTCCTACGAGGACCCGGAGATCGCCGCGCTCATCAACGAAGATTTTGTGGCAATCAAGGTGGACCGCGACGAGCGGCCTGACGTGGACGCCCGCTATCAGGCCGCCATTTCGGCCATTACCGGCCAGGGCGGATGGCCGCTGACGGCCTTCCTCACTCCCGACGGGCGGCCCTTCTTTGGGGGCACGTATATTCCGCGCGACGACCGCTATGGGCGGGCGGGCTTTGGGCGGGTGCTCACGACCATGGCCCAGGTGTGGCGGGAGCAGCGCGATGAAGCGCTGGAAACAGCCGCGAACACCATGGCCGCCATCGAGCACAATGAGTCTTTTTCAGGGCGCGGCGGGCAACTGACGCTGGCCTTGGTGGACAAGATTGTCGGCTCAATCCAGTCACAGTTTGACGCTCGCAACGGCGGCTTTGGCTCGCAGCCCAAGTTTCCCCATCCGGGCGCGCTGGACCTGCTGCTGGAAGTCTCTCTCAATCGCGGCAACCGGCAGGCGGGCCAGGCCTTCGCCACCACACTCGAAAAAATGGCGCGGGGCGGCGTCTATGACCATCTGGCCGGCGGCTTCCACCGCTACAGCGTGGACGAGCGCTGGGGCGTGCCGCACTTCGAGAAGATGCTCTACGACAACACGGAACTGCTGCGCAACTACCTGCACGGCTTCCAGAGCCTGGCCCGCGAGGATTTTCTGGTTACCGCCAGGGAGATCGTGGGCTGGCTTCAGACGACCATGAGCGACCGCGATCTGGGCGGCTTCTATGCCTCGCAGGACGCCGACATCAACCTGGACGACGACGGCGATTACTTCACATGGACGCTGGCCGAGGCGCGCGATGCGCTGCGTGCAGCGGGGTCTTCCCCGGACGAGATGGAGTTGGCTCTGCGCTATTGGGATATCCGCGAACTGGGCGATATGCACCACAACCCGGCCAAGAATGTCCTCCATGTGAAGCAGACTCTGGAGGAATTGGCTGCTGAGAGAGGCCGGGGTGTGGAGGAACTGTGCCCACTTCTGGCCTCGGCCCGCGGCAAACTGCTGGCGGCGCGCGCCGAGCGGCCTACGCCGTTCATTGACCGCACGCTCTACACCGGCTGGAATGCGATGGCGGTCACGGCCTGCCTGGAGACGGCGCGAGTGCTGCGCATGGATTCGGCGCGGAAGTTTGCGCTGCTTACGCTGAACCGGCTACTGCGAGAAGCATGGGACGGTGAGCAGACTTTGGGCCACGTGATCGCCTACGGCGCCCAGCCTGCCGGGGGAGCGCAGCCGACGGAAAAGGCTCCGGGCACGCTCGATGACTACGCCTTCACGATCCACGCCTGCATCGACGCCTGGATTGCAAGCGGCGAAATGAGCTTCTACGATGCGGCCGTCAAACTGGCCGATGCGATGATTGCCCGCTTTCTGGACCGGACTGCGGGAGGGTTCTATGATGCTGCCGCGCAAACGGGCGGCGCTCCAGCTCTGGGTGCGCTGGCGGCGCGGCGCAAGCCTCTGCAGGACACTCCCACCCCGGCCGGCAATCCCACCGCGGCTTCGGCCCTGCTGCGTCTTGAGAGCCTCAGCGGACGCAGGGAGTATCGCGAGATCGCCGAGGAGACGCTCGCCTCATTTGCCGGAATCGTGGAGCACTTTGGCCTCTACGCCGGTTCCTACGGGCTGGCCCTGGAGCGGCTGCTGCTCGATCCGGTGCAGGTTGTGGTGGTCGGTTCCGGCCTTGAGGCCGAACATTTTGAGGCGCTGGCCGTGGCCCGCTATGCCGTCAACAAGACTGTGGTGAGCATTGATCC
Source organism: uncultured Occallatibacter sp. (assembly GCA_964420185.1). Classification (GTDB taxonomy): domain Bacteria; phylum Acidobacteriota; class Terriglobia; order Terriglobales; family Acidobacteriaceae; genus Telmatobacter. The sequence continues at coordinate 41,163 of CAYQSI010000018.1, read as the reverse complement.
GCGGCGGCTGGTTCCAGGCGGCATTCCCGAGGCGCTGGCCGAAGTTCTGCTTCAGGTTCCGAAGCCTGAAGGCGCGCAGGCGTGGGCCATCGTCTGCCGCGGGCGCACCTGCCTGCCGCCGATCACCGATGCCGGGGCGCTAGCGAAAGCGCTGGATAACCCGGTTTAATAACGAGAATTCCGCCGACGTGCCGCCGGGACGAGTTTTCCACAGATGAAAAGCCAGTATCTGAGGTTTTGCGCGCTCTGTAGCTTTTACCCCGAACAGCCGATGTAATCTAAGTGGTACAGTTCTTGTCGGCGATTGGCCTGTGCAAGGGAAGGCATGAAACGGTCTGGCTCAATCCGGGTACTGGCCTGTTTGTTGGTCTTTTCGGCCGCCCTGCAGGCGCAGCAGTATGTCTTTCGCTCCTTTCGACAAGCCGAAGGGCTGAATAACCTTGCGGTCAATGCGTTGGCGAGAGACCGCTCCGGCTTTTTGTGGCTGGCCACGGAGAACGGTGTCTACCGCTTTCTGGGTTCCGGCTTTCAGCGCTACGGCGCGGAGCAGGGAGTTGCCGAACTCGACACCTTGGATGTGGTCGCGGACCCGGAAGGCACGATCTGGCTGGCCACTGAGGGAAACCTTTACCACTGGGACGGTCAGCGGTTCCTTCCCGCCGGACACGATCCGATTCGCATCGAGGGCCAGCGGCGCATGGTCGTCGAAGATGCGCATCACTTGTTGGTCGTCCAACACGGGCGTGTTTATCGCTTGGAGCACGATGCTCAAGGAAAGCTGCTCTCTTTTCTGCCCCTGTTTTCTGACCGCATGCTGACCTCCATGCCGGATCTGACGCATGTGATCAGCCTGAGTGCCGTGCGCGAAACGCGGAATGGCCTTCGCATCTGGGCTGGCTGCGGCACTAGCCTCTGTTCCTGGCTGGGGCAGGAGGTTGGGAACGCCGGCCAGCAGCACGACGGCACGGTGACCGAATGGGGCAAGGACAAAGGCTTGGCCGCCGACCGATGGGAAGGTGTTCTCCTGGATCGCGCCGGCACTCTTTGGGCCGGGGGGGTCGCTCATGTGGCCGTTCTGCCGCGTGGGTCCGCGAACTTTGTTGATCGCAGCATTCACGGCTCCGATCCGGAGAGCAGCTATGGCCACTCCCCGTTGATTGAGGACGGGGACGGCCGTATCCTGACGCCCTCCGGAGAGGGAATTGCCCGCTGGGACGGAAGCGCCTGGAGAATCATCGGGCGTGCTAACGGGATGGAGCGGGCCCGCCGCATCATGGGCATGGTCTTCAATGCGGCAGGAGACCTGTGGTTCGCAAGCCGCGGGGATGGACTCTTCGAGTGGGCGGGCTATGGGGACTGGGAAGGCTGGAGTGATGTGCAAGGCCTGCCCTCCGCAGGCATTTGGGCCATCGCGCCACAGGGCGCGGATCGCGTCTTTGTGGGAACCGAGCGTGGGCTTGCATGGATCGATGAGCGCACGGGTTCGCCCAGTCCGTTGTCAGCCCTGCGGCGGTGGAACTATGGCCAGGTAAGCGGGATGGGCACTGATCGCGACGGTTCCTGGTGGGTTGGGACGCATTCGGGGGCTGTGCTGCGCATCGATCCAAAGACGGGCCGTACGGAAGAAACGGCCAAGATACCGGACTTGATATTCCGAGCCGCCAAGGATGCCTCAGGGCGTTTGTTTCTTGAAACGGCGCATGGCCTTTATCTTCGCGAAGCCGGGGCAGGAAACTCTGTGCCTCATCGGATTCCGGCGGCAGATGCGCTGATGGGAGATTCCGCCTGGGCGGCGGCAAGCTGCGAATCGGCTGACGGTACGGATTGGTTTGGGGTTGGCGACCGCCTGTTGCGCTTCAAAGCGGGCCGATGGACGGCGCCGGTCATCCAGGGAATGCCAAAGCAGGACGGAAATCTGACGGCCTTGTCTTGTGCCAGAGATGGGGTGTTGTGGCTTGTCGACGGAGAGGGAGGAACATGGCGGCTGACGCTGAGCGGGGATCGGTTGCAGGCTTGGCAACTGGTGCTTCCCCCGGGATTGCGCACCCTTGCTCCCCTGGCCGTTCTGGTGGACCGCCGCGGATGGGTATGGCTGGGAAGCGATCTGGGCCTGGCGGTTTGGAACGGCCATGACTGGCGCCATCTGACCCAGGAGAGCGGGCTGATCTGGGACGATGTCAACCAGGGAATCATGAGCGAAGCTCCCGACGGTTCACTGTGGATTGGAACCAGCAACGGCGTGGCCCACTTGCGGCATCCGGAGCGAGTCTTCGATTCGATACCGCTTGTCGTTTCGTTGACGGAGATCCGGCGCGGCGAGGCGAGCTACCTTGGAGCGCAGCAGATCACGATGACATGGGCGGGTTCGCCGTTGCACTTCCGCGTCTCTTCGCCTACGATGCGCAACCGCAGCGAACTGGCCGTGAAGATTCGGATGGTGGGGTATCAGTCGGAGTGGATGGAAACCCGTGACGGCAACGCAACTTTCTCTCGCCTTCCTCCGGGGGAGTATACGTTCATGGCCATGGTCTGCAATCCGGGCCTCAACGCCTGTTCCGCCCCGGTGAAGGTTGACATCAAGGTTCTGCCGCCCTGGTGGAGAACCAACTGGTTTTACGCGTCATGCGTCCTGGTTTTCCTGCTTCTTCTGGCCGCAGTCATTCATCTTTACGCGCGGAATATGGGCGCCAGAAGCCGGCAACTGGAGATGTTGGTGTCTGAGCGCACCCGGGAACTCGAGGCCAGCCGTGCGCAGTTGCGCATCCAGGCGACCCATGATGGGCTTACCGGAATGTTGAATCGCACCGCCATCCTGCGGGCTTTGGCGGCAGAGTTGGACCGCGCTCAGCGGGAGAGCCGGACCGTCGCTGTGGCGCTGGTCGATCTGGACTTTTTCAAAGGCATCAACGATGACTACGGGCACCTGGCCGGCGATGAAGCGCTGCGCTGGTTCGCCGCCGCGGTCGGAACCGCCATTCGCCCTTATGACCTTGCCGGCCGGTACGGCGGCGAGGAGTTTCTGATGGTTTTGACCAAGCTTCCGCGCGAAGTTGTCGAGCGCAGATTGATCACCCTCCATGGTGCGATCTCCAACCTGAAGATCTGTGCACACGGATCCGAGTTCCAGCTCAACTGCAGCATGGGCGCGACCGTCTTCGACCCATCCGATGGACCCGCTACCGTCGAATCGTTGCTCGTGATTGCCGACCATGCACTCTATGACGCCAAAGCCGAGGGCCGCAATCGCGTCGTCTTTCGCCCGGTCGGTGGCTCAGACCTCAAGCAGGACTCGCAGGGGCAAACCTCCACTTCCGATTACGGAAGCGAGCCGCAAGACAGGGAATAGCAAGGCTACTCCCTGCTCCATACCTCTCACTCGCCGCTGAGGGGATTGCCTTCCCTCGGCTTGAGCGTAGTTGGGTCGTGTTTCTGTGCAGCCTCCACGGTTGGCTGGTTGCGGTCACGGGTCACGGTGTCGAGGAAAGTGTTGAACACCCGGTTGGGGTCGCCCGGCAGCAGAGCTTGCTCCTCCAGCGCCAACCGGACCCGGCGGCGAAACTCCCGCACCGGCGCGTATTGTTTGGTGGCCAGTGTCTTGAAGATCACCGGGAAGATCAACTCCGAGCCTTTGATGGCATCCACGCCCAGGATTTGCGGGTCGGCCACAAAAACCTCCCGGAACTCTTCGCTGTTGCGAACCTCCATGGCAATTCCCTTCAACAGCTCCAGCACCTGGTCCGGGTTGGCGGAGAAGTCCACGCTCACGTTGACCGTGGCTACCGAGTAGCCCACGCTCAAGTTGGCCACGGTGGTGATCTGCGAGTTGGGAATGACGTACAGGGTGCCGTCCGCATCGCGGACCGTAGTCTTGCGCAGGGTCATCGCCTCCACGGTCCCAGCCAGGCCGGCAAGCCGCACCGAGTCCCCCACGCTGAACTGGTCCTCAAGGAGGATCAGAATACCGTTGAGCATATCGCGCACGATATTCTGCGCTGCCAGGCCGATGGCCACTCCAGCCACTCCGGCCGAGGCGAGCAGAGGAGCAAGATTGACCCCCACGGCAGCCAGAAACTGCAAGCTGACGATTGCGCCGATGACGGCCAGCCCGGAGGTGCGGATCACGCCGGCCAAGGTTTTTACCTGCGCAACACGGGCCGGCCCAGGCGCATGCTGCTCGGCAACATGGATCATTCTGGCCGTGATCATGTGCAGCAGGCGGCTGAGAACAAAGGCGATAATCGCTACCATTACCAGGTGCGGCAGCTTGGCGCGGACGAAATCCTGGGCGTCGATAGCCCACCCGTCCAGCACTTTGCCCAGGAACCGCCCTTCCGCAAACAAGCCGGTTCGGGCCGCAAACAAGAACATAAAGGGATGCATTCTTAAACTCCTCTCTCTAGACTAGACTGCCTCCACTGCCCAGGTTGCTACAATCATGGTTGTAAGTTCAACGTCCCCGCAATACAGGAAAACAGGATTTTTGAGGAGTGAAGGGAATGGAATCGGCAGCTTCCAGCGCTCTTGAGTCCGTGTCGGCCATTGCCGGCTCCGGCAGCTTGAGCCCGCAACTGATGGTGGAAATCTACCGGCTGATGGTTCTATCCCGCCGCGTGGACGACCGCGAAATTCTGCTCAAGCGCCAACAGAAGATCTACTTCCAGATCTCCGGCGCAGGCCACGAGGCGCTGGGCTTGGGTGCGGCCCTGGCTATGCGTCCCGGTTACGATTGGTTCTTTCCTTACTATCGGGATCGCGCGCTTTGCCTGGCGTTGGGTTTCACGCCCGCCGATATGATGCTGCAAGCCGTGGGCGCGGCCACTGATCCGGCCAGCGGCGGCCGCCAGATGCCGACCCACTGGTGCAGTCGCTCGCTCAACATCGTCAGCCTCTCAGCGTCCACCAGCACTCAACTGCTCCACGCCGTCGGCTGTGCGGAGGCCGGACGCTACTTCAGCCGCCATCCCGAGGCTGCCGCCAAAGCCGAGGGCGATTACCGCGCCTTCCGTGATGTGACCTTTCACGGCGATGAGGTGGTCTACGCCTCGGTGGGCGAGGGTTCCACCTCCCAGGGTGAGTTCTGGGAGGCGATGAGCACCGCCTCAAACAAGAAACTCCCCGTGGTCTTCTGCGTGGAAGACAACGGATACGCCATCAGCACTCCGGTGGAGGTGAACACGCCCGGAGGAAACATCTCCCGGCTGGTGGCCAACTTCCCCAACTTTTACTTTGCCGAAGTGGACGGCACTGACGCCGAAGCTTGTTTGCGGGCCTTCGAGGCTGCGGTGGCGCACTGCCGCGCCGGCCTGGGGCCTGCTTTTGTGCATGGCCACTGCGTGCGGCCTTACTCCCACTCACTCTCCGACGACGACCGGCTTTATCGTTCCAAGGCCGAGCGCGAGGCCGACGCCTTGCGCGATCCGCTGGTCAAGATGCGGGCGCGCCTGCTGAACGAAGGTATTTTGACCGGCGTGGAGGTTGAAGCCCTGGAGCACGCGCTGGACCACGAGGTCGCAGAGGCAGCCGAGAGTGCGCTTCGTGCGCCTCTGCCCAAGGCTGCGGGAATTAAAAAGCACGTATACTCCGAGGATCTGGACCCCACCAGTTCAGCGTTTGCCACCGGGCAGGCTGCTGAGCCGGGGACGGTGGCCGGCGGCAAGGCTGGCAGCGCGGTCAGCAGCGATCCGCGCACCATGGCCGACCTCCTCAACGCCTGCCTCCACGACGAGATGCGCCGCGACCCGCGCATTGTCGTCTTCGGCCAGGATGTCGCCGACGCCAGCCGTGTAGCCGCGCTCGCCGAGGTCAAGGGCAAGGGCGGCGTCTTCAAGCTCACCTCCGGCCTGCAATCCGAATTCGGCTCCGAGAGGGTCTTCAATTCGCCCCTGGCCGAGGCCAATATCGTAGGCCGGGCCATCGGCTATGCGACCCGCGGCATGAAGCCGGTGGTTGAAGTTCAGTTCTTCGACTACATCTGGCCCGCCTTTCACCAAATCCACAACGAGCTGTCCCTGATGCGCTGGCGCTCCAATGGCCAGTGGGACTGCCCGGTCGTGATTCGCGTGCCCATCGGCGGCTATCTGACCGGCGGAGCCATCTACCACTCGCAATCGGGCGAGAGCCTGTTTACCCACATCCCCGGCCTGCGCGTCGTCATGCCCTCCAACGCACTGGACGCCAACGGGCTGCTCCGCACCGCCATTCGCTGCGATGACCCGGTGCTCTTCCTCGAACACAAGCGGCTCTATCGCGAGCCCTACGGACGCGCACCCTATCCGGGGCCGGAGTTTGCCATTCCCTTCGGCAAAGCCAGAATCGTCCGTCCCGGCGCTGACCTTACGCTGGTCACGTATGGCGCTCTTGTGCCGCGCTCCTTGCAGGCCGCCGAACGCGCCCAGCGTGAGCACGGCATCGATGTTGAAGTTCTCGACCTGCGGACTCTGAACCCGTATGACTGGGAGGCCATCGCCACCTCAGTGCGCAAAACCAGCCGGGTGATCATGGCTCACGAAGACATGATTAGTTGGGGCTACGGCGCGGAGATCGCCGCCCGCATCGCAGATGAACTTTTCGATGATCTCGATGCTCCGGTTCGCCGCGTCGGCGCTCTGGACACCTTTGTCGCCTACCAGCCGATCCTCGAAGACGCCATCCTGCCGCAGCCGGAGACGATCCTCAAAGCCATCGTTGATTTGAAGGCGTACTAGAGCGACATTTGCAGATGAAGAAGAGATCGACGGTCAAGTTTCGTGGTCTCCCACCATTTCGCTCAGTACGCGAAAGGATGGGGCACCAGGCCTGCCAAGCCCATCGTACGGCGGCGAGACGCTGGCTTGGTTTTGTCACAAGCAGCGGGTATTGCATGCATGTCCATGGCAGAGTATTGTGATTGTTACCGAATCTGTCATGACCTTTCCGCGGGATATACTGGGGCCGCGCCCCGAGGGGAGGAAAATGGCTAAATTTGCGGGGCGCTAATGGAATCCATTTGGCCTGTTGACAATACCCCTAGTGGACCACCCCTTGAGTTGAGGAAAGGGGTTGAGCTTAACCAACGCTATGTGATCGCTGAGATGTGCGGCTCAGGAGGATTCGCAACCGTTTGGCGTGCGACTGACAAGGTCGAAAGCCGAGATGTCGCAATCAAGAGGCTCTTGCGAAATTCTACGGGTTCGGCTGACATCCATGCCCTGCTTGCTGAGGCAGAGAAGGTGAAGAAGCTAAAGGGGCACAAGAATATAGTGCAACTCTACGAAACCTTTACCGAAGGCGATGAAGGTTTCATTGTCATGGAGTATGTAAATGGGGAGACGCTTAATGATTTATTAAAACAGCATGTTAAGAGTTCCACTTGGATCGAACAAGATGAAGCTCTCGACTACATCAAACAGATTTTCGAGGGGTTGATTTATGCTCATTCTTCAGGACTCTACCATTGTGATATCAAGCCGTCAAATATCCTCATTTCTACAGTTGGCACGGTGAAACTAGTAGATTTTGGTCTAGCAAGGGCGATGACGGAAGAAGCAAGGCAGTCTCCAGGCGGTTTGGCATGGACTGGGACTCCGCAATATATGTCATACGAGCAAGCAAGCGGAGAGGCCCTGAACCATCAGACTGACATTATGTCTGTTGGAATAGTTGCCTATATGTTGATCACAGGTCGTCATCCGTTCAACCATCCATCTGGAATCTTGACCGAGAAGGAATTGATCGCGGATCAGAACTATCCATGCCCGAAAGCAACTGCATGGGATGGTAAGCCGTTAAAGCCGTTCATTGCGGAGGTTCTGCATCGGATGCTTCAGAAAGACAGGGCTACCCGATATCAGAACTTAGTGGAACCATTGGGCGTTCTATCGAAGGACGACTCGATTCAGTGCCCGAAATGTACAGCGGCGAACCCTAAGGGCAACAGATTCTGTGGTCAGTGCGGTAACTCTCTGGTGATTATTCGAGCACCGGAACACGCACTGGCAGGGCCGCGGGCAACCGAATTGACGGCTGAGGAATTGACCGCACAAGGGTTCGAATGCACTCGGAGCAACGACTGGGACAAAGCAATAGATTTGTATCGAACCGCACTCGAGAAGGATCCTAAGTACGCAGCGGCACATGCTAATCTTGGGTTTGCATTGAATAGAAAAGCAGAGTACACGGAAGCCATCGAAGTGGCTAACCAAGGGCTTAAGTTAGCCAATGATGATGGTATTCGGCATCGCCTTTACGACGTTTTGGGCTTTGCCAAGAGCAGTCTAAACGATCCTCAGGGGGCGATCGCTGATTTCTCCGCTGCACTGAGGCTGCGGGACAATCCGCGCGTCCTTGTGCACCGTGCTGAATCAAAAGCCGCTTTGAACGATATCCCAGGGGCATATGATGATGTGCTAGCGGCACTAGAAATAGACACTGACTATTATGCAGCGACTAGACTGCGAGATCGGTTAGACAAACTGATGTAGGGGGCAGGTGGCCCGCACATCAACCCCAAATAATCGCTATGAGCGGGTCTTGGGTCAGATCGTGGCGGGTTTCCCAGATCCCGCTTTTGGGATCAGGGAAACCACAAATGCCTGAGCGAGTGAATAGCGAGTCTCTGCTGGACGGCCAGTCCTTGCAGATGATTTCCCCCATTCGTCGCACAATAATCCTCAGAAGTCTTCCTTCAAATCATCGTCCCGGCACGAGCTCTTCCTGCCTCTTTTCAGTCCGCAAAGGCTGAAACTTCGCGTAACTCCTTATCCTGGACGAATTTGCAGGGAACTTCTTTGTTCTCAGAATTTTACAGCGATACCCTGCCCGTAACCTTAAGAAAACAAGGAATTTGTTCGCAAAATATGGGTGGGGGTACCGTGTGTCCCATCCTATCCGCACTTTTGTCGCGAGGGTAGGAAACCACGAACCTCAAGCGAGCGGATAGCGAGCAGTTGGCCCCACCGCAGGTGGCTCAGTGTTGGCCCGGCGGCAGCTTGCAGCAATCCCCGGCGGCGACAGGCTCATTGGCGCCAGCGTCGAGGGCGACCTTCCAGCTTCCGTCCGCCTGCTTGCGCCAGATGGTGATAAAGCGGCCGGTGACGACCACGGGATTTCCGTTCGCGTCCTTGCTGTGTCCCTCATAGTGGCTCCAGGTCCAGCCGATGTCGCCGGAGGGGCCCATCACGGCATCGGTGGGCGTCCACGTCAGTTGATAGGCCTCAGGGAGCCAGTTTGCGGATTTGGCAATCGCCACGCGGCCAACCGCCGGCGCCGCTCCGTTGCCCAGCAGTACGCCGTCCTCGGCAAACCACTCCGCAAAGCCCGCTCCGCCCCGCGCCAGCACGTCCTTGGCAAAGCGCGCCTCCAGATCGAAGAGCAGCATCTTGCCCGGCTTGACTGTCGTGTCGGTCAAGGGATTGGGCGCGGCCTGCGCGTTCGCATCCGGGAATCCCAACTGCCCCTGAGCCGCTCGCGGAGCCAGACCCAACCCCACCCCCGCCAGTACCGCCGCACAAAGAAAAACTCTCCAGCTTCCAGCCACGTTCCAACCCTCCAGCGACACAAACAAAGGTCTATCTGCTCATCGTACAACGATCGCTTCGCTCATGAGTGGCGCCCAGTTCAGGCAGGCCTTCGCCTGCTACGACCCGCCGTGCGACTTTTCAGCGACACGCGGGGGCGCTCGTTTTTCATGCGAAAAGTTATTGTGGCATTCTACTTTGCGGTCAGCTTCTCAACCGGAACCAGCATGTCTTCCTTGCGCATCACCAGATTGGTTGCGTTCAGCGTGGCCAGTTCGAAGCCGTGGCCGTGGGTAATGGCGTCGGTGGGGCAGGCTTCCACGCAGTAGCCGCAGAAGATGCAGCGGTTGTAGTCGATGTTGTAGACCTTGGCGTAGCGATCTGCGGAGGAGATGCGGTGCTCTTCGGTGTTTTCCGCGGCCTCGATATAAATGCAGTTGGAGGGACAGGCCGCCGCGCAAAGGAAGCAGGCCACGCACTTCTCCAGACCGTTCTCATCGCGCTGCAGGACGTGGGCGCCGCGGTAGCGCTGCTCGAGGACCGCTCCGCGCAGAGCGCTCGGCCCGTCAGGATAATTCTCCACCAGCGTGGGGCGGAAGATCTCCCGAAAGGTGATGCTCATGCCCTTGGCAATGCCGGCGATGTTGCCCACAATCGACATGAGGCCAGTATACGATGGATTCCGGTAGGGCTTCACCGTGCGAATGAGGATTTGGACGGCAATTTTCCGGCTCACGGCAGGAACGATGTTCGTGGTTGGAACGCTGGCCGCACTGCCGCATTAGACCGTCCCAGTGATCGTCGCCGACATGCTGGACGGAAAGCCTCTTGCGGGTCGCGGCCCTCTTTAGCTTGTTGCCGTTGGGGATAAAGGGCTTTCCCGTTGCGTATGGAGGCTGGGATCTATTCGGGTGCTGACGGCGGAGTGATTGTGCGCCCGTTGCCCTGACGCCCGCAGCGAACCCAGTGTGGATTCGCTGCGGGATACTTACCGGATACTTACTTCTTGGGGTGCTCCTCCTGGCGCGGCGGAGTTGCCTGATGCTGCTGTGGTGCCGCCTGGCGCTGAGGTGCCGCTTGACGCTGCTGCGGAGCCGCTTGCCGCTGTTGCGGTGCAGCTTGGCGTTGCTGTGGCGCAGCTAGCCGCTGCTGTGGTGCAGCTTGGCGTTGCTGTGGCGCTGCTTGCCGCTGTTGCGGTGCAGCTTGCCGCTGCTGTGGTGCAGCTTGCCTCTGTTGCTGAACCGCCTGACGCTGCGGCGCTGCCTGGCGCTGCTGCTGAACCGCTTGCCTCTGTTGCGGTGCAGCCTGACGCTGTTGCTGCGGTGTTGCCTGGCGCTGCTGTTGCTGAACTGCTTGCCGCTGTTGCTGCTGTTGCGGCGCCGCTTGGCGTTGTTGTTGCTGCTGACCCGCCTGACGCTGCTGCTGGGCACCCTGATTGCGTGTCTGCACCGCAGCCGGCGCCCTCACATTGCGATCTGCCGCAAGAGGTTGTCTGACGGCTGCGTTGGCCGGGCGGCCATGATTCACATTGGCAAACTGGGCCCGGTTGGTGCTGGCTGCGCGCTCGTTCTGCAACTGTGCCGTCATGGGCGCAGTGTGTTGTTCATGCCGCGCGGCCAGTTCTGCTGGTCTGGCTCGCACCTGCACGCCGCCCGATCCGCCGTTGAAACTCACACGGGCGCCGCCCCGGCTGCTTCCGCCGACGGAGCGGTTGTAGACGTTGTGCACATAAGAGGTGTTGATGTTGTTCACTGAGCGGTTGTAGTTGAAATGGCCGCCGCCCCAGTAGCCGCCTTGGTAGCCATAGCCCTGGTAGCCATAGCCGTAATCAATGCCGCCATAGTAACCGATGTGCAGGCCCCAGTAGCCGCGGTAGAAGCCGTAGCGGTGATGCCAGAAGCCCCAATAGCCGGGGGTCCAGAGAGCGCCCTCGTAAGGAGCCTGAACCCACCCGCCGGGTACCCAGTAGTAGCCGGTTGGAGCCCATGCCCAGTAGCCGGGCGTCCAAAGATAGCCGTCGCCAGGAGCCGGAGGCTGATCGTATTCGGGCAGCGGCGGCGGCGGCTGATCGGCATAGGCCACTGGCTGAGCGCCATAGCCGGGATCATCCGAGTTCTGATCGTACGAGCCGCCTGTGTTGGCTTGCGGGGCGCTCTGCTGGCCAGCGTATGTTGCTGGCGCCTGAGTGTTTGAATCGGCCGGGGCCAGATTAGCAGCGGCCGGATCGGATGCCTGGTCCTGTGCGACGGCCGGGTTGGCAGAGGCGGCCACCTGGTCTTGACTCTTAGGGCATCCGGTGATGCAAAGCACTGCCGCCATGGCAAACAGCGGCAATGGTCCAAATTTTGGCAAATAGCTCATTTCACTCTCCCGTCAGCTTGGATGCTAGCCGAAGAGTTCAGGGCAAAACAGCCCACTATTGACCATGTCATGGATTGAGCGTGTCCAGGGCGATCTCAGCGCTTTGCCCCCGGCGGCACGGATTTGCCGTGACTATTGGCCGGCGGGGTGGTGACGGGCTTGTGCTCGTAGTGCGGCTTGATTGTCTGCTGGCAGAGCATTGAGTCCTGCCCGCGCGCCAGGGCGGGGATGATGTTCTGCGCGCCGCAAATCCGCTGCTTCATGGACTCGGCTTCCTTGCCGCTGAGTATCTGGGTGCGCTCCAGGCCGCTGTACGGGTCCAGATCGTAGCGGTAGATGCTATCCTCGGCAGGTTTCTGCTTGCCGTAGTCGAAGTGGTTCCATGTGCCCACCAGTTGCCGTCCGTTCGGCTCGTTCAGGCCCGCGTAGACCTGGGTCAGGGCAACGCCCGCCGGAACATTCACGCTCCAGATGGGCGCGGCCTGGCTGCCGCGCATCCAGCGAGCCGTCCACATATGCTGCGAAAAGTCGTAATGGAAGGCCGTGAAGAATGTGGACGCCTCGCATTCGTTGCAGTCGTCGTAAAGCGCGCCCAACTCCCGCTGCGCGTCATCGGCAAAGAGCATCCAGTCGAGCAGGCGCAGATTCACGCCTTTGATGAGCGGCGTAAGACTGTGGTTGGTGAGCGAGAGGCTCCAAATGGTGAAGGTGTCCGCGGCGGGCAGCGACTGCGGCGTTGGACGCGTTGTGGTGACAACCAGCGCCGCATCGTACTCCACGCCGATCTCGCGAATCGCGGTCCATTTCTCCGGCTCCAGCGACCGTGTGACCCAGACGACGACATCCTGGTCCTTGGCGGAGTGGAAATCAATCCAGCGAAAAGTGTCGGGCGCCTGCTGGGCGTGCATGGGAACTGCCGCCGCCAGCAAAGCCACAATCAAGACCTTCAGTAATAAAGAAGAAATAAACCGCATGAATCTAGGGTATCGCAGAGAGGCGGCGAAGAAGTTGTTCCATGCGGTTGCGAGGGTTGGTGTGTGGGTTCTATGCTTTTGGGCATGAGCACATCTGTAGTACCCGTTAAGAAAGCCTGGTTCATTCGCCTCATCCCGCCCCGGCCCACCTTCGACAAGGATTTCAACGAGGCCGAAGGGAAGCTGATGGAAGAGCACTTCCTTTATTGGAAGGATTTATCCGCGAAGGGGATTTGCCAGTTTGGAGGGCCAGTGCTCGACGCGAGAGGCGTGTATGGCGTTCTGGCCATCTGGGCCGCTAACGAGACGGAGGCGCGCGCCTTGGCGTCCGCCGATCCTAGCGTCAAAACCGGCGTAAACCGGATCGAGATCGCGGAGATGCGGGTGGCCTTCCCGCCAAGAACCTCTTAGAGCCGGGAAATGCGGCTGCTTTATTCAATTGACCGCCGAGGCTTTCATATCTTCCATGCGCCGATTGCGCCTTACGGCTACAGCCCCAACTTGCCCCATAACTCATCCACGCGTGCCTTGGTTTCGCGGTCCATCTCGATCATCGCGGGCCAGGGGCGAGTGAAGCCTTCAGCCTTCCATTTGCGCGTGGCGTCAATGCCCATCTTGGAGCCGTAGTTGGGTAGACGCGAGGCGTGATCGAGCGAATCAACCGGCCCCAGCGTGAATTGAATGTCGCGCTCCGGGTCGATGTTGTTGGCCACGCGCAGCACCACTTCGCCCACGTCCTGCACGTCGCAATCCTCATCCACCACAACAATGATTTTGGTAAACATCGCTTGTCCCAGCGACCAGATGGCATTCATCACCTTGCGCGCCTGGCCGGGATAACTCTTGCGGATGGAAACTAACATCAAGTTATGGAAGACGCCTTCGACGGGCAGATGAATGTCAACTAACTCCGGAATCTGCATCTTCATGGCGGGCAGAAAGATGCGCTCGACGGCCTTACCCATCCATGCATCCTCCATCGGCGGCTTGCCCACGATGGTGGCTGCGTAAATAGGGTCCTTGCGATGCGTGATGCAAGTCAGATGAAAGACCGGGTACTCATCGGTCATGGTGTAGAAGCCGGTGTGGTCGCCAAAGGGGCCTTCGGTGCGCAGTTCGCCCAGTTCCACGTACCCTTCGAGGACGATTTCTGCATGGGCGGGGACCTGAAGATCGACCGTCTCGCATTGCACGATCTCGACCTGCTTGCCGCGCAGGAAACCGGCGATGAGATATTCCTCGACCTCCGGCGGCGCGGGCACGATGGCGGCGAAGGTGGTGGCCGGATCAGTGCCGATGGCCACGGCAACTTCCATGCGCGAGCCCTTCAGATTCCCCAGTGCCACCTGCGGCAGGCCGCCGATGGGGCCGTCTGGAATGGCACACGCACCGCCGCCCGACTCGGCCATCGCCGCCACGCGCGCGGTTTTCGGATCAGCTTCCGCAGCCGAAGATGCTGCCGTCCGCAGGACCTCGCGATAATGCTCGGCGGCAACCTTCTGCCGCTGCCAGTGCATGCCGGTGGTCTGGCCGTCGTAGACCTGCATGCGATACATTCCCATGTTGCGCTTGCCGGATCGCGGGTCGCGCGTGACAACGCAGGGCAGAGTGATGAAGCGGCCGCCGTCGTGCGGCCAGCACTTGAGGATCGGAAACTGGTTCAAGTCGAGGTTGTCACGAAGAATGACTTCCTTGCAGGGAGCATCCTTGGCGCTCACTGTTTTTGGGAAGGCGCTGGTGAGCGCGCTTAATTGCGGCAGCATCTTGAGCTTGTCGAGGAAGCCTTCCGGGGGCTTCATGTTCATCAGGCCCTGGATGCGCTCGGCAATCTCGTCAAGCCGGTCAACGCCGAGAGCCAGCGCCATGCGCCGCTCGCTGCCGAACTGGTTGATGAAGACCTTGTGGCCGGGATGGCCTTTCACATTCTCAAAGAGCAGCGCAGGCCCGCCGCTCTTGGAAACGCGATCGGTAATCTCCGTGATTTCCAGCTCCGGCGAAACTTCTTCGCGGATGCGCTTCAGTTCGCCGTGCTTTTCGAGGGTTTGGATCCAGTCGCGCAGATCGTCGTAGGCCATGGGATGCTCCTCAAGCGGCATCTTCCGCTCTCAATCCTCTAGCTTAAAGGGTCGGCTTCCGATAAGTGGGCAACGATAAAAATTTGTGGGTTCCCACCTTTGCGACAGAAACAACTTGCAAGATGGGGTACGGAGCCTTTCTGGTTTGGAAAGTGGAAATTAGCCGAGAGCTTTTCGTTCAGATCTGTACCGGCGGGGCGTCCGGCTGGACCGCGTCCACAGGGAATCCGAGGCTTTTCCACTTGTCGTAGCCGCCGCGCAAGGGCCGGACGCGTTCGATGCCCAGTTTGTGCAGGGTCATGGCAGTTTTGGCGGCAGTGGCCTCACTGGGGCAGGAACAGAAGAGCACGATGTCGCGGTCCCGTGGAATCTCGTGGTGGCGAGTAGCCAGATCCTTAGGCGAGAGGCGGAGAGCGCCGGGCAGCGTGAAGGGGTCCGTCAGCAATTCGCGGGGATGGCGCAGGTCCACGATGTAGACTTCTTCGCCGTCGTCGAGCCAGCTCTTCAGCTCCTCCGGTTCCAGCCGCGCGGCCACCAGCTTTTTGAGGACAAGGCAACGGCGAACAATGCGGCCCACAAAGAAGCCCAGAATGCCCAGGACCAGCAGCGCTCCCGAGAAGCGGCCCACCCAGTCCAGCAAGTTTGGATTGCGCTTGAGCAAGTCGCCGAAGAAGCGGCCGGCAGTCAGCAGAGCCCCCAGCCACGCCAGGGCGCCGATGCCGTCAAAGAGGAGAAATGGCCAGTAGCCCATTCCGTTTTCACCGGCCACGGGCGGGGCCAGCGTGGCCAGTCCGGGCACGAACTTGGCAGTCATGAGGGTGATGGAGCGGCGGCGGCCAAACGAGTCCTGTGTGCGGCGAACGCAGGTCGTGGGCTCAAGGGATAACTTGCACAGGATGCGCAGCACGTGGTGGCCGTAGCGGCGGCCGATGAAGAACCAGGCGCTGTCAGCCATGAGCGAGGCGGCCAGACCGGCCAAAAGCGCCAGCGGGAAGCTGAGTTCGTGCTGAGCGGAGAGGGCTCCGGCAGCCAGCAGCACCGGCATGGCGGGCAGCGGAATCCCGAGCTGCTCCACCAGAACCCAGGCAAAGAGCAAAAGATAACCATAAATCAGCAAAATGTGTTCCGGTAAAGCCATCAGATTGGGTTCCGCCTTTGCTCGCGCCGAATTGGACCGCCGGATTTCGCCTGCCAGCAAGGCAGAGATAGGGAACGCAGGAGGTCACATTCCATAAGATGATTTCAGCCTCGGATTGGCTTCACGCAATCATCGAAAAGCCCGCGTGTTTCGGAGGCGCTCTGTCGATTTTCACAACCATTTCGATGATTCAGTGTATGGGAGAGAATTGCTAAGAGCGGCAACCTGTGGGTGGGTCGCATCTGAATGTCCAATCAAAAAACAGGCCCCTCATGTCTCGATTGTGAGACCCGCGGGTGCATGCCATTGCCGGGCTTTCTTTCAGGTGAGTGGTTTCCGCGGTCGGCAATCACGCTCTGGCGTAAGCCTCGACATCGCGCTCAATCGTTTTGTTCAATTCAAGTCTAGCTTTGGACAGGTCGTACATCTGCTGAAGGTTCAGCCAGAACTCCGGGCTGTTCGCGAAAAAACGGGCCAGGCGAAGCGCAGTATCGGGCGTGATCGCTCGCTTGCCGTGGACGATTTCGCCGATGCGAGTCGCCGGCACTCGAATCTTCAGCGCCAAGGCGTTCTGTGTAATGCCGAAAGGGACAAGAAACTCTTCCCGCAGCATCTCGCCGGGAGGAGTGGTTACCCTCTGAAGATTCCATCCGGAAGCCGGTCTGCTGATAGTCATGCTTTGCCACTCCATTGGCGTTACTGCTAGTGGTAATCCGTGATCTCAACTTCGTACGCGCGGTCAACACTCCAGACGAAGCAAATGCGGTATTGATCTTTGATTCGGATGCTGTACTGCCCGATACGGTCCCCCTTCAGCAGTTCCAGTCGGTTGCCCGGAGGAACGCGCAGATTGCTCAGGCTTACAGCAGCTTCGATTTGGTCCAGCTTGCGGAGAGCAACAACCCTAATGGTTGACCAACGCCTACTGGAGCCAGCCTCAAAGAGTTCTTTCGTATCGGCGTCTTTGAAGCTCTGGATCATCTTTAAACAGAATATAACGCATGACGTGATATGTGAAGCGTCAAATTAGAAAAATTAGCTACATCCTGCTGCCCGCTTACCCGCTGATTCCTCCTCCTTCCGCCCACTGTTGAAAAACGCCCGCTCGTAACAATGCGGGTTCCCCCTGTTGCCCTTGCGGAAAAGGCCGGTCGAGCCCGGTCTATAGTGAAAGCTGGCGATTCTCACGACCTTGCTCAGGCGTGACGACACAAAGTATTACCAGAAACCGTCCCCTCGTGTGGGAAGATGAAGCGCCCGCGGAGCCCCGCTTCCGGCGCGTGCAGCAGGGTGTGCCCCGGCCCGGTCGCGCGCTGCCCGGCATGCCGCTGGAGATGGAAGACCCGGATGGCGACGACGAGTCGCGCCCTGGCGGCCCTCGCCGCGATTGGCAGGGTGGAGGCTCGTCGGGCAGGGGCAGGGGCTGGCCGCGCAACCCATGGTGGCGTCCTGCGAGCACGGCGGGGCGCGTTTTTCTCACGCTGGCCACTCTGATTGTGCTGGGCGGGCTTGCCGCCTCAGCCTACCTTCTGAAGACCTACCTGGGCCGCGACGAGCACTTCCGCATCAATGGGGCAAGCAATATTGAGGCCAGCGGGCTTACCGAGGTCAGCCGCGCGGAGATTCTGCCGGTCTTCGGCGAAGACATCGGGCGCAATATCTTCTTCGTTCCGCTCGACGAGCGGCGCCGTCAACTGGAAGAGATCCCCTGGGTCGAGCGGGCCACGGTGATGCGCCTGCTCCCGGACCGGATTAGCGTTTCGGTGGTGGAGCGGAAGCCGGTGGCCTTCGTGCGCCAGGGGCAACAGATCGGCCTGGTGGACGCCAACGGAATTCTGCTCACCATGCCGCCGGCCATGATGGCCCAGCGCCACTACTCGTTCCCGGTGGTGACGGGGATCGACGCCCACGACACGCCCACTTTGCGCAAGGCGCGGATGGCGGTCTACCAGCGTCTGCTGGCCGAGCTGGACGCGAACGGCCAGCACATCTCCGACCAAATCTCCGAAATTGACTTGACCAATCCCGAGGACGCCCAGGTGCTGATGCCCGAGCAGGGCAGCGACATCCTGGCCCATTTCGGCGAAGACCATTTTCTGGAGCGCTACCAGCGTTACAAGGCGCACATCAATGAATGGCGTCAGCATTATCCAAGGCTGGCTGCGGTGGATCTGCGCTATGACCAGCAGGCAGTGCTGGAGATGGCTGTCGGCACCAACGTAGCGCAAGCCGCGGCTGACGAGCAGGCAGCGGCAAGTGCCGCGGAGGGGAAGCAATCGGCGCCGCAAGCTGCGGGAAACGGAAACGCTGCGAGCAAATTGCCGGAAAAGCAGCCCTCCGGGGCTAAAGCCCACGCTGATTCCGCCATCTCTGATGCGAAGCACTCTGCCAAGGCTAAAGCTCCGGCCTCCAAAGTCCCGGCCCACCCGTCCAAGCCTGCCGCCAAAGTGAAGCCAGGAAAGACGGATGCAAAGCCAGCCGGCAATGGTTCTGCCAAGGCCAAGGCCGCCGCGGCGAAGGGTGGGGCCGCAAAAGTTAAGATGGATAAAGCCAAGGCAAACGAAAAGCAGCGCGCGGCGGAGGTCAATCGCACCACGCAGAATATGAGCAGGCAGAAGACTGCCCCAACCACCCGTCCGGCCGCGTCTACCGGTGAGGCCCAATGAGCGCAATGAACCAGAAACTTGACAACCTGATTGTGGTGCTGGACATCGGCAGCGCGTGGACCCGCGTGCTGGCGGCGGACCTCAATGAAGGCGCCCTGCGCTATTGTGGGCACGGGTGCGTCGAGTCGGCGGGGATGCGTAAGGGGTTGATCTCTGACCTTGCTCCGGCGGCCAAGGCGGTGAAGGCGGCCAACGAGGAAGCCGAGCGGGTAGCGCGCGTCAACATCGACGAGTGCGTTGTGGGCGTCGGCGGGCCGCATATTCGTGGGCTCAACAGCAACGGCGGAATCGAGCTGGGCGGCCGCATGCGCGAGATTGACAAGGAGGATGTGCGCAGCGCTGTCGAGCGGGCGCGCAGCGTCGAGCGGCCTCCGGATCGCGAGATTCTGCACCTGCTGCCCCGCCAGTTCATCCTTGACGACCAGCCGGGCATCTTCGATCCGGTGGGCATGGTGGGCAAGAAGCTTGAAGTGGATCTGCACATCGCCACCTGCTCCGGCAGCGCGCTGCAAAGCACGGTGACCTGCGCGAACCGGGCCGGGCTTGAGGTGACCGAGGCGGTGCTGGAGTCCATCGCCTCCGCTGAGGCCACTCTCACTGCGGACGAGCGGGAGCTGGGCGTCTGCCTGGTCGACATCGGCTGCCACTCCAGCGACTTGGTGGTGTTTTTTGAGGGTGCGGTTGCGTACACCGCGTCTGTTCCGATTGGCGGGCAGCACTTTACCAACGATCTGGCGGTGGGTTTGCAGATCCCCGTGGCCGAGGCCGAGGAACTGAAGCGTCAATACGGTAACGCCGTGGTGACGGCCGTGCCTGAGAGCGCGGAGATTGAAATTGCCAACCCCCGGCCGCTGAGGCTGCGCCAGCGCACGATTGCCGAAATTCTGGAACCGCGGGCCCGCGAGCTGCTCTACTTTGTCAAGGAAAGCCTGCGCATGGGCGGCGTGGTGGAAGCTCTTGGCGCTGGCTGCGTGCTCACTGGCGGCGGGGCCATGCTGCCCGGCATGCTCGACATTGCCGAAAGCCAGTTGCGGGTTTCGGCGCGCACCGGAGTTCCCGTTCGCTTGTCGAATATGCCCGCTGAACTGGTTTACCCCGCATATTCCACCGCCATCGGCATGCTCTTGTACGCTCACCGCACGCGGGTGAATCGAGATCCGGAAGGTAACAATTTACGCTCGAAGTTGCGCGCCATTTTCGCAGCCAGCTTTTAACGATTGCGTTCGAGGATATGAATCAGGAGGCCGTAGCCCAGATGGAAGAGTTGAGGAATGAAGCCGCAGAGATGCGCATTCAGTATCACGACGAGGATGTGCGCGGAGCCCGCATCAAGGTCATCGGCGTGGGTGGCGGTGGCGGTAACGCCGTCAATCGGATGATTCAGGCGCACATGGAGGGCGTGGAGTTCATCGCCGCCAACACCGACGTGCAGGCGCTCAAGGTTTCGCAGGCCCCGGTCAAGTTGCAGATCGGCGTCCGGCTCACCTCAGGGCTCGGCGCCGGGGCCAACCCCGACGTGGGCCGCCGCGCCGCTCTTGAAGACTCGGAAAAGATCATCGAGGCCCTCGAAGGCGCGGACATGGTCTTCGTCACCGCTGGACTGGGCGGCGGCACGGGTACGGGCGCCGCTCCGGTCATCGCCTCGCTGGCCAGCGAAATGGGTATTTTGACCGTGGCTGTGGTCACCTGTCCCTTCGGCTTTGAAGGCAAGCGCCGCCTGCAGCAGGCTGACCGCGGCCTCAAGGAACTGCTCGAAAGCGTGGACACGATGATCGTGATCCCCAACGAGAAGCTGCTGGCGGTGGCCAAGGACGCCGGCTTCTTTGAAAGTTTTCGCATTGCCGATGATGTGCTGCGCCAGGGCGTGCAGGGGATCAGCGACATCATCACCATCCCCGGCATCATCAACCGCGATTTTGCCGACGTGAAAACCACCATGGCTGGCATGGGCCACGCGGTCATGGGTACCGCGGTCCGCTCGGGAGCGAATCGCGCCGTTGAAGCCGCCCAGGCGGCCATGGCCTCACCCTTGCTCGAAGCCGGCGCCATCGATGGCGCGCGTGGCATCCTCATCAACATCACCGGCTCCAGTTCGCTGAAGCTCTCCGAGGTCAACGAGGCCTCGTCACTCATTCAGTCGGCCGCTCATGAGGACGCCAGCATCATTTTTGGCGCGGTGCTGGACGAGAAGATGGGCGAAGAGGTCAAGATTACCGTCATTGCGACCGGCTTCCGCGACCAGTTGCCGGAGCGGCGCGCACGCATGTTGACCTTGGAAGAGGCGCCGGTGGTTTCGATTCCACTGGCTTCGGTTCCTGTCGCCTCGGTCCCTCTGGTCGCCTCCAACAACTGGCTCCGTGAGCCTGCTCCCGCGGCGCCACGCTTCCTTAGCCAGGATGAAGAGACCAAAGAAGACCAGGAAGACGCGGCTGAGTCCGACTTTTTCTCCGCCAAGGCGCCTTCCGCGGATTCCGCAGATGTTGCGGCACCGCTGGTGGGGGCGTCCACGGCTTATGAGCCCGGAGAGATGGAACGGGCAGCCGCGCCGGCGCCGCCGAAGTTTGCCGAGTTGTCTGAAGAGCCGGCGTACACCCCGCTGCCCCGCGACTACGCTTCAGCGTTCACAAGCGGCGTGCGCAGCCCGGCGGCGCTGGACGAGTACCACGCACAGCCGGCCGTGACGCTCGTCTCCGAGGCCGACGAAGAGGCGCAGCCGGATCTTGAAAAGCCAGCCTTCATGCGCAGGCTCCAGTTCTAGGGGGCGCGATTGCGTTTTGGGGCGATTTTGGGGGATTGTATAATGAAAATGGCTCTACAAATGCAAGAATTCCTATCGCACCGGTCGGATGGCGCGATAGGATGAGAGTCGGCTTAATCCGCAACAAGGACTGTAAGCTGTTTGCGGAGTGGCCGATAGGGGCTGTTTACCTATTGTTGTAGTTGGAAACCAGTGATCGTCAGCGGCTTTTCCTGTGGGAAATGGCCGTTTGACGAGAGTAGCCGAGACGGCCCGTTTTGCAGAGCCGCTCCAGGAATGGCATGAAAGGCCCGTCTCCAAAAGACGAGCGGCACGACACTCCAGTAGGAGAGAGGACACTGGCTGAATGAAATTTCCCCGCGTTTGGGCAAGTGCATTGGTTCTGATCGGTTTCGGCATGGGTGCCGGGGTAGCCACGGCGCTGGACGCGCCGCATACGTTGCATCATGCAAAGGCAACCGAATCCCACCTGGCAGAGCCCCATCGCGCCAGCCATTCCGCCGCGTCTCATGCCGGGACGGCTCGCAGCAGCGCCTCCCATGCAGCACGGAAGGCCGCACCCGCCGGAAACACCGCTCATCTGACCACCAGAGGCCGCGCCAGAGCCACAGCGCGCCGTGCGGCATTCACTTCCCGCCACCACCGCATTTCCCATGAGCGGTTTACAGCCAGTTCCTTTGCCAAAGGAGACATTTTTGCCGGCGATGTTACAGCCGGTGAGGATCCCGTGGTCCGCCAGGCGGCTATCGAAGCTTTGGGCGACATGAACGGCACCGCCGTTGTCATCAACCCCGCGAACGGGCGCATCCTGGCCATGGTCAACCAGAAGCTGGCCCTCTCGCCCGGCGCCGAGCCCTGCTCGACCATCAAGATTACCGTCGCCATGGCAGCGCTTTCCGAGGGGCTGGTCACGCGCGACACGCCCGTTCGCCTGGACGGTTTTCACATGAACATGACCCAGGCGCTGGCCAAGAGCAACAACCTCTACTTTGAGGAGCTGGGCCGTCAGTTGGGCTTTGAGCGCGTGCGCCACTACGCCAACCAGTTCGGCCTCGGCGAGTTGGCCGGCTACAACATTGATGGCGAACAATTGGGCGTCTATCCGGATCAGGAGTTGCCCGCGAAAGAGGGTGGCGTGGGCCGCATGTGCAGCTTCGGCCAGGGTGTTTCGCTTACCCCTCTGCAACTGGGCGCCTTTGTGGCCGCTCTAGCCAACGGTGGAACCCTCTACTATTTGCAGCATCCAGCCACGCCCGACGAGGCCGCCAAACTCGAACCCAAGGTCAAGCGCACCCTGGATATTGCCAAGTTCGTTCCTGACCTTCAGGACGGCATGGCAGGTGCGGTCGAGTACGGAACCGCGCGACGGTTGCGCGCCAACTTCCACGAGCTGCCAGTCTTCGGCAAGACCGGAACCTGCTCGGACAAGGGAACCCGCTTCGGCTGGTTCGCCTCCTGGTCCGATTCGCCGCAAGGCAGTCTGGTCACGGTCTTCTTCCTCGAAGGCGGCAGACCCACCTTCGGCCCCCGCGCCGCCGAGCTGACGGGAGCTTTCTACCAGAATCTCTGGGACCATAACTGGTTCGCCTCCAAGGGCCAGCAGGACACGGCTTCCGTTTGGCCAGCGCCCTCGCAGCAGGATCGGCCGTAGAGCGGCGCTCTACGGCCTAAATCCCCCGCACCAAATTCTCGTTTGCTTTCTGTAATCACAATGACGCAATAAACTGCGCCCGAAAATAGCTATCCAGGCTCTAAGAGGCTACTTCTGCCCCGCCGCGGTTGCGCGATAGGGTTTGGCCGCTTTGACAAACTCGCTTGCAACGCTGGCCGCTCCCGCCACCCCGGAGAACGGTCCTATGCCTTTGCCTGCCAGAAGCACGATGGAAGACTTCTGATGCTTCAGTTCGAAGGGAAAGTCCCACGCAAAGGTATATCCAACTACGAGGATGGTGTCGGCAGCCTTGGGATCGTCGACGATGCTGATGTGCAGCGCGGCAAAATCCTTGTTGCGGACAAGAGCGGCCTTCATCTGGTCGCTATCAAAGAATTTTGCCGCGTGGGCGTCCACATACATGGTTTCGAAGTGATGAAAGATGAAGTCGTGGTCTTTGGATGTGTTCAGGGTCTCGGACTTATCGGGCACGGCGACGGAAGCAGCTTGCGCTGGCTCGCTGGGCGGACGTAGGGCCGGCGGTGCAACAGAATTGGGCGGAGTCAGCAGAGCGCCGCTGGCGAAGGTCTTGACCGGAATCGTATCCGCCAGGCCGAGTACATTTTCAATAGGCACAGCCAGGTTAAGATTCTGAGCGCTGAGCTGACCGGTGACAATTCCCAGCACGCGGCCCTGGGCATCAAGCAAGACTCCGCCGCTTGCACCGGGAGAAGCGGGAGCGGTGAACTGAATGACCCGGAATCCGCTGCCTGCGCCGGGAATCTCGTCGGCCAGCCGGTAAGCGGTGACGATCCCGGTGGAGGTCGACCATGGCAGAGTCAGGGGATGGAATATGGAAAGAACCCGATCCCCGATGTTGGCGTTGCTGGCGCTGCCAATAGGGAGGACGGGCATTGCGGAGGCGGGGATGCGGATTGCGGCGATGTCGCGCCGGGCATCGAAGCCGAGCAACTGGACCCGATCAAAGACCTCGCCGGACTTGAAGCGCAACTGAACGGCATAGGCATTGCGGACCAAGTGGTAGGCCGTAAGCAAGTCGCCATCCTGATAGACGACGATGGCAGCGCCAACTGACGGCGTTGTGTCTCCGGGCGTTTGCGTGGCCAGCACCAGGGCCACCGAGGCAGAGGCCTTGTCGAAGATCTGAGCCTGGCTAGGCGCGGGCGTGGGCGCTTGTCCGGCGCACGGGGCGAGCAGAGCGAGTGCGCCAAGAAGAAAAGAAACACTTCCAATGTGAGACTGCATGGCGAGTCACCACCGATAAACGAAACCCTGATGAATAGGGAATTATAGCGCGCAACTCTTGTCCATGCTAGCGTTTGCCGAAGGAATAGGGGTTGAACGAAGAGGCTGAGCCCTCCGATCAGTAGAGTTCTCCAAAACTTTACCAATCACATGAGGGCTTGGCCTTGAATCAGCAGCCAGCGCAGAAGCTTGCCGCCGATCAACCGTTCTGCGTCCGAATCCGCAGCATTGGTATGCCAACGGTTGGCAAAGCTGGTTTCGATGGCCCGCAACCCGAGTTTATTCGTCTCTCCACTTCAGATTTCAGATCTGAAAAACATTGAACAGACTATTAAAAACCTCTTTGACTTCCGATTGGGAATGTCTTGCAGAAAACAGATCTAAGCGCACACGTACTGGTGGATTGATTCCTGCAACGAAAGCTTTGGGAGCAGAATCCGGAGTTGGCCCGAGAGGTCTGCCCACATTTTCAATCATCATTTCAAGAACAAAAACCGCCTCGCCAGGGTTACAGTAACGCCCATTCTCCTTCTGAGAAATCATTGCGGGCAATTCTTTCTTAAATGCGTCTCTCTCTTTTTCCACGCCGGCAATATCTGACTTCAACGAATCCGGTGCGCCAATTTCGCTCATGAGATTATTGAAAGCCTTTGCAATATCTGCTTCAGAAATGAGCTTCCGTTTCCCCTGTCTAGCCATCAGTTCGGATCGGGCCAAGCGATCGGTCAGTGAGTTGGCATAAACAACGCCCCCACCACGAACACCAGCAAGCATCTGAATCAGATCATTACTGTATGCATGAATCCCGGCAGTATCGCTGGCCTTCGCCTCTTTATTGAGCGTATCCATCATGTTCGGAGGCTGCGGCGAAGGCTGTGAAGTAGCCCGCGCCTGACACAAGGCAGAGCTTAAAACGAAGGCTATGGCTAGAAATTTCAACCCATCCATCTTGCGTCTCCACAATACGGCAGGATGCTTTCAGGAACGATTGATTTTGTCAAATTAAAATACGATATAGTCGAGCAGAATTTATTCAAGTCACAAACGTAGACGCAGGCGGAGTCGCGGCGGATGGGTTCAGAGTTCAACTTCCGCTCAGGCGTTGCGGTGTAGGGCCGTTCGGCTGTGTCAAAGGGCTTGCCCCCTCAGGTTACGTCCGAATCCGCCGCATTGGTATACTAACGGTTGGCAAAGCTGCTTCGACGGCCCCGGAGTCCAGGGGCTTTTTGCTTGGCTGCCCGGCCCTTTTTTACCGGGGGAAGGAAGACCATGGGAACACTGCTGGAATCCATTCACTCGCCCGCCGATCTGAAGCGCCTGAACTTTGCGCAGATGGAAGTGCTGGCGGGGGAGATCCGCGAATTCCTCATTCAGACGCTCTCCAAGACCGGCGGCCACCTGGGCCCCAACCTCGGAGTCGTCGAGTTGACCCTGGCCCTGCACACGGTCTTCAACACCCCCGACGACAAGATTCTCTTCGACGTCAGCCATCAGGCATACATCCACAAGATGCTCACCGGGCGGCTGGACCGCATGGACACCATGCGCCAGCCGGGCGGGCTGAACGGCTTCATGCTGCGCACTGAGAGCGAGCACGACTGCTACGGTGCGGGGCACGCCGGCACGGCTCTCTCGGCCGCCCTGGGAATGGCTGTGGCCCGCGATCTGGCCGGCGGCAAGGAGCATGTGATCGCCGTGGCTGGCGACGGGGCCTTCACCAATGGCATTACCTTCGAGGCGCTGAACAACATCGCCGAGCAGACCAAGCGGCTGATCGTGGTGCTCAACGACAACGAGTGGTCCATCGACCGCAACGTGGGCGCCATCGCGCGCTACTTTCACCGCATCGTCACCAACGAGCATTACAAGAATCTGCACGATTCGGCCCACCGCATCATCGAGAAGGTCGGAGGCAAGACGGCCATCGAGGTCATGCGCCGAGCCGAAGAGGCGGCCAAGAGCATGCTGTGGCCTTCCATCCTCTTCGAGGAGTTCGGCCTGCACTACTTTGGTCCCATCGACGGACACAACATCCCTCAACTGGTAGAGACCTTCAAATTTCTCAAGACCGCTGACCGCCCAGTGCTGCTCCACGTCCTCACGCAGAAGGGCCGCGGCTTCCAGCCAGCGCTCGACCGGCAGAAGAAGTTTCATGGCCTCGGTCCCTTTGACCCCGAGACTGGCGAAACCAAGCCCGCCGGTCAGCTTACCTACGCCGAGGCATTCGCCAACACGCTGGTCCAATTGGCCAACCAGGACGAACACATTGTGGCCATCACCGCGGCCATGCCCAGCGGCACCGGCCTGGATCTCTTCCGGCCCCACTTTCCCAAGCGCTACTTCGACGTGGGCATCGCCGAGGGGCACGCGGTCGTCTTTGCCGCCGGGATGGCCGCTCGCGGCTACCGCCCCGTCTGTGCCATCTACTCGACCTTCCTGCAGCGCGGCTTCGACCCTATTGTTCACGACGTGGCGCTGCAAAAGCTGCCCGTGCTCTTCTGCATGGACCGCGCTGGCCTCTCCGGCGACGATGGCCCCACGCATCACGGCCTCTTCGACATCATGTACCTGCGCGGTATCCCGGAGATGGTTCTCATGGCGCCCAAGGACGAGGACGAACTGGCTGACATGATGAAGACCGCGCTCCAGCTCCCGGGGCCAAGCGCCATCCGCTATCCGCGCGGGGTGGTGCCCGGCGTGGCTCGCAAGCCCGAGCCGGAAATCATCCCCATCGGCAAGGCTGAAATTCTCAAGGATGGCTCCGACGTGGCCATTTTGGGCCTGGGTCCCATGACCCCCCTGGCGAAGGAACTCGCCGAGCGTCTGGAACTCGACGGCTACTCCGCCGCGGTCATCAACCCCCGCTTCATTAAGCCGATTGACCGCGAGATGCTCGCCGCGTACGCCAGCCGGGTGGCCGCCTTTGTCTCCTTCGAGGACCACGTGAAGATGGGCGGCTTCGGCTCGGCGGTGATTGAAACCCTTGCCGAGTTGGGCAGTGCGGTCCCGGTGGTTCGCATCGGCTGGCCCGATCAATTCATCGAGCACGGCAGGGTCGATGACCTGCGTGCCAAGTACGGCGTCTCCGTTGACGAGGCCCAGGCCCAGGTGCTGCCCTTGCTGGCGCACCGCAAGGGCTCAACCATTTTCGCAAGCTAAAGGGCCACTGCCCGCAAGAATGTTAAAGGAGAGTTTCACCCCCTATGTTTGCTACCTCCCAGCACGCGCACTTCATCGGCATCGGCGGCATCGGCATGAGCGGCATCGCAGAGATTCTGCTCAACCTCGATATGAAGGTTTCGGGCTCGGATCTGCGCCGCGGGCCGGTGACCGACCGCCTGGCCCAAATGGGCGCCACCATCTATGAGGGCCATAATGCCGCGAATATCGCCGGGGCCACGGTTGTAGTCACCAGCTCCGCGGTCTCTGCGACCAATCCGGAAGTGCTGGAAGCCCGCGCCCACAAGATTCCTGTCATTCAGCGCGCCGAGATGCTTGCCGAATTGATGCGCCTCAAGTACGGCATCGCCATCGCTGGCATGCACGGCAAGACCACTACCACGTCGATGGTGGCCGCAGTGCTGGCTGCCGGCGGTCTGGACCCCACGGTCGTGGTCGGCGGCCGCGTGGACGCTCTTGGCTCCAACGCCAAGCTGGGCAGTTCGCAATACCTGGTGGCCGAGGCCGACGAGAGCGACCGTTCCTTCCTCAAGCTCTCACCCATCCTGGCCGTGGTCACCAATCTTGACCGTGAGCACATGGATTGCTACCACGACATGGCCGACGTCGAAGAGGCTTTCCTGACATTCATTAACAAACTGCCGTTTTACGGCGCGGTCACCGCTTGCCTTGACAATCCGCTGTTGGCCGCCATCCTGCCCCGCGCTCAGCGCCGCGTCTTCACCTATGGAGTTGCGCCAGAGGCCGACTACCGGCTGGAGTTTCTTGATTCAGAGAAGGGAAGCTGTTTCTCGCGCTTCCATGTGGTTACCGCCGCCGGGCCGCTCGGGCCTTTCGAATTGCATGTGCCCGGACACCACAACGTGCTCAACGCCACGGCTGCCGTGGCCATCGCAGACCAGCTCGATGTTGACTCGGAGAAGATTGCCGAGGGACTCAATCATTTTCGTGGCGTGGATCGGCGCTTCCAGCTTCGCGGCAAGGCGCGCGGCGTCACCGTGGTGGACGACTACGGCCACCACCCCACCGAAATTCGCGCCACTCTGGCCGCCGCCCGCGAGTGCGGCTACCGAAAGATTCACGTCATCTTCCAGCCCCACCGCTACTCCCGTACTCGTGATCTCCTGGAGCGGTTCCGTAGTGCGTTTGCTGACGCTGACACCGTCATTGTGCTCCCCATCTATGCCGCCAGCGAGGAACCCATCCCCGGCGTGACGGGCGAATTGCTTGCAGCCGAGATCGAAGGCCCGCAGGTCCAGTGTGCTCCGGATTTTCCCGCTGCTGTAGCCGCCGTGGCCGCCCAGGCCAAGGACGGCGACCTGATCCTGACCCTCGGCGCAGGCAACGTGAACCAGTTGGCCCCGCAGATTCTGGCAGCGCTCGAAGCGGTTTAGAGCAAAACCAGAGTTGCTGTACCCAGAGGCAATGACCTCAAGTGGCGTTTTCCTTAAGAAAAAGCCACCTCGCAAACTCTTAAGAAGGGCATATTCACTCTGGTTTTGCTCTCGTAGCCCGATCAATCAGAGCGAATCTTGAAGAAGACGGGCATCACAGGCTGCGGAAAAACTCGGCGTTTTGAAAGGGCACGACTTTAGTCGTGCCGTATATGCGACAAAATCAACGCGGGCTTTAGCCCCTGAGGGATGTTTTTCGGAAGTCTTGCTCAAAAATTGGCCTTTTCCCCCGAAGCCAGATCCGCCCACCTTCAAGATCCGCCGCTCTTTCAGATGGAGTGCGGCCCTCCATTTCCCGCGCCGGCCCAAACCGGGCGCCGTTCTTCCTGCGCAGACTCGGTAACCGTATATCCTAGAATGTTGGCTGTTATCCCCATTTTCCCTGTGGCCTTGGGGCAGGAGCGATTTTGGCGGACTTTCTTTCAGAACTGAAGCGGCGCGTGCTGGTCTATGACGGCGCGCTGGGCACCAACCTGCAAAAGCTCGACCTCACAGCGGAGGATTTCTGGGGCAAAGAGGGATGCAACGAGCTGCTGGTACTCTCGCGGCCAGACGTCATCCGCGGCCTGCACGCCTCGTTTCTTGAGGCCGGTTGCGATGTGATCGAGAGCGACAGCTTTGGCTCAACCACCATCGTCCTTGCCGAGTACGGCCTTCAGGACCGCATGCGCGAACTGAATCTGGCCGCGGCGCGCCTCGCACGCGAAGTGGCCGACGCCTACTCAACCCCGGAGAAGCCCCGCTTTGTGGCTGGTTCCATGGGCCCCACCACCAAGCTGCCCTCGCTGGGCCACATCGGCTACGATGCCATGGCCGCCGCTTATCGCGAGCAGGCCGAGGCGCTCGTCGAGGGCGGCGTGGATGTGCTGCTTATCGAGACCTGCCAGGACCTGTTGCAAGCCAAGATTGCCCTTGCCGCCTGTCAGGATGCGATTCGCGACGCCCGCGAAGGCAAGATTCCCTCGACCGGCCGCAATGTGGCCATCCAGGTTCAGATCACCCTTGAAGCCAGCGGCGCCATGCTGCTCGGCTCTGAGATCGGCGCGGCGCTGGCTGTGCTGGAGAGCTTTCAGCCCGGCGTGATTGGCCTCAACTGCGCTACTGGCCCGGCGGAGATGAACGACACGGTTCGCTTTCTCTGCCAGAACTCGACCACGCCCATCAGCGTGCTGCCCAACGCCGGCTTGCCGCGGAACGAGGGCGGCCATGCGGTCTACAAGCTCACTCCGGCCGAACTGGCGGCGTATCTGCGGCGCTTCGTCGCTGAATACGGCGTGCAGGTCGTCGGCGGCTGTTGCGGCACCACGCCCGAGCATTTGCGTGCCGTGGTCGAGGCCGTCAAGGATTTAACGCCCGCTCGACGCGCTGTTGCGCAGCAATCGGTCGCGGCCAGCGCCTTCTCTGCCGTTCCGCTAGAAGCTGACGCGCAGCCCGTCATCATCGCCGAGGAGATGAACACCACCACTCGCCTCGATACTTTTCGCAACATGGTGCGTGCGGGCGACTACGATGGCATTCTGGCCATGGCCAAGCGGCTGGCCAGCGAAGGTTCGCAGATGCTCGACCTCTGTTGCGCCATCGTGGGCGAAGACGAGCAGGCGTACATGAACGCGGTGCTCGAAAAGATTGCCACCCGCGTGCCCGCGCCCATCCTGGTGGACTCGACCGAGGCCGGCGTCATCGAGGAGGCGCTCAAGCGCATCCCCGGCAAGCCCATCATCAACTCCATCAACCTGGAAGACGGCGAGAAGCGCACCAGTCTGGTGCTGCCCATGGCGCGCCGTTACGGGGCCGCGGTCATCGCGCTCACCATCGACGAACAGGGCATGGCGCTCACCGCTGAACGCAAGGTGGCCATCGCCCACCGCATCCACGATCTGGCCGTCAACAAATACGGCATGCGTTCCGAGGATCTGATCTTCGACGCGCTCACTCTGCCCATCTCCACCGGCCAGGAGGACTACCGTTCTGCGGCCATTGAGACGCTTGAAGCGGTGCGGCGCATCAAGCTTGAACTGCCGCGTTCGCGCACTGTGCTCGGCGTCTCCAACATCTCCTTCGGCTTGAATGCTTATGCGCGCCGCGTGCTTAATTCTGTTTTCCTGAAGGAGGCAGTGGACCGCGGGCTCGACGCCGCCATCGTCAACTACTCGAAGATTTATCCGCTCTACAAAATCCCCGCGAAAGAAGTCGAGTTAGCGCGCAACCTAATCTTTCAGGACCGTGACAACGGCGATCCCTTGCAGGCTTACATGGCATACTTCGCCAGCCTGGGCAAAGGATCGGTGCAGGAAGAAGAGACTCCGGTTGAGAGCCTCACCACCGACGAGAAGCTCAAGCAGTTGATCATTCGCGGCGAGCGAACCATCGGATTGGGCGAGCAGAAGCAATCGCTCGAAGAGGCGCTTGAAACGGCGCTCAAAATTCACACGCCTCTCGAACTGATTAACACCGTCCTGCTCGACGGCATGAAGATCGTCGGCGATCTCTTCGGCGCGCGCAAGATGCAATTGCCTTCGGTGCTCGATTCGGCCGCGGTAATGAAGGCCGCGGTCGCCTACCTCGAACCCAAAATGGAGAAATCCGACGGCGGCGGCAAAGGGACCATGGTGCTGGCCACGGTCAAGGGCGATGTGCACGACATTGGCAAGAATCTTGTGGACATCATCCTTTCCAACAATGGTTATCGCGTC
Organism: uncultured Occallatibacter sp.; assembly: GCA_964420185.1. GTDB lineage: Bacteria > Acidobacteriota > Terriglobia > Terriglobales > Acidobacteriaceae > Telmatobacter. The sequence goes on along the minus strand of CAYQSI010000018.1, from coordinate 9,453 downwards.
GTCAACCTGGGCATCAAGCAACCGGCGGATACGATCATTGCCGCTGCGCGAGAAGCGAACGCCAGCGCTATCGGGCTCAGCGGATTGCTGGTCAAGTCCACGCTGGAAATGAAGTACGTGTTGCAGGATTTGCAGCAACTGGGGCTCACCGTTCCCGTCATCTGCGGTGGCGCCGCGCTCACCCGTAAGTACGTGGAAGAGGATCTGCGCAAGGAGTACGCGGGGCCGGTCTTTTATGCCGAGGACGCCTTCGCCGGATTGCATGCAATGGCCGACCTGACCTCCGGCGATGCGGCCGTGCGCGAGAGCCGCGAAGCGGAAGGCAAGACGGTGAAGGTCTTCAATAAAGGCAATGCAAATACTCCCGAGTTAACCCTCGTCGAACTTACGCCGGAGGGCCGTTCGCCGGTTGTCGAGCGTGTTTCGGCAATTTCCAAGCCTGCTTACTGGGGCGCGCGCGTCTTCAAAAATTACAAACTCGACGAAATCTTTCCGTACTTGAATGAAACCGCCCTCTTCAAAAATCAGTGGCAACTGAAGAGCGCCGCGCAGGGTGATTATCTGCGGCTGGTGGAAGAAAAATACCGCCCAATTCTGCTCGACCTCGAAGAGGAAGTGAAGGCTGCGGGCTGGTTCGAGCCCAAGGCCATCATCGGCTTCTATCCCTGCGCGGGCCACGGTAACGATCTGATCGTCTTCGATCCCGAGGACCCCGAGCGCGAGCTGGAGCGCATCACGTTTCCGCGTCAGGCGCAAGGCCGCAGACTCTCGATTGCCGATTTCTTCGAGCCTGTGAGCGCAGCTCAGCGCGATGTAGTGGGTTTTTCCATCGTGACCATCGGCTCCGAAGCGAGCCGCCGCACGCAGCACCTTTTCGAGAGCGGCGATTTTACCAAGTATCTTTATCTGCACGGCCTCTCAGTGGAAACGGCAGAGGCGCTGGCCGAGTTCGCGCACAAGCAGGCGCGCGAATTTCTAGGCATTGCAGGAGAAGATTCGCCCATCGTCGCGGACCTGTTCCATCAGAAATATCGCGGCTCGCGTTATTCCTTCGGCTACCCGGCCTGCCCGAATCTGGAGGATCAGAGAAAGATCTTCCGCCTACTCAAACCCGAGGAAAACATTGGCGTGCATCTCACCGAAGGCTTTCACCTTGAGCCGGAGCAGAGCACCAACTGCATCGTGGTGCATCATCCGCAGGCCAAGTATTTTGTGGCGTAAGGGCGCTGCGTTCCCACGCCCCACACCTTTACCGTCGGCCGGACAAAGCTGAGGGCGTAGGTGGCCTTGGGCAATTGCTATTCCAGCGACATGACATTTGCTCTCTGGTCGTCGTTCAGAAAAGGCGATTGGCATACTGCGCAATCGAAATGTGCCTTCAAAAACTGTGCCGCCGCCTTTACGATGACTCCCTGGAAATAACCTATGACTCCGACAAGTACGCCGGTTATGAAGCTTGCAGTACCACCGGCTGCCACTAATTGGCCGCCAAAGGGATTTTCTTGGGCCGAACTCAAGCAGCCATAGATTCCAATCAGCGCAATCAAGCCGCCAAAGAGACAGGCAAGCACTTCGATTAAGCTTCCGAAACCATCGATGATTCTGGCATAGCGGTAGCCATCGCTATAGCGAGCCATCACCAGAGAAGCTCGGTCTGAAGACGTGGCTGGTTGAGTCGCCCAGTCACGGGTTTCGACTTGGAGGTGTCGACGATCTATCTCGAACCACAAAGCCTCTCTCGCAGGCGGAACCAGAGATTGTAGGTCCCGTGTAAGACGCAGAAGGTCCTCATCACACATCGAAGAGTAGCGCTCAGTAAACTCATTGGATAGATTCTTTGGCCTATTCGGCGGCACGGGCGGAGTTTGTGCTGCTTCCGATTCGCCGATGGGAGCCGAGCCAGGTGTTAAGGCGGCTCCGCAAAACTCGCAGAATGAGACGTCGGGTGAAATCTCCACGCCGCAGGATGTACATTTGATTGTTCCAGCCATCGGGATCTCCTCGCATGGTCACTCGCGAAATTTTCAGAGCTTCGCGATAGATAGGGTTGGGTGATTGACAAGCAATTTACCACCTTTTCCCACAATCCCGGCACGGATTCTCCATGTTAGCTCGTTGTGTCAATCATAGTTTTACCTAACATGTTGATTTATATAGGCTTGATAGTTGCGCTCTTTTGCGCAACTTGCTGCAACAATAGGAAATAGGCAAACGCAGAGACAGAATGTGTGTGGCCTCCTCGAACGGCCGGGGCGCAAGCAAGGAATCGCCTGCGCTCCCGGCCGTTCGTCTTTTTGCCGCATTTCTAGAGATCGTGTAAGGTTCTGGGTGCCCCATCCTTGCCGCGTTTCTGTTCTTGCGGCAAGGGTGGGATACCACGACTCTGACATCACAGAAACATTAAAAACACTCTAACGCCCTGCTTCCCTGTAGCGGCCCAGTTCCTTGACCATCGCGCAATGAGGCGCCAATGCCTCCACGGCCCGTGAAGCCTCCCCGGCGGAGTGAATCTGGCAATCCACATAGAAGATGTACTCCCAGGGTTTGCCGTGTACCGGGCGCGACTCGATTTTGGTCATATTGGCGCCGATGCCCGCCAGCTCGGCCAGCGCCGCCACCAGCGATCCGGGGCGGTTCTCCACGGAAAACGCCAGGCTGATCTTGTTCGCCTCCGGATCGGTGACGGCCTCCGCCGCACGCCGCACTAGGAAGAAGCGCGTAAAGTTTTCCGAGTTGTCCTCGATGCCGGCTTCGAGAATCTGCGCGCCGTAATAATAGGCCGCCGCTTCGCTGGCGATGGCCGCCGCGTGCCGGTCGCGCAGCTCCACCAACTGCTTCACGCTGCCCGCGGTGTCATAGGCGGCGAGTGCGTTCATCGTGGGGTGCGCAGCCAGGAACCGCCGGCACTGCGCCAGCGCCACCGGGTGCGAAAAAACGCGCTCAATCTCCCCCATCGCGACGCCGGGCAGGGCGATCAGGTTGTGCCGGATGCGCACGAGCGTCTCCCGTTCCACACGCACATTGTGGGTCAGCAGCAGGTCGAAGTGCTCCAGAACCGAACCGGCCAGGCTGTTTTCGATGGGAATCACCGCGATCTCCACGGCTCTGCTCTCTAACGCCGCAAAGACGTCGGCTGAAAGCGCGCAGGGAACGATCACCCCGCCGGGGACGAGTTTCATCGCTGCTTCGTGGCTGAATGAGCCGGGCTCTCCCTGAATTGCAATCTTCATGTGACTCACGATTCTCCGTACCTGAATCATCTGTCATTCTAAGCAAGTTGACTTGCCCCGGCGAGTTACAACTGGAATGAAACTCCCGGTCAACCCAAAATGCTCTGTGCCCCATTCTTGCGCTTTGTTTCTGGCGCAAGAGTGGGAAAGCAATGCTGTTCATCATTCCGCGCCGAAGGCGAATAGCCCCACCGCAGGTGGCTCAACGCAGCCATAAATCGGCTGCCACAAAGGCAAGAAAAACCATCGCAATCACGCCATTCATGGTGAAGAACGCCGCATTCAGCCGGCGCAGGTCGCGCGGCGACACAAGGGAGTGCTCATAGGCCAGCAGCAGCCCCACAACCGCGATGCCCAGCCAGCCAAGTGTCCGAAATTGAAACAGTACGCCGAGCCAAAGCAGCAGCACCAACATCGCCAGATGCATCGCGCGCGCCGTCCAGAAAGCCGCCGGAAGGCCAGCCGCCTGGGGCAGGCTGTGGAGTCCCGCGGCGCGGTCGTGCTCGAAGTCCTGGCAGGCGTACAGCACGTCGAAGCCGCCCGCCCACAGCGTCACCGCCGCGGTCAGCACCAGGATGCGCGCATCCAGAGAGCCGCGCACCGCAATCCACGCGGCCGACGGGGCCAGGCCCAGAGCCAAGCCCAGCACCAGGTGCGACCAGCGCGTGATGCGCTTCATGTAGCTGTAGCCCAGTAGCACGGCGAGCACCAAGGGCGACAGAGCCAGCGCGAGCCGGTTCAGTTCAGCAGCGGCCAGTACAAACACCGCTGCCGACAGCAGCGTAAAGCCCAGCACAAACTCTCGCGACAAGAGGCCAGCGGGAATGGCGCGGTCTTTCGTGCGAGGATTGGCGGCGTCCAGATTCGCGTCGGCCCAGCGGTTGAAGGCCATCGCCGAGGAGCGCGCCGCCACCATGGCGACAAGAATCCACGCCAGCGTCCGCCCGCTTGGGAGGCCGTTTGCGGCCAGCAGCACAGCCGTCAGCGCAAAGGGCAGTGCAAAGATCGAGTGTTCCCACTTGATCATCTCCAGCGTCGTCCGCATTTTGGCCCACAGGCTCGGCATCGTTGGCTCCATGGATCAGTTTACTTTAGGGCGGCAAGGGAACTGCCTTGTAGCTTCCTGAAGAAAGCGCTGGTGTTTCTTCATTCAAGCGGAATCATTCGGATTGGAGTCAAACGAACGTTTTTCACAACTTCTTGCGCATCGACTGACGGGAAGAGTATTCTGCTCATTCGTTGCCAAAGATAAGGGAAGGTTTACGTTATGAGGCGTGCATTTGCGCTCTTCCTGTTAATTTACAGTTCACTTTTAGGATGTGCTTTCGGGCAGCAGAGTAACCCGCGTTTGGACGCGGTTAAGCAGTATATTCTCGAAAAAGACTACCCAGAGGTTTTCGGAAACGATCATTACAAAACTCGCATTGAAGCCGTTCTTGATGTTGACGTAGATAACGACGGATCAAAGGAAATCGTCGTTCTGTATTTTCCCCACTACCGGCAGTCGGCTCCCATCGTGATCTACAAGATTAGTCCAGACCTGAAGGTGACAAGGGTAGTGGAGGGCCTTGCGCCTGGTCCATTTCAAAAAGTATCGGGAGATTACCTTGATTCTCACACTTTGGGGAGGGCGGTAGACTTCGAGGTTCCAGGGAGAAATGGAAAGCCCGAGGCCGTCCTGCAAATCATGACCAAAAATGGCATGAATGGACTTGTAGTTTACGATTCTTTCTTCCATGCGGATAGTCGTACCGGTTCTCCATCGATTATTGATATGCGTGGCGTCAAATTGCCCTCGAAGAATCATGATTGCGAATCATTCGAGTTCTCGAGGGTGAAACAAATTGCAGTAGGCAAACTTCGTGAAGACGCCTCAAATAACTACCTCGCCGCCTGGGTTGGTGACGAAATTTACGTGTACTTGATTCGCGGCATCTCGATTGAGGGGATGCTCAACAAGAAGCTCTGGGCGATCAAGGCCCCTCAGGGATTCAATGGCTTCGAAACAGACCAAGGCCTTTCTTATAAAACAGAAACAACAACGTCTGTCTTGACCTTAAAGTAGATTCTCACCCGCTGGTGTACAAGAAACAGGGTGGTCGGGAGCTATATATTACGCGGTTAAGGCTGTGAATCCACGAACGCTGGGCAATCTGTCGCACAACCAAACCGGTCTTCTGTATGACAATAAAGCTATGGATTCCATGCGCATTGACAAGTGGCTCTGGGCAGCGCGTTTCTTCAAGACGCGGGCGCTGGCGTCGAAGGCCTGCGATCTGGGCCGTATTCACTGGAACGGTCTCGCTGCCAAGCCCGCCCGGGAAATTCATGTAGGCGACAAGCTCGGAGTGAAGAACGAGGGCGGCGAGTATCAGATCGAAGTGCTTGCGTTGAGCCAGATGCGTGGCCCGGCAGCGGTGGCGCAGACGCTCTATCGCGAGAGCGAGGCAAGCAAGGAGGCGCGGGCCAAAGCGGCCGAAGAGCGCAAGGCGATGCAGCAGTTCGCGCCCTTGCCGGAGCACCGTCCCTCCAAACGCGACCGGCGGCGCATCATCCAGTTCCGCGGCGGAGCGTAATTCCTCGACTGATCAGCAGGCTGGCTCTACTCCCAATGTCCGATCAGCAGCAGGCTGGCGGTTCCCGGCGTCTCAGTGATTGAGTTGTTGGCGCTCACGAAATAGCTGTGCATGATCAGCGTCACCCTGGTTCCTCCGGTGACCGCAATATGCACGGGTTGCGAAAGCACGTAATGCGGATTGGCCGTCGTGGAACCCGCCCTGTTGGCCGCAAAGCCGGTCATCGACTCATAGTCTCCGGTCACGGTGTCCAGATACCACTCCGCCGCGGTTGGTAGCACCTGGTCGTAATCGGCCTCGGCGAAGAGATGGTCGATGACGAAGGTCCTGCCCGCCGGAATGGCGATGCACAGATAGCCTTTGCTCGCCGGCTGCGGATAGGTGTCGAACTGCTGGTATTGCTCGTAGGCGCTGACGCCGTCTTCCGGCACATAGCAGGACTGCGCCTGGTCGGTGGGAATCTGCAACTGCGGGTCATTCGAGGGCGAGTTGGGGTAACGCGAGTGGCGCGGGTGATGAACCTGCCCATCGAGCGGCAACGAACACAGGAAGATACCGGCAAGAACTGCGCAAGAAAGGCGAGAGCACATATTCGTTCGACCTGAAAGCGGATTGAGTTGCGAATGCATTTACTGGACGCAGAATGGGGCGCGTTCGCTTGCGCTGGCGGCCATCAGCGGGTGCTGCCTACTGCCCAACTGCGCTGCCCGCGAAGGCTTCCTCTCCGCCGACGAAGCTCTGCCGCACGATGGTCTGTAAAATGGCTGGCGCATCCACGGTGTAAAGGTCGCGGTCCACCAGGATAAAGTCCGCATCGTAGCCAGGCGCGAGCTTGCCCTTGCGCTTCTCGGCAAACTCGGCGTAGGCCGAGCCTTGGGTGTAGGCGTAGAGCGCCTGGCCGCGGGTAAGCTTGTTCTCCGGAAAGTACTCCCTGGTTCCAGCCTGATTTTTTCTGGTGACCGCGGCGTAAAGCCCGCGAAAGGGCGTAATTGGTTCCACCGGGTAGTCGGTGCCGAAGGCCAGCGGCACGCCGGCGTCGAGGAAGGCCCTCCATGCGTAGGAGTAGGCCGCTCGCTTCGGTCCCAGCCTGTCTTCGGCCCAGTTCATGTCGGTGAGCAGGTGGTTGGGCTGCATGGAGGCGATGACGCCCAGCTTGGCGAAGCGTTGAATGTCCGCGGGATCGACTACCTGGGCGTGCTCGATGCGGTCGCGGGCGCCCTTTGCCACTGTGCGCCAGCACTGCTGCATATTCTTGTTATGCGCGGGCACGGCGGGGCAGGCGTCGTAGGTCTGGGCGTATGCCTCCAGAGCCATCGCGGCCGCCTGATCGCCAATGGCGTGGAAGCCCAACTGGAAGCCTGCCTGCGCTCGTTCCACTGCCATCTTGTTCAGTTGTGGCTGCGTGTATTGCGGTAGGCCGGTGTTGCCTGGGTCGTCCGCATACGGCGCCTTCATGGCAGCCGTCCGCGAGCCGAGTGAGCCGTCCATGAAGCCCTTCAACATTCCCGTGTGCAGCAGCGGATCGGCGGGGTCGTGGTGCGCGCGCATCTCTTTGAGCTTTTCCAGCGGCGCGGCAAAGGGCAGCCATTCGCTGATGCGCAGATGCAGTTTGCCCTCCTTTTCCAACTCCTCGTAGATCAGAAAATCCTGCCAATCGCTGAAGTCCTGCACGCTGGTAACGCCGTGCACCAGGGCATCGGCAATGGCCAACTCATCGCCCTTGCGGCGCTCCTCTTGGCTGGGCGGCGGAATGACCTTGGAAACCAACTCTTGCGCCGACTCGCGCAGAATGCCGGTGGGTTCGCCGCGGGCGTCCAAATCAATGGCTCCGCCCTGCGGCGGCTGGGTCCTTCCGGTAATGCCGGCAGTCGCCAGGGCGGCCGAGTTGGCAATGGAGATGTGGCCGTCGATGCGGCCAAGAAAGGCGGGATGGCCGCCAGTGACCTGGTCCAGATCCTGGCGCGTGGGCAGCGTCTTGCGCGCCCATAGCGTATGGTCCCAGTTTCCGCCGGTGAGCCAATGGCCGACGGGAGCCTGCTTGGCCGCCGCTTTGACCTTGGCCAGCATCGCCGCCAGAGACGGTACACCGGTTAGATCGACGTTGAGCTTGGTGTGGCCCGCTTCTCCCAGGTGGGCGTGAGCGTCGTTGAACCCCGGAAAGATGAAGACGCCCGTCCGGGCGGTGTTCAGGTCGCGCAGGCGCGTTTTGGGCCCGGCCAGCCGGGTAATCGCTTCATTCGTGCCCACGGCCAACACCTTGCCGCCGCCGATGGCCATGGCTTGGACGATCTCGGGCTTATCTTCGGAGAATCCAATGCCGGTGTAGATTACGGCGTCGAAGAAGATAACATCCGGCGGAACGCCCAGTACAGGCGTGGGCGTTACCGATTTCGAATGCGTTTGCGGGGAAGTGGAACTCTGGGCGGCGCAGAGAGAAGAGGCGGCAAGGGTTGCGGCAAGCAGCAGATGGAAGGCGCGCATGGGCGAAGTGTATCAAACCGCTGCTACTGCTCGGCCGCCCATTCCACCATGGCCATGGTGAGCAGCAGCACGCGCTTCAGACCCGTTTCGCGATCCTTGGCTGAGTACCACTCGGCCAGGGTGTGTGCGCCGCCGCCTTCGCCCCCCGCGCCCATGGACAATGCCGGAACTCCCAGCGAGAGCGGAATGTTAGCGTCCGTTGAGCCCATGCGCAGATCGGTGCGCAGGTCCAGATGGCGGTCCACGGCGCGCAAGGCTTCCAGCAGCGGCGAGCCAGTTGGCAGTTGCGCGGCGGGCCGGTCGCCGATCTTGTCGATTTTGAAGCTCAGCAGGCCCCTGCCCGGAACTCCGTCGCGCGCGGCCTTGGACTTTGCCTGCGTGTTGCAGTGCTCCACGGCGTCTTCCACGGCGCGATGCAGCGCGACCTCCAGCCTCGTAAGCTGCTCGGGAGTGGTGGAGCGGAAATCGACAGAGGCTCGCGCGTTTTCGGGGATGGCGTTCACGCTGCTGCCGCCGTTGATCGTTCCCAGATTGAGCGTGGTGCGCGGCTCCTCCGGCAGCGGAGTTTCGGCCACTTGAGCCATTGCCGCGGCCAACGCGGCAATGGGGTTGGGCGTCCCCGCATCCGTAAAGCTGTGCCCGCCGGGGCCGGTGATGGTAACCCGGAAGCGGCGGCTGCCCAGGGCTTGGGTCACGGCGGAGTCCGCGCCTGCGCCGTCCAGCACAATATGCGCTGCGATCCGGCCGGCCAGTGCTTTCTGATCGTAAAAGTGGCGCACGCCGCGCAGGTCGCCTTCACCCTCTTCGCCCACATTGCCCAGGAAAAGCAACGGCGCGGGCAACTCGACCGCCGCCCGGGTCAGCGCGTGGAGGATGGCCAGCATTCCCGCTACTCCCGCGCCGTTGTCGCACGCTCCGGGAGCCTCCAGGCGGTCGCCGTCCACCACTGGGTTCAGTAGCGTTTCGGCCGGGAAAACCGTGTCCAGGTGCGCTGAAAGCACGACTACCGGGCCCGTGCTCTCCGGCGGCAGCTTTGCGGCCGACAGCCAGCCGAGGACATTGCCGAGGTTGTCGGCTCCTACCCGGCTGAGGCCGGCCTCGATGAAGCGAGCCGCCAGCCACTCAGAGCGCGCCTGCTCGCCGAAGGGCGGCGCCGGAATGGCCGT
>CAYQSI010000017.1:0-58933 GCA_964420185.1 uncultured Occallatibacter sp. | reverse complement strand
GACGCTGGCCGTCACCGGTTCCAACGGCAAAACCACCACCACCACGCTGCTGGGCGAAATCCTGGCGGCTGGCGGCCTGCCCACGCTGGTCGGCGGCAACATCGGCGTCCCGGTCGTGGCTCTCATCGAGTCCAGCACCGATGCGAGCTGGTCGGTTCTGGAGATCTCCAGCTTCCAGCTCGAAACCACCTTCGAGTTCCATCCCTCGATCGCCGTGATTCTCAACATCACTCCCGATCACCTCGACCGTCACGGCAGCTTTGAAAACTACGTTCGCATCAAGGAGCGCATCTTTGCCGCCCAGACCAAAGAGGACTGCCTGGTGCTCAACGCCGACAACGCCCCCTGCGTTGCCGCCGCAGCGCGCGCGGCCTCCAGTGTCTATTGGTTTTCCAACGAGCATCCGGTCGAGCAGGGAGCATGGGTCGAGGATGAGCAGGTGGTCTACCGGTCGCAAAAGGGTGCGGCCACGGAAACGGTGATGCCCCTGAGTGGAATTCCTATCAAGGGCGCGCACAACGTTGAGAACGTGCTGGCCGCGGTCTGTTCCGCTCGCCTGGCTGGCGTCCCGGCCGAGGCCATTCGCAGCGCCGTCGAGAAATTCCATGCCGTCGAGCATCGCCTTGAATACGTTGCCACTCGCAAAGGCGTCGAGTTCTACAACGACTCGAAGGCCACTAACGTGGACGCCACCGCCAAGGCGATTGCCGCATTTAATGGTGGTATTCATCTCATCCTGGGCGGCAAGGACAAGGGCTCGCCCTATACCGTGCTTGCCGATCTGCTGCGTGAGCGGGCGAGCGCTGTTTACACTATCGGCGTGGCTGCGCCCAAAATCGAGTCGGATTTGCGTGGCGTGGTTCCCATCCTTTCCTGCGAAACGCTGGAGAAGGCTGTCGCCGCCGCCGCCGCCGCCGCGCGCCCCGGCGAGGTCGTGGTGCTGGCTCCGGCCTGCTCCAGCTACGACCAATTTGATAACTACGAGCAACGCGGACGCGTCTTCAAGCAACTTGTTAAAGCATTGCGGGACTGAAGGGCATGGCAAAGCGCGCAGGGGTCGATAAATGGCTGTTCTTCATCACCGTGCTGCTCATCGTGGCCGGCCTGGTGATGGTCTTCTCCGCCTCGGCGGTCATGGCCCAGGAGCGTTATCACTCCCCTTACACCTTCGTCGGTAAGCAAGCTGGCTGGGCCCTGTTGGGTTTGGTGGTCCTGCTGGTTCTGTCGCACATTGACTACACCATCTATAAATCCCCGCGCTTCATCTACCCAGCTCTTTGCGTTACCACCTTCCTGCTGGTGCTGGTTTTCTTCATCCCCGGCTCGCACAATACTCACCGCTGGGTTCGCTTTGGCGATTTCTTCACCTTCCAGCCGTCGGAGATCGCCAAACCCGTGCTGGTTCTCTTCTTGGCCTGGTTTCTTTCCACCCGGCTCGACAAGATGAACGACTGGAAGAATACCCTGCTGCGCGCCGCCCTCATCCCGGTGGTCCTGATTGCGTTGGTTGAGCGCCAGCCCGATCTGGGCACGGCGCTGGTGCTGGCTGGGGTCACGGCCATGATGCTGATTCTGGCCGGCATGGAGTGGAAGTATCTGTTCGTCGCCCTAGCCGCGGCGCTGCCCGCGCTTGCCTATGAGCTTTTGAAGGTCGGTTTCCGCAGGCAGCGGATGCTGGTCTTTCTCAGTCCTGATTCCGACCCGCAGGGCGCAGGCTTCCACATCAACCAGTCGCTGATCGCCGTGGGCACCGGCGGGCTGACCGGCCGCGGCTACATGGAGGGCGTGCAAAAGCTCTTTTTCCTGCCCGAGGCTCACACCGACTTTATTTACGCCAACATCGCCGAGGAGATGGGGTTCATTGGGGCCGTTGCCATTTTGATCCTCTTCGTGCTCTTCGGCTGGCGTGGATTGCGCGCGGCCTTCCGCTCTCCGGACCCCTTTGCCCGCCTGGTCGCCTTCGGCATCACCACCACCCTCGTCCTGCAAGCCTTCTTCAACATCAGCGTCGTCGTCTCCCTGCTGCCCACCAAAGGCATTCCGCTGCCGCTGATTTCCTCAGGCGGAACTTCGGTCTTCTGCACTCTGGCCAGCATCGGAGTCCTGCTGAACATCACCAGGAAGACAGATTGAGGAGAACCTGCGCGTACTCATCGCCAGTGCGGGGTTTGCAGACAATTTCCGCCTCTTGGTGCACAATCTTCACAGCATGGGATGGGCAGGGATAAAGAGCAAAGGCCAAGTGCCGAAGGAGGTCGAACTGTTACGGGAAGGTTTTGGCTTTCGCCCCCCCCCCCCCCTACCCCCCTTTAAATTTTTCAAAACCTTGCAGGTAATTATTTAGTTACGAATCGGAGAACGTCCTGGCATTTCGACTCTTGCACTTGAAAGGATCAAATTTGTCGAACTTGCGCGTACTCATTGCTGGCGGCGGCACCGGAGGCCACATCATTCCGGCGCTGGCCGTAGCTCGCGAACTGGTCGAGCGCCACTCGGCCGAGGTACTCTTTGTCGGTACGGCGCGAGGCATGGAGAGCCGCCTGGTTCCCGAGGCCGGCTTTACTCTGCGCCTCGTCGATGTCGGCCAGCTCAAGAATGTCTCCCTGCTCACCCGCCTGCGCACGCTTTTTGCCTTGCCCCGCGCCATCTTTGCCTGCAAGCGGCTGATCCGCGAGTTCCAGCCTAACGTGGTCTTCGGTGTGGGCGGATACGCCTCCGGCCCGGCGATGGCTGCGGCCTTGTGGCTCAAAATTCCGTCCATGGTCTTCGAGCCGAATGCCATGCCGGGGCTGGCCAATCGCCTGGTGGGGAAGAGCGTTCAGGCTGCGGCGGTCAATTTTGCCTCGGCCACCAAGTGGTTCCAGAACGCCGAGGTCACCGGCATTCCAGTTCGTCCGGAGTTTTTCAATCTCACGGCCCCCACCACGCCTCGCCTCTTGATCTTCGGCGGCTCGCAGGGCGCGCGACTCTTCAATACCCATCTGCCCCCGATTATCGCGGCGCTGCTCGACGCCGTTCCCGGCCTCAGCATTCTTCACCAGAGCGGCGCGCGCCACTTCAAGACGACCCAGGCTGCGTATGCCGCCAGCGGCGCCGACCCGAGCCGTTGGCAAGTGCGGCCCTTCATTGACGAGATGCCCGCGCGCTTTGCCCAGGCAAGTCTGGTGATGGCCCGCAGCGGCGCTTCCACGGTGGCTGAACTGGCGGCCGCAGGCAAGCCTGCCCTGCTGGTTCCCTTTGCCGCCGCAGCCGACGACCACCAGCGGCGCAATGCCGAGGAGATGGTGAAGGCCGGCGCGGCTGTCCTGCTTGATGAGCGCGATCTGGATGCGCCCGGCAAGCTGCTGGCCGCCCTCACCGGCCTGCTGAAAAGCCCGGAGGGCCTGGCTGCCATGGCTGCTGCAGCCCGCACCCAAGCCCATCCCGATGCCGCCGAGCGCATCGCTGGCCGCCTCGCTGCCCTCGCGCATTTTTAATGTTTCTGGAATGCCAGAGTCGTGGTATCCCACCCTTGCCGCAAGAACAAAAACGCGGCAAGGATGGGATCCAGGATCTTACGCGACCTATAGAAATGCTCTCGCGGAGCCTATCGCTTGACGATTTTAGCCAGACGGGGATCCTGCCAGAGAGCGGTGAAATCCGGGTCCTTGTATACCCTGGCCAGATCGGGGTAGTGCAACTCTTTCGCCCGGCGCAAATACTCCAGGGCGCCTTCAATGTTGCCGCGTTTCATATACGACTTTGCAATCATGAACGAAACTCGGGCGCGCTGTCCCTCGGTGACGACCTGCGCTTGAATTCCGTCCTGGCTGGTGCTCAGCACATCAGCGTCAAGCTCCAGGGCGCGTCCGTATTCGGTCATGGCATGATCGATTTCGTTCAGGCCCATCCAGGCCTCCGCAAGATTGAGGTGGGTGTGTGCATTCGACTCATCCAGCGCCAGCGCCTGTTTGAAGTAGTTGACGGCAGACTTGTACCTCTTATCCAAAAGGTCCAGGACCCCCATGTTGTTCATCGGAGCAAAGAGCTGAGGATTGTACTTCAGCGCCCGGCCAAAGTCTTTGCGCGCCGGCCCCCTGTCGCCCAGTTTGAGTTCGGCAATTCCCAGCTTGTTATAAAGCTCCGCATTCTGACGGTTGACGCGAAGGGCTACCACATAGTGAGAAACGGCCGATCCATAGTCTTTGTTCAGGCGCGCCAGGTCTCCCTTTTCTTCCGCGATCCTGGCGGCCTCCACCTTGTCTTTCTTGGCTGCGTCCGCGGCGGGGTCTGTCCTTGCGTATGGGGCAGCGCCAATCAGCAGACTCGCCGCTGCCAGCATCATCACCAGTCTTTTCATGGGTCACCTCTCCTGCGTAGGCGCATTTCGTGGGGCAGCGGTTGGCTTACCGGCTCCGGCGATCTGCTCCCTGCATCGACTCCAGTAGAGGACAGGAACGGCCAGCCCGCAACGCTATACCTGCTACCTGCCTGTTCCGCTGGGGGTTAAATCTTCCCTCGGCGCAACCGAACTCGCAGTGGTGCTTTCACTTACGGATATTGGGTATTCTGCAAGGAATGGCTCGCGGGCAGGAAGCGGGAGAGGTTACACGCCGTTACAGGCCAATTTTCCTCGTCACCTCCACCGTTAAGGACTTGCTAAAACAATAGGGATCGCTACATTACAATCAGCTCGTGTAGGGAAACGATGGCGATTGAAAGCCCAAAGCCGGCCGATCTGGAAGCACAGCGCGCGGAACTGGGGGCGGTGCTTCAATCGGAGCACTTTGCTCACGCGCCCACGCTTGCTCATCTGCTGTCGTACTTGTGCGAGAACCTCTTTGCCGGGAAAGCCAGCCAGATCAAGGAGTATTCCGTCGGAGTGGAGGTCTTCCATCGCGGAGCTTCCTTCGATCAGGACGCCGATTCCATTGTGCGGGTCGAGGCCAACCGCTTGCGCAAACGCCTGGCGGCATACTACGCGGGTGACGGCGCATCGCACCGGCTCCATATCACCATCCCTCTGGGGCAATATGTCCCGCAATTCAAATCTGCTGCTTCCCGGCAGGGGGAAGAACAGCCGTCGCCCGCTCATTCCCAGGGGGCAAGCCAGCCGGGAATCGAGAGTGCCGCAACCTGGCAGGCGAAGCCGCGGTTTCGGTTGCCCGGCCACGGGAGCTGGTGGCTTGTCGCCACACTTGCGCTATTGTTCCTCGGCCTTAATTGCGCCTTGCTGATCCTGCGGCAGAGGAAGCCGGCCCCACCGGCGGCAGGATCGAATCCGCCCTCTGCTCTGGCCACTGAAGCGCAGCTTGGCCCACCCGTGGGCGAAGAGGTCCGCATCCTGGCCGGAGCGGGCCGGAGCTTTGTCGATCATGCAGGCAAGCTGTGGAACGCCGATACCTGGTTTGATGGCGGCACAGCCGTGAAGAGCTCCCTCGGAAACATCTGGCGCACGCAGACCCCGGATTTCTACCGCAGCAGCCGGCAGGGACAATTCCGCTACGGGATTCCCCTGAAAATGGGCATCTACGAACTGCGCCTGCACTTTGCGGAGACGGTCTATGGCCCGGAGTCCGCGGGAACGGGCGGAGAGGGCAGCCGCATCATGACCGTGCGCGCCAACGGGAAAACGCTGCTGACCCGCTTCGACATTGTGGCCGATGCCGGAGCCAGCCGCACCGCCGACGTCAAGGTCTTCACGGACATTCAACCGGCGCCGGATGGGCTGCTGCATCTCGAATTTGCTGGCGAGGACGGGAAGCAGGCCATTCTCTCCGCCATCGAGATTCTGCCCGGGTTCCGAGGACACATTCGGCCCGTGCGCCTGCTGGCCCGCCAGACGCCGTATTACTCCAACGATAGCCATTGGTGGAGCCCGGACAGCTACTTCGAGGGTGGTCAACTGGCGAGCTACACAACCCCGGTAAGAGGGACTGACGATCCGGAACTCTATGAAACCGAGCGCTGGGGGAACTTCTCCTATGCGATTCCCGTTTCGCCGGGAAAATACTCCGTAACGCTGCATTTCGCAGTGCGCCACGGCGATTGGGACCAGCCCTCATCCCCAGCCGGTGAGAACAGGGCCGCGGTCGCTCATATCTTTGATGTATTTTGCAATGGAAATGTGCTCCTCAAGAACTTCAACCCTGTCAGGGAAGCGCGCCAGACCGACGTGGTCATTCGCAAGGCCACGGACCTGAGGCCGAATGCCCAGGGGAAGTTGCTTCTGAGCTTCGTTCCGGTGGAGGGTTATGCAACCGTGACTGGCATCGAAGTCCTTCCCCAGTAATCCTCCGCGACCGTTCGCCAAACCCCTCATTTCGGTCTGCAAGCCAACGAAAAAGGCTCGCCTGCCGAAGCAGACGAGCCTTTTTGAGGAGAAAAACCGCAGCAGTTTACCGATGCCCACCGCCGCCATGGCCACCACCACCAAAGCCACCGCCATGGCCGCCACCGCTAAAGCCGCCAGCATGACCACCGCCGCCGCCAAAGCCACCGGAATGTCCGCCGCCGCCACGTGAGCCGCCGCTGTAGCCGCGTGCTCCGCCGCCATTGCCCCGTGTTCCGCCGGAATAGCCGCGTGCACCGCCAGCATAACCACGTGCTCCGCCGCCAGGTCCGCCGTAACCTCCGCGTCCTGCATAGGCGCCATGGCCACCGTAGCCGTAGTTGCTACGCCCGCCCCAGCCGCCGCGACCCCAACCACCGCGGCCCCAGACGCCACGACCGTACCAGCCTCCGCCCCAGCCCCAGCCGTACCACGGCCCTACGCCGATAAACAGCCCGTCGTAGAACCAATTCGGCCCGTAATAGCCGTAAGGAGCGCAAGCATAGGGATAGTAAGAGTAATAGCCCCAATCACAGGCCGGGGGACCGTAGACCATGGGAGCAGGAACGACTGCGGGGCCGACTCCAACATCCTCCGCATCTTGGGCGATTGCCGTTGCCGCAAACGGCACAACCAGCAGCATTGCCAACAGAACCAAGCGTGCATTCCTCATAAAATCCTCCTCGTGCTGCCCTGTCCCGCTTGTTCTGGACCGGGGAACCGGAGGTGACCTCCGTCCTCAGCACTGCCGGCTCCTGGGTTTTGCTTCCCAAACCGGCTTCTGTTCTCTCAGACAACATTCTGGCGCTTAAGTTGCGGTCCTTTTCAAGAAAGTTTTGCTTGCATGCACAAAAGGCCGTTCCGCCGGAAATTCTGCCGGCAAAACGGCCTTTCAAAGCCAAATCCAAGTGCAAAAACAGCAATCCTTCCCTTAATTGGCCAGCACCGCCCGATAGCGGACTTTGCCCTTTTTCACCTTGTCGATGGCCGTGTTGGCCTGGGCCATGGGGAAGGATTCGGTTGTAGCCTTCACTCCGTGCCGTGCCGCCACGTCCAGCATCTCCTTGAGCCGATAGGGACTTCCCGTCGGATTGCCGCTGATGGAGCGCAGGCCGCTGATGAGCTGGAATGCATGCACGCTCACCGGTGACGGCGGAATCCCCACAAAGCACATGGTCCCGGTGGGCCGGAGCGCAGCCACATACACCCCCCAGTCCTGGTCAGCGTTGATGGTGCTCAAAACAAAATCCAAAGTGCCGGCCACTTCTCTCAGAGCCTTCGACTCGCGAGAATTCACAAAGTGGTGCGCACCCAGCGCGCGCGCCTCTTCTTCCTTGGCGGCCGAGGTCGAAAACGCCGTTACCTCCGCGCCAAAGACCTTCGCAAACTGGATGGCCAGGTGCCCCAGCCCGCCGATGCCCACAATCCCCACGCGCGACGACGGATTGACGCCATGGGTGCGCAGCGGGTTATACACCGTAATGCCGCCGCAGAGCAGCGGAGCCGTATGCTCGCTTTCGAGCGAGTCGGGAATCGGAATCACAAAGCGCGCATTGGCGCGCACGCGGTCCGCATAGCCGCCATTCCGGTGGACGCAGGTTGCCTCAGCCGCCAGGCAAAGGTTCTCCATCCCCCGTGTGCACCACTCGCAGACTCCGCAGGAGTTCGACTGCCAGCCCAGGCCAACACGCTGGCCCACCTCAAGCAAACGCACCTCATCGCCCACCGCCGATACCTTGCCCACAATCTCGTGGCCGGGAATGAACGGGTATTGGCTGGTCCCCCAGTCGTTCGCAATCAAATGAAGGTCGCTGTGACAGATCCCGCAGTGGGTGATCGCAATCTCCACCTCCTGCGGGCCCAGATTGCCGGGATCGTACTTGAATGGCAATAGCTCGGCTCCAGCCGCATGCGCTGCTAGTCCACGAATTTCATCCATGATTCGTCCTGAGTCCTCGTTGGGGGAATAGCGAACAGAACAGCTCGAACGCGGGGCGCTGTCCTGAACGCTGGCGTGAAACCCTTCGCCTTCCCTAGTTTAAACCGCCGCCCGGCTCTATGCGCAGGTTCAAAACCTCAAAACCGCTCAGAACTCCGCCGGCGGGGGCATCGGCTTCCAACTCCGCCGACTCCCCATTCAGGCTTGCGTCCTGAGCGGCGCGCAGCGGTTCCAGCGTATTCGCCACGGAAAGCGGAAGGCTGGAGAGGGTTTGGCCCTCCATGCCTGCCTGCGTTTCTGGCACCAGCAGGCTCACATAGATGCGGTCTGCCGCGTGCTGGCGCCGCGCCTGGGCCAGAGCCGCGTCCAAGCCGGCAGGATGGCTTTGCTGGCGCGGCTGATCCAGTGTCCGGTCCAGCGTTCCGGCATCGGAAACCAGCAGCCGCAGGTTGCCCGCTCCCAGACGGGACGGCAGCTTCACCGCAATGCGAACATTGCGCGCTGCCTGCCGCCATGGCCTGAGCGTCGCCTCCACCACCACCGTGTCGCCGGCGTGAACCATACTGCTTGAAACCAGCCGCGCCGCCTCCAGCGCCACTTCCACGCGCCGCGGAATGGCCTCCACATCCAGATCGACCGAGCGCACCGCGCCCTGTCGGCTTCCGCTCGAATACAGCCGCTGAAACCGCTCCCCGGTCAGCAGGGCGGCCATCATGGGCGCGGGCATCGAGTCCCCGGCCGGCGCCCACAGGTCCAGGGGCGATGCCGGATAGCCGTCCAGGTTGATGCTCCCGGTCAGGTGGTAGCTGGTCTCCGCCGTGCTGTCGTTCGTCTCCAGCAGCGCTTGATACACGACCACCAGCACCGCTTGCGGAGTCAGCGACGGCAGGTCCACTATCTCGACGTTAAGCTTGCGCTCCTCACTCTGCGACTGGGCTTCGCGCCCCATCCCATGCACTCGGATATGTACCGGGATCATCCGCGCCTGAGCCCCGAAGACGCCGCGAATGGCCGCGTCGCGGTCCTCGTTGAAGGCGCCGATGGTCGCGCCTGTATTCACAATCTTGAAGGCGTTCAGCGGCGAGGCCAAAGTGGCCACTACCTCGGTCGCGGTCATAGGCAGCGATACCGGCCCAGCCTGTAGAAGGGGATGCCCGCAGGCTAGCAACTGCTTGGCATCGATGTAGGTCACCGTGCAGGTGGCCGCAACCTCCAGGTCGCCGCGCACCAGTTGCGCGCTCACCGCGGAGCCCGGCACGATGCCCGCAATCGCCTTGGCCGAGGGTGCCGAATCTGTTTCTCCAGCCGATTCAGAGGAACTGCCCATCCCCCCGGCCGCCACCATCTCCAAACCGGTTCCGGCCATCTTCTGCTGCCACAGCCGAATCGCCTCCGGGCTGAATCCGCCCATCACCAGCGGCGTTTCCATCGCCTGCAAATTCTCGTGGTTCAGCGTTTGCGGAAACTGACCACTGTTCACTGACCGCTGTCCACTGCCCATCGGCAGATCCCGCACTTCGAGCATCTGCTCGATGGGCGTGATGCCGGCGATGGGGTCCTTGCTGAACTGCCCGATGCGGAACGAAAGCGCCCCCAGCAGCCGGTTGCCGATGTACACCGGGCTGCCGCTCATGCCGGCCACCACGCCGGTGTATTCCGGCTTGGCTCCGTGCAACTGGGCCAGGATCATGTCGTGGCCGGGGCCGCGCGCACCGCGCAGTACGCCCAGAATCTCCACATCCATCGATTCCGGCTGGCTGCCGTTGAAGACCGTCCAGGCCGTGCCCGTCAGCCCGCGATGCACCTCGCTCAAGGGGAAGAATCCGCCGCCTGTGGGTGGTCCGGGGGCCAAAGCAGGTTTCTCTGGCACGATTTGAGCCCCCAGTAGGCCGGGATAGAGGAGCACGGCCAGTGCCGCGCCCAGAGTCAGTGCCGGTAGCCGAAGGCAGAGTTTCTTCATGCGAGTGTTCACATTCATAAGAGTACAACCGGTTGGATCGCCGTCCCTCGCCCGTCTCCGCCGCAGGTTGCGGCATTACCTGGTCTGGCTTGTCGGCTGCAACGGCTTCTCGCCTTCCTTGCGCGGCAAGAAGTGCTGTGCCAACAGGGAATCCGCCTCTTTGTCCCGGCCATCTTCACGAAGAGCGCAGACAAGCGCGCGCACCACTGCGGCGGGCATCTTGTCCTGATCCGGGAAGCGCTTCAGCATGGCCGCGCGCCGAGATGGAGATTGCCCAGTCTGCTGCATGGCCTGATCGAGCCCTGTGTAGAGCGCCGGGTTGAGGGCATCGACGGCCAATCCCCGCTGAAAGACGGCCACGGCCTCGGCGGGCTGCTTCTTGATCTCCAGCAGAGCGCGTCCCAGGCTGGCATGAAGCGATGGAATCCTGGGGTTGAGCGACTCTGCGCGCCGCCATTCGTCCAGGGCGAGGTCCACCATGCCGCGAGAAAACCACAGCGACCCAAGTAAATAGTGAGCGGATGCATCCGAGGGATTTGCGGCCAGCGCCGCGCGCAGCACGGGAACCGTATCGGCCTCGTTGGGGAAGACATAAAGCAGGGGCATGCTTGCTGCTGCCGCGTAGTCCGCTATTCCGGATTGCCCCAGCTTCTCGCGGCAGAATCCGCGATAGTAAGCCAGCAGAGGATCATTTGCCGGTTGAATCACGCCGGGTTCGCTTTCCTCCGCGGCCACTTTTGGATAGCTGCGGGTGAGCAATTCCAGAGAGTCGGCATAGAGGCCCAGGCGGTCGTATTCGATGACCAGGTTCAGTATCCTGCCGGGGTCGGCCGCAAGATGCCGGTCAAGCTCCGGCGCGGAGAACCCCGGCTCTTTAACCGGACCCAGCTTGGCTGATTCATTGCGCAGCAAGGCGCTCGTGGGATAGTGGGCCAGCGCTTCGCGGGCCAGTTGTTGGGCGCGATTCATCTCTCCTGCTGCGCGTTCCAGCGCCACTGTTTCCTCCACACAACGCAGATCGCCGTCAGAAGCCGGGCAAGACTCTTCCAGCACTTTGAGCGCGGCGGCGGGCTCGTGTTCCTGAGCCAGTAACTCCGCTAACAGCACTCCGCCCGCGGTTCGAAAGGAGGGAGCGCGATGCGCGGCCTCCAATTCGCCGCGCGCCTCGCGCGCAGGCCCGAGCGCCGCTTCCGCAATGCCGCGATAGTAGTGAATCTCCGCGTCCCACGTAGCGCGCGCCTCGGCTTGTCCAAGCAGCCTGGACGCCTCTTCATAGCGCAGCAAGCCAACCGCAAGCCTACCCGCGGCCTTGAGCAGCTCAAAGCTGGAAGGAAACTTCGCCAGCCCCAACTGATAGGTATCCCATGCGCCCAGCGAGTTGCCTTGCAGCTCCTTGTCTGCCCCTTCGCTGAGAAACTCTCCATCCGTCCAGGCCGCCCGCGCGGGCGGCTGATAGGGAGGCTGCGCGCCCTTTCGCACCTGATCGCGCGGCGTCCAGTCGTAGCTCTCCTCGGTGTGTTTCAGCAGAGTCTCTTGCTGGGCGTTCATGAGCACAAAGGTGTACTTTGTGCCGGCCGGCAGGTTAGCGATGCGGCACGTCCATGTATGGGCGGGAGTGAGCGAAGCGGTTTCCTTGTAGACGTTTTTCGCGCCGTCGCGGAGTTCGATGGTCGCGCCGGGAATCGCATGGTTTGCATTGAAGCCTACCGCAAGAGTGACGCTGCCATCGGCCTGCGGTATCCGCGCAAGGGAGACGACGCCCTGGAGGTTGGCCCTGGAAATGGCGCCGATGCTTCGCACGGGCATCCAGAATTCCGAGAAGCGGATGGTCTGCTGCGGTTCCAGAAAGGCATAGGTCTCCTGGTTGCGAAAGAGACCTCCCTGCACCTCCACGTAGGCGCTGTCATTGTCAGAGAGGGCCTTGCGCCATTCCAGGCCGTCTTTGTCCACACCCCATGACCAAATCTTCTTGGCTGGCAGGTCAGCGTAGTTGGCGTAATGAACGACTCCAGCGTCTGTGTGGGGGTTGTAAATGCCCATGAAAGGCTCGCGGCTGCCATAGACAAAGCGCGAAACCGGACCAGCCGTTTGATTGGAGATGAGGCTCAGGTCTTTTCCGGAGGAGTCAACCGGCCAGGTGTCGATGTCCTTGAAGCCGTGGCTGGCAGTGAACTGCATCGGATAGTCAATTCTGGAATCGTTCCAGACCTCGACCCCTGCATTGTTCCACCAATAGAAGCGGTGGCGCAGATCGCTGCGGTTGGATAAGGCAACGCGCTCTTCCAGAACCGTGCTCCCAGGGCGCAGCACAATCTCGACCGTCCATTCCATGCCATAGACGCGATCACGATTGCCCACCGTTACCGAAGCGCTGCCGTCCGCCGCGGAGGCGTAGGCCCAGTCGACCGGGGAGAGCGAGACCCAATTATGCGATACGGGAAAATTGAATTCGACGCCGAAGGCCGACCATGCGCCACGATGGCCGATCAGCGCCTTCTTGAGCGAGGGATTGGCGTAAAACATTGGCTGGCCACTGATCTTATCGACGCAGGTGTAGATGTGGCCGCCGAGATCGGGCAGTATGGTGCATTTCAAATACTCGTTTTCCAGATAGAGCGCGCGCCAGGCATGAACCGTCTCGGTATTCCGCACGCTTTCGCGCATAGTGTAGGGGTAGTTGAATCCTCCTTGGGAAAAGAGGTCGAAAGGCGGATTTTCGTCGGGAGCGCCCTCGTCGGATGCGGCCAGGGAGATGGCGCCTTCACTTACCCGCACCTGGCTCCCGGCCAACGGCGCGCAGCACACAAGAAGTATGCCCAAAAAGGTGAACAAGCGCATGGTTTGTTCCCGTCTTTCTCAGAACCATTCAATCTACCGCTCAATCCTTGCCTGCGCGAAACGCCTTCTCCGGCAGGCCGCATGATTCGGCGCTGCGGATCGGGGTTTCTTCAGGCGAGCTTTCACATCCTCAAGAGTACAACCGGCCGGTGAAGAGATACTTCAGGACTTGCTTTTGGGGAGTTTCGGCTCTGATTCCGCTCTGGCCCTGTACTGAAGCTTGCCATCGCTGGCTGGTATCGCTTCAAGAGCGCCGCCGTTTAACATATTGCGAATTTCGGCAGTCAACACTCGATCGCCGAAACGCCCCCGGAGCTTGATGAGAATCCGTTCCTTGTCCTTCGGAGTTTTGCAGAATTTCCGAATTGCCTCCTGCGCTGGGTTGAGCAGCGGCATGGAGCCCAGGCCCTGGGGTAGCGGCACTGGGATTTCCCCGGGGTAAAGAACTGTAACTCCGGGGTTTCGCAGACTCTCACCAGCAAGATACTCTCCGAAGGTTTCCGCATGGGCGGCAAGAAACTTGCGTAGCTCTTTTCGTATGGCCCCGCCCACTCCGGTCGATCCGTATCCGTGGATGACTTCGATGCGGCCGCGGTAGCCGCTCCTCACGCAGACATTGTAGAAGCGGACAAACTCCCGTATCGCCTCCGGAACAGTTGAGTTATGAAGATCGATGGATCGGGATTCTCTCATAGCGAAGATTTACTCAATCGGGTTACCCGCCAAGCCGGGAACTATGGGCGGGGCTCTTTCAACGCCCGCCGTAGCGCCTCCACGCCTGCTCGATGTAGCTGTCGGTCATGCCCGCGATGTAGTCTGCCACGGTGCGCGCCAGGCCCTCGGTGGGAATCTGTGCCTGATGGTCCTTGGGCAGCAGTCCGGGGTCGGCGATGATCGCGGAAAACAATCCCTGGACGATTTCCGCAGCGTAGGCATGCGCCTCTTCCTGGCCGGGCGAATTGTAGAGATTGGCGTAAAGGAATTCCTTGACGGCAACGCGGGCGGCTTCCGTCTCCGGGCTCAGCGCCGCCAACCGATAGGGCGCGCGGCGAATCTCGTCCAGAGTTGTCGCGCCCAGCGCGGCCACCTGTCTGGCAACCTCTTCGATCAAATCCGTGACCAGTGCGTTCAAAACGCGATTGAGCGTCTCGTACGCAATCAGTTTCCGCGGGGCGGCGGGATAAGCGCGCAACACGGCGTCATGGAAGCCGCGGAAGAGGGGCACGTCTTCGCGCACTTGCTCCAGCGTGAGGATGCCTGAGTCGAGCCCGTCGTCCAGGTCGGCGGTCAGGTAGGCGATTTCGTCGGCCAGATCGATGAGTTGGGCTTCGAGGGGAGGGAATTGGTCCAGGAAGTACTCGGCGAGTTGCGGGTGAGTCTCTGCCGCGTAATCCCGCGAGTGCTTGATGATGCCCTCGCGCACCCCCAGTGTCAGGTTCAGGCCGCGAAAGCTGGCGTAGCGCTCTTCAAACCAGGTGACGATCCGCAGGGCGTGCAGGTTGTGGTCAAAGCCAAAACCCAAGCCGCGCAAGCACTGGTCGAGGGCTTTTTCGCCGGCGTGGCCGAAGGGAGGGTGGCCGATGTCGTGCGCCAGCGCCAGCGCCTCGGCCAACTCAGCGTCAAGTCCCAGCGCCGCGGCCACGGTACGGGCGATCTGGGTTACCTCCAGGGTATGCGTAAGGCGGCTGCGGAAGTGGTCCGAAAGCGAGTCACCGGGCAGGCGGGCGAAGACCTGCGTCTTGCCGGCCAGGCGGCGAAAGGCGCGTGCGTGGAGGATGCGGGCCGCGTCGCGGGCAAAGGGAGTGCGGTAGGGGTGCGGCGTCTCGGGGTGCGCTCGGCCGGTCAGTTCGCCGCCCGTACTGGCGGCAATTCCGGGGGGCAATGCTAGGGGCGATTTGGGGGCCGAGTCCGTCATCTGTTCACATTTCAGAACTTGCGCTGTCGATTCACACTTTACGATGCGTGGCTTGGAAACCACAAGCTGCGCCCGGACTTTGCATCTCCTGCCTGGGGATAACTCAGCCGGGAATTGCGCCTGGGAAGAAGACTTGCATCCAGCAAAGCGTTCTGTTCGGGCTATGAAATTTCTCAAACAGTTTCCCGCTGGACAGGGCCTGTGTTTTGGAGGTAACATTCAGCCGGATTTCATGATGGGGGTGGTGCGGGAAAACGAGGCCGCGCCCCCTGGGGCACCCCATGTTTCAACCGGGAGGCTAACATGAAAGCGATCAAGAATGCTGCATTGGCCGTGCTGGCGCTGGTAATCCCGCTCACCTCGGGATGCGGCAGGCACTCGACCAAAGAGGTCTATTACCTGATTGCGTCGGACATGGCTCTGCCTTACTGGCAGACGGCGGCGGCGGGATTCAACGAGGCCGCGGCACAGTACAAGGTGACAGCCAGGCTGGCGGGGCCGGACGGCCACGATGTTCAGGCTGAACTGGCCGCGCTGCACAAGGCGATTGCGGCCAAGCCGGCGGGGATTCTGATCTCGGTGGCCGACGTGGTCCTGTTGCAACCGGAGATCGACAAGGCCATTGCCGCCGGCATCCCGGTGATCACCATGGACTCGGACGCGCCCGGGAGCCGCAGGCTCTACTTCATCGGCACCAACAACCTGGAAGCCGGGCGGCTGGGTGGTCTGCGGGTGATTCAGAAGCTGGGCGGCAAGGGCAACGTGGTCTTCTTCACGCTTGCCGGCCAGGCCAACACCGAGGAACGGCTGAAGGGATTCAAGGAGGTCTTTGCCACCCGGCCCGATATTCATATCGTGGATGTGGTGGACATCAAAGGCGATACGCGCAAGGCCTTCGATTGGACGCTGGAAGCCCTGGTTCTGACCGGCAACAAGAGGGTAGATGCCTTTGTCAGCCTGGAATCGGCGTCGAGCAAGGCGGTTGCCGACGCGCTCAAACGGGCGAACTCGTCCGGCCGTCTGGTGGTTGCCTGGGATGTGAATCCCGATACGCTGGATGAGATCAAGGCCGGGACCATCGATTCGACGGTGGCGCAGAAGCCTTACACGATGGCGTACTTCGGGATGAAGGCGCTCGACGAGGTCTTCCACGCGCCGCCCAGCCAGCTTGGCAAAGATTACAGCGCGAGTTCCGTTGCGCCCTATCCGTTTTTTGTCGATACCGGCACATCGCTGGTGGACAAGACCAACGTGGACCTCTACATCAACGCAGAGGCGGGAGGGACCAAATAAGGCGGTTGCTCGCGCGCGTGTTGAAAGACGAAATTACAAGAACGGCGGCCTTTTCGGTGAGAAAAGGCCGCCGTTTTTGCGGTTGAATTATTGACCCAGGTTCTCGCTCCCGCTCAGGAGCGCCTGCCGCGCGCCTTACTCCGGCTTTGTCTGACCGACGGCGCTCTCCTGCCTGGCGAGCTTGCCGTGGGCGCTATCCAGCTTTTTCTGCACCTTGGCCACTTCGGCCGGTTCCAAGTCGGCCGGGGCCGACTTGGCAAACTGCGTCAGCGAGAGCTCCCACTGCGCAGCGGCCAGGCGGGTTCGGCCTGTCTTCTCGTAGAGATCGCCCAAGTGGTCGTGGACCGTGGGGTCGGTCTGGTCGCGCTCGACGGCCTGGCGCAGGTTCTCCTCGGCCAGTTCGTACTCGCCCATCTTGAAGTACACCCAGCCCAGCGAATCCAGGTAGGCGCCGTTCATCGGCTCCAACTCCACGGCTTTGCGAATCAGCTTGAGGGCCTCGGGCAACTGTTTGCCCTTGTCGGCCATCATGAAGCCCAGGTAGTTGAGGGCCATGGCGTTGGCTGGTTCCAGCTCCAGCGCCTGACGGAAGAACTGCTCGGCCGGCTCGAAGTGCTTCTGTCGCTCAGCCAGCTCGCCCCGGAGGAAGAGCAGATAAGCGCGGTCTTCCTGCTTTGAGGTCAGCGTCTCGGCCTTGTTGAAAGCCTCCTCGGCCTCCTTCCAGCGGTGTGCGCGGACGCACATCTGGCCCATCGCCAGCCAGACCGTGCGGTCGTCGCCGGTGTTGGCCAGCAAACCCTTGGCCATCGCCAGCCCTTCGTCAGTCTTGCCCAGATCGTCCATCTCCCCGGCCAGCATCAGTTTCAGGTCGCGATCCTTGGGGTTGGCCTCGACGGCCTTCCGCGCCACTTCGACCGCCTTGTCGTACTGCTTGGCGTCGCGCCAGGTGTCCACTTGGTACTGGTAGCCGCGCACGGCCGTCTCACTGCCCATGTCAATGAGTTTTTGGTAGGTGGCGATAGCCTCGGCGGTTTTGTTCTGCTCGTGATAGACCGTCCCCAGCCGCTCCAGGAAGATGCCGCGATTATTCTTCTCCTCGGTGGTGTAGGCGCCGTTGGCGTGCGAGGTCAGGTCCACCATCTTCTCGAATGTCTGCGCAGCCTCGTCGAAGCGGCCCAGCACGTCCAGCAGCAGCCCTTCGTTGTAGCCGGCTTCCAGATTGCCGGAGTCCATCTTGCGTGCCTTGCGGATGGTCACCAGCGCTTCCTCATACTTCCCCTGGCGGCGCTGAATCTCGCCGATGTGAACCAGCGCGCCGGCGTTCTCCGGGTCGGCCGCGGACAACTCCCTGTACTGCTTGAGCGCCTCGTCGAGCTGGTTGTCGCTGAGCAAGGCCTGGGCCAGCGCTTCCAGCGTGCGCACGTCTCCCGGCTCAATGTCGGCGGCGCGCTGATAGGCCGCGATGGCCTCCTTGCTCCGCTTCAACTGCTCATAGGCCGCGCCCAGCGCATCCTCCATCTTGGCCGTCCGGTCGGCCTCCGGAACCGTCTCAATCACCTTGACTGCGTGTTCCATGTCCCCGCTCTCGGCATACAGGCGAGCCAGGTTCAGCACCACTTCTTCGGAATCAGGCTCCATGGCCTGCGCGGTCTTGAACTGCTCTTCGGCCTTTTTCGGGTCGTGCTTGACGGTGTAGAGCTGGCCGAGAATCATGCGATTTTCGACGTTCTTTGGCTGGAGCGCGACAATCTTCTCAAATTCGGCGATCGCCTGGTCCAGCACGCCGCCGGCGGGCGAGGCGGAGGACGGGGCGTTTTGCCCCTCGCTCAGCGTGCGCAGGTAAATGCGCCCCAACAGCTTGTGCGCGTCGATGTCGCCGGGCGCGCTCTTCAGCAGTCCCCGCGCCGTGCTCTCGGCCTCGCGCACGTGGCCGGTGCGGAAGTACAGGTCGGCCAGCGCGTTGTTCAACTGCGGCGAAGCGGGGTCGGCGTTCAGCGCCAGCTTGTACTCCTCGATAGCTCGCGTCGCATACTCCGGATGCCCCTCGTCGAAGGCTTCCGCTTCGTAGTTGCTGGCCAGCGACAGGTGATAGTACGCCTGGGCGCGGTCCGGCGGCGGCACGGCGGAATCGGCGGCCTTGGCGGAATCTGCCGGGGCTGCTTTCGCCGGAGCAAGCTGAATCGGGCTGGCGATGGGCGTTTTGGCTGGGCTGCCCTGCGCGGGGGTGGCCGGAGTTGTGCTATCCGGCCCTTTCTGGGCGCGGGCGGGCGTTGCCGGCAGCACAAAGGCAATTGCGGCGGCAAAGAGGAGCCAGAGGGGCAGCAAACGAAGTTTTCTTGTCATCATCCTGGGGATTCCATGCCTTTTCAGCCGGGCCGTTGGGCGAAAACCTCAACGATCTGGCTACGAAAGGCAACGCAGGCAGCCGGTGGGAGCAACTCTGCCTACTGTACAGACGATTCTAATTGCCATTGGGCTTGGACAGCGCGTTAGATTGCGGCATTTCTCTGTCGGAAAGCCCAATATGTAGCTCTTTGGCATCTTTGCAGGACTTCTGGGGCTCTCAGCGCAGCCATCCGGGGAGGTTGCATCCGGCACGCAAACCGTGGCCTGACGACTCACCCGGTTTATGATTGGCACCATGCCGATCCGTCTGCCATTGACCCGCAAACCAGATTGCCGCCTGCTTCGGATGTGCTCTATCGCCCTGGTCTCTGTCGCTTTCCTGCTGACTGCCACTGCTGTTGCACAGGGCTCTCATCCCGCGGCCGCGCCGGGCAATCTGGAAGCCTTCAATCAACAATTTGACGCGACGCTGGCGCGGCATGGCGTGGTGGGCGGCGGATTTGCTTTCGTCCACGGCACTGCGCCAGCCAACGAGCGCTTCTTCGGCGAAGCCCGCCGCGAGACTCATCAGCGGGCAGACGCCGAAACCGCCTACAACTGGGCTTCGATTACCAAGACCTTCACGGCCATCGCCATCCTGCAGTTGCGCGACCGCGGCCGGCTCTCGCTCGACGACCCGGCGGTGCGCTATGTGCCGGAACTGGCCGAGGTGCATGATGCCTACGGCCCCGTCGAAGCAATCACCATTCGCCAACTGCTCACGCACAGCGCGGGCTTTCGCAACCCCACCTGGCCGTGGGATTGCGACCAGCAGGCTAACTGCGACTGGCAGCCTTTCGAGCCGGCAAAGTGGTCGCAGGTGGCGGCCATGCTGCCTTACACGCACATCGCCTTTGCGCCTGGCAGCCGTTGGAGCTACTCCAACCTGGGCTATGTCTTCCTCGGCCAGATCATTGAGCGGCTGAGCGGCGACGACTACGAGGTCTACATCGACAAGAACATCCTCAAGCCTCTGGGGATGACGCAGAGCTACTTCGACCGCGCACCTTATTTCCTTGAGGCCCACGTGGCGGCCAGTTACACGCGCTCCGGCGCCGCGCTCACTCCGCAGCCGTTCAACTACGATACGGGCATCACGACTTCGAACGGCGGGTTGAAAGCGCCCATCACGGACATGGAGAAGTACGCGCGCTTCCTCATCGGAGACGCGGCCAACCCCCTTTATGACGTGGTGCTCAAGCGCAGCTCCCTCGAAGAGGCGTGGGCTGGCACTCTGTCGATCGCCGATCCCGGCCAGCCTTCCACGCCTTATACGGCAGGCCCGCACGGCGCGCAGCCGAAGATGGGGCTGGGCTTTTTTGTGGTCGAGGCGGGCGGACGTCGATACATCTACCACGACGGCGACCAGGCGGGATTCTCGCTGGAACTGATGGTGGATCCGGCCGGTCAGAGCGCCAGCATCCTGGCCGTGAATACCACCGATAGCGGTGTGCAGGCCCCGGCTGACGCCGCGCATCCAAAGTCAAACACTGAGCCCAATCCATTGACCGACCTGCGCCAAACCTTGAGAACGGCGCTCATCGAGACCGTCTTTCCGGCCTACGCCAGTCCGCGCTGATCGTGTCAACAGATCCTAAGGAATGTCCAGAAACTTGTGGGTTTGCAGGCTCAGCCGCCATAACGGATGGTCGAGGCAATAACGCACCGCAAGCTCGGTATTGGCTGCGCGGTTGGGGCCATCCATCGGCTGCAAAAAGAAATGCCGGAAGCAGAGCGGTTCAAAATCCGCCGGGGCGGCCTTCGCCTGAGGGTAGACCAGCTTCAATTCGTCGCCGCTGCGCTGCACCAGCTTCGTCCCGGCCTTGGGGCTGACGCAAAGCCAATCCACGCTCGCCGGAGCTTTGACCGTTCCGTTGGTTTCGACAGCAACCTCGAAGTTGTGCAAATGCAGCGCGGCAATCAGGCTTGTATCCAGTTGCAGCAGGGGCTCTCCGCCGGTACAAACCACGAACCGTTTGCCTTTGGAGGAATCCTGAGGCCATTTCTGCTCGATTGCCGCGGCCAGCTCCGCGGCGGAATCAAACTTTCCGCCGCCGGGTCCATCCACGCCCACAAAATCCGTGTCGCAGAACCGGCAAATCGCCGTGGCCCGGTCAGACTCACGGCCCGACCAGAGGTTGCATCCGGCAAAGCGGCAAAAAACGGCCGCACGGCCTGCCTGCGCCCCTTCGCCTTGCAGCGTATAAAAGATTTCCTTTACCGCGTAGCTCATCGGGAGGCCTGATTCCCGGTTTCGCGATAGGGCAGCGGGTCTTCAAGCCCGTTCTCGCGGAAGCCCCTTTGCCTCAGCAGGCAGGAATCGCACTCTCCGCAGGGCGCTCCGTCGGCCGCCGGGTCGTAGCAACTGCTGGTCAGGCTGTAGTCCACGCCCAGTTCGATTCCTCGTTGCACGATCTGCGCCTTGGTGAGCGCGATCAGCGGGGTGTGAATCTTGAGTGCTTGCCGGCCTTCGACCCCGGCCTTGGTTGCCAGATTCGCCATTTTCTCGAAAGCCTCGATGAACTCCGGCCTGCAGTCGGGATAGCCGCTGTAATCCAGAGCATTGACCCCGATGAAAATGTCGTTCGAACCGAGCACCTCAGCCCAGGCCAGCGCAAAGGAGAGAAAAATGGTGTTGCGCGCGGGAACGTAGGTGATGGGAATTCCATGGCCCATTTCGGCGGTGTCGCGTCCCTTGGGAACGGCGATGTCGGCGGTTAGAGCCGAGCCGCCGAAGATGCGCAGGTCGATGGCCGCGATGCGGTGATCGGCCACGCCGATGGAAGCGGCGACGCGGCGGGCCGCATCGAGTTCAACAATATGCCGCTGGCCGTAGGAGAACGAGAGCGCGTACAGTTCGTAGCCCTGGCTCCTGGCAATGGCCAGCACAGTGGATGAGTCCAGGCCGCCGCTCAGCAGAACGACTGCCTTTTTCGATTCGCATTTCATGATCTTGTATGACCTGTTCCTTGAAGCAATGGGGAAAAAGTGTCTTGCGGCTGGGTTCAAGCCAGCTTGCTGCCATTGCCGATGTCCATGGCAGGCGAGATGGGGTTGCTCTCGTCGATGTAAGTCTCGATCACCTGGTTGAGGATGCCCTTGGCTTCCAGGATGAACTCGATCGCGTCGCGCGCGCCGCCGTAGCCGCCCCCGTGAGGCGTGACGTAGTGCGCTTCAGCCTTGACCTGTGCGCGCGCGTTGGCCACGGCCACGGCAAGACCGCACTGCCGCATCACGGGCAGGTCGATCACGTCGTCGCCCACGTAGGCGATTTCGTCCAGGGTCACGCCTTCCTTCTCCATGATTTCGCGCACCGGCTTCATCTTGAAGGCCTGGCCCATGTAAACAAATTCAAGTTTGAGGTCGCGGGCGCGCGTGGCCACGGTCTCCGAGATGCGCTTGGTAATGATGCCGCACTTCAGGCCGCCCAGCCGCGCCAGCGAGATTCCAGCGCCATCGTGCGCGCAGTAGCCCTTGGCCTCCACCATGGTGGTGGATTGAACTCCGAAGCCCATCTGGCCCTCTTTTGAAGCCAGCTCATCCGAGGGCTTTCCCCCCGCAAGGCCGGGAACCAGCCAGATGGCGCCGTCGGTCAGAACGCCATCAACGTCGAAGAGAATGATTTTGATGCGCCGTGCGCGATCCTGGGCGGAGAGTGTCATGCCCTTAATTCTACCGAATCCCCGGGGCGCGCATCTCACCGGGGCGCGACAGTGGACGCCGGCGCGGCTAGCGGCTCTTTCACCAGAACCGCAAAGCGCGGAAAAGCGAAGCTGCCCTGGGCATCGTCGATGACGTTCAACTGGCAAAGATAGGGGCCGGGCTTGAGTCCGCTGAGCGGCACATCAAGTTCCACGGCCACCGCGTCGCGGCCCTCCACGTTGATGGCCCGGGCCTGCACCAGCGGCGTTTCATAGACCTTTGTGCCCCCCTGGATGAGTTCCAGGCTGCTGAGCAGGTCGATGCCCGGCTTGGTCCCTTTGGGCGCGTCAGCGGCCAGTTTTTCACGCGCCGGTGAATAGATTTCGTAGAGCAGGTAGAGGTGCTGGTCCTGACGGAAGACGTGGCTGATGTTAGGCACGTACTCCTCGCCGTCGCGAACCAGCGGGCTGGTTTTCTTGCTCGGCTGGCGCGCGGAGGCCAGGACGATGGAACTCATTTTCAGCGGCGCCTTCTTCATCTCCGGCAGCGTGATTTCGGCTTCGAACGAGCCCATCTGCCCGGTCTGGTTTTCGCGCACCAGGAACTTGAGCCGGTACTTGCCCGGCGGCAGGTTGAAGCTGGTGGTGTACTGAATATTCTTCTGCCGCGCCTGCAAGCTCGGATCGAGGTTAAGCTTGACCGTCTCTCGCGCGTGGCCGATGGGACGCTTTCCGTCGTCGATCACTTCGCCGATGATGTCCAGCGTGGCCTTGTCCTTATCGCCGTCTTTCACAAAAGGAATCTGTGAGCCGGGCACGATCAGCGAAACCGGCATATAGAAACGGTTTTCGTCGAGGCGGAAGTACAGCGCGTCGAGATAGACGGCCATGTCGGTGGCTGGCAGGTCGCTGGCCAACTGCTCGTCGAGTTCGCGCTCGCGATCTTCACGGCCGGCGTGCTGAAAGTCGGCTGGCGCATAGTAGCCCGGCCGGTATTCGAGCGTGGTTCCTGGCCGGTTGATCTTGATCGTCAGCTTGCGATAGCGGCCGTCGCGCGCCGTGTCCGAACTGTGGAAGCCGATCGCGTAGTAGGCCGAGGTGTCGCGCTGAACCTGCGCGAAGGCGGGCGCGAAATCATTGGAATCTAGGAACGCCTTGCCGCCGGTGTCGGTCGAGAGCGTCGCCATCACCTCTTGCGTGGCAAAGTTCGAGTTCATGTTGTTGGTGAGCGCGCCGCCGCTGAAAGCTCCTGTCCCGCGCAGGCTGCCGGTGGAGGCGTTGCCCAGCGAAGAAACGGCCTCCAAGCCGCGCGTGTCCACGCTGTAGATGGCCAGGTTGGCGCGCACCGCCGCGTTCACCGCCGCGCGCAGCGAAGCCTGATTCTCGATGCCGTCGCGCTGAATGCCGCCGGAAAAATAGAGCAGCGATTTCTTCTCGGTAATTTTTTCCAGCGACTTGGCAACGGTTCTGAGTGCGAAGAGTTCGCGGTCGGTGTTGATGTCGTTGTATTCGCTTTCGTCGGGCGTATAGCCGGTGGCGTCTTCCACCTGATTTGTGTTGGCCGTCGCGCCCTCGGCAAAGCCCTGTCCCTCGGTGCCGTTGTAAACGGCCACTTTGTGCGCCAGCATTTCCTTGTCAGCGGTAAAGTCCTGATCCACCTTGAACGTGTCGCCCAGCGAGACCAGCGCCACCAGGTCGGCGGGCTGCATCTTGGTGCGCAGAAACTCTTGCGCCGCCGCCACGCTGCGGTCCAGATCCTCGGGCTGCATTGAAGTCAGGTCAAAGAACATCACGATCAGGCGGTGGTTGCGCAGATCCTCGGGGCGAACCGCGACGGCGGCCTTGCTCCCGCTGGTCCCCGCAGCCAGCCCGCTGATAATGGCCTCGCTGAGCGGCGCGGCCATCTCCACGCTCTCAAAGTCGAAGGTCGAAAGCTGCTGTTGCTTGCCGTTTTCGTAGATGCGGAAGTCGCTCTGCTTGAGTCCGCGCACAACCTCGCCGGTCTTGGCATCGCGCGCCACAATGTTGGTCAGCACCAGCTCGCTGTTCAGCTTGAGCACATAACCGCCTTGCGGCTGATCGGAGATCTGCGCCACGACCGGCCGCGCGCCTGCGAAGACCAGCGCCAGCGCCGCGAAACCCACTCCGATCTCTTGTTGCCAACCCTTCATGAACTTCCTTCCATCTCTAACTCGCCGGGTGCCCCGGGTTTCGATTTTGAGATCCGAAAAACCTAGAACCTGAACCTCGCCGTGAATTGGAACGTCCGCATGGAAGCGGCCGAAATCACCTGCCCGAAGCTCGGCGAAGCCGCGTTGGTGTCAACGCCGGCGTACTGCACGGTGTTGAAGACGTTGTTGGCCGTGGCGCGGAACTCCGTGCTGCGTGTGCCGCCCAGATCCATCGTCTTGGAGAGAGACATATTGTTCTGGATGGTTCCCGGCCCGGCGATGGAGTTGCGCGAAACATTGCCGCAGTTGGGGCAGTCCGGCGTGGTCGAAGCGTTTGGAGGCTGCGTGAATGCCGCGGGGTTGAACCACTCTTTCAGTGAGCCCGCGCCGGCGGTTACCGAGACGCCCGGCACACGATTCGGCCGTTCGGTACCGGCTGTGCCGCTGGTCACGTCGGCCACGCCCGCCTGATAAGTGGGTGTGAGCGGCGTCCCGGTGGCAAAGGTAAAACTGCCGGAGACGGAAAATCCTTCCAGAATATGCGAGCCAACGCCGCTGGTCACCCAAAACTTGTCTTTGCCGAAGGGTAACTCGTAGAGATAAGTTCCGCTGACCTTGTGGCGCACATCAAAGCTTGAGTTACCTTCATCGGCCTTGAGATCTTGCCAATTCTGCGCGACCACTGTCGAAGTTCCGCCCACCGAGCCGGCGTCGTTGATGGAGTGCGAATACTGGTAGTTGGCGCCAAGGGAAACGCCTTTGCTCAACCGCTTGTTCAGCCGCAGCGTCCCAGCGTTGAACTTGGAGAAGGCAGCCGACTGCTCATAGTTGAAGATCGGACTGGTGGCCAGTGGGCGCGGCGCGCTGGTGACGTCCAGATGATTGCCCCTTGACCCGTTGTAGCCAACATTCGCCACCACTCCCCAACGCAGCGTCTTCTGCACATCGAGATTCCACACCTGCACATAGGGCAGGTGGTAGTGCGGATCGAGCGCGAAGTTGCCCACCGTGGCCCGCGCGGGAAATCCGTTGGCCAGAGAAAGGCAATCGGCCGCCATGGACGCGCATTCTGTCGCCGCTTCGTTGGTTTGCTCGTTGGCAAAGGGCGGCTGATGCGCCATGGTGGTGGCAAATGTGGCGTACTGGCTGTTGGTGTAGTTGATGCCGAAGCCGGCGCGCACCACTGTCTGCCGCGGCAGTCGCAGCGCCATGCCCACGCGCGGCGCAAAGGCCGTACGGAAGGGAAAAACCAGTGAAGCGGGCAGCTTGCCGCTGGAAGGACCGACACCGCCGGCCTGCACTTCGGCCACGCTGGCAAACTCCGCTGATGGGTTGGTATCCACCATCGCCAGATGGCCGTACTTCTCCGTGTAGGGCGCGAAGAACTCGTAGCGCAGGCCGTAATTCAGCGTGAGGTTGGGCCGCACGCGCCAGTCGTCTGTCACGTAGGCGTCCCAGATATTTTCGCGCAGGTAGCTCTTGGCCGGAGAGGCGTCGATGCTGGTCTCTTGAGGCTCGCCCAGCAAAAAATCTCCCAGCGATGACTCCGTGTAAAGGCCGGTGAAGTAGAAGATTCCGGTTGCGTTCGATCCGCCCAGCAGATCGCGGTGTGCGCGGCGATAGTCGCCGCCGAAGCGCATATTGTGCTTGCCGTGAATCCAGCTCAGCGTCTCGGAGAGCGAGATCGTCTGCGCCAGCGAGAAGCTGGGCTGTTGCTCGTTCAATCCGGTGAAATTGCTGAGCGTCACGTTGGGCAGGCCATAGTTCAACGCACTTGCATTCAGCGGAGGAGCCGGTTGTGAACTGACGGGCGGTCCCAGAATCCCCAGATTGCTTGCCACGTCGGTCTTGTTGGTGAAGAAGTTGGTTGTCTGGCTTGTGCTGCGATTCCAAAAGGCGTTGAAGATGCTCGTCAGCTTGTGGTAGCCCACCGTGTAGCCGGCCTGCACAGAGTTCGCGGCGGAGGAACTTTTGCCGCCTAATTGCGGAAAGACGTTTACGTTGTCAGAGGCCGCATCGTTCCAGTTGTAGTTGAAGTTGATGCTTTGGCGCAGCCCCTGATTCTGCGACCTGCGCCCGCCTCCGCCGAATCCTCCGCGGCTGCCGCCGGGCTGCGTGGCGTTGGCGCCCAGGCTGCGCATATAGCGCACGCCGGCCTGCGTGGTGTTCGACTGCGCCGTGGTCAGCAGGTGGTAATTTTGCGAGTAGCCAGCGAGGTTGGGTGCGGGAAAGTATTGGAGCAGGCTGGTAGCCACGGCGACGGGCGGTATCGGATTGGCAAGGCCGGGGATGATTCCCGCCCGCTCATTGAGCGTCCCGAAGCTGCCATCCGTGGGCACAGTCGCATATTCGTCCAGCGGATTGGAGCTGCGCTGGCCGGAGAGGGTCAGGAAGACAGTGTCTTTGCCGCTGGGTTTCGTCAACCCCGGCAGATAAGGCGCGCTCAGGAAGGTGAGGCCAAAGCGGTTAGTCCCGGAGGCCGGCTGTTGTTGCGGTTGGCCGTGCAGAGAAAACGGCTCCGCGTTCAGCGCCGAGTTGCTCCCCATCCAGAAGATGGCTCCGTGCGGCTGGCTGGGGTTGAAGCCGCGGAAGCCGCGCCCGCCGCCGCCAAACCCGCCCGGCCCGCCAAATCCGCCGCCTTGTCCAATCTGTACGCCCTGTAAGCCTCCCTGGGCGCGAATCGTCTCGATTGCATCGCGGACGCGGTCCATGTCCAGGCCGGCCAGCGGACTCACCGCACCCGACTGGCCGCTGATGGCCACTGAGTCGTCTCCAAAGTCGGAGTTGCCGGCAATCGAGGGCAGCACAGCGCCCGCAGCGCCGGACGCGCCAGCCTGGGGCTCGGTATCCGCGGCCACTGCGCTCATCAGGCTCAGGTTTTGCGCTCCTTTGGCAGTCAGTTGCCGAATGGCCGAAGTGCTGACCAGCAGACTCGCTGAATCGCTGTCCTGCTGCTGCGTCGCCCGCGAGGCCAGAATCAGCTCAAAATTTACCGTCTGGTCGTGGCTTGTGGCGTTCAGCACCGCTTCTTGCGAACCTTGCGCGAAGGCCGCGAACTGGGTGCGGATGACGTAACGGCCATTCTGCGCAATGGCCAGATCCCAGGCGCCATTCATGTCGGTGGTGGTGGAAAATCGCTTGCCGGTAAGTGCGTTCTGGGCGGTTACGGTCACGCCGGGCA
Source organism: uncultured Occallatibacter sp. (assembly GCA_964420185.1). Classification (GTDB taxonomy): domain Bacteria; phylum Acidobacteriota; class Terriglobia; order Terriglobales; family Acidobacteriaceae; genus Telmatobacter. The sequence continues at coordinate 31,300 of CAYQSI010000017.1, read as the reverse complement.
GCGGAATGTTGCCGCTCTTGACCTGACCGTGCAGCCTTCCGCCGGCTGGAACCGGGGTCTGCGGCAGGCTGGCGGGCGTCTGCGAAGCGGATGTGCTAACGGCTGAAACGGGTTCAGTTGGAACGGAGGCGGTGGGCTGGGCCGTTGGCGTGGCCGGCGACTGTGCCAGAATGGCAACCCCGCCAACCGCAAAAATTCCCGCCAATACTGCTCCCCGCATGGTCCTTTGCCGCATTGATACTCCCCGCCATTTCTCGCTCGTACTCATTCAGACGGCTTTTGCGCCTCAAAGGTTTACGGCTTTCCGCTTCCACATGGACACGGGCGCCCGGCGCGCTGAGGCGCATGAGCTGCGATTATGACGGGAAACTGAAGCGATTTGGAGGGCATCTGTTGACCTTGAGGCGATTGAACCTGGCGGCAACAAGTCACGCGCAGGTCACGTGACCTTGGTTGCCGGGGCGGGATAATCCCCCTTGCATTCTTGCCCGGTCCATGTTAACTATTATGTCAACATTCTTTTGACTGCGCCGCAGAAGAACTCGGCAGCCATGGAACAGGGCGTTCCCCATGATGAAGATCGGCACCACCATCCGTACCTACCGCTTGCAGAAAGGGCTTTCCCAGGGAGACATCGAAAAGAAGACCGGCTTGTTGCGCTGCTATATCTCGCGCGTGGAGAACGGCCATACGGTGCCTTCGCTGGACACATTGTCGAAGATTGCCTCGGCGCTCGATCTGCCCATCACCCAGTTCTTCGCCGAGGAGTCAACGGGCAGGCAGAGCAACCTGCAAAAGCTCTCCGATGAGGAGCTGCGCTTTCTCAGCCAGATCCGCCGCTACTCCTCCAACCTGAACGAGAGCGACCGCAAGCTGCTGCTGGCCATGGTGAAGAAGTTTGCCGCCACGGCGACGCGGTAGAGCCAAGCCGCACTAAACGTCGTTGCCCAAGTGGAAGATGGGCTCAATCCCGTGGCCGCCGGCCAGCAGGGCCTGCTCTTCGTGTGCTTCCAGCGGCTTGAAGTTCTGCGCCACATCCATGGCCAGGCGGAAGTAGCGTTCGTCTCCCGGCGGGATGGCGGCGGTGATGGGTTGGCCGAGGGTCCAGCGCAAGCCGAGCGAGGCTTCATCAGGAAAAGCCGCCGGTTGATACCAGCACTTGGGCTGGGGATGATTCTGCCTCTCGCCGACGGGCCACACGGTCTTGGCCATGCCCTTGAGGGCCAGGATGCCCATCTTCTTCTCTTGCGCTCGCTGGAGAATCTGCGGGCCAAAGTTGGCCTGGGTGAAGAGAACCCAGTTGACTGGGAAGAGGATGGTGTCGAAGTTGTAGCGGTCCATGGCGGCCAGCGCGGTCTCCGCCGAGTGAACGGAGAATCCGATGTAGCGAATCTTGCCTTCCTTCTTCGCGGCTTCCATGGTCTCCATGGCGCCGCCGGGGCCGAGGACCTTGTCCAGGTCCGCCATCTTGGTGAGGGCGTGAAACTGGTAGAGGTCGAGGTGGTCGGTCTTGAGCAGACGGAGCGACTCCTCAAGCTGGGGGCGCGAGTCGTTCTTCATTCGGCCGTCGGTCTTGCAGGCCAGGAAGCACTTGTTGCGATAGGGCGCCAGAGCCGGCCCCAGCCGCTCCTGGGCGTTGCCGTAGCTGGGCGCGACATCGAAGTAGTTGATGCCGCGGTCCACGGCTTCGGCCACGATGTTCGAGGCCGCGCCAGTGTCTTCATTCATTACCACAATCCCGCCGAAGCCAATGATGGAGAGCTGCTCGCCGGTTTTGCCCAATGTGCGGCGGGCGATGGGGTTGGTGGGGCTTTGGGGAGATGCGCTGACCTGGCTGGTGGATGCGACGGCCGCGGCGGTAATGGCGGCCTGCTTGAGAAATACGCGGCGTTCCATGGTCTGCCTCCAGGGGGTTGGAATGAGCGGCCCTGCTAACGGAAGCCATTTTTGCACAGAATGCGTGCGCCGGAGACAGCTCTCTAGCGCGGCAACTGGGCCAGGTAGAAGCCGAAGAGCACCAGGATGCCCACGATCATGACCGTGGCAACGCGGCGGCGAAAGACGAATAAATCACGGGGTGCGCCAATCCGGGGAACCAGAGGCGCGGCGAAGAGCAATCCGCAGAGAACGCCACCCAGGTGGGCGGAATTGTCGATGCTCACTCCGGTATGCCTCTCCACGACGCCGAGGCTGATGGTAAAGCCGATCCCCAGATTGATGGCGGCAAAGTAGATCACCGACCTGCGCAGCTTGCGCAGTTCCAGCGGAGGCACCGGCAGCCAATGCGATTTGAGCAGCACGATTAGCGCTCCAGCGATGCCGAAGACGGCTCCCGACGCTCCCGCGCCAGCCGGGAACGAGGCCAGGTTGTGGGTAATCGTCCACTCCGGGAAGTACTTTGACCAGTTGACGAAGGTGGAGAGCAGGTTGCCCGCCGCGCCGGTGAGGATGTAGACCGCCAGCACGCCCGCCGAACCCAGCAGCGGCTCAGCCAGCAAGCCCAGGTTCCACAGGCACCACATATTGGTGGCCAGGTGAATGATGCCCACATGCACAAACATGGCGGTGACGATGCGCCACCACTGTCCGTATTGCAGCACGGCGCCAGCGTTGTCGGCGCCCCAGTACATCAGTTGATCGAGCGTGGGGCTGGCCGCGCTGACGTGGTGCGCCGCCATGGCCAAAAAGACCAGGCAATTGATGCCTACCAGCACATAGGTGGCTGGCGCGTAGGACCACGAGGGACGCGGCTTGTGAACCGGCTGCTGCTCCGGCGGGGGATTGAAACCGGCGTTCGGAGGCAATATTTCCGGTTCAAAGCCAAGGTCCCCGCGGACGGGTCCCTGTTCGCCGGGTAGAGGGGTGGGGGGAAGACTGCCCATCTCTTAACTTTAATGCATCCAGGGGCGGCATTGTGCGCGCGGAAGGTGAACCGCCGCCAGGCGGGTGGTTGCCGACCCAATCCGCACCAACGATGGAGTGGCTGAACGCGGCGTGTATGCGGCTTAGGGGCCGGCCGGGCTGGTTGTTGCCCTTGAGCTTTTCATATCGGAATGGGATTCGACCACGCCTTGGGATTGCTCTCCGCGATTCGTTGTACTCTGAGGTTAGTCATCGCCGATGCGGCGTCGCAAAGAATTGCGCCGGGGTGCGAAGACCTTCGAAGGGAGCGGAATCGTGATGCCAGAGGTGATTTCGGAAAAGCCGATTCGGCGGGCGTTGCTGAGTGTGACCGACAAGACCGGTCTGGTTGAGTTTGCCCAGGTTCTGGCGAGTTTTGGCGTCGAGCTGGTCTCGACCGGCGGAACGGCGCGAGCCCTGCGCGAGGCAGGCCTGACCGTCAAAGACATCAGCGAACTGACCGGCTTTCCGGAGATGCTGGACGGCCGCGTGAAGACCCTGCACCCCAAGGTTCATGGCGGCCTGCTCTACATTCGCGGCAACAAGGAGCACGAGGCCGCCGTCGCCGCGCACGGCATCGAGCCCATTGACATGGTGGTGGTGAACCTTTACGCCTTCGAGAAGACCGCCGCTCAGCCTGGCGTCGCCTTCGGCCATCTCATCGAGAACATTGACATTGGCGGCCCGTCGATGGTGCGTTCGGCAGCCAAAAACTTTGAAGACGTGGCCATTGTGACCCGCGTGGCTGACTACTCATCGCTCATTGAAGAATTGAAGAGCGCCCACGGAGCCCTGAGCCGCGCGACTCGCTGGCGGCTGGCGCGTCAGGCTTTCGCGCTGACCGCGGCATACGACACGGCTATCGCAAACACTCTCGATCAAATCGCGGCCCGCGCAGAGGAAGCTCCCGCGCCGGATGCGCCCGCCGCGCCGGATACCTCCAGCCTGCCCACCACGCTGCGCATCAATTTTCCGCTGGCGCAGTCCTTGCGCTACGGCGAAAACCCCCACCAGCGCGCCGCGCTTTATGCGGATGGTTCCGGCCTGGGCATCGCCGGAGCGCGCCAACTGCAAGGCAAGGAATTGAGCTTCAACAACCTCGTCGATCTGGACGCCTGCTGGGAGCTGGCGCAGGAGTTTGACGAGCCGGCCGCGATCATCATGAAGCACACCAACCCCTGCGGCGCGGCCACGGGCTCGACCATCCTCGAAGCCTACCTCAAGGCGCTGGCCTGCGATCCGCTCTCGGCTTATGGCGGCGTCCTCGGCATCAACCGCGAGGTGGAGATCGAAGCCGCCCAGGAGATCGCCAAGCTCTTTGTCGAGGCTATCGCCGCTCCGGCCTTTTCCCCCGCAGCCCGCGAGCGCTTCGCCGCCAAGAAGAACCTGCGCCTGATCGAAGTCCACTCCGCCCCGGCGAGGCCCGTGGTCAAGCACGTGTCGGGTGGATTGCTGGTGCAGGACGCCGACACCGGCCGCATCGACGCAACCGCGCTCGATCCCGGCCTGAAGGTAGTCACATGGCGTCCGCCCTCCGCCGAGGAACTGCGCAGCCTGCTCTTCGCCTGGCGCGTCTGCAAGCACGTAAAATCCAACGCCATCGTCTATGCCAAAGACGGCCAGACCCTCGGCGTTGGCGCGGGGCAAATGAGCCGCGTGGACGCTGCTCGCTTCGGCGCCATGAAAGCCGTGCTGCCGCTGAAGGGCTGCGTTGCTGCCTCCGACGCATTTTTCCCGTTCCCCGATGGCCTTGAAGCTATCGCCCAGGCCGGAGCCACCGCCGTCATTCAGCCCGGCGGCTCGGTGCGAGATCAGGAGGTCATCGACGCCGCCGACAAGCTGGGCATGGCCATGGTCTTCACCGGAATGCGCCACTTCCGGCATTGAGGGTAGAAGAAACAGTTAGAGCAGAGCCTGTCGTATCAGTCAGTCTCCACCTCTCAAATTGTGCCTGCTAGAGTATTTTGTATGAGCGTCTACCTCTTCAACGGAGACATCTATGCAGGCTGGAAATCGGTCGGTCGCTGGTTCGCCTTGGCCGGAGCGGTCGCACTTGCCGTGGGAGTCGTAGGATTCTTTCTCACCCACGGTTATCCGGCGCACCCACTCGCTGCTTCCGATCAATTCTTTGCCGCCGCGTTACAGTGGGTTGGCTTTGGCTTGTTTGCCGTGATGGCGCTCGCGGCCTTTGGCTCGATTCTCATCTCCAGCGAAGAACGCGGCGACGTCGAAGTGACGGGGCTGGGAGTTCGCCGCATCTACAAGCCGGGCGACGATGAATTCTTTCCGCGCGAGGAGATCGCCGGACTCATCTCCAGACCTGGTGGGGGCGTCACCCTGGTTGACAGCGCCAACCAGCACCGGATGGTTATTTCGCGCAGCATCGATGGATATTGCGATTGCATTGCCGAACTGAAGGCCATGGGAATTGAGAGTTTGCCCGTGAGCCGGAAGTGGCAAAGACGGAAGAGAACCCTCTCTGAGCAGATCGCTGGCTTCATCGCAGTCTTTATCGGCAGCCTTTATTTCAATCAGTCCTTCACGCTCCGGGAACATCACATCCAGGGCGTGGCGCTGCTGGCAGCGTATCTACTGATTATCGAATTGGAAGAGCGGAAGACAGGGAGACGACGGACTTGGATAGTTTGGCTGGGCGGCGCTGTCCTCCTGGCCGCTGTTCTTTGGCGCTGGTCGAACGTCCATTAAAGGGCTGAAGAATGCGCCTTCTCTTTGTCTCTTGCGAACTCCAGCAGCATATTGGTTGGGCGTCCCATCCTTGCGACGTCCCAGTTTTTGTCGCGGGTGCCCCATCCTTGACGCGTCTTTTGCGGCAAGGGTGGGAGACCACAGTGCCAGCATTGTTGAATCAAAAAAACTAGGCCGCCTGCGCAGCCTCCCGCCGAATGATCGTGCTCTTGATCTTCTTGCCGGCCTTCTGCTCGGCAAGACGCAACTCATAGAGCTTTTGCAGATTGAGCCACATCTCCGCCGAGGTGCCGAGCCATTGGCTCAGGCGCAGAGCCGTATCGGCGGTCAAGGCCCGCTCCCCTTTGAGAAGCTGATAAATCCGGTTAGCCGGAACGTGCAATACTGCGGCCACTTCGGGGACGCTCATGTTCAGAGCATCGAGTTCGTCGGCCAGAAACCTGCCGGGATGGATTGGATCGCGGGCCATAGCCGTCTCCTCACGAATGATAATCGCAAATCTCGATGTTGCAAGGCCGGTCCTGCTCCTCCGGCCACTCAAAACACACACGCCATTGCTGGTTGATGCGAATACTGAACTGCCCTTTGCGGTCGCCGCCCAACGCCTCAAAGCGATTGCTGGGCAAGAGCATCAGGTCGCTTCGGCTGACCGCCGTCTCCAGAATATCCAGACGCCGCTCGGCCTGCTCCTTGAATGCCTGAAACTCCTTGACGCGTTCGCCTACGGCAAAATGCTCGGTGCGCCTGTCGCGGTACTTGGGCGGAACGACCGGCGGTGTAAACCAGTCCATGCGCTACTATTGCAAAAAATGACGCGCCTCGTCAAGATTCATTCCATCGGCTGCCGTGGTCATTGGCCCGATAGCTTCGCACAACTCGTTACCTCCGCCGGTAATATGCTCCAGTTCACCCAACTTTAGTAAACTCAACGGCAGAATGTTTTTTCCCTCTCTTACCATGCGCTGCTCCCGCTCTGCGTTTCGTCTTTCCGCGCTTGCCGCGGCCCTGATAGCCGTTGCAGCCTCGCAGTTGGCCTTTGCCCAAGGCACGCACCTGTGGACCCAGTCGCGGCTGGAGGAGTTTGAGAAAGGCACGCCGCAGGGGGTCGCGCTCACCAGCGACGGCCATCTGCGCGAGGGGCCTGGCCTGGTCGAGCGGGCCACCACCTCCTCGACCTACGTCTGGTCCGTGGCCGTGGACAAGAACGGCACAGCGTACCTTGGAACCGCCTCGCCAGCCTCTGTGCTGCGCGTGGGGACGGACGGCAAGCCCGTTACACTTTTTGAGACCAAGGACCTGAGCGTGCAAGTGGTCCGGCTGGGGCCGGATGGCGCGCTCTACGCGGCTACGCTGCCCAGCGGCAAGGTTTATCGCCTGAAGCCGGACGCGACGGCCAAGCAAGACGACAGCAGCGCCACCGTGGTTTTCAATGCAGCGCAGTTCGATGATGCAAACGCTGCCGATGGCAAGTCCGCCGAGAAGACAGACGCCAAATCGCATTACATCTGGGAGATGACCTTCGACGCGGCCGGGTGCATCTACATCGCCACCGGCGGGCCGGGAGTCATCTATCGCGTTGATCCCGCCAACTCCGGCCAAAAGCCTGGGGCCTTCTTCAAGAGCGATGAGCAGCACATTCGCTCGCTGGCCTGGGACGCGAAGGGCAACCTGATCGCTGGCTCTGACGGTTCAGGGCTGGTCTACCGCATCAGCCCGCAAGGCAAGGGCTATGTGCTTTTTGAGGCGCCCCGCCGCGAGATCACTTCGGTCGCTGTTGCCGCCAACGGAACCATCTACGCGGCCAGCGTAGGCGACAAGAGCCACAACCCGCTGCCGCCGCTGCCCGTGCAGGGAATCGGCATGGCCACCATCACCATCGTCCAGCCGGGATCGATGCAGGCGGCTAACACCAGCGCTTCCGTCCCCGAAGGCAGCGAGATCTACGCGTTGGCTGAAGGCCAGGCGCCGCGCAAGCTGTGGGCTGGCAAAGACGAGATTGTGTACGCCCTGGCCGCGCAGACAGAGGGCCTGCTGGTGCTCACCGGCAACCGCGGCCGCGTTTTCAGAATCGCCAACGACGGCAACTACGCCGATATCGCACACCTGGAGGCGCAGCAAGGTCTGAGTCTGGCTGTGACGCCGGGCGCAAGCAGCCAGCCGGAGGCGCTCTTCATTGGCACCGGCAACACCGGCAAGCTGGTTTTTCTGGAGCGTGCCGACAAGCACGAGTACGCCAGCGACGTGCTGGACACGGGCGCACTGGCCCGCTTTGGCCGTGTTGAAGTCGAGCCTGGCTCGGCTAACTATGAACTGCTGACCCGTACCGGCAACGTCGAGCAGCCCGCCCGTGGAAAGAGAGACGGGAGCCGCGACGATTGGGGCTGGTCTGACTGGCAGCCGCTCCACGACGGCGCGGTGGCTTCGCCCACTGGGCGCTACCTGCAATGGAAGGCCGAGTTGCGCACGAATGGCAAGCTGGGCAGCGTCGGCGTCAACTACCTGCCCGTCAACGCCGCCCCGGTGGTGGACGATGTGGTGGTCGTTCCGGGCGCGCGCTGGAGCGCCCAGAGCAATCCCCCCCAGCCGCCGACAGTCAACATTGCCTTTCCTTCCAGTCAGACTGCGGGAGCGAGTTCCGACAGCGGCTCTGCCTCGCCCTTGCAAGCTGCCAAGGACCGTACCGCCGTCACCGTCCGCTGGGCGGCTCACGACGACAATGGCGACGACCTGACCTACTCCCTCTACCTGCGCGGTGACGGCGAAACCGTCTGGCGGCTGCTCAAGGACAACCCCTCCGACAAGGCCTACAGCTTTGACGCCGCGCTGATTCCCGATGGCGGCTATCAGATCAAAGTCGTTGCCTCCGACGCGCCCTCGCACACTCCCGGCGACGCCCTCACCGGCGAAAAAGTGAGCGAGCGCTTCGAGGTGGACACCACGCCGCCGGTTGTCTCCGCGCTTAAGGCGGCCACAGCAGCAGCCGATTGCAAGCATTCGCCCTGCGCCAAGCAGTTTCGCGTGAGCTTCGACGCCGAAGATGCCTTCTCGCCCATCGCCCATGCCGAGTACTCGCTGGATGCGGGGCAGTGGCAATACATTGAGCCGGTGGGCAGGCTCTCTGACTCGAAGCGCGAACACTACGAAATTCTCATTCCTGTGCCTGCGGAATCCAGGGCAAGTGAACACCTGATCGCCGTCCGCGTCTACGACCGGCACGACAATGTGGGCGTGGCCAAGACGGTGATTGCCGCGGAAGAGAAGTAGGGAAGCGCAAACGAGGCGGGTTGAATGAGATTTGAGCTTTACGTAGCAGCGCGGTACCTCAAGGCCAAGCGGCGGCAAGCCGTGGTGGGCATCGTCACCACCATCTCCATCGCGGGTGTGGCCGCGGGTGTAGCTGCGCTCATCATCGCCCTGGCCATCACCAACGGCATGAGGCGCGACCTCCAGGTCCGGCTGCTCGGAGCCTCGTCCCAGGTGGACTTGATGCGCGTCGAGTCGGACGGCATTCGCGATTGGCAGCCGCTTCTTGAACGCATGCGCCGCGTTCCCCACGTGACTGCCGCTGCGCCGGGAATCTACGGACAAGTGCTGGTCTCGCGTGGGCCGCGCGCCGGTTTTGCGCTCATCAAGGGCATCGTCCCCGTTCAGGAGCGGACGGTCAGCAACATCCTGGACACCATCACCTCCGGCTCGGCAAAAGACCTTGACCCGGAAGCCGTAAACCAGAGTCCTAGCCCCGATGGGGGGCAGGATTCGTTGGAGGCCTCCAGCAATATGCCTTATCCGGCCTTGGTCCTCGGCAAGGACATCGCCGAGCAGATCGGCGCGGAGGTGGGCGACAGCGTCCTCGTCACCAGTCCTCAGGGCGAACTGACACCGCTAGGCCTCGCGCCCCGGTACCAGCGCTTCCGCGTGGCCGGCATCTTCCACTCCGGCTTCTACCAGTACGACGCTTCGATGGCCTTCATGCGCCTCAGCGATGCGCAGCGCCTCTTCAGCGAGCCCGACCTGCTCTCCGTCATCAGCTTCAAGGTGGACGACCTGGACCGCGCTCCGCAGATCGGCCACGCTATCGAGAAGGCTGCCGGCAAGGGCTTCATGACGACTAACTGGATGGAGCAGAACCGCGAGCTCTTCCGCGCCCTCAAGCTCGAACAGGTGGTTACCTTCATCGTCATCGCCCTCATCGTCATCGTGGCCGCGCTCAACATCCTCATCGCTCTCACCATGATGGTGATGGAGAAGACGCGCGACATCGCGGTGATGATGAGCTTTGGCGTCGAGCCAACTCAGGTCCGCCGCATCTTCCTGCTGCAAGGCTTCCTGATCAGCATCATCGGCACCGCCGTGGGCCTGGTGCTCGGCTATATAGCCGCCTGGGCCGGCGGCCATTATCACTTCATCCATCTCTCCGCCGATGTCTACTCTATCGACACGCTGCCCTTCGCGCCGCGTCCGCTGGATGGGCTGATTGTCGCCGCTGTTTCAATAGGAATTTCGCTGCTGGCTACGCTCTATCCGTCGACCGCCGCTTCCCGCATCCTCCCCGCCGAGGCGCTGCGGTATGAGTGAGATTGATCCTACCCAAAGCGATTGCATCGAAACAAAGTTGTCGTTCTGAGCGCAGCATTTTCAATGAGCGTAAGCACGGGTTGGTCGAGAGCAGGCTGACAGGCCATCTCTATCACCCCTCCCGGCAGGCGTGCCTTTCCTCTGACCCGAGATTCGCATCTGGCCGATACACTAGAACTATGCACCCTCCGGTTCGTCTGGTAGCAATGGATATGGACGGCACCCTGCTGCCGACCTTCGCGAAAGAGTTCAGCCTGCGAACGGTGCGGGCGCTCAGGGCTGCGCAGGAGGCTGGGATCACGGTGGCCATCGCCACCGGTCGCCGCACGGCTTACACGGCGCCGCTGCTCGAAGGTCTCGGTCTGCGAGCGGATATGCCCCTCATCACGTCCAATGGAGCAGTCATCCGCACCCTGGGCGGCGAACCCATCGACCGCTGTCAACTTCCATCTCAAGTCGCGCGCGGGCTGTGCCAGTTGCTCCGTCCATTCGGAGTCCTGGTTTTCACCTTTGACCGTCCGGGCCGCCGCGAACTGGTTCTCGAAGACCCCGGCCAGGCGGACGGACGCATTGCCCTGTGGGTTGCGGCCAACCTCGACGCCATCGAGGTGGTCAAGCCGCTGGAAGATGCGCTCAACGACGGCGAAGACCCGATTCAGGGCATGGTGGCCGGCGGCCTGAGCAAGATGCGCAAGGCAGAGCAGGCGCTCAAGGCCAGTGAATGGGCCGGCTCCTGCGAGTGCATCAAGACTGAATATGCCAGCCGCGATTTGACGATTCTCGACCTGCTGCCGCCGGGAGTTTCCAAGGGGCGGGGGCTTGAGAATCTTGCCGCCAAGCTGGGCGTGGACCGCCGGGAGACCATGGCGATTGGCGACAACTGGAATGATGTGGATATGCTGGAGTGGGCTGGACAAGGCGTGTTGATGGGCAATGCGGCGCCCGAGTTGCAGACCATGGCGAAGATGCGCGGCTGGGAACAGGCCCCTCCCAACAACGAAGACGGCGTGGCCGTGGTGCTGGAAGCCGAGGTGGCCAAACGCGCCAGGGCAAAGGTTTGAAATCTTCGAGCCGGCGTGGAATTCATGAGCATTGAAAGGTGCGGGCTTTAACCTGTACCCTTCACTTGCTCAAAGCTATTGGACGGGTACGCGGAACGGGATAAAGGATGCGCGGAAGTCTCTTCATTTCGGCGGCGAGTTTGGTTGCATTTGCGGCCCTGGTCCCATTCGCCCAGGCAGCCGAGCGCATCACTCTGCGCAATGGATTCGAGATGCGTTGCGACCATCACGCCCAGGTCGAGGGCCGCACGCGGCTCTTTCTCGCGGCACGCGAGGACAGCTACATCGAGTTTGTCCCGGAAGAGATCGCCTCGTTCGAAACTGTTCCCGATCTACCCATTCCGCCGGAATCAAGAGAGAGGACGCCCGCGGCTTCACCCAAAGCCGGCGTGCCCGCAAAGCTATCTCCCGCGGACCTGGGCGAGATGCTTACCAAAGCCGGCCATGAGCACAATCTGGACGTGGACCTGCTGGCCAGCCTGGTGAAGGCCGAGAGCGGCGGCAACTCCCGCGCCGTCAGCCGCACCGGGGCCCGCGGGCTGATGCAACTGATGCCCTCCACCGCCAAAAACCTGGGCGTCGAGGACAGCTTCAAACCGGACGAAAATGTGCGCGGCGGTTCGACCTACCTGGATGCGCTGCTCACCCGCTACCGCGACAACCTGGCGCTGGCTCTGGCCGCCTACAACGCCGGCCCGGAGGCGGTGGCGAAGTACCACGGCATTCCGCCCTATCACGAGACGCAGTCTTATGTGGCGCGTGTGATTCATGAGTTCAACCGCCGTGTGCTGGCACGCGAAGCCGAAGCGAAACGAGCGGCCACGCAAGCCAAGGCCGCCCGCTAAGAATTTCTTTGCGTTCACAGGTGAGAAACTAGAGTGAAGAGGTATTGATGATCGTGGGAACGGAGATCGCTTGAAGAAGAGGCAATTGATCCTGGGTTTGGTAGTGTTTATGGCGCTGGTGGCGCTCCTCGTATGGGGACGCGACAGGATTCACTTCGACTTTGGCGAATTCCGCGCCCAACTGGCGCTGGCTGATTGGCGCAAGATCGGCATTGCCTTTGGCTGCATTTACGTTTGCTATGCCTTCCGCGCTGCGCGCTGGGCGCTGCTGCTGCGGCACATCAAGAAGGTGCCGCTCTTTTCGCTCCTGGGAACGCAGGTCATCGGCTTTACCGGGGTTGCGCTCATCGGCCGGATTGCGGACCCGGTGCGGCCATACCTGGTAGCCAAGAAAACCGGCCTGCCGCTCAGCAACCAGATCGCCGTTTACATCGTCGAACGGCTCTTCGACGCGGGATCTATGGCTCTGATCTTCTGCTCCGTCATTCTGCTTGCGCCGGCGGGCGCGCTGCCGCATCCCGAAATTATCAAAAAAGTCTGCTACGGGGCGCTGGCCACCACGGTGTTGGGCGCGCTCTTCCTGGTTGCCGTGCGCCTGGCTGGCGGAGTCGTGGCGACGTTTCTGCAAGACGCTTTTAGCGTTGTTTCCAAAGGTCTGGGACACGCGATCGGCGAGAAGGTTCGCGCCTTTCGTTCCGGCTTGGATACACTGCGCTCATTTTCTGATTTTGGCATTGCCGCGTCGCTCTCGCTGGTTATGTGGGCGCTGATCTCCCTGGCCTATCTGGAGATCACCACGGCCTTTGTGGCCAGCCCGCAACTTGCGGGGCTTACGCTGGCCAAGTGCATGTTGCTGATGGCCTCCAGCATGTTGGTCAGCGGATTTCAACTGCCGGTGCTGGGCTGGTTCACGCAGATTGGCGCCGTGGCCGCTGCAATGTCGGGTTTCTTCGGCGTGGCGGCAGAGCCGGCCACAGCATGCGCTGCCACGCTGCTGGCTGTCACCTTCCTGAGCATCGCGCCCGTCGGCCTCATCTGGGCGCGCTTTGAGCACGTCAGCCTGCGCAAAGTGGCCGCGGAGAGCGAACACGCAGGAGATACGGCGGCTGTGGATTTACCAGTCGACTGATCCGTGGCATCATAACGCTTGCCGTTCTTAACGAAGTGCGTTACTATGCTGCTGTGATAAGGAGCTTCGCGGACGCCGATACGGAGATGTTGTGGGATACCGGCAAGAGCCGCCGCATCCCAGCTAACATTCGTTCGTCGGCGCTGAAGAAGCTCCTAATCCTGCGCCGTGCGACTCAGTTGTTCGATTTGGCCGCTCCTCCGGGCAATCGTTTGGAAGCGTTAACCGGCGACCGGAAGGGTCAATACAGCATCCGCATCAATGACCAATTTTGGATTTGTTTCGCGTGGGCCGAGGGTGACGCTTACGACGTCGAGATTGTTGATTATCACTAGGAGACGCTATGGAGAAAATCCCGTTTGCTTACTCGATTCATCCCGGCGAGATTCTCAAGACGGAGTTCATGGAGCCGCTTGGGCTCTCCAGCTACCGGCTGGCAAAGGACTTGCACGTCTCCGCGCCGCGCGTGAATGATCTTGTACGCGGCAAGCGGTCCATTACGGCCGACACTGCCATGCGCCTCGGCGCCTACTTCGGCTGTTCCGCGCAACTATGGCTCGGGTTGCAAATGGACCACGATCTTTGGCTTGCCGCGAAGAATAAGTCCCTCTCCAAAGTCAAGCCGCGGGCGCGGGCGGCGTAGCCTTTTCCTCCGCAGCTAGTGCCGGGCGAGTGAACCGGATGATCTCCGGCCCCACGGCTCCGCCGGTCATAATCATGCTCATCGCCTGTTCCATGCTCAGGCTGGTCTCGGTGACCCTCTCAATGGGCAGAATCTGCAAAAAGGCTGAGGTCGGGTTGATCGCGTTAGGCAACAGAACCGCTGCCAGCAGTTCGCCGGTTATCTCGTCGGTCATGGTTCGCGTCAGAAACCCGATGGACTTCTGGCCGGCAATGGGAAAGTCCACCAGCACCACGCGCTGGCTGGATTCTTTCTTGGCCATCATGCTGTCAACCAGTTGGCGCACCGACGTATAGACCTTGGCTACAAAGGGCAACCGCTCCATCACAGCCTCGAAGAGATCGAAGGCCTGGCGGCCGATCACCAGGCTGGTGACCCGGCCTACCACGTACAGCATCACCAGGGTCAGCACAATGGCCATAGCGGACTGCAGCCACGGCTGGCGCAGCCATGCTTCGGGAAAGATGGAGGCCAGCAGTTGCACAGCGGGCAGACCGGCCTTGGCCAGTTCGTCGAGGAGAAACTTGAAGATCAGGTAGGTAACGGCCAGCGGTCCGATGGTGATGATGCCGGCCAGGGTGTTGCGTTGCACACTGCGCAAAGTATGGGCAAGGACTGGTCTCACGCGTGTCTCCTGTCGATGAGGATACCCGAATTGGGCCGCGCGGCGCAGTGCGCAGGCGCGCAGGCCGTTGAGCGGGTTGAAGAAGCCCCTTTCGTGCGGTACTCGGTTTGTCCGACGGAATCCGGCCCTGGAAAGAAGCCTCATGGCAGGGACATTGAGCGTCCAATATCGGTCTGGCTGCTCAGAAATGAACGAATATTCATGTTATCAACTGACATTTTGCTTATATAAATACAGACTTGAAGAGTCTTGCTCCCTTTCACTCTGCCCTCCGCGTCGGGTGTTGCCAGTCGTATTTTCGGGGGGCTAGTATTTGCCTTAGTTCATCCGGGTTTGCTCTCATACGCCCGGCCTCTTGGCCGCTATGCATTTGTTTCCAGTTTACAAAGCTTCACCAACGAGTGGCGCTTTCCGGCGCACGTAGACGGAGTGTCTCTTTATGGCATGGTATGCCTACTGTATCGGTGAAAAACAAGCATTTCCTGAATTGGCTCGTCATCGCAAACCCATTCCGATGGAATCTGTCCTCGGAGTGAGTGGCAACCAGGTATTTCTTTACCCCGCCAGCGAACTTGCCGTTATCGTCAGCGAACACAACCCCGCTGAAGCTCTCAACCAGAAATCCGGCGTAGACCACGCACGGGTGATCGCCGATTGTTTTCAGCACTCTACGGTATTGCCCTTCCGCTTTGGAACGGTCTTTAACGACGACGAGAGCCTGCGCAAGTCCATCCGCTCTAACCAGCGCCAGTTCCTCGGCCACATCGACAAGCTGCGCGGCAAGACCGAGATGCATCTGAAAATTCTGGTGGACGACTGCTGCGGCCACTCTGTCGACAATCGCCAGCCGGGCGATGGAGCGAACCGGGAGTATTTCACCAACCTGCGCGAGAGCGCTGGCCGTCAGCGCGAGCGTCAAACCCGCGCCCGCGCCGTCAGCTTCCAGATGCACCGGCTCTTCTTGCCCCTGGATGAAGAGGTGAGCTGCCGGTTGACCGAAAACGGCAAGATGATGCTGGACATTGCTCACCTGATCGACCGAAAGAGCGTGGAGCGCTACCTGAGCAAGTTTTCTACCACCTGCGCCATGATGCGGGAGTATCAGATGCAGCTCTCCGGTCCCTGGCCGCCCTACCACTTTGTCCACCGGCTCACTTGCAGCGCTCATTCCCACCTTCAGCAGCCTGCGGCGGTTTACGTTCCGCCGGCAATGCCGGTTGTCTCGCCGGTGGTCCGCATTCCTGAATCGATTCTTGCGATGGCCTAAACCAGCGCAGACGCGAAAAGGCCATCCCGCGGCGCGGGATGGCCTTTTTTGATGGATTATCGCTGGGGCGTGCCCCGGCCTCGTTTACTTAAACGAGGTGATGGCGCTGGCCTCGTCGTCGTAGATGTCGAAGACCGTGTAAAGCTTGGTCAACTGCAGCAGATCGTGAACCTTCTTGGTCAGACACAGCAGCTTGACTTCTGCTTGCTGATTCTTGGCTGTGGTATAGGCGCTCACCAACTCGCCTAATCCCGAGCTATCGACGTAGTTTACGTCTCCCATGTTCAGCAGGATATTCTTCTTGCCCTTGCTGATGAGGCTGCGAACTTCATCGCGCAACTGCACGCTGCCCTCTCCCAAGGTGATTCGCCCGCTAAGGTCCAGAACAGCAACGCCGTCCACTTCACGGGAAGCAATTGTCAGTGCCACGGATATTCCTCCTTGTTTGGTATTACGATGATCGCACGTTTATAGTTTCGCGCGGCGGAAACCTTTTGGTGTGCCGGGCGCCGCAGCGGGAAGAGACTGGTCCCAATTCGCCACTGAAGCCCCACTCAAGCGTGTTATGTCTTATTGCCAGCCGGCGCCAGATATTTGACCAGCGTCAGCTCGGTTCCGGGGTGCAATTGCCTGAAGTGTACCTCATCCATGAAGGACCGGATCAGAAAGATGCCGCGGCCGGCGCCGCGCAAGAGGTTTTCCGGGGCCAGCGGGTCGGGAAGGGAATCCGGGTCCAACCCTTTGCCCTGATCGGCGATGGTAATCACCAGCGCCTCGCCGGTGTTTTCAAAGCTGGCAAAGACCTGCTTGGCAGGGTCGTATTCGTTGCCGTGCAGAACGGCGTTCACGGCGGCCTCGCGCGCCGCCATGGTCACGTGAAAGCGATTGTCCTCGTCGAGACCGGCCTCCGCGGCCAGCTTTTCCGCAGCCGACTCCACTGCGGCGACACTTTCCATCGTCGATTTCAGCGCGAGGCTCAGACGTCCTGTCTTCGGTCCTCTCACGTAGTCTCGAACCCGCCTCTCCCGGCGCGACAATGGCCTGTTTGCCCCTTGCGCTCCACAGCAACCTAGAAGGCAGTTTCAGCGTTGGCGGGGATTGTGTCAAGCCGGTAAGCTCGCTTGAGAAACCTCGACATTCGTTGGTCTCCAATAACGAAACGGCCTTCCGGTCCTCACAGTACAATGATTTCTGTTCAGTCGCCGTGGCACTGGCCGATGCATCCACAGGCGTAACCCGCCTCTGAAGCGATACACTCACGTCATGCGTTCCCGCACTACAGCACGCATCAGTTTGACGGCGCTGCTCGGCACACCGGTGACCGACGCCCAGGGTCACCTGCGCGGACGGCTCAAGGACATCGCCGTGGCCACCGGCCCGGATGCCGGCAAGGTGGCCGGCTTGGTGCTGAAGACACGCACGGGCCTCTGCATTGTGCCCTCGCACGAGGTGATGGAGACCCCCGCCGGCACGCTCGAACTGCGCTCGGCCGGCGCAATGGTTCCGCTGGAGGATCAGGGCAATTACCTTTACCTGCGGCAGGACCTGATCGACCGCCAGATCATCGACATTCACGGCCGCAAGGTGGTTCGCGTCAACGACGTCGATCTGGAGTGGATGGGCCAGGGCGCGGCTCACCTGCTGCGCGTGGCCGAGGTCGAGGTGGGGCTGAGGGGCGCTTTTCGACGCGTCTTTAAAGGATTGTTGCCGCGCGCCTCGATTGAAAAGCTGTCGCGCAAGTTCAGCGCACGCGGCATTCCGTGGGAGTTTGTTGACGTCATCGAGGTCGATCCGGCCCGCCGCGTCAAGCTGCGCATCGAGTACGAGCGCCTGGCCGAGATGCACCCCTCCGACCTGGCCGATATTCTCGAAGACTTGGCGCCCGCCCAGCGCGAGGTCATCTTTACCTCGCTCGACGAAGATGTGGCCGCGGAGACCCTCGAAGAGGTCGAACCCCGGCTGCAAAAGTCGCTGCTCGAAAAGATGGGCGAAGAGAAGATCGCCGACATCGTCGAAGAGATGGACCCCGGCGCCGCTGCCGATCTGCTGGCCGAGCTGCCCGAGGAGCAGTCTGACGCCATTCTTGAAGAGATGGAGCCGGAGGAGCGGCAGGAGGTTTCGGAGCTGCTCGAGTTCGACGAAAACTCCGCCGCTGGCTGCATGACCACCGACTTCGTTTCCCTCAGAACCGACGCTACTGTGGCCCAGGCCGTCGAGGCCCTGCGCGCCTTCGATGGCGACCCGGAGAGCGTCACTGAAATCTACTTGCTCGACGAAAAGCGCGTGCTGCATGGCGCCATCCCGCTCGCCCAGCTCGTCATGGCCCAGCCCGAGACGCGCCTTTCCACTCTGGCTGAAGCCCGCGTCCTCTCCTGTCCCTCTGGCCTGCACCAGAACGACCTGGCTGAGCTTTTTGACAAGTACAACCTCCACGCCCTCGCCGTGGTCGACGCCCAGGGCCACATGGTGGGTGTCGTCCAGGCCGACCACGTCATCGCTTTCCTGCGCGAAAATTTATAAAGCCAGCGGCAAACCCTCCGTGTTACACTTCCGGCAAACTTCGGCAAAGACAACTTTGCATCGCGAATCCCGCCCCTCTCGGAGTCTGTCAATCTGCGGATTCGTCGCGCCGGAGACCTTGATGTAGTGGGAGGCAGCGAGGCCTATGCAATTGAAAGACGACAAGCCGCGGCGGATGTATGGAATTACGCCGCCGCCTTACGAAATACCGCCCGAGCGTCTGCCGCAACCTAAACTGCCGAAAAGCAAACGGCCCTTCCTGATTACCCTCTACGGAGGGTATCGTCTCTTCTGGGCAGGGGTTTCCCTGATTCTTGCCTTGGTCCCGTGGGGGGATCCGGAATCGGGATTGACTTCTTACGCCGTCGCACATCCCGCTCTCGTCGTCGATCTGCTGCCAGGATTTCTACGGATGCTCTTGCCGTCTTTCACTCTGGGCAGATGGTCGCAGGGTGCATTTCTCCTGGGCCTTCCGATTTTGTTTTCGATGGCGGCGGTCCTTTACGCCCTTCAGGGGTGGATGCTGCTGGCTCTGTCCAAGTGGTGGCGCTGGTTCACAATGCTGGCTGCCGCATTGACGGTGGCCGAAATAGCGATTGGCCTATCAGCCAGGCTGGTGGGCACTGCAAGCCGTCCTCTGTCCAGTGCGGCGCTAACGGCTGTTCTTATCATTGGGACATGGAATTTGCTGGTCTATTGCTACCTGGGCTACTACCCCGGCGTAAAAGAGGCGTTCGAGGGCCAGGATTACTAGCAGGCCGGCGACGCCGTCAGCTCTCTGCGCGAAAATCTCCAGATAAGCTCTGGAAGTGCCTCAGATCACGATTTTCTATGCAGAATTGCTCACTTGGAGCGCTTTTCAGTCACTCACCCCAGAGAAAAGCCGGAGATTGAACCCGATCTGTGAAACAATTCATAGATGATGCAGTTTCCCAAGATCATTCAGGGCGGCATGGGGGTAGGCGTATCGAACTGGCGCCTGGCCAATGCGGTCTCCAAAATCGGTCAACTCGGCGTGGTTTCAGGTACGGCGCTCGATTCACTCTTTGTCCGCCGCCTCGCCAATGGTGACCCCGGCGGAGATATGCGCCGCGGCCTGGACGCCTTCCCCTTCCCCGAGATGGCGAAACGCATCTGGGACGAGTACTACATCCCCGGCGGCAAGCCGGTCGGAAAGCCCTATCCACTTTCGCCCATGCACCAGCGCCGCGACCTGCGCAATGTGGTCGAGCTGTGCATTGTGAGCAACTTTGTCGAGGTCTATCTGGCGCGGGAAGGCCACAAGAATCCCGTAGGCATCAATTTTCTTGAGAAGGTGCAGATGCCGCACCTCTCCTCAATCTACGGCGCCATGCTGGCTGGCGTGGGCTACGTGCTGATGGGCGCCGGTATTCCGTTGCACATTCCCGGCGTTCTGGATGCCTTTGCGATGCAGCAGCCAGCTGAGTACAAGCTGAGTGTGGTCGGCGCGGCGCAGGGGCAGGACACGGCCATGCGCTTCGATCCTTTTGACTACGTCGAAGGCCCGCTGCCGGTGCTTGACCGTCCGCGCTTCCTCTCTATCGTTAGCTCGAACACCCTGGCCACTACCATGCTGCGCAGGGCCAGCGGGCGCGTCGACGGCTTTATCGTCGAGAGCCCCACTGCGGGCGGCCACAACGCGCCGCCGCGTGGCAAGTTGCAGCTCAACGCCAACGGTGAGCCGGTCTACGGTGAACGCGACATGGTCGACTTTGCAGGCATGCGCGCGCTGGGCGTTCCTTTCTACCTGGCCGGTGGATACGGAAACCCCAAGAAGGTGCGCGAAGCGCTCGACCAGGGGGCCGCGGGCGTGCAGGTAGGCACTGCATTCGCCTTCACGCAGGAGTCCGGTCTGCGCCCCGATCTGAAGAATGAGCTTCTGTCCCAGGCAGTTGCCGGCACAGGCGAGGTCTTCACTGACCCGCTCGCCTCGCCCACCGGATACCCGTTCAAAGTGGCGCTCATACAGGGCTCGTATTCCGATCCAGTGGTAACCGCGGCGCGGACCAGGGTCTGCGACCTGGGTTACCTGCGTGAGCCTTACGCCACGCCGGACGGCAGCATCGGATACCGCTGCGCCGCCGAGCCGGTGGCAAACTACCTCTCCAAGGGCGGCAAGATCGAGGAGACGGTGGGACGCAAGTGCCTGTGCAACTCCCTGATGGCCAACATCGGCTTCGAGCAGACGCGCAAGGACGGTTATGTTGAGCCGCCCCTGGTCACCATCGGCGACGATCTGAACACTGTCGCGCAGTTCATTGCTCCCGGCCGAGCATCCTATAGCGCCGCGGATGTGGTCGCATCTCTGCTGAGCCTGACCAGGGACGAAGCCGCTGCCGAGCAGGCAGAGGAACGGGTCCTGACCACCGCCTGATCTGTCAGCAGTCTCAAAAGCCCTGTGCCCCATTCTTTCGCTTTTTTCTGGCAAAAGGGTGGGGCACAGCTGCGATAGGGCTTTTTATTACATCCGAGGAATCAGATTATCCCCGTTTCCGCTCCTTCAAGTTGTGGCTGTCCGTGGCCTTCAACGTCATCCCATAAAGAGACTTGAACTGCTCGATCTCCTTCAGCGTCTGCGGAGAAAACGGAGCCTTGCCCTCGAAGACATGGAGGACGATGCCCTCCAGCAGGTCGCCCAGGGTCATTTCCTTCTGCTCGGCGACGGCCTTGAGCACCTTCAACATGCGCTTTTCCAACCGGACGCCGGTCTGGACGCGCTCGACTTCGACAGGTTCGTGATTTTGCTGTTCTTGTGGCATGAGTGCCTCCTGTTACATAAATACCAACGTACCAAGGTATATTCCGTCTGTCAACGGCTCCTTTGAGGCCCCTCCGGAGAGCAAAATCCATCCGGTTTCGCGTCCCCCGGCCTGGCCTGTTATGGTCAGTGAGGAAACAGATGAACCCTCCTTAGGAACCGGCGAGAATGGCTAAACGTTGGCGAATCCGGATAATGCTGTTTTTGGCCGTCTTGGGCCCCGGATTTATTACCGCCAACGTCGATAACGACTCCGGCGGCATCCTCACCTACTCTCAGGCTGGCGCGCAGTACGGCTACACCCTGCTGTGGACCATCATTCCCATCACCATTGCGCTGATCGTGGTGCAGGAGATGTGCGCCCGCATGGGCGTGGTCACCGGCAAGGGCTTGAGCGACCTGATCCGCGAGGAGTTCGGCCTCCGGCTCACCTTTGTGCTGATGGTGCTGCTGGTGGTGGTCAATTACACCAACGTAGTCACCGAGTTCATCGGCATTGCCGGCTCGATGCACCTGTTTCACGTCACCAAATTCATCAGTGTGCCATTCTGCGCCGCCCTGGTTTGGTACATGGTCGTGAAGGGCAGCTACAAGAGCACCGAAAAAATATTTATCGTTGCCTCTTTGGTCTACATTTCCTACATCTTCGCCGGGGTTCTCTCGCAGCCCAGTTGGCACGATGCGATTCTCGCCACGATCAGGCTGCCGCAGAAGTCGGTCTGGAGCGAGAAGGCTTATATGTACATGGCCATCGGCGTGGTGGGCACCACGATTGCGCCGTGGATGCAATTCTATCTTCAGTCCTCAATCGTCGAGAAGGGCATTCGCGTCAAGGACTACAGTGCCTCGCGCCTGGACGTGATTGTCGGCAGCTTCTTCACGGACATTGTGGCCTGGTTCATCATCGTGGCCTGCGCGGCTACGCTCTACGTGCATGGAATGGGCGCCATCCAGGTGGCCAGCGACGCGGCTGAGGCGATGCGCCCGCTGGCCGGCGATTACGCCTTCATCCTCTTTGCCTTCGGGCTCTTCAATGCCTCGGTCTTCGCGGCTTCGATTCTGCCCATTTCGACTGCCTACACGGTCTGCGAGGGCCTGGGCGTCGAGTCCGGCGTGGACAAGAGCTTCAAAGAGGCGCCGTTCTTCTATTGGCTCTATTCGGCGCTCATCGTCGGCGGCGCGCTTACCGTTCTGCTGCTGCCCGACGCGCAACTGATCAATGTGGCTATCCTCTCGCAGGTGCTCAACGGCGTGCTGCTGCCGGTGGTCATCATTCTCATGCTGATGCTCATCAACCGCCAGGATCTGATGGGCGAGCACAAGAACTCGCACCTCTGGAACGTGATTGCTTGGGGCACCAGCATCATCGTCATCGGCATGACGCTGGTCATGTTGTGGGGAATGATTCCGGGGCATTGAGAATTGAATGTCCTGTGGTGCGCAGAACTTAAGATCGAATTCTGAGGTACGGCAATGGCCATGACGATGATGTACAACCCGGCCAGCCCAGGCGAACTGCTGAAGGCATTCCTTGGCGACACGACAGCAACCGAGCTTGCGGAGCACATCGGCGTTGCGCGCGCCACCATCTCCCGCATCCTCAATGGTCGCACTTCGGTTTCGATGGACCTCAGCATCCGGCTCGGCGAGGCTCTGGCGCTCTCCCCGGACTTCTTCTCGAAGGCGCAGTTACAGTATGATCTGTGGATTGAATCGCAGAAGCAGCGCCGCAAGATCAGGCCGCTGCCCGCCTGAATACTTGCGGAGGGGGCAACTGCCTTGGGCGTGTCAAGCCAACGGTATAGGCTTCCCATCTTGCGCCAGAAAGAAGCGCAAAGTGGTGGCCTCCGGCTTTTTACGTCTCCTGAATACCATGGGGATCATATCGGCTTAATATTTGATCACGAACGTAGTATCTTCGGTCATTCTCGCATCTGATAGCTCTTTGGCGTGTGTTGACAGTAATCCAAACTACAACGAGGAGACCGGATAATGAAAGGAAAATGAAGAAACAGATGAAAGCTAAGGTGTGTGTGTGCAATAAGCGGGCATGGGCAAGCAGAAAAATATCGACAATATGCGGAGAGTAAAGCCATCCAAAATGATCTTGTAGACCAGCTCCCTTAATAACCAAAAGAAGGACCGCAACGATCACTGGCTCAAATAGAAGAATATGGAATGTTGCATGGAGGACTTTGGCCGGTGGATTTGGTGCTCTATATAGGAGTAAAGCTCGTCTGTACAACGAAAGGTGTGCGCGATAACATTGAAATCCTTTAAAGGAGAATGGATACCTATGATAGGCGAGAAACTCTTCCGACCTGTAGATACCGATGACAGTTCTCCCAGCTTGGGCAAGTTCACGGCGAACTACGTTCCTGGTTGCCGATATACGGGCCTCGGCCTCGTAATCATGGAGCTCGCCGTTGGGTGGAATTGAGGATTCCACCTTCATCCAATTTTTCCAGAAGGAAACGATCCGATTTTGCTCGTCAAGTTGGCGAATCCTTTTGGCTGCCGAATCCAAATCCCGAGCCCAGGTTAGCGCAGCAGGAACGAAGATTGACAGAAGAGGAATCGCAATAAGGACCAAGGATGTGCGAACAAGGTCGTTCACGGTATAACTCCGAGGACTGAGGATGCGACTTCCGTCGAGCTCTACTATCGATCTAGTGTCTCACGCGGTGTTGGGCGGCTCGCACTTCAATCTACCGTCGACGGGCGATCAGATCCAGATTCTCAAACCTCGGAAGGAGTGAGCCTCCTGAATTCTTTCTGAAAATAACCCTCCGGCAGCACACAATGGCAGATAGAGGACACGGGGAGCAAAGTCCCCGGTCCAGTATGTCAGGAATGTGACCGGTTCAAAATGTCAGGAATGTCCCCGGTCCGTACCCCGCCACCCCCCTCAGAAATTTGCAAACTCGGATAAATTCTTGAGTATATTTTCCGAGGAAAGGGCAGAGAAACACTAAGCTATTCAAAATAAAGGAATTCCCCGCACTATCCAAACAGAACCGCGCAAGCTGTCAATTGCGAAGCTGCGGAAATCTACACTTGAAAATGGGTTGGGAGTGTCGCTTACAGCAGTTTCCCATCGGCCAGATCGCGGATCAGGCCGCGGTCGGCGGCCAGGAAGTCGTAGCCGGAGAGGTCCTCGAACCGGACCCAGCGCACCTGGTGATAGATGCGGCCCACGATTTCGCCGGCAAACTCATGGACGGCAAAAAACTGCAAATCGACGGCGCCGCCATGGCGGTAGTTGTGGCGGATATGCGTGACCGGTGCGCCGATGACTGCCTTGATGCCCAACTCTTCGTCCAGCTCGCGGGCCAAAGCCTGCTCGGGGCTTTCGCCGGCCTCGATCTTGCCGCCGGGAAACTCCCACTTGAGCGCCATCGGCTGCTCGGGGCGGCGTTGACCGATCAGAACCTCACCGCCACGCACAATCAGCGCAGCCGCCACGAAGCGGAGCGCGGGCCCGGCAGCCCGAGGATTGGTTTTCGGCTGAACTTCTTCCACATCTTTAGTGTAAACGCACCAAAAGGGTTGCAGGGTTCGAGCCATGCATCCGCGGACCAATGAAATGGAAAATGCTTCTGTCGCTCCCGCGATGGAACTAGCTCCCGGAAAGGGACGATTCGCCCTCGACGGCAGCCTCGCCGCACCGGGGAGCCTGAGGCTGGAAGTAGCCCCAGCCGTACCTTGCCGCCGCTTCCAACAGGCCCTGAGACGGGTTAACCGGGTAGGCGTTGCGCGCAATTTCGAGCATGGCCAGATCGTGGATGGAGTTGCCGAAAACCGCATCGGGGTGATCGAGACCCACGCGCTTGAGTGCGGCGGCCTTGGCCTCGTCGGTGGGCACGTCCAGGACCTCAGTGGAAATGACGCCCCCGGTAACGCGTACCTCGGCGGCCAGCACGCGCGTCTCCGGAATGCCAAAATCGCGCACGCCCTCGGCAACCACCCATTTGTTGGTGGAGCTGACGGCCCAAAGCTCGACGCCGGCCTTGCCGAGCGCGGCTACCAGAGCGGCCATCTCAGCAAAGATGCGTGGCGGAACAAACTCGTGCACGTAGCGGGCGGCTGCGGCGCGCAGTTCGTCCTCGCGCAGGCCCGCATAAATCTGCACCATCTCGCCGCACATCTCCTCTTCGCTCACCGTGCCGGCCATATAGGCGCGGTAGCGGGTATCGACCCAATCGTGAGTTGAGCGCGAAACCAGACCCTTCTCAAGCGACCACCGCATGAAGCCAAAGCCGGTGTCGCCGTCCCACAGCGTTCCATCGCAATCGAAGACCGCAACCTTGGGGTTGCTGGAGAGAACCAGCCGCTCAAATTCCGAGGCGGTCCAATGGGGGAATTGAATTTGCGTAGGTGTCAATCGTTCCTCAATCGTCTTCAAAGAAATTTATCTAATTCTATTCTCTTTCAAAGCGCGCTGTTTTGCACGTGAAGGGTTGATGAATCGCCCGATGGAGCAGCAGGATCATAGGCTTGCGGGCGTGTCGCCGGATCAGTACCAGAACTTGAACTCCGGCCAATCGGCGGCGTAGGAGCGCTTGCGGTGGCGAAGCCAGAAGTAGTGGTGATGCTCGTGGTCCATAATCCAGGGCGCGTCAAAGGGGCCCAGATCGATCACTTCGCCGTAGCTGTCTTTGTAGTCGGCTGGGTCGTTGCCGAGCGTCAGCACGGATTCTCCGGTGTAGCCGTTCCATCCCCAGTAGAAGTAGTTCTGATGGC
Organism: uncultured Occallatibacter sp.; assembly: GCA_964420185.1. GTDB lineage: Bacteria > Acidobacteriota > Terriglobia > Terriglobales > Acidobacteriaceae > Telmatobacter. The sequence goes on along the minus strand of CAYQSI010000017.1, from coordinate 5,467 downwards.
CGCTGATGGCTGTGGGCAGGCCATACTTTGGACCGAGAATATTCACGGCGCTGGCTTCGCCGTAGTTGCCGCAGAAGATGGCGGTGTGAGCGCGTACGTCGGGCGGCAGAGCGTTGTAGCGTGCGGCAAAGCCCTCAACCATCTGCGGCCAGCCGAAGCGATCGGAAAGATATTGCGGCAGGGGACTGGTGAACTTTTCGCTTTTAACATTGTTGGCGCCAAAGCGGGCTGTGTAGCCGGTGTATTTGTCAGGCGGCAGAATCGTCAGCATGATCGGCGCCGTGGCGCGGCAGAGCAGGTAGCCCAGAATCATCGTGTAGACAATAGGTGGCCAACTGCGGCGGGTGAGTTCGCCGAAAGCTACCGCTCCGGCGGCGAAGAGCGCCGGATAGATGGGCGCAGCGTAGTAATCCTTGGCGTGCATGGCCATCATCATGGCCAGGAATGGCAAATAAGTAAGAGCGACAAAGCGCCACGGCCGCGCCTGGCGCGCAAAGCCAAGCCACGCAAGGCCGCCGATCCACAACGGAGCGGAAACGACCAGCAGCATATTGATTTGCTGGTGGAGAAAGGCAAGCGGCGGAAACTTGGTGTTCTTGTCGGAGTGGGCGACGTTGCTCAATAACTCGTAGGTTGGGAAGTGGTGCGTCCACTGCCAGAGTAAGTTGGGCAGAGCCACCAGAATCAGCAGCGCGACTCCGGCCGCGCAACCCTTTGACCAAAGAATGCGGCGTTGCGGACTGACGAGGAGGCCGAGCGCCAGCGCCACCAAAAAGAAGACAGTGGAGTGCTTGTTCTCGAGGCCCAGGCCGGCAAGCAATCCGAAAAGCAGCCATGCGCGGGGGCCAGCCGAGCCATCGGCCAGCCGCAGGAGCGCCAGCAGCGCGCCCATCCAGAAGCAGGGCTCAAAGGCGTTCATGGAAAGGTAGTTGGCCGTGCCGAGAAAAACCGGAGCGGCGAGAACGGCGGTCATGGCCAGCACCTGCGCGGTGCGGCGGCCGCCAAGCTGCCACGCAAGCAGGCCCGTGAGGCCAACCGTAATGCCAGCGGCAAAAAAGCTGAGGATGCGAATGCCGGTGGGCGAAAGCCCGAAGAGCGTCTCGGCCAGCCGCGCTTGCACGGCCACCAGCGGCGGCATATCCACGTAGCCCCAGGCCAGGTGATGGCCGCAAACCAGAAAGTAAAGCTCGTCACGGAAGAAGCCGTAGCCCAGATGGCTGCCCCACAGCGAGCTGGCCAGATGAATCAGAAAGGTAAGCGCGGCAAAGATGCTGGCGAGCAGCAGGGCGGTGCGCAGCGAGGTTCGCGCTGGGATGGGCGAAAGGGTTTGCGGCAAGGGGTTGGTCTCCTCGACGGTGGTCTAGGCGATTCTACGCTGTGGACGCGGCAAGAGTTCCAGTACCGCGGGCGGGCGGCGAAATGGACCGGCAAGCCTTCGCGGCGTCAGCCGGAATACAGGCGCCCCACCCATGCGCCAGACCAGTGCCCGCGGGACGCGAACTCTGCGTGCAGGGGTGGGGAAACAGGGCACATCAACGACGCTTGTGACTTGTGTGTGCTGGGCGCGCCGCGGCTACCTTGTGGCTTTTCGCCGCTGCCGCCGGAGCATCTTCGTTGGAAATGTCCGCGATGGCTTTCCACCCGCCGTCGGCCTGCTTCTTGTAGACCGTGACGTACTTGCCCTTTTCCGTGAGCAGTTTCTTCGTCTTGGGGTTCGTCTTGGTCATGGTGTAAGCCCCCTGGCTGTAGGCCAGGTCGCCGGACTTCGCAACCACTACATCGGTTGACTCAAAGCTCAAGGAAAAGCCCTTACTTTTCACCATCGGCTTCAGCGCGGTCTTGATTGCCCCAACTCCGTTGATTACCGGCATACCCGGCATGAATAGCGACGCGTCATCGGCGTAAAACTCGGCGATCTTATCCACATCCTTGGTGGCGTAGGACTGCATCCAGGAGGTTTCAAGAGCGCGAATCGCCTTTGCGTTCGCTGCGCGGGTGTCTGGAGCAGGCGCGGGAGCCTGGTTGCAGCCCGCGAGAAGAGCCGCGAGAGCGAGCACGGCCGGCCAAGCGTAACGATTGTGCATAGTTCCTCCGATGGCCACAGAGCGTATCACGGCGGCTGCACATTCGTGTAGAGAAAAAATCGGAGTGCCGCGGTGGAAGAATTGAAGTTATCAACAAGGTGGAAGCGTAGTTGCCGTATCTGGCCGGAATCCTGCTTAACGGGAGAGCCCCGCTTCGAGGAATTCGCCGGCAAGCTCGGAACCACGGTCAGCGGCAACAGGCTTTCGCGGCGGCAAAGGCTGAATCTCGCCAACGTCCTTCAGGAAGCGTGCCGCGGAGCGCCGGCATTGGCCGAGCGCCCGATGAAGCGCTTTTCCCTCCAGCGCCTCAAGCACGGGAACCAGACCGTCATGCTTGCCGTGGCCGTGAAGGACGTGGTCCGCCTCCAGGGCGAGCGACTGCCAATCGTGCCACTCTCCGGCGGCGGCGTGAATCTGCCTGAATGCTGCGGCCAATCGCTTAGCAAGGGGATCAGATGTGGCAGAGAGCTGGGCCAGGTAGAGCGCTGGTTTGAGCCGCTTGCGATAGGCGTGCAGGTTGGCGGCACTGGGGTTGGGAAGTTCGCTGTTCAGCCCGGCAAAGATTCGCAAAGCCGCCTGGGCAGTGGACGGCACGCTTGAAGGCATTTGAGGCGCCAATGCCGCTTCCATCTCTTTGCTGAGCCGGTTCAACCGTTTGCTTTGAGCATCAAGGACGGCCATCAGCTTATCGATCCCCGCCTGGCGTCGCCGCCTCAGCCGGTTTTCGAACTTGTCGATTTCACAGATGCAGCGGGGACTCAGCGGCGATTCGCCTTCTGACGCCCCTCCAACGGTGTCGCGGAGGCTATCGAGCCGGGCCATGTGCACATCCGCATCGCGTACCGGTTCGAGCGCCTTCCGCAGCTTCTTCCCGCCCTTGCTCCAACGCTGAAACGCATGTGCGGCGGTGCGATCCGCAGCCTGCTCCTGGAGGGAATGTTCCAACCCCACCTGCACGCGCAACGTGAGGCTGCGCAGCGCATGAATGCTCTTCCGGCTGGGCTTGCGGGCGCATTGCGCAAGCAAATTGCGCCATGCCTCAAGCCGCTGCTGCCACTCCGGTTGGAGAGACACCGCAGGCGGTTTGCCGGAGGGATGAGAAGCGGGGTTCACCAAAATCTGACCTCTGCTCTCCATTTTGCACTTTCTGGCCTAATAGATGGAAGCAGGGGGCCACGTGTAGCTCAGCTTGCGGGTTGGTCTTCGTGAAAATGCCGCCAGATGGTTTCGGCGGTTTTGCGCTGGACCACGGCGGCTAGCGACTCCGCGGTAGCTTGCTGCACGTCGCGCAGGCTGCCGAAGTGGGTGAGCAAGCGCTGTCTTGTTTGCTGGCCGACGCCGGGAATGTTCAGCAGCTCTGAATCGCGGTCGCGCATGGCGCGGCGCTGGCGGTGATAGCCGACGGCGAAGCGGTGGCTCTCGTCGCGGATGATCTGGACCAGATGCAACACCGGTGAACGGCGGTCGAGCACCACCGGCTCGTCCTCGTTGCCGTAGAGGTAGATGATCTCCTCTTTTTTCGCGATGGAGGCCAGCGGCTGCGTGGTTAGCCCGAGGGATTCCAGCGCCTCGGCGGCGGCGTGCAACTGTCCGAGCCCGCCGTCAACCAGCACCAGCGAGGGCATGGGCTGGCTTTCGTCCTGAAGGCGGCGATAGCGGCGCGTGATCACCTCGCGCATCGAAGCGAAATCGTCCACGCCGGCCACGCTCTTGATCTTGAACTTGCGATAGGCTTGCTTGTTCATCGTGCCGTCTTCCCAGACGACCAGCGAGGCCACGGTCTCAGCGCCCTGAATGTGAGAGATGTCGAAGCACTCGATGCGCTTGGGCAGCTCAGGCAGCATGAGCACGTCGGCCAGCGCCTCCTGAATGGCTTTGCGCGAGGGTTCGAGAACGCGGAAGCGCTGGATGTACGACTGTTTGGCGTTCTGGGCCGCCAAGTCAACCAGCGACCGTTTCTCGCCGCGCAGCGGAACCGCAATCTCGATACGATGGCCGGTGCGCTCGGTGAGCAGGGCTGCCAGTGTTTCGCGGTCGTCGAAGTCCGCGGGGACGAGGATCGTGCGTGGGATGTAGTGCTGGTCGATGTAGAGCTGCTTGAGCAGGGCGCTGAAGACCTGGCCAGCGTGGAAGGGTGCATCCGTGGTTTCCCAGCTCTCAGAATCGGAACCTGGGGCACCCGGCGTTTGGGTCGCGTCGTGCAACTCAGCCAAAGCTTCGAGTAACTCCGGCAGATCTTCCCAGAAAAACTCGCGGCGATCGACGATCTTGCCGGAGCGGATGTGGAAGAGGTTCACAGCCAGCGAGCCGGCCTCGAAGTGATAGCCGAAGACGTCGGTGTCGTCGCTCTGCTCGGCCGTGGCGGCGCGCTGTTTCTCCTGTAACTGGTGGACGGTGGAGAGCTGGTCGCGGAAGCGGGCGGCGGCCTCAAACTGCTCGGCCTCGGCTGCGGCAGTCATGCGCGCGGTGAGGGCGTGTTCAAGTTCGGCATGGCGGCCTTCGAGCAGCAGGCGCGCGTCAGCGACGGCGCTTTTGTAAATCTCCGGCGTTGTGAGTTCCTCGACGCAGGGCCCCAGGCAGCGATGAATGTAGTACTGCAGGCAGGCGCGGGGATGGTAGCGGGAGAGGTCCACCTTGCAACTGGGAATCAGAAAGCTGCGATGAATCAGCTCGACCACGCGGTAAGCCAGGCTGCCGGGAAAGTAAGGGCCAAAGTAGGCTGCGCCGTCCTTGCGCAGGCGGCGGGTGACAAAGACCTTGGGAAAACGGTCGGCCATTGTGAGCTTTACATAGGGGTAACTTTTGTCGTCCTTCAACAGGATGTTGAAGCGCGGCTTGCGCTCTTTGATGAGGTTGGTTTCCAGCGCCAGAGCTTCGGATTCGTTGCCTACCAGGATGTAATCCAGATCGACAGCCTCGCGCATCAGCGAGCCGGTCTTGGCGTCGGCCTGCGAAGCTTCTAACAGATAGGACCGCACGCGCTGGCGAAGGTTCTTGGCCTTGCCCACATAGATGACCACGCCCTCGGCGTTCTTGTAGAGGTATACGCCGGGGTCAGTAGGCAGAGTGCGGATTTTCTCGTAAAGGTCCATGGGTGCGGCGGCCAGCGTTTGCACTTAGGATAGCGGGTTTGCGGGAGAAACAGGGATTAGGGAATAGGGATTAGGGAATAGGAAAAACTTCTGCTACCCGGCCGGACACGGCCCAAAGAGTATCGAGCTCGCGCCAGCAAACCGCCGCTGGCTAGCTAACCTGCCGCTTTTCTGTTCCCTGTTCCCTATTCCCTGTTCCCTGCATTTCTCACATTTTATCCAAATGCCGAAATCCTCCGGTGCTGACGAGCATCAGGAAGAAGATCATGAAGTTGTAGCAGGCATGCACCA
>CAYQSI010000016.1:0-59892 GCA_964420185.1 uncultured Occallatibacter sp. | reverse complement strand
GCACGTGAGCCGTTATGCCGAGCCGATGGCGCGGTTGATTGAAGAGTTGAAGAAGTTGCCGGGAGTGGGCACGAAGAGCGCCCAGCGGTTTGCTTTCCACATCCTGCGCTCCAGCGACGAGGATGCGGCGGCTCTGGCCGAGGCGGTGCGCGGCCTGAAGGTCAGCTTGCGCCTGTGCTCCATCTGCAACAGCGTCACCGACGTCGATCCTTGCGCTTATTGCGCCAGTCCCACGCGCAATCATCGCCAGGTGTGCGTCGTCGAGGAACCGACAAATATCGCCGCCGTCGAACGGGCGCGAGGCTCTCAGGGCGGCTACCAGGGCGTTTACCATGTGCTGCATGGCACCCTCTCGCCGCTGCACGGCATCGGCCCGGATCAACTCCGCACCGACACGCTGCTGGCTCGCATCGAGCGCGGCGAGATAGACGAGGTCATCCTCGCCACCAGCCCCACGCTGGAGGGCGAGGCGACCGCTCATTGGCTGGCAACCGCGTTGCGCAGCCCTTCGGTCAAGATCACGCGAATCGCAACCGGCGTTCCCGCGGGCAGCGACATCGAATACGCCGACGAGGTGACCATGGCGCGGGCCTTGGAGGGACGGCGCGAGCTGTAGGAACTTGTTGAAATACTCTTGAATTGTGTCAAGGCACGACTTCAGTCGTGCCGCAAATGCCGCAAAACCACGCGGGCTTTAGCCCCTGAGGACTGATTTTCCTGCCAGAGTTGGATTTTCAACAAGTTCGTAGCTTTGCCATTCGATTGCACCCACATTCCGCGAAACAAATGGCCGGTACTCAACTCTGATTCGCAGGTTTGAAACCGCGTTGGCTTACACTGGAAACAACCGCCGGCTGAGGCTCCTGGCCTGCGGACCCCCCAACCGGAGAACCAGCCATGCAGGAAGCGGTCATCTCCACCGAAAGCCCTATCCAGCCCGCGGCTGTCGAAGCGATCATTCGCGCCGAGAAGATCGAGAAGTACTACGCGCAGCCCAGCCAGAACCGCATTCAGGTGATCTCCGCCACTGACCTCTCCATCGTTCCCGGAGAGATCGTTGCGCTGCTTGGCCCCTCCGGCTCCGGCAAATCGACGATACTGCGGATGTTGACTGGACTCTCCACGCCCACGGCCGGCCAGGTTTATTGGCACGAGAAACCGATCGCCGATGCGGAGATCAACGTCTCCATCGTCTTTCAGAGCTTTGCCCTTTTTCCGTGGCTCACGGTGTTGGAAAACGTTGAAGCCCCTCTGCAAGCCCGCGGCGTTGCGCCCGATGTGCGCCGCGACCGCAGCATGAAGATGCTGGACACGGTAGGATTGGACGGTTTTGAAGCCGCCTACCCGAAAGAATTATCCGGCGGCATGAAGCAGCGGGTCGGCTTTGCCCGCGCCCTGGTGGTCGAGCCGGAGGTGCTTTTCATGGACGAGCCTTTCTCCGCCCTCGACGTGCTCACCGCCGAAAACCTGCGCAGTGAACTGCTGGAGCTGTGGACCAACAAGACCATGCCCACCAAGGCCGTCTTTCTGGTCACGCACAACATCGAAGAGGCGGTGCTGCTGGCCGATCGCATCATTGTGCTGGGCCGCAACCCCGGCCACATCCGCACCGATTTCCGGGTGCAATTGGCCCAGCCGCGCGACCGCAAATCCGAGCCTTTCACGCAGTTGGTGGACTACATCTACAAGGTGCTCACCAAGCCGGACGTGGTGCCCGCCGAAGCGCCTGATCAACAGATCCGCGTGCGCGACCAGCGCCAGATGCACTATCAGATGCTGCCCCATGCCCGGCCGGGTGGAATGGCCGGCCTGCTGGAACTGCTGCTCGACAAGGGCGGCCGCGACGACATCTACCGCCTGGCCGACGATCTGAGCTTCGAAATCGACGACCTGCTGCCCATTGTGGATGCGGCGCAGTTGCTCGGCTTCCTGAAGATCGAAGAAGGCGATGCGGCCATTACCGAAAGCGGCACGGAGTTTGCCAACTCCGAGATTCTCCGTCAGAAGGAACTCTTCCGTGACGCCGCCGTGGCTAACGTCCTGCTGCTCCGCCAGATTCGCCGGGCTATTGATACCAAGAGCGACCACACCGTTCCGGAGGACTTCTTCCTCGATATGCTGGACGAGCAATTCAGCGAGGAGGAGTGCCAGCGCCAGATCGAAACCGCCGTCACCTGGGGTCGTTACGCGGAGCTATTCGACTATGACGCCGGACACCGCCGCTTCGTGCTTCCCGATGCGCAGGAAGAAGAGATCGCCGACAGCGAGGAATCCGCGCGATGACTCAGCATCCCCTGGCGCGAACGCTGGTCCTTGCCCGCACCTGGCCGGTCCTCATCGATCTGGCCGTGGGCGCCTGCGGAATCGCGTTCTTCCTGGCCATTCTGCACATGGCCGCCTACTGGATGGGGGCGCCGGTTCCCGTGGCGCACATTTCTCACTCCATCAGCGCCCTGCCCGCCTATGCCTTCTACTCCATGGTGCGCATGGGCATCGCGTACCTGCTCAGCCTGGTTTTCGCTATCAGCTACGGGTACATCGCCGCCTACAATTCCAGGGTCGAGGCCTGGCTGATCGGGGTTCTTGACATTCTGCAATCCATTCCCGTCTTCAGCTTTCTGCCTCCCGTAGTGCTGGCGATGGTGGCGTTGGTGCCCGGCCACCAACTGGGCATCGAGATGGCGGTCATCCTGCTGATTTTCACCAGTCAGGTCTGGAATCTCGCCTTCAGCTTCTACTCCTCACTCAAGTCCATCCCCAGGGAGATGGTTGAAACCGCCCGCATCTATCGCTACTCCGCATGGCAGCGCTTCTGGCAGCTTGAAATGCCCTATGCCGCGATCGGCCTGGTCTGGAACTCCATCGTCTCGGTCGCCGGCGGGTGGTTCGCCTTGATGATTTGCGAAACCTTCACCATGGGCGACCGAAACTTCCAGTTGCCCGGCTTGGGAAGCTACATCCAGTCAGCCACCGACTCCGGCGACATTCGCGCCCTGCTCAGCGGCATCGCCGTCGTAGTCCTGATCGTCGTGGCCACGGATCAGCTTGTCTGGCGGCCGCTGATTGCCTGGAGCGATAAATTCAAGTTCGAGCAGGTGGAGTCTGCCGACCGCGTCACTTCTCCGATTCTTGAATTGCTGCGGCGCTCAAACCTGCTTTCTTCCGTCCCCGGCCGCATCTGGCACCGGCTGGAAGAACCCATCTACCGTCGCATGGCCCGCACCAGCGAGTGCCGCATCGTTCATCCGCTGGACGAAGACCAGAGCAGTCGAAGAGCATCCGCGGGATTCTGGGCCGTGGCCGTGGCGGCAAGCTGCGTAATGGGCTGGGGAGCCACACAAGCTGCTTTCATGCTCCGAACCGTAACCTGGCCCGAGCTGCGCCTGTTGCTGGAGGGCGCGGGCGCTACGTTTCTGCGCGTGAACGTCTCGCTGCTCATCTCCGCCCTGTGGACCATCCCCGTCGGCGTCGCCATCGGCCTGAACCCCAAACTCGCCCGAATCGTGCAGCCGTTGGCACAGGTCATGGCCTCGGTTCCGGCTTCGGCCTTCTATCCCATCCTGCTCATCGGCCTCATCAGCATCGGCGGCGGACTCGGCGTTGGCTCCGTCGCGCTCATGCTCCTCGGCACACAGTGGTACATCCTCTTCAACGTCATCGCCGGAGCCATGTCCATCCCCTCCGACCTGAAAGAAGCGGCCACGCTCTATCGCTTCACGCGCTGGCAGCGCTGGACCAAACTCATTCTGCCGGGGATCTTTCCTTACCTCATTACCGGCATGGTCACGGCCTCAGGCGGAGCCTGGAATGCCTCCGTGATGGCCGAGTACTCCCACGTGAAAGACCGCACGCTGGAAACCATTGGCTTGGGCGCGCAAATCAGCTCCGCCACTGACAGTGGCCGTTTTCCCATCATCCTTCTGGCCACCATGCTGATCTCGCTGATGGTGGTTACCATGAATCGCCTGGTCTGGCGCCGTCTCTACCGCCTCGCCGAAACCCGGTATAAACTCGAAGGCTAGGTCTCTGATCGCTTGATTTTGTACCATGACTGGGTGCCCCCGGTCTCGATTCTGAGACCGGGGAACGAGGATCTCAAAAGGACGAATTCATGCGGTCAGTGACCTAGCGAGGGTTGATGTCCGCGCTTCGGGGGCGTTCGATGATTCGAGTTGGTTTGGTAGGGTTCGGAATGGCTGGGCGGGTCTTTCACGCTCCGCTGATCTCATCGGTTGAAGGGCTGGAGCTGGCCGCGGTAGTCGAGCGCCACACCAACCAGGCCGCCGAGCGCTATCCCGGCATCACCACCTACCGCTCCCTGGAAGAGATGCTGAACGATGCCTCGCTGGGGCTGTTCGTCGTAGCCACCCCCAATGGAACGCACTTCCAGATTGCGCGGCAGCTTCTTGAAGCAGGGAAAAACGTGGTGGTGGACAAGCCTGTGGCCACCACGTCAGCCGAAATTGCCCAGCTCATGCAGCTTGCGAAAGCCAAAAACGTCCTTCTCGCTCCATTCCATAACCGACGCTGGGACAGTGAGTTCCGGACGATTCTGAAAGTATTACATGAAGGTTCTCTAGGCCGCCTCGTACACTTCGAGTCCACTCTTGACCGCTGGCGTACCACGACACGCGTGCCATGGAAAGACGATCCCTCGCTGGGCGGCGGACTCCTGCTGGACTTAGGCCCCCATCTCGCCGACCAGGCCCTGCTGCTCTTCGGCAAGCCCGAATCTGTCGGCGCTGAAGTTGTCCGCGAGCGCGATGGCGAGGGCTCAAACGATTCCTTCACCCTGCGGCTGCGCTACCCGGCCCTTGCGGTGACGCTTGGCACCAACTGCCTCTCCTCGCTGGCGCGGCCACGTTTCCACCTGCGCGGGACAAAGGGGAATTACTGGAAATGGGCGCCCGATCCCCAGGAAGCCGCGCTCAACAAGATCACGCGCATTGGCGCAGGCCCCTGGGGCGAGGAACCCTCCGCCGACTGGGGCACCTTGAGCGTGGACGCAGACGGCAGCACAGTCAACCGTCCCGTCCCGCCCATTCCCGGCGACTACCGCCTTTACTACGCGGGCGTCCGCGATTGCCTGCTGGGCAAGGCAGCGGCTCCCGTGCCGGCTCTGGCCGCGTGGCGCGTGGCGCGTCTGCTGGAGTGGGCTATGGAGAGCTCCGAGCAGCGCCGCGAGATTCCTTGCGACTGGAGCGGGGAGCCCAAAGAAGTTATGTAAGTTCCGGCGGCTTGCCCAAAAAAGCTGCCGTCCACAAGGGCAGATTCTCACTCCGGTCTGACAGGTTCTTTTTCCACCAACGGCACCCAGAAGCAGAAGCAGGCGCCGTGCCCTGGAGCGCTCTCGACCTCGATTCCCCCGCCGTGCGCGGCCAGGATGGCGCGGGAGATGGCCAACCCCATCCCCGTTCCCTTCCCTTTGCTGGCGCCGTTCTTGCCCCGATAAAACTTGTCGAAGATGAAGGGCAGATCGACAGCACTGACGCCGGGGCCATCGTCCTCCACATGAAACTCCAGCCGGTCGCCGTTGCGCCGGCTGCGCAGCGTGATGCGACCACCCGTTTTCGTGTGCCGTGCCGCGTTCTCCAGCAGGTGGCGCAGTACGCGGCCCAGCAGGTGCGGATCGAACCAGACGGGCTTGTTCTGATTCTCTGGCTCTTCGACGGCGATTACGATCCGGCGTCCAGCGAGCGCCTTCCGCGACTCCTCGACTGCCTGATCCAGGAGCGCGCGCGGATGCTGCGGCACGCGGCGGATCTCGACCACGTTGGCGTCGATCTCCGCCATCTCGACGGCCTCGCCAATCAGCCGATCGAGCCGCGAGCTCTCCTCATCGACGATGGTCGCCAAATCCAGCCGAACGGCCTCGTCCAACCCCGCGCCCTCAACGAGTGTGGTTGCAGCGGCGCGAATGGCGGTGAGCGGAGTGCGCAACTCATGCGTCAACGAGTCGATCAGCGCGGTGCGCAGCCGCTCCGCCTCGCGAGCCGCCTCCAGGCGGGCGGAGGCTTCGATCGCCGTGGCGCGGGTGAGCGCGATGGCCACCTGCGCGCTGACCGCCGTGGCCACCTCGCGGGAAAACGCGTCCGGCCGCATGCCCAACGCCCCCACCGGCCGCAGCCCGAGCATCAACACCCTTACCGTAAAGCCCCCCGGTATGACTTGCATCAGATTCGGGCCCTCAGTCATGGCCCTCATGCTGGCCTGGATGCTCATCGGCAGATCGAGGGTTGAGGCGTAGAGCTGGTCCTGGTCGCGGACGTAGAGCACCACGCCGTCCAGCGCAAAGATGCGCGCAATCAGCCGGGGCAGATCGCGGACCAAGCCGGCGGCATCCTCCTGCAGCATCATCTCCTGCGAGAGTTCGTAGAGCCGCTCGACATCCTCGCGGCGCTGCTCGGCCTGCCGCGCCTGGGCGCGCGCCCGCTCAGCCACCCGGCCCACCACCACACAACTGAGCAGGAACGAGATCATGGCCACCCATTGCTGAATTCCGGTAATTTGCAACGAGTGAAATGGAGGCAGAAAAAAGTAGTCGAACGAAAGCCCGCAGAGGAGGGCAACATACAGAGAGAGCCAGAATCCCACCTGGGCGGCAAACAACACCACCAGCACCAGGAAGGCCATTCCAGCCGTGGTCGAACTGGCGCCCAGGCCGGCCAGCAGACTCGTGGCCGCCGCAGCAACCAGCGTAGCCGCTAACCAGCGGGCAAAGTCTCGCGAACGGGTGGGCAGCCGCATCTTTCCCCCACGGAAATCATACCCGCCCGCGCAGATGATGTAATCTGCCGATGGAAGAAGAACAATATGCCCAGCAGGATTCTGGTCATCGACGACGAACCGCAGATTACCCGCGTGCTGCGCGCCGCGCTCACCGCGCAGGGCTTTGACGTGCGCACCGCCAACGATCCCGAGGAGGGCCTGCTGCTTTTCCGCGATTGGCCGCCCGATCTGGTGGTTACTGACCTGATGATGCCCGGCTTGAGCGGCGTCGAGGTTTGCCGCGCCATCCGCGCCCAATCCGCAATCCCGGTGCTGGTTCTTTCTGTTCGCGACCACGAGCGGTCGAAGATCGAGGCCCTGGATGCCGGCGCCGACGACTACGTGACGAAGCCCTTCGGAATTCAGGAACTGCTGGCTCGCGTCCGCGCGCATCTGCGCCGCGCCCCGGAGCGGACCACCGCCGCAATCGAGGCGGGCGACTTCGTGGTGGATGCAGAGGCGCACTCGATCACCGTTCTGGGCAAGCCCATTCACCTGACGCCCAAGGAATTCGAACTGCTGGTGCATCTGGCCCGCCACGCCGGCAAGGTGATGACGCACCGTGCGCTCCTGACCACCGTGTGGGGGGCTCAGTCGGCCCACCAGCCGGAGTATCTGCGCGTCTTTGTCGGCCAGTTGCGCAAGAAACTCGAAGCCGAAACCGGCAAGCAGTACATCCAGACCGAACCGTGGGTGGGCTACCGCTTTGTCCCCGAGGGATGGGCTGGCATCGAGGAGTAGCAGCCGAATCCAAGCTTTTTGCACAGAGTTGATGGCTCCGCGGGAACAAAGTGAGATTCATCTTCCGCGATATTCTCGCCCGCGCCGCCATCCTTACGCTTTATTTAGGAAACTTTTTCGATACTCAAATTTGGCGTGCGCCAGGATGATTCTTGAGCGGCTTCCCCGCCCACTGTATTGCCACAAAACGGGTTGCGGCCGGCGGCTGGCGTTTTCCGCCTCAGACCCACCGGCCGGCCGCACAAGGAATTACGAGAGATGCGATGCAAGATCTGACGATGTTGCTGTTCACGGTAGTTTTCTTCGGCCTGGCGTTTCTTTACGTCAAGGCTTGCCAGAAGTTGAGGTAGCCCAATGCACTTCGACATCATCACCGTGGTTGCGCTGATTCTGTCCTTTTTATTGTTGGGCTACCTGGCCCTCACCCTGCTTTTCCCGGAGAAGTTCTAGCGATGTCCGCCAATGGCTGGTTGCAATTTATCCTCTTCTCCCTGATTCTGCTGGCGAGCGTTCGTCCGGTAGGCCTGTATCTGGCCCGCGTGCTGGAGGGAGGGCGAACCTGGCTCACTCCGGCGCTCCGCCCTGTCGAGCGGCTCATTTACAAGCTCTCCGGCGTCAAAGCCGACCAGGAGATGAACTGGCGCGAGTACGCCTATTCGGTGCTGGGCTTCTCGGCCATCAGCCTGCTGGTCACCTACGGCATTGAGCGGCTGCAATCGCTGCTGCCGTGGAACCCGCAGGGACTCGCCAACGTGGGACCGGATCTGGCCTGGAATACCGCGGCCAGTTTCACCACCAACACCAACTGGCAGTCGTACACGCCCGAGACCACGATGAGCTATCTGACGCAGATGGCCGGTCTGGCGTATCACAACTTCCTCTCTGCGGCGGTGGGCATCTCGGTGGCTGTGGCGCTGATTCGCGGCATCAAGCGAACCAGTTCAGGCACCATCGGCAACTTCTGGGTGGACGCCACGCGCACCCTGCTTTACGTGCTGCTGCCCGCCTCGCTGATTTATGCGCTGCTGCTGGTTGGCCAAGGCGTTCCGCAGAACCTGAAAGCCTATACGCAGGCCCATCCGCTCGAACAGCCAGCCCAGACGCAGACCATCGCGCAGGGCCCGGTGGCCTCACAGGAAGCCATCAAGATGCTGGGCACCAACGGCGGCGGCTTTTTCAACGCCAACAGCGCCCATCCCTTCGAGAACCCCACGCCCTTCTCGAATCTGCTCCAGATGCTCTCCATCTTCATCATTCCGGCGGGGCTCACCTACACGCTGGGCCGGATGACCGGCTCGCCGGGCCACGGCTGGGCAGTCTTTGCAGCCATGTTTGTGCTCTTCGCGGTTGGATTCACCACCGTCTATTGGGCCGAGTCGCAGCCCCATCCACTTCTACACGGCGTTGCCCAGACCGGCAGCGCGACCGCGCCCGCCGGCAACATGGAGGGCAAGGAGGTGCGCTTCGGCGTCAGCCAGTCTTCGCTCTTCTCCACCGTCACCACCGACGCCAGTTGCGGCGCGGTGAACACCATGCACGACTCACTCACTCCGCTGGGCGGCATGGTGGTGCTCACCAACATCATGCTTGGCGAGGTGGTCTTTGGCGGGGTCGGTTCCGGTCTTTACGGCATCCTCATCTTTGTGGTGTTGGCGGTCTTTATCGCCGGTCTCATGGTGGGTCGCACACCCGAATATCTGGGCAAGAAGATCGAAGCCTACGACGTGAAGATGTCCATGCTTTATGTGCTCATCTTTCCGCTGACCATTCTTTCCCTGACCGCGGTCTTCGTGCTTTCGCCCAACATTGGCCTTTCCTCGCTCGCCAATCAGGGCCCGCACGGGCTCACGGAGATCCTCTACGCCTTCACTTCGGCAGCGGGAAACAACGGCTCGGCCTTCGCCGGCTTGAACGCGAACACATGGTGGTACAACGTAACGCTGGGCTGGACGATGCTGATAGGCCGCTTCCTCATGATGATTCCCGTGCTGGCCCTGGCCGGCAATCTGGCTCAGAAGAAGAGTGTGCCTCCCTCGCCCGGCACTTTTCCGGTGAACACCGCCCTGTTTACCGTGTTGCTGGTCGGCATCATCGTCATTCTGGGCGCGCTCACGTTCTTCCCGGCACTCAGCCTGGGACCGATTCTGGAGCATCTGGTGCTCAAGTCGGGCCAGATTTTCTAACTGTTTCCGATACCGCACGAGTACAAGGCGAAACGGACTGTCATGACGAAGAAGAAAAGTCTCTGGAACACGGATATCATGGCCCAGGCGCTTGTGGACGCATTCCGCAAGCTCGATCCACGCTGGATGGCCAAGAACCCGGTGATGTTCGTCGTCGAGGTGGGGTGTGTACTGACCACGGCGATCCTGATCGACAACACCGTTCACCATCGGGCCGGTTTCGGCTTCAACCTCCAGATCACTCTCTGGCTGTGGTTCACGGTGCTGTTTGCCAACTTTGCCGAGGCGATGGCCGAGGGCCGCGGCAAGGCCCAAGCCGACACGCTGCGCAAAGCCAAGGGCGAGACCATTGCGAAACGGTACACAGCGGACGGCGGCTTTGAGGAAATCGCCAGCGCCCTGCTGCGCGCGGGAGACGTGCTCTACGTTGAAGCCAACCACTACATCGCCGGCGACGGCGAAGTCATTGAGGGTGTGGCTTCTGTGGACGAGTCGGCCATCACCGGCGAGTCGGCGCCCGTCATCCGCGAGGCTGGCGGCGATCGCTCGGCTGTTACCGGCGGGACAAAAGTCCTTTCCGACTGGATCAAGGTCCGCATCACCTCCAACCCCGGCGAGACTTTTCTTGACCGCATGATCGCGTTGGTCGAGGGCGCCACCCGCCAGAAGACTCCCAACGAAATTGCGCTGAGCATTTTGCTCTCCGGCCTCACCATTGTGTTTCTCCTGGCCGTGGTTACGCTGCAACCCTTCGCCATCTACTCCAAGGCTCCGCAGACGGTCTTTGTGCTGGTTTCGCTGCTGGTCTGCCTCATTCCCACCACCATCGGCGGACTGCTCTCTGCCATCGGCATTGCCGGCATGGACCGCCTCGTCCAGTACAACGTCCTGGCCATGAGCGGCCGCGCCGTCGAGGCCGCCGGTGACGTGAACACCCTCCTGCTCGACAAGACAGGCACCATCACCCTGGGCAATCGCCAGGCCACCGAATTCCTGCCCGCCCCCGACGTGACGCCTGAGCGGCTGGCTAATGCGGCGCAGCTCGCCTCGCTCTCCGACGAGACCCCCGAAGGCCGCTCCATCGTCGTCCTGGCCAAGGAGAAGTACAACCTGCGCGGCCGTGACCTGGGCGGCATTCACGCCGAATTCGTCCCGTTCACCGCCCAGACGCGCATGAGCGGCGTCAACCTCCCCGGTACACGCATCCGCAAGGGTTCGGTGGACGCCATTGCCCGCTTTCTCGAAGATCAGGGTTCGTCCTTGCCTCAAAAGCTCCGCGAGCATGTGGAGTATGTCGCCCGCCACGGCGGCACGCCGCTGGTGGTTGCCGAAAACGCCACTGCCCTCGGCGTTATTCACCTCAAGGACATCGTCAAAGGCGGCCTCAAGGATCGGCTAGCCCGGCTGCGCGCCATGGGCATTCGCACCATCATGATCACCGGCGACAATCCGCTGACAGCCGCCGTAATTGCCCGCGAGGCTGGCGTGGACGATTTCCTGGCTGAGGCCAAGCCCAAGGACAAGATGGACCTGATCAAGCGCGAGCAGAGCAAGGGCAAGCTGGTCGCCATGACCGGCGACGGCACCAACGACGCTCCCGCACTGGCCCAGGCCGACGTGGGCGTGGCCATGAACTCCGGCACGCAGGCCGCTAAAGAAGCCGGCAACATGGTCGATCTGGACTCCAACCCGACCAAGCTGATCGAGATCGTCGAGATTGGCAAACAGCTTTTAATGACGCGGGGCGCTCTGACCACCTTCAGCATCGCCAACGACGTGGCCAAGTACTTCGCCATCATCCCGGCCATGTTCGCCGTTGCCTTCCCGGTGCTGAATGCGCTGAACATTATGTACCTGCATTCGCCCCAGTCGGCCATCCTCTCGGCAGTCATCTTCAACGCCATGATCATCGTGGCCCTCATCCCGCTAGCCCTGAAGGGCGTCAAGTACGAGCCCAAGCCGGCCGATGTCCTGCTGCGCCAGAACCTGCTCCTCTATGGAGTCGGCGGCATCATCGTTCCCTTCATCGGCATCAAGGCCATTGATATGTGTTTGGTAGCTCTGCACCTGGCTTGAAAGCTGGGGCCCGAGCCCCGCAAGGAGATCACCCGTGCATTCCGTCTGGAAGACATCGATCCGCTTCACACTCGTTACCGTGGTTCTGCTGGGCCTGGGCTATCCGCTGCTGGTCACGGGCATCGCCAGCGTCTTCTTTCCCCACAAAGCCGCCGGAAGCCTGATTCTCAAGGATGGGCAGGTGGTTGGCTCCGAACTGCTTGCGCAGAGCTTCACTTCGGACCGTTACTTCCATCCCCGGCCCTCAGCAGCCGGTTCGGGTTATGACGCCACAGCCTCCGGCGGCTCCAATCTGGCCCAGTCCAGCAAGGCTCTCGTAACGCGCATCCAGAGCGAGATCGACAAGCTGGCCGCCGAGAACCCCGACAAGCCGGTGCCCATTGATTTGGTCACCACCTCTGCCTCCGGCCTCGATCCTGACATCACCCCTGACGCGGCCTACTACCAGGCCGCGCGCGTTGCCAAGGCCCGCAATTTGAGCGAAGCGAGCGTCCGCACGCTGATTGAGCAGCACATCGCCGGCCGCCAGTTGGGAGTACTCGGCGAAGCCCGAGTCAACGTCCTCGAACTCAATCTCGATCTGGACAAACTCGCGAAATAAAGCTACTGGCTTTGAATCCTGGGCGGTGCCATTGCCGGGCGCAGTTCCTCGCGAACCTGGGTCACAAGCTTCAAATAGGCGCTGGCGGATTCGGTAATGACCTCCGGCGTTCCTGCGTCGATGGCGGCCAGGTTGACCAGGTCGCTGCCTACGCCGAGGGCGCGAGCGCCGGCGCGGAGAAGGCCCGCCGCGGTTTGCAGGGTGACGCCGCCGGTGGGGATCAGCTTGAGCTGCGGAAAGGGCGCCAGCAAAGCTTTCAGATAGCTTGCGCCGCCCACGGCTGAACAGGGAAAGATTTTTACGTAGTCAGCGCCAGCGTTCCAGGCGGTGATGACCTCCGTGGGAGTGAGCGCGCCCGGAATGGAGAGCTTTTTCATGCTCTTGGTCATGGCGATGACTTCCGGGTGCAAGCTGGGACTGACAACAAACTCCGCGCCGGCCTCGATGGTGGCTTCCGCTTGTTCTGCGGTAGTGACGGTGCCGGAGCCGAGCAGCAGCTTCGCTCCGTACTCCTGCTTGAGTTCTTTCAGTACATCCAACGCGCCAGGGACGGTCATGGTGACTTCAACAACCGTGACGCCGCCGGCGATCATGGCCTGGACTACGGCGCGAGCCTGGGTGGCGTTGCGCGCGCGCAGGACGGGAATCAGGCCGATGCGTTCAAGGGTTTGCGCTGTGGTTTCTGACATTCTCTTCTCTTTCCGGGCTAGCGGGCGATGCGCGCGGAGCCGCCTTTGATGATGCGTTCAACTTCGGCCAGCGTGGCCATGCTGGTGTCGCCGGGGGTGGTCATGGCAAGCGCGCCGTGGGCCACGCCGCAGCGCACGGCCCAATCAATGGGCTTGGCGGCAAGCAGGCCGTAGATGAGGCCGGAAGCAAAACTGTCGCCGCCGCCCACGCGGTCGCAGATATCAATCTCGCGTTGGGGAACGTGGACAATCCGGTCCTCGTAGAGAGCGATTGCGCCCCAGGCGTTGCGGCTGGCGGTTTGGGCGGTGCGCAGGGTGCTGGCGATGAGCTTCAGATTCGGATAGCTGGCAGCCACTTCGCGCAGCATCTCTTCGTAACCGGCAATGGGCAGCTCGGCAAAGTCTTCGCTGACGCCTTTGATCTTGACGCCAAGCATGGCGGAGAAGTCTTCTTCGTTGCCCAGCAGCAGATCGACCTTGCGAACCAGTTCGCGGTTCACTTCCTGGGCTTTGGCCTTGCCGCCGATGCTCTTCCAGAGGGATTCGCGATAGTTGAGGTCGTAGGAGACGGGCGTCGCGTGACGGCGGGCAGCATCCATCGCCTCGGCGGCCACCTCGGCCGTGGAGGCGGAGAGCGCGGCGAAGATGCCGCCGGTGTGGAACCAGCGCGCCCCGTTGGGCGCCGAGAAGATCGCTTCCCAGTCGAAATCGCCGGGCTTTACCTGACTAATGGCGGTGTGGCCGCGGTCGGAGCAGCCGACAGCCGCGCGCACGCCAAATCCGCGCTCGGTGAAATTGAGGCCGTTCCGGACCTCGCGCCCAACGCCGTCGAATGGAACCCACCGCAGCAGCGATGGATCGACGCCGCCTTGCAGGATAAGGTCTTCGATCAAACGGCCCACGGGGTTGTCGGCCAAGGCGGTGGCAATCGCGGCGCGCAGCCCAAAGCAGCGGCGCAGACCGCGAGCCACATTGTATTCGCCGCCGCCTTCCCAAACCCGAAACTGGCGTGTGGTGTGGATGCGGCTCTCACCGGGATCGAGGCGAAGCATGACTTCGCCCAGGCTCAGGCAATCCCAACGGCGGGAAGAATCGGGAATGAGGATCGTGTTCATCGGCGTGCGTCCATCGTTCAAGTACAGATTATCGTGTTCCCGCGCGGCTGGACGCAACGGCTGTGGCAGTTGGCCCAGGTTTCCGACAAAATGAAGATGTGCCTATTTGAAATGTAGCGCCGGTCTCCTGACCGGCTGTAGCGCGGGTTTGTCAACCCGCGCTTCTCTGCCAATGAAACAAAATTAGGTTGTTAGAGACCGGGTGAATTCTGTGCATTGCTTCGCACCACCAAGGCGTGTCATCGCCGCAGAGTGGGCTGCTTCCTCTGAACCGTGGTCAGCTTGCCGGTGACGGCATACCGGCGCCGCTCGACGGGCGAGGAAAGCACCAGGCTGGTGACCGGGTTGCCATAAGGCAAGAGGGCCTCGATCAGCGCCTCCAGGCCGGCCATGCTGGTGGTGGTCACTTTGAGCAGAAAATCGTCGTCGCCGGTCAGGTGGTGGCATTCGCGAACCTCTTCGAGAGTCTGCACATATTCGAGCAGCCGGTGGTAGTGCTGGCCGCCGCAGCTCATGCGGATGAAGGCCATCACCTCCAGACCCAGAGCCTCGCGATCGATTTCGACCGTGTAACCGTGCAGGATGCCAACCTCTTCCATCTGCTTGAGGCGCTCGGCGGTCGCGGTGGGCGAGAGGCCGATGCGGCGGCCCAGCTCGGCCAGGCTCAGGCGCGCGTTGGCTTGCAGTTCTTCGAGTAGCTTTCGGCCGTAGCTATCGAGCAGTGCCGTGGAATCCATCGTCATATCCGATAATCATAGCGGATATGAGTCCACAGTCCAAGAACAGCCACGCATTTCGTCTGTACTGTAGATTCTCAGCCGCCTACTATCGGGTTCATGAATTCCTTGTCAAAAGATTGCTTGATTCTGGACGGACAGCCGCTGACGCTGGCCGAGATTGAAGCTGTTTCCCTCACCCGCCGTCCGGTGGCCGTTGCCCCAGCCGCCCTGGCCCGCGTGGCCGAGAGCCGGGCCCTGATTGAGAAGATTCTTGCGGCTGGAGAAACGGTCTATGGCGTCAACACCGGCTTCGGCAAGCTCTCCGATGTGCGGATTCCGGATGATAAATTGGGCCGGTTGCAGGCCAATTTGGTGCATAGCCACGCTGGCGGGGTGGGCCAGCCGCTGAGCGAAGCTGAATCGCGGGCGATGCTGCTGCTGCGCGCCAATGTGCTGGCCAAAGGCTTCAGCGGCTGCCGTCCGGCGCTGGTGGAGTTGCTGGTGGCGCTGCTCAACGCCGGAGTGCACCCGGTGATTCCAGAGAAGGGTTCCGTGGGCGCCAGCGGCGATCTGGCTCCGCTGGCTCACCTGGCGCTGGTGGCCATCGGCGAGGGCGAGGCGTTTTACCAGGGTGAGCGGATGGCTGGCGGAGAGGCGCTCCGGCGGGCCGGGTTGCAGCCCATCGTTCTGGCCGCCAAGGAAGGACTGGCGCTGCTGAACGGCACGCAGGCGATGACCGCCGTTGGCACATTGGCCGTGGCGCGCGGACTGCGTGTGGCGCGGTTGGCCGACTTGGCCGGAGCTATGTCGCTGGAGGCGCTGATGGGCACGCCAGCCGCCTTTGATCCGCGCATCCACCAGGCCAGGCCGCACCGGGGGCAAATCGCATCCGCCGAGCACTTGGTCGAGTTGCTGGCGGGCTCGGAGATTCGCGAGTCGCATCGGAAGCGGGATTCGCGCGTGCAGGACGCCTATTGCCTACGCTGTATGCCGCAGGTGCATGGAGCCGTGCGCGACGCACTGGAGCACGTCCGGGGAATCCTGGAGATTGAGGCGGGCTCGGCTACGGATAACCCGCTTGTATTCCCCGCGGACTCCGCCGAAGCGCTAAACCGCGGAGCGGTGCTTTCAGGGGGAAATTTTCATGGCGCGCCTATTGCCTATGCCTTTGATTACGCTGCAATTGTGCTCACCGATCTGAGTGGCATCACCGAGCGCCGCATCGACCGGCTGGTGAATGTGGACATCAATGAGGGGCTGCCAGCGTTCCTGTCGCCTGACCCGGGCTTGTCGTCGGGCTTCATGATCGCGCAGATTGTGGCGGCGGCGCTGATCAACGAGTGCCAGGTGCTGGCGCATCCGTCGTCGGCAAGCAGCATTCCCACCGATGGCGGCAAGGAAGATCATGTCTCGATGGGCATGACCGGGGCGCTCAAGCTGCGGCAGATTGTGGAGAATGCCGAGCGGATTGTAGGCATCGAGCTGATGTGCGCGGCGCAGGGGCTGGAGTTCCGCCGGCCGCTCAAGGCTGGCCTTGAGGTGGAGCGCGCCTATGCAGTGGTGCGGGAGGTTGTGCCGCATCTGGGCGAAGACCGGGTTCTGGGACCGGAGATCGAGGCGCTCGCCGCGGCTGTAAGGGCAGGCGCCTTCAATGCCTGGTGCGAATAGGCTGATCTACCTGACGTCGATATCGCCGTCCGCATCCACCACGATGTCGTCGCCCTGAATGTGCATGGAGTGAACCATGAACTTGTCCAGGGTGACTTTGTATCCGGAGGAAGCCGTCGAGCCGGCCAGGGCCTTGCGCAGAAGGTCGGCGGCATTGACCTTCATGCTGGAAGGAAGCTGGCGGCTGAGAAAGGGCGTCAGGAAGAAGTTCAGTTCCTTCTGATCGACGATCTTGTCCAGGCGCGCATCGCGAAAGCCGATCACTTCTCCTTCGCCAACGGGAGCCACCGAGACTTGAGGGGTGGTGGAGAGCGAAATGCCCAGACAGGTGCTGCCGAAGGCTTTTCCTAATTTGGCGTGGGTATTGAGGACGACCACCACGCGATCCTGCGCAAAGTTGAGCTGCGCGTCTTCGGCATAGACGTAGCAGGGAGTCTGCGCGTTGCCTTTGAGGTAATAACGACCGTTGGGACCACTGAAAAGCTGCTGTTTGAGGGTGCGCTGGAGAACGTCACGGCTCACTCTCAGTTCGACGGCGTGGCACTGTCCAAACCCCAGGGTTGCGAGCAACAGGCAGCCCACCACCATTCGCCAGGAAAATGTAGTCATAAGACTATCCTCCCACCAGCGGCGGGTGCGGCGCCAGTTTGTCCCAGAAAGGGGGACGCAGAGCCCAGCAGCGGGAGGTACATCGAATCGGCTGTTGAAGATACCGATCGCACTCTCGTATGGATTAGAATGAAAAAGGGCAATTGTTGTTAATTTCGTGCAATTTTTCTATTGATTTTTGAAGGGAAAATCCGTAAAATAAGAATCTAGAGTTGCTCTAGGGCTGACACGACCCCCGCCTGCGGCCCAGGATGTACAGGCAAAACACCTTTTCTAAGGACACCAAATCGATGGCAAAACGTCGTGGAAATCCGAATTGGGGCAAACCGGAGCCCATTGGCCCGGTTGTGCCCACAGTGACCTCCTTCGAGCAGATTGTGAAGGAGTTCAAGCTTAGCCCGGACCAGTACATTCGGTCCACCCGCTTGCGGGAATGGGCTCGCCGGAACAAAAATTCCAAGTACATCCCTGAGGCTCTTCTCGAAGCCTGGGGTTTTGAGATCGAATCGGCCTTGTAGGCCCCTTCCATTCTGCTTGTTTCTTTTGAAAAGCGCCGCCTTCGGGCGGCGCTTTTGCTGTTTGTACGTGCCATGCGCGAAAATAGGAGACTGCCATGACAGAAAACGCACGTACCTTCGAAGCTCCTTTTATTGATGTCCCCGGCGCCTTGGCCGAGTTTCGCGCCGGCCACATGGTCGTAGTTGTTGACGATGAAGACAGGGAAAACGAGGGCGACCTGACCTTGGCCGCCGAGTTTGTCACGCCGGAAGCCATCAATTTCATGGCCACACATGGCCGGGGATTGATCTGCCTTACGCTCACCGAGGAGCGCGCGGATTATCTGCGGCTCTTCCCCATGACGCAGCAGAATACCTCGCGCTTTGGCACGGCGTTTACCGAGTCAATCGAAGCGCGCGAGGGCGTGACCACCGGCATCTCGGCTTTCGACCGCGCCCAAACCATCCGGACGGCGATCACGCCGGGCTCTACGGCGGCCGACCTGGCCCGTCCCGGCCACATCTTTCCGTTGCGCGCCCGCAAGGGCGGCGTGCTGGTGCGCGCCGGGCAAACCGAGGCCTCCGTCGATATGGCGCGCATGGCCGGGTTGACCCCAGCCGGCATTCTCTGCGAGATCATGAAGGACGACGGCACCATGGCGCGCATCCCGGACCTGATTCCCTTCTGCAAGGAGCACGGGCTGCGCATTCTTACCGTGGCGGAGTTGATCCGCTACCGGCGGCGCAACGAGCGCTACATTGTGCGCGCCGGAGAGAGCCGCATCCAGACCCGCTACGGCGAGTTCCGCATGATCGCCTACGAGAGCGAGATCAACGGCGGCGAGAGCCACATCGCGCTGGTGCGCGGCGACCTTTGCGCTGACTGCCCAGCCTTCGCGGCTGGCTCTCCCGCGGTTCCGCCGGGGGATTTGACTCTGGCTCCCAGTGCCGAGACGGAAGCGCCCCGGCAGTGCGAGCACGCCGTCCTGGTGCGCGTTCACACCCGCTGCACGGCCGGAGACATCTTTGATGCCGACTGCCGCTGCCGCGAGACCCTGGACGAGTCCATGCGCATCATCGCCAGGGAGGGTTGCGGCGTGGTGCTTTACCTGCACAACACCTCGCGCGGGTTTGAGATCGACCACGCGCCTGCCGCGGAGGCCGCTTTCGAACCGGGCGGCGCAGCGACTCTGAAGGGCTCGACCGGCTCGGAGACTGGCCGGCTGGTTCTGCATCAGGAGCTGCGCAAGCGCGAAGGCTCGCAGGCCCGCACCGGGCGGATTCTGCGCGCCATCGGCCTGGGCAGCCAAATTCTGTCGGACCTGGGCATCCAGCGTATCCGCCTGCTCTCGAATACCCCCATGCACGTTCCCGCCCTGGAGGGATTCGGCCTGGAGATCGTCGAGCAGGTGCCGATTCCGTTGAAGGAATGCGACCGGGCGGAGTAAGTTGGCATGACGCCGATGCAATACTTTTTGTGTTGACTTTGGTTAGTTTTTGGGACTCTAGTTATCTTGAGAGAAGATAACGTAGCTTCGACCGAAGAGACAGAAAGGTTTCAGTCGGACCCAAAAAATCGGCGTTCATGACCCACTCCCCTAACGTCAACGAGCCGCAGAGCTTGTATGAGCTTAGCTGGAACTATGCCGAAGACAGCAAGCTAGCGGTCGACAGCGGCACAGGCATCATAGTGGATGCCAATCCCGCGGCAGAAGCGTTGATGGGAGATTCCCGCGCGGAACTTATCGGGATGCAGATCGCCGACCTGCACCCGGAGGCCGAGCGCAGGTTGGCTGAGATTGAATTTCGCAACGCAATGCTGCGGCCAGGGTATCGTTCCGATTGTCACATACAGCATAAAGATGGTCGTTCGGTTCCGGTTGCGACCTGGTCGTCGGGGAAGTTGATCTTGGCCGGCCGATCGCTGGTCATTATAGAGTTGCGCAATATTACTAAAGAAAAGGAAAAAGAATACCGCCTGACGGCCCAGAATTGGGCGTTGTCTGCGTTTTCCATCGCTGCTTTGGCGCTTGGGCGCGCACGATCCGCGGAGGGCCTGCTCCAGTCCATCTGTGAGGCAATTACCAGGGAGTCCTCCTATCCTCTCGCGTGGATCGGCATCGCCGAAGACGATCCGGAGAAGAATATCCGGATGGCTGGCTCGGCTGGAAATGCTGTGGATTATCTGAAGGACCTGACCTTGAGTTGGTCTGAAGACGATCCGTCGGGACAAGGTCCGACGGGCATCTGCATTCGCACCAACGCAATACAGATTCTTGATGACTGTGAGACATCGCCGATCTTTGGTCGATGGTGCGAGCGAGCGAGGCGTTTCGGAATTCGATCGACGGTGGCCTTACCGCTTCGCGTCGAGGGCAGTTGGAAGGGGGCATTGATGGTCTACGCCTCACGCTCCAACGCCTTTGAAGCTGCGCCGATCGAAGTCTTCCGGCGCCTTGCCGAGCAGGTCGTCCACGGTGTCCATGCACTCGAGCAAAGCCAGCGTCTGGATGCTGAGCGGCTCAAGCATGAAGAGACACATAAGCAACTGGCCGAGGCCCTGGCCGCGTCGGTGTCCGCTATGGTCACCGCGATGGAGATGCGAGACCCTTACACCGCCGGGCATGAAAGCCACGTGGCAGAGATCGGATACGCCATTGGCAAAGAAATGGGCTGGGAAGAGGACCGGCTGCAAGGCTTGCGAATGGCGGCGATGGTTCACGACATCGGGAAGATTTCAATCCCGGCCGAGATTCTGAACAAGCCGGGGCGGCTGACTCCAGCAGAGTTCGAACTGGTGAAAGTGCATCCGGAGACCGGTTACGCCATTTTGAAAGACATTCCCTTCAACTGGCCGGTTGCCAGCATCGTGCGCCAACATCACGAGAAGCTGGACGGCTCTGGTTATCCGCACGGCCTCAAGGCGGATGCAATTCTGCCTGAAGCCAAAGTCTTGACAGTGGCGGACATGGTGGAAGCGATGGCCTCCCATCGGCCCTATCGGCAGGCAATCAAGCTGAATGTCGTATTGCAGCAGATTGAAAAAGAAGCCGGCAACCTGCTGGATCCTGAAGCCGTCCGGGTCTGCGCGTCCCTCTTCCGCAAGAAACGCCTGGTTCTGCCCGGCACGAATCACCATTGACGCTGTTTACACCCCGGCAATCAACCCGCCATGACTTAGAAACTTGTAAAAATACTCCGGGATTGTGTCAGGGCACGACTTCAGTCGTGCCGTAAGTGCCGCCAAAAAACGCGGGCTTCAGCCCCTGATGGCTGATTTTCCTGCCCGAGCCCGAGTTAGATGATCAACAAGTTCCATCTCCACCCGCACTCAAGACCCGCGCCGGAGGCGCAGTACAGATTAGCCCCGCGCTTCAGCGCTGGGTGAGTGGCGCATCAACTACACCAGTCCCGTCGGGACGATGCAAAATGCGCAATATGACATCCATCAATGTCAACCTGTTGCTGCTATGGCAAAGCCGGGTTCTCCCTTCGACAAGAGCCTGCCCTTTACTCGCTTGTTTCCTCCGTGACATCCCCCTCGCCCGGCGCCAGGAAGAGATTCTCTTCCAACCCCTGCTGGCGCATGTAGAGGTCGTAGTAGCGACCGCCGAGGGCCAGCAGCGCCGCGTGGTTGCCGCGCTCCACAATGCTTCCCTGCTCCACCACAAGGATCTGGTCGGCGCGGCGGATGGTCGATAAGCGGTGAGCGATGACGAAGGTTGTTCGTCCCTGCATGAGCTGGCTTAACCCGGCCTGGATCATGGCTTCAGACTCGGAATCGAGCGAGCTGGTGGCCTCGTCGAGGATAAGAATGCGTGGCTCGGCCAGCAGAGCACGCGCAATCGACAACCGCTGGCGCTGTCCGCCAGAGAGCTTCACGCCGCGCTCGCCCACAAGTGTTTCGTAGGCTTCCGGGTATCGCTCGGCGAATTCGTCCACGCGGGCCGTGCGACAGGCAAAGAGGAACTCCTCCTCGGTTGCGTCGGGCCGCGAAAACAAAATATTCTCGCGAATCGTGCCGTCGAAGAGGAACGACTCCTGGAGCACCACGCCCAACTGCGAGCGAAAGGTGTTCAAATCCACATGCGCCAGATCAATATCGTCCACGACGACGCGGCCGCTGGAGGGCGTGTGGAAGGCGCACAACAAGCTGATGATGGTGGATTTGCCCGACCCCGAAGAGCCCACCAGCGCGGTCACTGTTCCCGGTTGGGCCTCGAAGCTGACTTCATGCAGCACCGGCTTATCCTCGTCGTAGGCAAACTCCACATCCTCAAAGCGCACCGTTCCCTCGATGGGCGGCATCTTCACGGTGCGGCCGGGGCTCTTGTTCTCTTCCAGTTCGGCCATGATCTCGCCGGTGCGGTCCAATCCGGCAAAGGCCTCGGTCAGTTGCGTGCCGATGTTCACGATCTGGAAGACCGGCGCGATCATGAAAGCGAGAAACATGTTGTAGCTGAAGTAGTCGCCCACGGTCCATGTATTCGCCAGCACGCGATGGCCGCCGAGCCACATCACCAGCGCCGAAACCAGGCCCAGCACCGTGGTTGACGCCGCAGAGAGCGAGCTGGTCATGGTCAGCGACTTCATCACATTGGCCAGCAGCCGATCCACGCCAGCCGAGAAGACTCCAGCCTCGCGCTCCTCCGCGTGATAGCCCTTGATCACCCGCACGCCGCCCAGCGACTCGGTCAGCCTGCCTGTAACCTCGGCATTGATCTTGGCCCGCTCCCGGAAGATGGGGCGGATGACCCGGAAGGCATACTGCAAGATAAAAACAAATGCGCCCATCACTGCGAAGACGGTGAGCGTGACCGTTACGCTGCGATGCAGCAAATAGAGAAACGCCAGCACGGCGGTCAGCAGGCCGCCCACGAACTCCACCAGGCCAGTGCCCACCAGGTTGCGCACGCCTTCCACGTCGGTCATGATGCGGGCAACCAGCGTGCCGGTGCGGTTCTCGTCGTAGTAGGAGACAGAAAGCAGCCCCACGTGCCGCTGCACTTGGCGGCGCATCTCGGCAATCAGCCGCTGGCCTGCC
The DNA here is from genome assembly GCA_964420185.1 of uncultured Occallatibacter sp. GTDB lineage: Bacteria > Acidobacteriota > Terriglobia > Terriglobales > Acidobacteriaceae > Telmatobacter. The sequence goes on along the minus strand of CAYQSI010000016.1, from coordinate 37,182 downwards.
TTGGAGAGCAACTGCGTAAGCGAAAACGAGGTGATGGCCTGCACCAACATGGCTGTGAAGACCAGGGCGATGATGCGGGGCAGCAAATCAGGCCGCGGATGAGTGGGAGAAAGCACTGTATCCAACAGCGGCTTGCTGGTAAAGGGGAGCACCAGCCCGGCCACGCGGTTGACCACCATCAACCCCATGCCCGCCATGAGCATTCCAAGGCGCGGCGCCACCAGCGCTTTGATCTGCGGCCACAGCTTCTTCAAGTTTGGCTTGCGCTTGGGCAGGTCGCTCTGGCCCGCTCGCGCGCCACCGCCTCGCGGCAATCGCTCGGAGCGCGCGCCGCCCATGCCCAATGTGCCGCTTCTCAGACCGCCCATGCGTTAGACCTTCCCCGTACGCCGCGCGGCGATGAAGGACCGCACACAGAGAAACACATAAATCAGCATCAACCCGGCCAGCGTGAGCTTCGCGGCCAGCGCTGACATGTCCGGCTCAAGGCCGGCAGAGGTGGCGTGCAGATAGCCGCGCACGGCTTCCGCGGCGCCGCCCAGAAAGCCAACCAGGCCAATGGTAACGTTGATGTGCATGAACAGCTTGCGCCGGCCTTCGTTAGGGCTGATGGCCAGCAAGCCGAAGATGCACAGCAAGATGCCGATCCACGCCGGGATCAGCGCGGTGGGGTGTGCGCTGCCGGTGCCCAGAAAGCCAACCAGGCCCAGGGCAACCAAAAGAACCGCAAAAATCAATGTCACTCTCGCCACGCGAAAACTCCTTTTCTCATTCTTTCATCTGTTCTCGGCAGCCTGTCGATTCTGGATGGAGCATGGCTGGCATGTAGGAACGAGCAGACGGAACACAACTTCAGTGTCTTTACTTATAGATGCGGGCACAGGATGTCTGGTGGCGATATTTCATCGGCGATCGCTGAGCTGCGACAGAACCGCGGCAGCCAAACGCAATCCAGGCTCAGACAAAAGTGAAAGAGCTTGTGGAGGGGGAATGCAGCGCAAATTGTTGATTCTGTTTGGCTGCCCCCCAGGGATTCGAACCCCGATATGCCGCTCCAGAGGCGGCTGTCCTACCATTGAACGAGGGGGCAACAAGAACGAAGAGGCTTGTCTTGCAACCGGGTCAGCAGCGGTCGCGGCAGGGCGCCGGCGGCCAAAACCAACCTTTTCATCATAAGGGGATTCTCCGCCGGGGTCAAACTTGCGAGGCCGGATCTGCTGGCCGGGCCGCAAGAGTTCAATACGGACTCCAAGCCGTTCTCTCAGCCTGGATGATTGCACAAGGGGGAATCTCCCAAGCCTGCTCTTCGACTTCGGTTCATGCTGGAAGTAGCCGTGTTTCCATCATTCTTGAAACGCCCCTGATGTAAAATCAGGATTGCAAATGGAGTTGGCACTCAATCTCGTCTGGGCGCTGCTGACGGTCGTGTTCGTGCGATTCTGGTGGCTTGATGCCCCGCGCAATGGCGCCAGCAAGCGGGCGCAGGCTGTCGCGCTTTTGGTGCTCATCGTGATCTTTTTCCCTGTGATCTCGGTGACCGACGACTTGGGGGCCATCCAGAATCCGGCTGTGCTTGACTGGTGTGCGCGCCGCAATCATGCCGCCGCGTGCCCTCATGCCATTTTGCCCGCCGTCGCAACGCTTCCTCCGCCGGTTTTTGCGGGGCTCTCGTTTGTTTTTTCGCGCCTTGCCGCACCCAGCCGTGTCTCCGCCCCGCTGGTGAAGATCCCTGCCCTGGCTTCCATTCAGAATAGGCCCCCGCCCGCCGCCTGATTGGTCGCCGTGTATTTCCTGTATTTTTTGGGCCTCTATCTTTCCTGTTGTCGCCGTGCAACTCATGGCGCAAAGGCGGTGTATGAAGCGATTCTTCCCTTTTCTGTCTACCGGGGTTACTGTAGCGCTGCTTTTCCTTGCGCCGGCCGCGGGTCTTTCGCAACAAGGTAATCCGAGCCTCACCTGGGATCAGGTGAAGGCCAAGTTTGAAGCCGCCAATCCCGCGCTCCGGGCCGACGCCCTTGGCGTGGACGAGATGAAGGCCGCGGAGATTACGGCTTTTCTGCGTCCCAATCCAACAGCTTCTTTCACCATGGACCAGCTCTATCCTTTCGGTTCGCACTACGACCCCAACATTTCCGGCACACGCAATCGCCCGCTGAGCAATGCGCTCACCACCGGTTCGGTAAGCTACCTGTACGAACGCGAGCATAAGCGTAAATTGCGTTTGGAAAGCGCCAAGGAAGGCACGGAGATCGCCCAGTCCGAGCACATCGACCTGGAGCGAAGCCTCCTCTTCAATCTGCGCTCGGCCTTCGTTGAGACCCTCCAGGCCAAGGCGGTGCTGGAACTGGCCAAGGCCGACCTGGCTTACTACGACAACATCATCAAGATCAGCCGTGATCGCTTCCGTGCCGGCGACATTGCTCAGATCGACCTGGACCGCATCGAGCTTTTACGCGTCCAATATGAAGTGGAGATCCAGACAGCCATCGTCAACCTGCGCACCTCCAAAATTCAGCTCTTGCAACTGCTCAACGACCGCACGCCGGTGGAGCAGTTCGATGTGACCGGCGAGTTCGACTTCACCGACAATCTGAAGCCGCTCGAAGAGTTCCGCCAAATCGCCCTCGCAGAGAGGCCCGACCTGCGCGCCGCGCTTGAATCCATCCAGCAGGCCCAGACCAACCATAAGCTGGCCCAGGCCAACGGCTCAGCAGACCCCACCTTCAGCGTGGATTCGGGCGCCAATCCCTCGCTCGATCCCTACGTCGGCTTTAACATCAGCATTCCGCTGCGCATCTTCGACCGCAACCAGGGCGAGAAGCAGCGCACGCAGATCGACATTGGCCGCAATCAGCAATTGACTGAAGCAGTGCGCGCCGAGGTCTTCAGCGATGTGGACTCGGCCTATGCGCAGGTAGAAAGCAACATCGCGCTGCTCCGGCCTTACAAGGCGCAATACAAGGACCAGGCGCTGAGGGTGCGCGACACGGTGACCTATTCTTACCAGCACGGTGGCTCTTCGCTGATGGACTTCCTCAACGCGCAGAGCGACTACCGCGCCGTCGAACTGGCCTATCTGCAACTGATCGGCTCTTATCTGACCGCTGCCGGACAACTGAATCTTGCCGTGGGACGCGAGGTAATCCAATGATTTCGAGCTTCTCTTTGAGGCATTTTTCCAAGATTTCTCTGGCTGTTGCTTTGGGTGCATTGCTCGGCCTCGCTCTCTCCGGCTGCAAGGGCAAAGACGAAGGTGATGGCGCGCCGCCGCCGGCCAAGGTCATCCAGGTGGCCGACATGAATCTGGTCACCATCGACAGCAAAGACGTAGCCAAGTTTCCGTCTGTCTCCGCCGGGCAGGTCGAGTCCGCGGCTGAATTGACCGCGACCGGCGCTGTCTTTCCCGACGTCTCCCGCGAGATTCCGGTCATCTCGCTGGCCAATGGCCGCGTGGTGGATATCAAGGCCCGCCTCGACGACAACGTGAAGAAGGGCCAACTGCTTTTGAAGGTACAAAGCCCGGACATCACAGCCGCATTCAACATGTACCTCAAGGCGGCCAACGACGACCAGCTTGCCAACAAGGCATATCTTCGCGCCGAAGATCTCTTCAAGCACGGCGCCATCTCCCAAGCCATGCTGGAGCAGGCCGAGGACACGGAGAAGGACGCCAGGGCCGACCTGACCGCCGCGGAGGAACAACTCAAGACGCTCGGCGTTGACAAGCGCCATCCCAGCAGCATCGTCAACGTCTACGCGCCCATCTCCGGCGTCATCGTGGCGCAGAACGTGACCAACTCCGCCGCTGCGGGCGTAAGCCTCTCCGGCTCGGCCACCGCCTTCACCATCGCCGATCTCTCTCAGGTGTGGATTGTCTGCGATGTCTACGAGAACGACATTCCCAAGCTGCAACTGGGCCAGGAAGCGAAGATCAAGCTCAACGCCTTTCCGGACCGCCCGCTCAGCGGACGCATCAGCGACATCGGCCCCATTCTCGATCCATCGCTTCGCACCGCCAAGGTGCGCATGGAGGTTCGCAATCCGGGTTTCCTCAAGCTGGGCATGTTTGCCACGGCCACCTTTACCAGCCGTACCAGGGAGACGCACGCCGTGGTTCCGGCCGATGCAGTCTTGCACCTGCACGACCGCGACTGGGTCTTTCTGCCCGCCGGCGGCAATCAGTTCAAGCGCACCGAGGTTCATGCTGGCAGAATGCTGGACGGCAATCGCCAGGAAATTCTATCCGGCCTTCAGCCCGGCCAGCAGGTCGTCGGCAAGGCTCTCTTACTCGAAACCGCGGGGAACCAGTAGTGCGGCCCGCCAGTTGCAGTCCGAGGAAAACTATGCTGCCGAGTGGCTTTTTCCTCAAGATAAAGCCGCCTTGCACACAGCCAGAAATGACTCATAAACTGGAGGACCGCACCTAAATGATTCGCGCACTCGTCGATTTCGCGCTCAGAAACCGCTGGCTGGTCCTCGGCTCCGTGGTGGTGCTCACAGTGTGGGGCATTATCAGCTTCCGCAACCTGCCCGTTGAAGCCTACCCCGACGTAGCCAATAACTACGTGCAGATCATTACCCAGTGGCCCGGCCGCTCGGCAGAGGAGATCGAGCGCCAGGTCACCGTGCCGGTCGAGATTCAGATGGCCGGCATTCCCCACCTCACGCACCTGCGCTCCACCACGCTTTCCGGCCTATCCAGCCTCATGCTTATCTTTGACGACGACTCCACCAGCGACGTCAATCGTGAGCACGTGCTGGAGCGGCTCAGCATGGTCAATCTGCCCGCCAATCTGACGCCGCAGATGGGCACGGACTGGAGCCCCGTCGGCCAAATCTACTGGTACACACTGGAAAGCACCAACCCCTCCTACGACGTGATGGAGAAGAAATCGCTCGAGGACTGGACGCTGGAGAAATCCTTTAAGGGCGTCAACGGCGTGGTCGATGTCTCCAGCTTCGGCGGTCCCACCAAGGAGTTCCAGATCAAGCTCGATCCGGAGAAGCTGGTCTCTTACGGATTGAGCATCGCCCAGGTCGAGCAGCAGATCGCCGCCAACAACACCAACGGCGGCGGCAGCTTTATCGAGCAGGGCGCGCAGCAGATCAACGTCCAATCCGTCGGCCTCTTCACCAGCGTGCAAGACATTGAGAACACCGTTGTCAAGACTCAGAGCGGCGCGGCCATCAAGATCAAGGACATTGCCACTGTCGCGCAAGGCCCCAAGATTCGCCTCGGCCAGATCGGCAGATCCACGCACCGGCCCGACGGCACAATCATCGACAACCCGGACACCGTCGAAGGCATTGTGCTGCTCCAGAAGGGCACCGACTCCGATCCCGTCCTCGATGGCATTCACAAGAAAGTCGACGACCTCAACGGAGACAAGGACCACCCCGGCATTCTGCCCAAAGGCGTGAAGGTGGTGCCCTTCCTCGACCGCTCTGACCTGGTCAAATTTACGGTGAAGACCGTGGAAAACAACCTGACCGCGGGCATGATTCTGGTCTCCATCATTCTCTTTCTCTTCCTTGGCAATGTGCGCGGCGCGATTATCGTCGCCCTCACCATCCCCTTCTCGCTGATGTTCGCCTCCATCTGCCTCGACCTCAGCCACATTCCCGCCAATCTGCTTTCTCTGGGCGCGCTGGACTTCGGCATGTTGGTTGACGGCTCCGTGGTGATGATCGAAAACATCGTCCGTCATTTAGCGCAGGACGAGGGTACCCACACCCCGGCGCAAAACATTCGCGAGGCCGCGCATGAAGTACAGCGGCCCGTCTTCTTTGCGCGCGGCATCATCATTACCGCTTACCTGCCCATCTTCACCTTGCAAGCTGTCGAGGGAAGGCTCTTCAAGCCCATGGCCTGGACAGTTACCTTTGCCCTGCTGGGCGCGCTGGGCTTTGCCATGTTTGTCGCTCCGGTGATGGCCGGCATGGTCTTCAGCAAGGGCGCCAAAGAGTGGCATAACCCGATCATGCTCTGGCTGATCAAGCATTATCGCGTAGCGGTTCGTGCGGCCATTGAGCATCGCCGCGCAACCGTGGGCATCGCCGCGGTTCTCTTCGCCATCGCCGTTTATCTCACCATCGGCGGCCCCATCGGCTCGGAGTTCCTGCCGCATCTCGATGAGGGCTCCATCTGGGTCCGCGGCACATTGCCGCCCAGCGAAGGCCCCACCAGCAGCATCGACTTCACCAACAAGGCGCGCGTGGTCATGGCCAGCTTCCCCGAGGTCACCCAGGTCATCAGTCAGACCGGGCGTCCCGACGATGGCACTGACACCGCCGGTTTCTTTAACACCGAGTACTTTGTCGATCTCAAGCCCAAGAAGCAGTGGCGCCCCGTCTTCCACCAGGACAAGGAAGAACTGATCGCCGCCATCGACAAGCAGCTCTCCCAGTTCCCCGGCGTGATCTGGAATTACTCGCAGCCCATCTCCGACAACATGGAAGAGGCCGTCTCCGGCGTCAAGGGCGAGCTGGCCGTGAAGCTTTACGGCGACGACCTGCGCACATTGGAGCACAAGGCCGAAGCGATTCAGGCTCAGATGGCCGCGGTCAAAGGCATTGAAGACCTGGGCATCTTCCGCATCGTCGGCCAGCCCAACCTGAACTACACCGTTGACCGCGCCGCCGCCGCCCGCTGGGGCATCAACGTGGCTGATATTCAGGACGCCGTGCAAACCGCCGTCGGCGCCAACGCCGTCACGCAGGTTCAGCAGGGCGAGGCCCGCTTCGACGTCACCCTGCGCTATCAGCAGCAGTATCGCGACACGCGCGAAGCCATCGCGAACGTGCGCCTGCTTGCGCCTTCCGGTGAACGCGTCTCCCTGGCGCAACTGACCAAAATCTCCGCCGACGACGGCGCTGAGCAGATCAACCGCGAAGGCGGCCAGCGCTATATCGCCATCAAGTACTCCGTGCGCGGGCGCGACCTGGGCTCAACCGTCGAGGAAGCCATCGGCAAAGTCACCAACAACGTGGCACTGCCCACCGGTTACCATCTCGAATGGGCCGGCGAGTACGAGAGCCAGAAACGCGCCGACAGGCGCATGGCTTTGATCGTCCCCATCACCGTCCTGGCCATCTTCCTCATCCTCTACACCATGTTCAGCTCCGCCAAGTGGGCCATGCTCATCCTGGTCTCTGTCGTCATGGCTTCCATCGGCGGACCGCTTGCCCTGTTTATCACCCACACCAACTTCTCGGTCTCTTCCGCTGTCGGCTTCCTGGCGCTCTTCGGCGTCTCGGTGCAGACCGGCGTCATCATGATCGAATTCATCAACCAGCTCCGTGCCCGCCGCAAGGGCATGGAAGTCTCGACTGAGGAGCACATCGTCGAAGCCGCCGTCGAGGGCGCGGTCCTGCGCCTGCGGCCCATCATGATGACCATGCTGGTGGCCACGCTGGGCCTGCTGCCCGCCGCGCTGAGCCACGCCATTGGCTCTGACTCGCAACGTCCCTTCGCCATCGTCATCGTCGGCGGACTGCTGGCCAACCTGGTCATCGGCGTCTTCCTTTTGCCGACGCTCTATGTCTGGATGGCCAGCGAGAACGACGTCCTGCCGCCAGTCGAATCCACCGAGGACTTTTAAGACAGGGATCAGGGGTCAGTTGTCGGCGATCAGTTGTCAGGAATCAGTTGTCAGGAATCAGTTGTCAGGAATCAGTTGTCAGGAATCAGTTGTCAGGAATCAGTTGTCGGGGACAGTTAGATGTTGGGTTTCCCCGGTCTCGATTCTGAGACCGGGGAAACCTCGAACCTCAATTCTCCCTATATTCCATCCAACAAAATTACGCTGACTAGCTGGGTGCCCCCGGTCTCGATTTTGAGACCGGGGAAACCACGAACCTCGATTCTCCCTATATTCCATCCAACAAAAGCTGGGTGCCCCCGGTCTCGATTTTGAGACCGGGGAAACCACAAACCTCAATTCTCCCTATATTCCATCCGACAAAAATACGTTGACTAGCGAGCAGCCAATGCAGCGCGAACACCCGCGCCATACGCCGGATCGGCCTTGTCAAAGTGAGCTAACTGCCGCTCGATGATCGACTGCGGTACCCCGCTCATGGCTGCCGCGATATTCGAGAACAGCCTCTGCTTCTGCTCCTCGGTAAACAACCGGAAAAGGTTGCCGGGCTGCGTGTAGTCGTCGTTGCCGATGCGGTGGTCGTAGCGATCGGCATCCCCTGAAATCCGCAGCGGAGGCTCCGCCACCGACTTGTCCTCGGCAGGCCCGTTGAAGCTGTTGGGCTCGTAGTAGGCGTCGGGGTTGGCGGTGTTGTTGTCAAAGAAGCGCATCGCGCCGTCTTTGTTGTAATGGTGCACGACGCAGAGCGGCGCATTCACCGGCAACGCCTCATAATGCGTTCCCAGCCTGTGCCGGTGCGCGTCAGCATAGGAAAACACGCGCGCCTGGAGCATTTTATCCGGCGAAACGCCGATCCCCGGCACCGTGTTCGAGGGACTGAAGGCAGCCTGCTCAATCTGGGCGAAATAGTTGTCCGGATTGCGGTTCAGAACCACGTATCCCACTGGAATCAGCGGGTAATCCGCGTGCGGCCACACCTTGGTCACGTCGAAGGGGTTGTAAGGCGTCTTTTCCGCATCCAGCTCCGGCATGATCTGGATTTGGAGGTTCCAGCGCGGGAACTCGCCGCGGTCAATCGAGCCGTAGAGATCCTCCTGATAGCTCTCGCGGGTTCTGCCGATGACCTCGGCGGCCTCGGCATTAGTCAGAAACTTGTGCCCCTGCGCAGTCTTAAAGTGAAACTTCACCCAATAGCGCTCACCCTCTTGATTCCAAAAGCTATAGGTGTGCGAGCCGTAGCCGTTCATGAAGCGCGGACTGGTGGGGATGCCGCGGTCGCTCATCAGAATCGTCACCTGGTGCAGACTCTCCGGTGAGAGCGACCAGAAGTCCCACATGGCTGTGTTCGAGCGCAGATTGGTCTTCGGATGCCGCTTCTGGGTGTGGATAAAGTCCGGGAACTTCAGCGGATCGCGAACAAAGAAAACCGGGGTGTTGTTGCCCACCAGGTCCCAGTTCCCTTCTTCGGTGTAGTACTTCATGGCGAAGCCGCGCACGTCGCGCTCTGCGTCGGCCGCGCCCGCCTCGCCGGCCACGGTGGAGAAGCGGAAGAGGCACGGCGTCTGCTTGCCAATGGCGGAAAAAAGCTTGGCGCGGGTGTACTTTGTGATGTCGTGGGTCACGGTCAGGGTGCCGAAGGCGCCCCACCCCTTGGCATGAACCACGCGCTCGGGAATGCGTTCCCGGTTCTGGTGAGCCAGCTTTTCCAGCAGTTCATGGTCCTGCATCAGAATCGGCCCACGCGGGCCGGCGGTCAGGGAGTTCTGGTTGTCGGCAATGGGTGCTCCGGCAGTCGTAGTCAGGCGTTCAGACATAAGCGCATCTCCTTTTAAGTCAAAGAGTTGATGTATACCGCTTGCCTGTGTCCCGGCGGGCACAGCATGAATACGTCCACAAATTAGGCCCAAAATATCCAGAAAGCAAGAGAATTCGCCGGGCGCAATTCGAGAGTTTGGATTCCGCCACTCATTCGCCGGCTCTATTCCTCGCGCAGCACTTCCAGCGGCCGCAGCCCGAGAATCCTGTAGCTGGCGATCCACCCCGTCGCCGTGGCCAGCACCGCCGTTCCGGCAAGCGCCATCAGAGTCGCCGTCCACTCGACGTGGAAGGCCACTTCCAGCTTGAACAGATGAAAGAGCACCCTCGTCAGCAGATTGGCAAAGACCACGCCCACCGATCCCGCCAGCAGACCCAGCACGCTGAACTCCACGCTGAAGGTGCGTACAATCCGCATCCGCGTCGCCCCCAGCGTCTTCAATACCACTGCCTCCTGCATCCGCCGGAAGCGCGTACTGGCAATGCTCGAAGCCAGAATCATCAATCCGGCCAGAATCGAGAACCCCGCCAGGAACCGCACCACAAACGTAATCTGATCGACCACGCTCTCGATCCGCTCCAGCACATCGGCCAGGTTGATCACCGTCACCGTGGGATAGGCCGCGAACAACGCCCGCTCCATCGCCGCTACCTGTTTCGGGTCGATGTGCGCGCCACCGTACCAGGTGGCCCCCTCGGCCTTGATCTGCTCCGGGAGCTGCCCCGAAGGCAGCACAAAATTGACCCGCGCTCCCAGGTGCTGTCCATCGGCGCGATACACAGCGGCAACCTTCAGCTTCCTCACCGCGCCGCCCACTTCCAGTTCGACCGTAGAGCCCACGCCCAGATGCAGCCGCTGGGCCGCGCCTTCGCCCACAGCCAACTCCGCCGCGTCTGTCGCTGTCCACCATCTGCCTTGCGTCACCTTGTCGCCCGCGGGAGCCGCATCGGCCCAGCTCAATTCGGCGTTCTCCAGCATTCGCTTCGGAAAATGCTGTTCCTTCAGTTGATCCAGCGGCTTGCCGTTGAGCGAAACAAACCGGCCCGCCACCACAGGGATCAGGTCCAGCGCCTGGCTCACCCCCGGCTGGCGCGCAAAGAAGCCCTTGACTCCCGCAACCTCGTCGGAAGTCACATCGATCAGAAAGACATTGGGCAGCTTGGGCGAGGCGGTTTCGCGCAGATCGCGCAGCAGCGCCGCCTGCATCAGGTAAACCGTCAGAATCAGCATCACGCCCGTGCCCAAGGCAGCCAACACCGCCGCCGACTGGTTCCCCGGCCGGTATAGATTGGAGAGCCCGTGGCGCAGGAACGAAGGCAGCCGCAGCCGTGCGCGATTGAGCAGAAACCGTAGCGTGCGTAGCGCCACAGCCGCCAGCAGCAGCAACACCACCAGCGCGGCAACAAATAGCCCGGCAAACCACGCGCCCACCTTCGCCGAGTCCGAGAGCGCCCAGGCGATTCCACCCAGCGCGGCAATCACCACCCCCGACAACCCCAGTTGCAGCCGCCGCGCCCACCAGCGGGCAAACCAGCCGCCAATGCCTTCCGGCCCCTGCTCCACCAGCCTGCGCAACACCATCACAGGCCTTACGCCGCGCACATCCAACAGCGGCGGAAGGCAGAAGAGCAGCGTCGTCAACAGCCCCGTTCCCAGTCCGGCCGCAACTGACCGCCAGGGAAATTCGAGCGTTGCATGAACCGGGAGCAGCTTGCCAAAGACCGCCGGCAGCGCGGCCATCACACCCACGCCCGCAGCCACGCCCAGCACGCCTCCGGCCAGGCCCAGCCCCAGCGTCTGCAACAGGAAAATTCGCAGCAGATCGCCGGAACTCGCGCCCACAGCCTTCAAAATGGCCAGCATATCCATGCGCTGTTCCAGATGCGCGTGCATGGCCATGGCCACGCCAATCGCTCCCAGCACCATGGCTACGAGGCAAATGAGGCTCAAAATCGCGGTTGCATTGTCCAGGCCCTTGTTCAGCCCCGGATTGCCCTCGCGGAAGTCCATCACCTGCGCGTCGGGCAGCGCCGTCTCCACCTGCTTGCGCAGCGCGGCCAGGTCCGCGTTGGCAGGCAGTTCAAGCAAGAGCCTTTGGCTGGCCCGGCTGCCCGGTGCCAGCAGGCCGGTCCGTTCGAGCGCCGCCTGCGAGATCATCACCCGCGGCCCCATGCCTGAGCCCGCCGTGAGCCGGTCCGGCTCCTGTTTCAGCACCGCGGCAATGCGGAAGCTTCTGCCGCCCAGCCGCAGCGGCTGACCGACCCGCGCATTCAGCCGGATAAGAAACTCCTCGGCCACCACCGCCGAATCGCCGTCCAAAGCCTGCCGCAGGCTCATCGCCGGCTCCAACTCAGCCTTGCCGTAGTAGGGATACTCGGCCGGGTCCACGGCTTTGAGAGAAACCAGCAGCGGCACCGGGTCAGACGGGACAGAAGCCATGGAGACGGTCTCCGTCACCCAGGTCGTCCGCATCCCGCCCGGCTGCGCAATGGCGGCAATCTTTTGCTTTTCCTCCGCCGTTGGCTCATGAAAAAGGCGCGCGCTCAGGTCGCCGGCCATCAGCGACCGGGCCTCGGTTGAAAGCGTCCGCCGGAAGCTGTCGCTGAAGCCCCGCACGCCCACCAGCGCCGCCACGCCCACAGCCACTGACAGCACCACAAAGCCGAACTTGCCCGGCGCGGAGCGCAAATCCCGCCAGCCGATGGCTCCGGCCCGCTTCCAACTCAACGCGCGCTTAGCCATTCTGCCCCTGCTCCGCAACCGCAACTTCCGCCTGCGCCGTGTACGGCAGACTATCCTCCACAATCAGTCCATCCCGCAGCACAATCCTGCGGTCGGCGCGGCTGGCCACCTCGGGGTCATGCGTCACCAATACCAGCGTTGTGCCAGCCTTGCGATTGCGCTCCAGCAACAGGTCCAGCACCAGCCGCCCGTTGGCGGAGTCCAGGTTCCCGGTCGGCTCATCGGCCATAACAATCGGCGGCTCGACGACAAAAGCCCTGGCCAGCGCCACGCGCTGCTGTTCGCCGCCGGAGAGCTGCACCGGGTAGTGGTCCACGCGCTCCGCGAGCCCAACCTCATCCAGCAACCGCCGCGCCTGCTCGATCCCGCTGCTCTCCACGTTCAGTTCATAGGGCAGAAGCACGTTTTCCAGAGCGGTAAGCGTCGAAATCAGTTGGTACGACTGGAAGACGAAGCCGATCTTCCGCCCACGCACCGCGGCCAACTCCTTCTCCGCCAAGTTGTGGATCGGTACGCCGTCCAGCCAGATCTCGCCGGAGCTGGGCGTGTCGAGCCCCGCCAGCAAACCCAGCAGCGTGCTCTTCCCGCTGCCGCTGGCGCCCACAATGGCCACAAACTGACCCTCAGGAATGGTGAGCGAAATTCCCTTCAGAATCTCCACCCGCCGCGCGCCGTTCTGAATCCATTTCTTCGCGTCCCGAACCTCGATCACTCTGCCCGCCTCCCGAAACTCTGTCTTCTATTCCCCGTTCTCTGCTCCAGGTCTCTGACCGCTTGTTGACGTGCTCTCCCGTGCCCCATCCTTTCGCTTTTTCCTGGCGAAAGGGTGGGAAACCTCGAAACAGAAGGTTCAAAATCATGCTGTCATAGGCCTGGTTCCCTGCATTTCGCTACACTGTTCCTGTGGACGTTCGCCGCTCGCTGATCGTTTCGTTTGGATTGATTCTACTGGCTGCTCCGCTGCTGGCCGCCGACCGTCCCGTCGTGGTCTGCTACGGCGACAGCATCACCGCCGGCTATGGCCTCCCGACCGGCGAATCGTTCCCCGACGCTCTCCAGAGGGACCTGAACGCCCGCGGCTACCACTACAAAGTGAGCAACCGGGGCACCAGCGGAGCCACCACCAAGGACGCCGTCGCCGGTCTGCGCTCCATCCTGCTCCTGCACCCCGAAATCGTCATCGTCGAATTTGGCGGCAACGACGGCCTCCGCGGCCTGCCGTTGGACCAGACCCGCCGCAACCTCGATGCGGTGCTGACGGCTCTCGAAAACGCCCGCATCAAAATCCTGCTGGCCGGCATTACGCTTCCGCCCAACTACGGCCCTGACTACATCCAGCAATTCGAGCAGCTCTTCCGCGCGCTCGCCCAGAAACACCACACAGCCTTCGTTCCCATGATTTACAAGAACCTGGAGAATGTTCCCGGCGCCATCCAGCCCGATGGCATTCACCCCACAGCCAAAGGCTCCGAAATCATCGCCCGGACGCTGTTGCCGGCGCTTACGCCGATGCTGCGGAAAGGCCAGTAGTCAGTAAACAGCGGACAGTGAACAGTAATTACATCCGTGTGCGCACTTTCATAGCCGCCGCAAAAGCTCGAGCCATCGCAAAACAAACTGACCACTGACCACTGTTCACTGACCACTGATCCCCACTACCGGCTGAAAGAGCGTTCCCGCCACGCGCTTGGCAATCCCCACCAGCTCGCGCTGGCTGGCGAAGACCTTGACCAGCGACGCGCGGGAAAACTCCGGTAAGTTGGCCTGAGCGCCGTTCCTCAGCCGCCCCAGGGCAATTACATCGCCCGTGACCGAGGGCATCTCCGGCAACAGGCTGCGCGGATGAACGCACAGCGCCTCCAGCGCCTCGATGTTCCCGGCCAACGGAGCCAGTTCCTCCAGCGTGTGCGCCTCGGCGTGCGTAAAGACCCCAGCCCGCGTGCGGCGCAGGCTGCTCAAGTGCGCCCCGCACCCCAGATCCTGGCCCATTTCATGAGCCACAGAGCGCACGTAACCTCCGGCGCTGATGCTCATCGTGAAGCTGGCTTCGGCCCCATCGAGCGACTCAATCTCAAAGCTGGCGATACAGATCGGGACGGCCTTCAATTCCACAGCTTTGCCCTCGCGGGCCAGCTTGTAAGCGGGCTTACCGGAAATCTTTTTTGCGGAGTAAGCTGGCGGCATCTGCTGCATCTCGCCATAAAAGCGGGCAGCCATGGCGCGCACCCGCTCCAGCGTCAAAGCGGGATCGAGTTCCGGCCAAAGGTCCGGCCCGGCAGGCTGGCCCTCGGCGTCGTATGTATCCGTGGCAAAGCCGAAGCGAATCGTCCCTGAATAGCTTTTTTCAGCAGAGGAGAAATACTGCGCCAGGCGTGTAAATTTGCCCAGCAGCAAGGGCAAAACGCCTGTGGCCATGGGGTCCAGAGTGCCCAGATGGCCGATGGAGCGTTCGCCAGTAATCTTGCGCAGCCGGCCCACCACGTCGTGGCTGGTCATGCCGCCCGGTTTGTCGATAACGAGAAGCCCGTTCACCTCTTCACTTTAGCTGACCGGGCCCAGCCACTCACAATCCGTCCGAACCGGACGGCCGCACCAGCGAGAGGAACTCCTGGCGCGTTTCTTTCTCGCGGAAGCACCCCACCATGGCCGAGGTGACAGTCGAGGAGTGCTGTTTCTCAATGCCGCGCATCATCATGCACAGGTGCCGCGCCTCCACCACCACTCCCACGCCCAGCGGGGCAATCGCTTGTTGAATGGCGTCGGCAATCTGCCGCGTGAGTCGCTCCTGCACCTGCAAGCGCCGCGCAAAGACCTCAATCAGGCGCGGAATCTTGCTGATCCCGATCACCTTGCCCTTGGGAATATAGGCCACATGCACCTTGCCGAAGAAGGGCAGCATGTGGTGCTCGCAGAGCGAGAACATCTCGACGTCCTTGACGATGACCATTTCGTCGTAGTCCTCATCGAAGAGCGCGCCGCGCAGAATCTTCGTCGGATCCTCGTCGTAGCCCTTGGTCAGGAAAGCCATCGACTTCTCCACGCGCCCCGGCGTGGCCAGCAATCCCTCGCGGCTGGGGTCCTCGCCCAAGCGGCTGAGAATCTCGCGATACATCTCCTGCGTGCTGAATCCGCTCAGCCCTTCGTCCATCTCTGCTTCCCTGTGTATCGCCTTGCTCACCGCTATCGGTTGCGTCATGCTCCTCATCCTCTTCGTAATTTCGTTATCTTGAGCTGCCATCTGACGGCTGAAGTGATCCAGGGCGGGAAGATACCGCCAGTCGCACAAATCCGCTAACTTGCTAACCCGCCATCACCGCGAAGCGGTGGCTAACTTGCTGATTCTTTCAAGACCCGGAATTTGATCCCGCCCCGTTCATCCTGAGCGACCCTGAGCACAGCAGAAGAGGATCTGCATCTGTTTTCACTCGCCGCAGCATTCAAAAAAATTATTCTCCGTCTCTTCCACGCGCACTCGCTCCAACTCACCACCCGGCAGTGCGTCCCTCAACAATCCGAAGACCGCTCTACATAGATTCTCGGTCGTCGGCACACGATTCGCAAACAGCGGATCCAAATTGAGATTGGCATGATCAAATCGCTCGACAACCCGCGCCCGCACCACCTCATCCAGTGCCGTCAGGTCCACCACCATGCCAGTCTCCGGATTCACCGCTCCGCACACCAGCACTTCCACAACGTAATTGTGCCCGTGGCCGTGGGGATTGTTGCATTTTCCGTAGGTGGCCCGGTTTTCTTCCGTCGAGAGCGCATCCGTATGCAGACGGTGGCTGGCGCTCACCAAATAGCGGCGTCCGAAGCAGGCGCGTCTGGATTTTGCAATCACGCCTCACCTCGGTACTCAGCGAAAATCTCCGGCGTTTCGTAAATCCTAACCCGGCTCAATCGCGCTCCGCCGGCAGCCGTCACCGGCGGTTCCAGACGATCCCAGGCCGCGATGGCAAGGTTCTCCGTGGTCGGAATCGCCGCGGCAAACTCCGGCGCATCCAGATTCAGGTGGCGATGGTCCCAGGCCTCCAACACCTCGCGCTCGATCACTTCCCTCAGCCACTTCAGATCGACCACAAAGCCGGTCACCGGGTCAGGCTCGCCCGCCACCGTGACCTCCAGCGTGTAGTTGTGCCCGTGCCCGTTGCGGTTGGCGCAGCGGCCGAAGATTTGCTGGTTTTTCTCCTCAGACCACGCCGGGTTCCAGTAATAGTGCGAAGCGGAAAACGTAGCCCGCCGCGTCAGATAGATCATGCAGACCCCTCACTAAAGAAGATGCTTGAACTCCCCGTCCGGCTTCACGCAATTCACGCGCTCCATCTCGCAATAAGGCCATCACGCCTTGTATTCCCTGCCCTTCCAACTGATGCGCTTCAGAATTTTGTGCTGGAACCAACTGCGGTAGAGCAGCGCCACAAACAGCGGCAGGCTCAGCGGCGAGAGGGCGCAATCGAGAAACGAAAAGTGCGACTTGGCTACGCGGCCGTAAAAGCGAAATAAATTGCGTACCCACAAAATGGCCAGAACCCACCCGGCAATCAGCCACTGCGCCGAGTGCGCAAACAGCGGCGCATTCCAGAATTCAACCGCCAGCACCGGCAAAAGTACCAGCAACGCAATGTCAATCACGCGCCAGACGGCCAGTGCCAGGCAATTGTCGAAGAGCAGCGCCAGGTTCTTCGTCCAGCCCTCAAGCATGGCCCCGGCGGAGCGATACATTCGCGCGGAGACGGCATCCTCGGCATAACGGAAGCGCAATCCAACCTTGCGCCGCTTGGCCAGGAACGCAAATTCCACGTCTTCAAGCACCTTTTCCGCCACTGAAGGGTGGCCGCCGAGCCGCCGGTACGCCTCCCGCTCCACCAGCAGAAACTGCCCGTTGGCCGCGGCAATTCGCTGCCCAGGATCGGAAACCTTGGCCGGCGGATAAGCCAGTTCCAGCTCGCAAAAAATCAGCGGCATCAGCGACCGCTGCCAAAGCCCATGAACAATCTGCTTAGGCGAGTAGCTCAACATGCCCACCTCGTGCTTGACGGCCTCATGCATCGCCCGATGCAGACTGCCCGGCTCGTGGAGTGTATCGGCGTCAGTAAAAAGCAGCCAACGCCCACGCGCCCGCCGTGCCGCAGTCCAGACGGCGTTGTTCTTGCCGGTCCACTCAGGCTCCAGCTTCTCCGCCTCCATCACCGTCACCCCGGCAAAGCTGCGGGCAATCTCAGCGGTGCGGTCGGTCGAGTGGTCGTCCACCACAATCAATTCCCACTCCCGGCCCAGCTTGAAGACTTCGTCGGATTGGCTCACCAGCGACTCAAGACACGCGGCCAGGCAATCTTCTTCATTGCGCGCCGGGACAATGACTGTCAGTTCCAGCAAATTGTCAGGCTCAGGCTGATCAAAAACCGTTCCCGGAACCGCTTCCCAGCGCAACGGCAGCGTCGCCGGCTCCTCTGAAAGCCCAAGCACCGGCTTGAACCCGCCCTCTCCAACCGCTCCGCTCTCCCGCCGTTTCTCGTTCTCCATTCGTCCTCACCCTTTCGTTGGGGGCTTTCGCTCCGTATTATAAGGATGTGCGGCTCCCTCGGTTTCTCACTCTCACTTTGCTTGTGCCGTTGGCCCTGGCGTCCGGCTGCGACCGCGGCGCGCATCCGGCTCAAACCGGCCAAATAGCCCCGGACTTCACCGTCTCCGACGGCTCGACCACCATTCACCTGGCCAGCTACCGGGGCCGTGTGGTTCTGCTCAACTTCTGGGCCACCTGGTGCGCGCCCTGCATCGAGGAGATGCCCTCGCTGATCGAACTGCACCACGAGCGGCCCGATCTGGCCATTCTGGCCGTCAGCATTGACGAAGACCCGGACGCCTACAACCGCTTCCTCGCCCGCCGTCATGTGGACCTGATCACCGTCCGCGACCCCGCGCAGAAGGCCGCCCAGCTTTATCACACCGAAGGGTGGCCCGAGACCTACATCATCGACCGCAAGGGTTTCATCCGGCGAAAGATTGTCGGCGACCCGGACTGGTCCAATCCCGAGATCCGCGCCTATCTGCAAAGCCTCTAGTGTCCCGTCTCAGAAGAACGTTACATAAATGCCCCGTCATCCTGAGCAGCCCACCTCGCCCCGGCGAGTGACGTCTGAAGTGAACCAGTGCAGGGAGACGCCGCCAGTCGCACAAATCCGCTAACCTGCTAACTCGCTATCACCGCGAAGCGGTGGCTAACTTGCTGATTTTTCAAAACCAAGGATTTGATCCCGCCCCGTTCATCCTGAGCGATCGGAATGAAGCGGGGTCCCCAGCGAGCGATCTTTGCTCGCTGGGGTGGGAAGCGCAGTGAGTCGAAGGATCTGCATTTTCCGCATCAGGGTTAGATTTTCAATAAGTTTCTGAATTCTTGCTATCATTCCCCTATGACCACGGTGGAGATTCTCTTTCGTTATGCCACGCCGCCCACGGATGCGGTAACCTTCGCGCTGGCCAACACCCGCGAGGTCTACGGCATTCGCCAGCTCAACTTCGACCGCGCCGCCCGCACCCTGCGCGTGGAGTATGACGCCACGCGGCTCAACGCCGCAGCCGTCACCAGGCTGGTGCGCGAGGCGGGTCTGCAGGTCGTCGCCGAACCGCCTTTGATTCCAACGCCGCCGGCTCAGCAGCCGATTCCCGCAGTCTGAAAAACCCGCAATTGCGCCGTCGGAAAAACCCTGTTATTCTGTCTATGGTTTCGCGAGAGACCATTTGTGTGCGCCCGTAGCTCAGTTGGATAGAGCGGCTGGCTACGAACCAGTAGGTCGGGAGTTCGACTCTCTCCGGGCGCACCATTTACTTATAGATTTGTGGTCTCTTCTAAGAACCTCTGAACAAGCCATCGTTTTAAAAGGGCACGACTTTAGTCGTGCCATAAATGCCGCAAAAATCAACCGGGCCTTTACAGGCTGCTGTAAAACTCGTGGAGTGTCTTTCGGAAAGACGCTTTGTATCAGGGCACGACTTCAGTCGTGCCGAAAAAGGCCATAAAAACAGAGGGTTTTAACCCCTGAGGGATGTTCTTCGGGAATTCGGAAAAATCCAACCCTTTCTCCGCAGCCTGTTTAGGCCCTGAGGCCTAATTTTCCTGTCCGAGCTAGATGATCAACGGATTCCAGTTCCACTTAGCCACCGATTCCAACTCCACTCGTGCTCAAGGCCCGCGCCGGAGGCGCTGTGCAGATTAGCCCATCGCTTTAGCGCTGGGTGAGCGCTCCCGTAAATGCTTCTACCCCAACAAATCCACGGGATTCTCCCTTCCGCCGGATTTCCCCAAAAATCGAAAAGAGCGAAGCGCCAAGCGCTTCGCTCTTTCTGCTCAAAACCGCATCTAGTCTTAATACAGCCGGAAGTTGACCTCGACATTGACCGGCCAGACCGCCACCGGCGTTTTGCCGTTCATGGCCGGCTTGAACTTGTACTTCATCACCGCCTTGATGGCTTGCTCATCCAGTCCCATGCCCAGCGCGCGCACCACCCGAGGGTTCTGCGGATTGCCCTGCGCGTCCACGATGATCTGCACAATGCAAACACCCTGGTACTTGGCCCGCCGCGCCTCATCGGAGAACTCCGCCTCCGGCTCGAACAAAGGAATCGGCGCGGAGATCTTCCCGCCCACATGGTACAGTCCGCCGCCAGTATTTCCGCCGGTGCCCGGCCCGTAGCCGTTGCCGGTTCCCGGCCCCATGCCGCCGCCATAACCCGTTCCC
Organism: uncultured Occallatibacter sp.; assembly: GCA_964420185.1. GTDB lineage: Bacteria > Acidobacteriota > Terriglobia > Terriglobales > Acidobacteriaceae > Telmatobacter. The sequence goes on along the minus strand of CAYQSI010000016.1, from coordinate 17,284 downwards.
ATGCCGCCGCCGCCGCCTTGACCGTTGGAAGCCAGCTTGACGTTATACGAGTTCTTCATGCCGATATTCGGCATATTCTGATTGTCCTGCAGGGTAATTTCCTTCTGCACATTGATGGCCGCTTCCATCGGCAGCAGAGGATGGTCCACCGTCTGCACCTGCGGGGGCGTTGTAGGATTCTTCTCGAATTTGGGCAGCTTGCCCTTGCTGGGATCGACGATGCTGTGGTCACCACCGCCACCGCCACCCCCTGCCATCGTTTTTGCTTTCAGCGCCTTGAACTCGCCCACGTCAATGTCCGTCGTTGTCAGCGTTGGCTTGAAATTATTGATAATTTTCCTGCTGACAAAGAAAAGCATGATCAGCAGAAAGAGCACGTTGAGAGTGGCGGAGATGCCGATGGCCCAGGGGTTGCGCTTGACCGCCATCCGGTCCGGTACCGGAATCGGCTTTGAAGTCAGCTCCAGCGGAGGCAGTTTGGACGGGAAAAAGACGTCGCGAATGCTCTCATAGAGATCGACCCAGATGGGCTTTTCCTCTATGGGAACACCGAAAGTGAGGTCAAGTTCGCATCCGCCCATGGTGGCTGCGGCAGTTTGGGATTCTGCAATTTCGTCGAGCAGGTCGTTGGCCATCGTTGCGTCTGGTTCCGTTGCCTCTGGGCGCCTGGTCTGTTGACCGAACGGGGGTGTCCACGCCTCCAGGCCCATCCTTCTATTATGCTTGACGCCGCCCTCCTGTGTCTTGTCCGGGAGGCTCTCAAAATCCAGGCCCTCATATTCCGGCATGGTCAGGTTTCCCATAAACTATAGACGGCCCGCACCCGCGGTTGTTATCGAAAAGATCTTGCCCCGCCATTTACACTGAGAAATGAACAGTCTGAAACACACCAGGGAGTGACGATGTCCTCAGTACCGGAGTTGAAGGCGACCCTTACCTTGCCGCAAACCGCCTTTCCGATGAAGGCTAACCTGCCGCAGAATGAACCGCTTCGCCTGGCCCGCTGGGCCTCGCTTGGGCTCTATGAGGAGCTGCGCAAGGCTGGCCACGGCCGCCCTGCCTACCTTTTGCACGACGGTCCGCCTTACGCCAACGGCCCCATCCACTTGGGCCATGCGCTCAACAAGGGCCTGAAGGATTTTGTGGTCAAGTCGAAGACCATGGCCGGCTTCGACGCGCCCTACGTCCCCGGCTACGACTGCCACGGGTTGCCCATCGAGATCAAGGTGGACGAGCAGTTGGGCCACAAAAAGCTGGAAATGCCCGCTCCTGCGGTGCTCGATGCCTGCCGCGCCTATGCGCAGAAGTATGTTGATCTGCAAACCTCGCAGTTTGAGCGCATTGGCTGCTTTGGCCGTTGGAATAAGCCCTACAAGACCATGACCCGCGACTACGAGGCGCACACGCTGGAGGCTTTTTACGGCTTCCTTGAAAAAGGCTTCGTCTACCGCGGCCTCAAGCCGGTTTACTGGTGCATCCACGACCGTACAGCCCTGGCCGAGGCCGAGGTCGAGTACGCCATGCACACCAGCCCCTCGGTCTACGTGCGCTACCGTCTCACCTCTGCGCCGGAGGCGATCGATCCGGCTCTGGCGGGCAAACAGGTTTCCACCATCATCTGGACGACGACTCCCTGGACCTTGCCCGCGTCGATGGCTGTGGCCTTCCATCCGGATTTTGAGTATGTAGCTCTGGAAGCTGGCGATGAGGTTTACATTGTTGCCGCTGAGCTGGCCTCTGCCGTTGTGGCCGCCTGCAAACTGGGCGAAACCGCAGAACTGGCCCGCTTCAAAGGCAGCGTACTGGAGCGCATCACCTTCCAGCATCCCTTCCTGGATCGCAGCCTTCTGGGCGTCCTGGCCACTTACGTCACCAACGACACCGGCACTGGCGCGGTCCACACAGCGCCCTCCCACGGCGCAGACGATTTCTACACCGGCGCCCGCTACAACATCGACCCCACTTGCCGCGTGGACGCCGCTGGCCGCCTCACCGTTGACCACAGCGCCTGGAACCATGCCGCTCCGCCCGCCTTTGACGGCTTGAAGGTGTGGGCCGCCAATCCGGTCATCGTGGCCATGCTCCAGGAGTGTGGTGCGCTATTGGCCTCGCAGGACATCACCCACTCCTACCCGCACTGCTGGCGCTGCCACAAGCCGGTCATCTATCGCGCCACCGAGCAGTGGTTCATCGGTCTTGAAACCCCCGTCAAGCGCGCCGACGGCACTGAGACGACCTTCCGCCAGTTGGCCATTGAGGAAATCGACAAAGTGGTTTGGGACCCGGCCTGGGGCAAAGAGCGCATCACCAACATGATCGCCACGCGCCCTGACTGGTGCATCAGCCGCCAGCGCATCTGGGGCGTGCCCATCGCGGTATTCATGTGCGAAGGCTGCCAGCAGCCGATTATTGACCCAGTGCTCAACCGGAAGATTGTCGATCTTTTTGAGAGCGAGGGCGTCGAGGCATGGCACACCACCGAGGTGGCCGACCTGCTTCCCGCGGGCTGCACCTGCGCAAATTGCGGAGGCACAGCCTTCCGCAAGGAGACTGACATTCTCGACGTCTGGTTCGACTCCGGCACAAGCTGGTTTGCCGTCTGCGAGTCCGATCCGGAGTTGAAGCCTGCCTACACGGCCTTCCAAAACGGAGAAGGAACTGAGGTTCTGTACCTTGAAGGCGGCGATCAGCATCGCGGCTGGTTCCACTCCTCGCTGCTGACCTCGGTGGCTCTGCGCGGGCACGCGCCTTACTCGCACGTCTCCACCGCCGGCTGGACTCTCGACGAGCAAGGCCGCGCCATGAGCAAATCGCTCGGCAACGGCGTGGACCCGGTGGACATCGCCAAGCGCCTCGGCGGCGAGATCGTTCGCCTCTGGGTGGCATCCGTCGATTTCCGCGAAGACATGGCGGCCAGTGAAAACCTGATGCAACGCTGCGCTGAAATCTATCGCAAGCTGCGCAACACCTTCCGCTTCCTGCTCGGCAACTTGAACGGCTTTGACCCCGCACGCGACCGCGTTTCCGAGGCCGAACTCATGCCGCTCGACCGCTACATGCTGGCCCGCACCCGCGAGCTGACCGAGAATGTTCTCGGCTGGTACGATCGCTTCGAGTTTCATCGCGTCTACCACGCGCTGAACGAATTTGCCATCGTGGACTTGAGTTCCTTCTATCTCGACGTGCTCAAGGACCGCATGTACACCTTCGCGCCCACGAGCCACGAACGCCGTTCCGCGCAGACCGTGCTCTGGCAGATCACCGAGACGCTTGTTCGCATGGTCGCGCCCATTCTCAGCTTCACAGCCGACGAAGTCTGGGAGTATCTGCCCAAGGTCGAAGGCCGCGAAAAGAGCGTTCATCTGGCGCAATTTCCCAAGCCGGAAGAGATTTTCTCCGAGAGCCCAGCGAAGTTGCTGGAAGAGTGGAAGCAGCTCTTCGAGGTGCGCGATGTTGCCCTGCGCGTCCTAGAAGAAGCCCGTCAGGCCAAGCACATCGGCAAAGGACTTGAAGCCGAGTTGGAGATCGCCGCTTCGGGTGAGCAACTCGCCCTTCTTCAGCGCCACGCCGCCGGTCTCAAGGAGATCGTCAATGTCTCCCGCGTCACGGTGATCGAGGGCAGCGAACTTCAGATAACCGCACTCCCGGCCACGGGCACCAAATGCGCCCGCTGCTGGAACTTCATGCCAGTGGTCGAGAACTACGGCATCTGGCAGAACGTCTGCACCCGCTGCCACGATGCGCTCAAGGAGATGAAGATCGCTCCTCCGGAAGCCACGTAGCCTCCGTGCCCCATCCATTCGCCGTTTTCTGGCGAATGGGTGGGAAACCACGAATCTCAATCAGCACTGATCACTGACCACTGTTCACTGACCACTGTTCGCAAGGAATCTCCATGAAATTCACTGCACCCCGCCGTTTGCACTGGCTCTTGCTCATCTCCGCCGTGGTCATCTTTCTTGACCGCTTGACCAAGACCTGGATCACGCTCCGCATCCCGTTTGGCGGCGCCATCCCGGTCGTGCCCCACTTTCTGCGCATCACTCACTGGACCAACGAGGGCGCGGCCTTTTCGCTCTTCGCCAACACGGCCTCGCCCCACGCGGTCCGCTGGGGCCTGATCTGCTTTTCCTCGCTGGCGGCGCTGATGGTCCTCGTCCTCATGGTCCGCCTCGGCGACCGCATCACGCTCACCACTTTTGGGCTGGCGCTGGTCTTTGCCGGCGCGTTGGGCAACGTCCACGACCGCATCGCCTACGGCTCAGTGGTGGACTTTATCGAGGTGCATATCTTCGCCTACCACTGGCCCGATTTCAACCTGGCCGATTCGGCCATTGTCACCGGCGCTTGCCTGCTGCTGCTTGACTCGCTGCTGCCGATAAGAAAATCAACGGAATAACTATTCAATCGAACGAGGATTGCATGAAAATTCACTGTTTCGCTTTCTCGATGCGCGCTTCTATTGCTGCATCGGCCGCATTTCTGTGCCTTTTTCTCACCTTGCCAAGCCGGGCAAATGCCCAGCGGCTGCCGCAGACCGTCCGCCCGGAGCACTACGCGCTCACCCTCACGCCCGACCTCAAAACCGCAACCTTCTCCGGCGTCGAGTCGATTGACGTAACGCTTGCCGAGCCTACGGACCGCATCACGCTGAACGCCGCTGAAATCACCTTTGAGAGCGTGACGGTAACCACCGGCGGCAAAGAGCAGAAAGCCACCGTCGCTCTTGACAAGGAAAAGCAGCAGGCCGCCTTTACCTTCGCGGAGAAGCTGCCCGCGGGCAAGGCGACTCTAGCCATCCATTACACCGGCATTCTGAACAACGAGCTGCGCGGCTTCTATCTCTCCAAAACCGCCCGCCGCAACTACGCTGTCACGCAGTTTGAATCCACCGATGCGCGCCGCGCCTTTCCGTCTTTCGACGAACCGGCTTTCAAGGCCACCTTCGACATTTCGCTGGTCATCGATGCGGGTGACACGGCCATCTCCAACGGGGCAATCCTCACCGATACCCCCGGCCCAGCCGCCGGCAAGCACGTCCTTCAATTCGCCACCACGCCCAAAATGTCCACTTACCTGGTGGCCTTTCTCGTCGGCGACTTCCAGTGCACCACGGGCGAATCTGACGGCGTAGCCATCCGCTCCTGCTCCACGCCCGACAAAGTCGCTCTCACGCCCTACAGCGTCGATGTCGCCAAATACGTTCTGCACTATTTCAATACATACTTCGGCATTCCCTACCCGCTCAAGAAGCTCGATCTGATCGCCCTGCCCGACTTTGAAGCCGGTGCCATGGAAAACTTCGGCGCCATCACCTATCGCGAGACCGCCCTGCTGATTGACCCCAGGACCGCATCCATTGGCGCGAAGAAAGAAGTAGCTCTGACCATCGCCCACGAGATGGCCCACCAGTGGTTCGGCGACCTGGTCACCATGCAGTGGTGGGACAACCTCTGGCTCAACGAGGGCTTTGCCACCTGGATGGAAAACAAGCCGGTGGCCGCCATGCATCCGGAGTGGAACATCGGCCAGACCGCGGCCGCGGAAGTGGTAGGCACGCTGGATGTAGACGCCCAACCCACGACTCGCGCGATCCGCGCCAGGGCTGAGACGCCCGAAGAGATCAACCAGATGTTCGATGGCATTGCTTACGGCAAGGCCGCCGCCGTGCTCCTCACGGTAGAAAACTACCTGGGCGAGGAGACCTTCCGCCAGGGCGTGCATAACTACCTGGCCGCTCACCGCTACGCGAATGCTACGGCTGAGGATTTCTGGGGCGCACAGACGGCCACCAGCCACAAGCCGGTGGACAAGATCATGGAGGGCCTGGTGACCCAGCCTGGCGCGCCCATCCTCACCTTCGGCGAGCTGCGCAATGGCAAGGTCGCTGTAACCCAGAAACGCTTCTTCCTGAGCCCCAGCATTCAGCCGGACTCCGCGCAGAAATGGACCCTTCCCGTCTGCTTCAAGACCGGAGCCGACAGCAAGGACTGCCAAATCCTCACGCCCGCCGCATCCGCGCTGAAGGCGCCCGCAAGCGCCCTCTTCTTTGCCAATGCCGGCGGCAAGGGCTACTACCGCAGCGCATATACGCCCAGCGTTTACGCGGCCCTGGTGGCGCAGGTGGAAACCTCGCTGACTCCCACGGAGCGCATCAGCCTGATCGGCGACGAGTGGGCGCAAGTCCGCGCCAACAAGGCTCCCATCGGCGCCTATCTCGACCTGCTGGCGGCCATCAAGGCCGACCCTGGCGCTGAAGTGTTAGGTGCAACCATGAACGGCGTCCACGCGGCCTTTACGCGCGTTGCGGCCACCGCCGAAGAGCGTGCCGCGCTCGCTGCCTGGATTCGCTCAACCTTTGCGCCGGAGTATGCCCGGCTCGGTCCTCCCGCTGAAACCGACTCGGCCAACACTCGCGAGTTGCGCGCTGAACTCTTCGGCATCCTTGGCTTTTACGGCAAAGACCCCGCCGTCCTCGCCCAGGCGCGGGAGATTGCGCCCCGGTTCCTGGCCGATCCCGGTTCCGTCGATGCGGGTCTGGGACAAACCGCCTTGGGCATTGCCGCCCGCGACGGCGACGCCCAGCTCTTTGACCGCTTGCAGCAGCTCTATGAAACCTCTACCAATCCGGAGTTGCAGGAGGGCGCGCTCAGCCTGCTGGCCCAGTTTGAGGATCCGGCGCTGGTTCAGCGCTCCCTTGACTACGCCGCCTCGGGCAAGGTCCGCAACCAGGACGCGACCCACCAGTTCTCCATGGCTCTTCAGATCGACGAAAACCGCGAGCAGGCGTGGAAGTACATTCAGAGCAACTGGGACAAGGTGCAGGCTCAATTCACCACTGAGATGGGCGCTCGTCTGGTCGCCTCCACGGGCAGCTTCTGCTCCGCCGAGTCCCGAGCCAGCGTGGAAGCATTCTTCTCCACGCACAAAGTGGCCTCCTCCGATAAAGCCCTCAAGCACGCAATCGAGAGCATCGACGGCTGCATCGAGTTGCGCGCGCTCCAGGAGCCGCATCTGAAACAGTGGCTGGCCGCTCAACCAAAACCGTAGTTCTTCGCAATTCCACAAAAGCTCTGTGCCCCATCCTTGCGCCTTTTTCCTTGACGCAAGGATGGGGGCCCCGAGCCAAGGCAATCGCATCAATGACCACCGTTGCTGAAGATGGTTCGGTCTGCTGCCGTCCCCGACAAGCGAAGTCTTCCTTCCCGGAGGGAAGACGCGAGAATAGCCCAGGCTGGAGCGCAGCGGAAGCCTGGGAAAGCATCCCCGTCATCCCGACGCGCCCCGAAGGGCCGCGTCGAAGCTCTTCACCGGCGCATGAACCTCGTTCACCTGGCCACTGAGCCTGCATCTACCGGCTACCCGCTCCGATTCGCTACTATGGACTCATGCCGCAATTTTCTTCAGGCCAAACGCTTCTCATCGACGCCGACGATACGCTGTGGGAGAACAACGTCTACTTCGAGCGCGCCATCGCCGCCTTCATCAGCTATCTGAATCACCACAAGCACTCGCCCGCCGAGGTGCGCAAGACGTTGAACGTCGTCGAGCGCGAGACCATCCTCTCCCACGGCTACGGCTTACCCAGCTTCACCCACGCGCTGCTCACCTGCTTTGAGCGGCTCAGCCCCGCGCCCATGACCGAGGAAAAGCGTCAGCGCATCTTGGGCTTCGCGCGCTCCATCGCCGAGCAGGAGATTGAATTGCTTCCCGGCGTGGACGAAACCCTGGCCGAGCTAGCCACGCGCCACCGGCTTATCCTCATGACCAAGGGCAACGAGGCAGAACAGGCTGACAAGCTGGGCCGCTCGGGACTTTCGCCTTACTTCTCAGCCGTCGAGATCGTCGCAGAAAAAGACCCTGCGACCTATCGCGAAGTTCTTCAACGCCACGAGTTAGCGCCGCATACCAGTTGGATGATCGGCAACAGCCCCAAAAGCGACATCAACCCCGCGCTCGCCGCCGGCCTTCACGCCGTCTTCCTCTTTCACAAAGACACCTGGATTCTGGAGCACGCCACGCTCGACGCCGCGCCCGCCGGTCAGCAGTTGATTGAACTGGATTCCTTCGCCAAGCTCTGCACTATTTTTTAACTTTCTAGTACCATGCCCGCGTGATTGGGTAAATGCATGAATGTAGCGCCGGCCTCCCGGCCGGCTGTAGTGCGGGCGTCCCCGCCCGCGCTTGTCCATGGCTAATTACCAATTCATGCAATCACGACACTCGGGCGATTCAACTTATCGAATCGGCGGATTCTACCGTCCACCCAAGTCCATCATCACTTGCTCCGGCGTCCACTCATTGCCGGGATAAAAGCGCACCACCTTGCCGTCCGGCCCGATCAGCGTGGTCGAGAGCGTGTGCGTAATCATCGAATCCGCATTCTCGGTCATTCCCAGGTCAAAGAATTTCGCCATCTCGGCGAGCACCGGCTTCTGGGGCACGGCCAACTCCCAATGCGCAAACGCATTCTTCGCGTCGCGGCCCATATAAGTTACGCCATAGGCGCGGAGCCTCTCGGGCGTGTCGTGCTCCGGATCAAAACTGATGCTGAGCAGATGCGTCCTGGCATAGAGCGCGGGGTTCGCCGCCATCCTCTTCTCCAGCGCGGCAAAATTGTGCATCACCCGCGGACAAAATTCAGGCGACGGGCACCGCGTGTAGATAAAGGTAACCACGAGCGCCTTGCCCCGGAACTGGCTCAGGTGAATCGGCCGTCCGTCCTGGTTGCGCAGCTTGAAGTCCGGCACTGTGTCACCCTGCGCCGGCACATGATAGGAGACCGCGGGAGGGTAATCCGGCTTGGCCTGCGCCACCACGACAATGTGATCCAGCAGCACATCCGCATTCGGGTCCTGCGAGACCAGCAGGTCGGCGGTAATTACGTCGCCCGGATGCAGTTCTCCCAGAATGCTGGCGTCTTTCAGCTTGTAAGGCATGGTCATTGCCCCCATGAAGCCCGGAATAGCCTCATGGTTCAGCGTCGCTTCGCCCTTGGCGGCATCGGTGGAGACAACCTTGCCGCGCAATTTGTATACCTTGAAGTTCTGAGCGGTACTCTGCTGCGTGGGCGGCCTCTGGCCGGAGTGGCAACCGGCCAGCACGAGGAAAGCGAGCAACGAGGAAGCAAGCAATCGACGCATCACAGGCTCAGTGTACAACCGGTTGATGGTTTGCGTTTTGAAAGGACACGACAATTAGCCTGGCCTGAGCCTGTCGAAGGGTGTTATACGTGCCAAAAAAACAACCAAGCCTTTAGGAAATCTCCGCACAAATTAATGTTTTGCAAGGGCACGACTTCAGTCGTGCCACAAATGCCGCAATGACAACGTGGGCTTTAGCTCCTGAGGGATGCTTTTCATGCGTCCTGCCCGAAATCCAGACCTCTATCCGCGCCCTTTCAAACCAACAAATCGAATTTCCACCACCAAAAATTACAAAGTACGTTTGAACAACGGCGTGGCAATCAACAGCGTGCCGATCCCGAAGACAAACAGAAAAAGCAGATCAAATTGGATAGCCGCGAAGCCGCCGTCTTTCAGCAAGATTGCTTTGAATCCGTGGATCACGTAGGTAAAAGGATCGACGACGGCGATGGCGCGAAGCCAGCGGGGAAAGGCCGCAATCGGATACATGGCGCCTGAGGGGTAAAACAGCAGCGTATTCAGAACGCCGAACATCGCGCGTGGAACCAGCGGATCGTCGACGCGGACCATAAGCAGAAACATCATGCCGTTGAAAGCGATGGAAGAAACCAGAATCAGGCAGAAGAGTTCCGCCAGCGCCTCAGGATGAAAGATGATGCCCAGTCCGGCCATGAGCGAGCCAATGACCGTGAGCGAGATGCCAGCCAGTGTCGCCTTGATGGCGCCGGCCAGGTTCATGCCGAAGACTAACTCCAGCTTGGTGATGGGAGTTACAAGATAGCCTTCGTGGACGCCGCGCGCCTTGTCGTCGATATATAACATCCCGCCGCCGATCATCACGGAGATATACATGGCCAGCGCGATGGTAGCGGGGAGTAGAAACTTCATGTAATTGACATAGGGATATAACTCGACGATCTCCAAAGCGATCTGGCTGGCGAGCCGCGGCTGAATCACCGGGGCGGTCAGCGCCGTGACCACTAACTGCATCTCGGCCTCAATCGAGCCGGAACTGAAAGGGTCAGTATTATCGACAACCAGGCCCAGGCGCGGCGCGTCCTGCGAATAGACGCGGCGGGAGTATTGCGCGGGAATCACGACGGCGGCGTCGATCTTGCCGGTGCGCACGTCTTCGCGGGCCTGCACCTCGTTCGTGTACTCCACGGTGGTGAAGGTCTTGATGTTGACGGCAATCGAGTCAAAGGCTTCGCGGATTCTTACAGCCTGAGGGCCATGATCGTAGTCCACCACAGCCACGCGCGCGCCAACAATCTTGCCGCCAAAGGCGTTGCCCATAATGACCAACTGAAGCAGCGGCATCATCAGCGACATAATCATCAGCGTAGGCGAGCGAAAGAACTTGCGCATCTCGCGCTCGACAATGGCCATCATCCTGTTCATGGCCGTACTCCTGGCCGGGGCGGCAAGGTGTAGGCGGCGGGTTTCACCTGCTCATCGCGGAGTTGGCGGCCGGTATAGTGGACGAATACGTCGTCCAAGCTAGTGTTCTGGACGCTGAGAGAAGTGAGTGTTTCGCCCAGTTGCGCGGCTAACTCGACTAACTGCATGGTGGTTTTCGATCCGGAGGAAGTAAGCACGCGATAAAAGCCTGCCGACTCGGCCTGCACGCTGGTGACGCCGTCGAGTCCTTCCAGTCGCTCCTGCCACTCAGGGGTTTCGCGGTTAAAGTGGACCTCGACGACGTTCGCGCCGGGGACGCTGTGTTTTAGCTCGATGGGCGAGCCCAGGGCGACGAGCGTGCCATGATCGACGATGGCCAGGCGGTCGCAGAGCTTGTCGGCCTCTTCCATGTAGTGCGTGGTGATCAGGATGGTCAGGTTGCGTGTAGCGCGCAGGTTGTCGAGCATCTCCCAAACGGCGATGCGTGAGACCGGATCGAGGCCGGTAGTGGGCTCGTCGAGGAAGAAGATGCTGGGATTGTGAACCAGGCCGCGGGCGATCTCCAGCCGCCTGCGCATTCCGCCGGAGAGGGTCTTGGTCTGCGCGCCGCGCCACTTGCTCAGGTCCACAGCTTCAAGAACTTCGGCGATGTTTTTCAGGCGCTCGGCCTTCGGAACGCTGTAAAGTTTCGCGTAGATGCTCAGGTTCTCTTCGACGGTAAGATCGGGGTCGCTGGTGAGAGCCTGGGGAATGACGCCGATCACGCGGCGGACTGCATCGGGATCTTTGGCCACGTCATGGCCGGCAACAATGGCCTTTCCCGCGGTGAGTGGAATGAGCGTGGTCATCATGCGGATGAGCGTGCTTTTGCCAGCGCCATTGGGACCAAGAAGACCGAAGATTTCGCCTTCAGCAACGGAAAAACTGACGTCTTTGACGGCTTCAAAGTCGCCGTACCGCTTGACGGCGTGCTCAACGGCAATTGCCGGAAGGAGCACGCTCTTTTGCGTTTCGCCGGAGTTTGTGGCCGGTGCTGTCATTGCTTCACCAGCTTGCTCTTGGGGATGTAGACTTCGGCGGTCATGCCGGGAACGAAACGCTCGCCGGAATTCTCGATAAGCAGCTTGAGCTGAACGGTTTTGATGTCGCGCTTGCGGGAGCTGACGTCGCGCTGCGTGGCGAAGTCGGCCTCGGCGGATTTATTGATGACCTTGCCCTGAAGCGTCGCGCCAGAGGGCATCACGACGCGCAGCGAGTCGCCGAGTTGAACGGCATCAGCCTGAGTCTCCGGCAGCGGTGCGTAAACCCATGTCTGGGTCAGGTCCATGATGGTCACGATGGCAGCGCCAGCGGCTACCACCTCGCCCTGGCGTGTGGCGCGGACGTTCACCTTGCCGCTGACCGGGGCAAAGACCTGGGCATACCCCAGTTGGACTTTGGCCTGGTCGGCCAGGGCGCGCGCGTTCTTCACCTCGTCGCGTGTCGAGTCCACGGTGCGGGCCGCGACTACGCTGAGCAACTCATGAGCGCGCGCCTGGCGTAGCGAGGCTTCGGAGGCGGAGAGGTTTTCTTTGGCTGTATCAACAGCCGCGCGGGCCGCCTGAAGGCTGGTTGCCGCCTCATCCTTGGCTTGCTCGCTCATAATCCCCTGCCGAGCCAGCGCGATGATGCGGCTGCTGTCGGCCTGCTGATGGTCGTACTGGGCTTGAGCCTGGGCCAACGTAGCCCGCGCCGCGCGCACCTGAGCCTCGGCGTTGATTGTGGCGCTGCCGGTTTCGCCGCGGGTCTGGCGCTCAGTCTCCACAGTCTCGCCCAGCTTGCCGTTCTGGCTGGCAGCGGTAGCTTCGGCGGCCTTGTGTGCGGCGTCCAAGTCGTTACTTTCGATGATGGCGATCAACTGGCCGGCCTTTACATCCTGCCCCTCATCCACCAACAGCGTCTGGATGCGTCCGGGAATCTTGGCGCTCACCACAACCTCGTTGGCGTCCACCGTGCCAATCAGTTGCAGATCCGCGCTTGGCCGCACCGTAACCAGGTACCAGATAAGCGACCCCACGGCCAGCAGGCCCAGGATCAGAAATACTCGATTGCGTGCGTTCACTTTTGCCTCGCTTCGTGCCTTTTGATTGCGCGGAATTCAGGCGTGGGCCGCGGCGGAATTCCGCCATTTTTCGGCATGGGCGCGGCCGCCAGCGCGCGGGCTGCCACTTCCGCTCCGTGCTCGCGGTCAACAAAAACCGCCTGCCCAAGATACTGGATCGCCGAGGTCCGGCGAAACTCCAGGGCGCCCCGTTCCAGCGGGTCAACCCCGTCAATCAGGCGCATGAACGGAGCGGAAAGAAAGTAAAAGACGTTGGCGCCCAGCGCCGCGTAACGGAATTGCGCCGGGTCACCGGGAATCAGCTCACCCGCCGCAATTCCCTCTTCGAGCACCTGTTGCATCCGCTTCGTCAAAGGGCGAAAGACCTTCTCCACCAGAGGACGAAGCGCGTTGGCTTCGCCGCGATGCAAACGGATCATCTCCTGCTGCATCAGGCTTTGAAATCCGGGATCCGTATGAATGCGGTCGAAATGATTGAGCACCGAAAGCAGAAAGCGCTCACCGGCTGAGCCATCGGCTTCCAGCACGGCCATGCTGGAAGCGCGCACCCCTTCGGCCGCAGCCTCAAGTGCCGCCTCATAGAGCGCCTCCTTGCCTTGGAAGTAGTAGTAAAGCAGCGCCTTGTTGACGCCGGCTTCCTCGGCAATCTGCTCGGTGCGCGCCCCGGCCAGACCGTTTTCGCTGAATTGGCGAATCGCGGCTTCCAGGATGCGGGCGCGGGTCTGGTCGGCGCGCTCAGCCTGGGTTCGGGTTGTGGCTTCAATTTTCATATTTAACTAACCAGTTAGTAAGTTATCACAGCCACAGGCGATTTGCCACACCCTCTGCGAGCCTGTTTCCCCATCGCCCTGGCCTCTGCGCAGCGCTCCGTGACAGGACTGCCCCCGGCGCGCTACCCTGATGGGTTCGCGCGCGGCGCGACCAAGGAGCATTCAAACTATCATGCCTATCCAAACGACCCCCAAAATCTGGCACAACGGCAATCTCATTCCCTGGGAGCAGGCCAACCTCCACGTGATGAGCCATGTCATCCACTACGGCTCCAGCGTCTTTGAAGGGATTCGCTGCTACGGGCAGCCGCAAGGCTCAGCCATCTTCCGCCTTCCTGAACACATGCAGCGGCTGCTCGACTCGGCCAAGATCTACCGCATGGTTGTCCCTTACACGCTCGATGAACTCTGCGCCGCCGTGGTTGACACCGTCGAAGCCAATGGCGTCGCGCCCTGCTATATCCGCCCCATCGTGCTCCGCGGCTACGGCGAAATCGGCGTCAGCCCCAAGGGCTCGCCCATTGAGGTCTACATCGCCAACTTCCGCTGGGGCAAGTACGTCGCTGGCAGCGGCGGCGCTGACGTGTGCATCTCCAGTTGGAACCGCCTCGCTCCCAACACCATGCCCACTCTCGCCAAGGCTGGCGCCAACTACATGAATTCCCAGCTCATTCACATGGAAGCCGAGGTCAACGGCTACGTCGAAGGCATCGCCCTGGATGTCAACGGCCAAGTCAGCGAAGGCTCCGGCGAGAACGTCTTCCTGGTTCGCAACGGCGTAATCTACACCCCGCTGCTGGGCAACTCGGCTCTCTCCGGCATCACGCGCGACAGCGTGATCACCATCGCCCGCCACCTGGGCTACACAGTCAGCGAGCAGCCCATTCCGCGCGAGATGCTCTACATCGCCGACGAAGTCTTCTTCACCGGTTCGGCCGCCGAGGTTTCGCCCATCCGCTCCATAGACCGTATTCTGATCGGCGATGGCAAGCCCGGCCAAATCACTAAAAAGATCGCCGACGAATTCTTCGGAATCGCCAGCGGCCTCAAGGCCGACCGCTTCGGATGGCTCACCCCGGTAAAGGTGAACGTCAGCGAGCAAGCCTAATCCTGAGCATTTTAGCTTTTGCTATAAACTTCCGTGCCCCATCCATTCCGCGTTTTTCTGCGGAATGGGTGGGATACCGACAAAATTCCGTTCTACACTATTTCCGAAAAGCTCTAGCCGTTCGTTATCGAGAAACCCCGAGAGCGGCTTCCACGAGGCCGCCCTTGTTGTTTGCCCTCAACCGGCGGTCACGGCGTGCCGTCCGGTATCATAACCAACAGTAGAGACTCCCGGAATCAAGGAAGCGTGTCGCGCGTGAAACCTGAAATGAAAGTGTTTTTGGCGGGCCTGGAACTGGCTAACCCGGTCATCGCCGCCAGCGGCACCTTTGGCTACGGCATTGAATTTGAAGAGATTGTTTCGCTGGAGCGCATCGGCGGATTCGTCACCAAGGGCATCTCGCTGGAGCCCATCGCCGGCCACGCCGCGCCGCGCATTGTGCAAACCGCTGCCGGCATGATCAACGCCATCGGCTTGCAAAATGTGGGTGTCGAGGAGTTCATCAGCCGCAAGCTGCCGCCGCTCCGCCGTTATCCCCGCTGCAACGTCATCGTCAACGTCTTCGGCTACACGGAAGCCGAGTACATCGCGGTCATCGAGCGCCTCAACCAGGCCAAAGGCATCGCGGCCTACGAGCTGAACGTCTCCTGCCCCAACGTCCACGCCGGCGGCATGACCTTTGGCGCCGATCCCGGCTCGCTCGAATATCTGGTTGCGCGGGCCAAAAAAGCATCCACCCGGCCGCTCATCGTCAAGCTCTCGCCCAACGTGACTTCCATCGCCCACATGGCCAAAATTGCCGCCGGTGCGGGCGCCGATGCGGTAAGCCTCACCAACACCTTTCTGGCCATCTCCATCGACGCCGAGACCCGCCGTCCGCGCCTGAGCAACATCACCGGCGGCCTCTCCGGCCCGGCCATCAAGCCCATCGCCCTGCGCATGGTCTACGAAGCCGCCCGCGCCGTCACCATCCCCATTCTGGGCATGGGCGGCATCGTCACGCCCTCAGACGTCGTCGAATTTATGTTGGCCGGCGCCACAGCCGTTCAGGTGGGCACGGCTAGCTTTGCCGACCCATGCGCCGTCGAGCGCCTGGCCAACGGCCTGGAGTCCTGGTGCCGCAGCCACGGTGTAGAAAAAGTCTCCAGCCTAACCGGCGCCCTTGAAATCCCCCACGCCTGAGCGCGAAGCCCTCTCAACACCCGTCAATCCCCTCTGTTCTCCCGAACGTCCGCCCCCGCTTCACTTTCCGCAAAGGCAACTTCGCTGGAGTAATATGTGTTGGCTGAGGTTTTTCTGATTCCCAGGTTTCAAAATAGAGACACAGGGCACCCACGCCCCTACTACTTAAGAGCATCAGGTGTGGGCTACCAGCCGATCCATTAAGCCACACGGAACAGCACCTCTCCAGTATCGATGCGCTGGAAAAACACATCTTATGGCTCGAAGACTCCATAGATGCGAAATGTGCTCGATGCAACCGTGGAGTTCAAAATATGACAATTCAAATTCCGCATGATTCCATTGCATGCGGGAATGATCGAAGCTGTATGAAGTTCGATATCGAAGCCGACTGGACGCTCAGCCTAATCTGCAATTACGCCTGTAAATACTGCTTCTTCCACTCCCAGGCTGAGGAACGATCCATCAGGCGAATTTCTCCTGAAGAGTGCTTGGAATTCTTCAACTCGACCGGAAAAACCTGGTTGCTGCACCTCACGGGTGGTGAGCCTTTCTTGTACCCTGATTTTGTTCGAATGTGCCAAAAACTCACGTCGCAGCATTTCATCTCGCTCAATTCCAACCTCACTTCACAGCGAGTTCTCGACTTCGCCGCGGAAATTGATCCATCGCGCGTCAAATTCGTTCACTGTGGCGTCCACGTGGAGGAACGCGACCGCCGAAAGGGTTGGCATGACCTGGAGGCTCACGTTGCGTCCCTGGTGGAACGAGGTTTTCCGGTGTTCGCCTCGCAGGTAATGACACCTCCCGCATTTGCTGACTTCGCACGCGTAGCAGATCTGTTTGCAAAACTTGGTGTAGCACTAATCCCGAAAGCGATCCGCGGCTCTTATGAAGGACGCTGGTACCCGCAGGCCTATAACAAATCCCAGCGTATCCTGTTTAGCCGTTTCTCGGAGCAAGCCGAACTGATTGCGAAAACCAGCACGTGGCAACCTGATAGACAACTCTCAACGATCAATCCACTTCTCGACTGTCATTACCTCGACGGGTTTCCCGACTTTACCGACATTCAATGCTTTGCGGGCAAATCGTTTGTTTCCATTTACTATGATGGGACAATCTACCGGTGTGGCCATAGGACGCCTCTCGGCAACATTTTTTCGAAGGGGCTCGATCTTTTCTCGGAGGATCGGCCCTGCGATGATGAATATTGCCCCTACTGGTGCCTTCGGTTTTCACGCTTCGACAAGGAGACCACAGCAAACTACCCGCGCCAGGGCGGGTCGAACAAGCTCAAAGAGAAGCTCGTTGCTATGCGGGCCGTGCTCCGGGAGTTGTGGAATGGCCAGGTGGCCCACCCTTAAACTAGTCAGACCCACTCTTAAACAAACCAGTAACTACGGGTGCCCCATTCTTCCCGCGCTTTTTGCGGGAAGAGTGGGAAACCTCGAACCTCGATAGTACGTATTTTTACAGAGCCCGGGTCTCCCAGGCCTCGTTTTTGAGACCTGGAAGACCGTTCCCTATTCCCTATTTGTGGAGTCTCAAGAGGTTGTTCCGATTCAGACCAGCG
>CAYQSI010000015.1:0-61359 GCA_964420185.1 uncultured Occallatibacter sp. | reverse complement strand
CGGTATGCACCGCGTTGCCCAACGGGTCCAGCAGCGAGCACCAGTCGCGCGGAATGGTCGGCGAGAGCTTCCAGATGTTGGTCTCCGGAATAATAACGTAGTTGGCGAAAGCGCCATTGGCATCCAGGCCCAGAATGCGCACGTGCTGGCAGATGTGCGCCTGGCCAATGCGGCATTGCAGACACTTGCCACAGGCCACGTGCATCTCCGCGCTCACGAAGTCGCCTTCTTTGACCGCGGTCACGCCGGCACCCACGCCGGCCACCGCGCCCGAGAACTCATGGCCCGGAATCAACGGCGGATGAATGCGCCCCTGCGCCCACTGGTCCCAGTTGTAGATGTGCAGGTCCGTCCCGCATACACTGGCCGCCTGGACGCGGACCAGCACTTCGCCGGGACCGGGCACGGGCACGGGCACTTCGCGTATTTCGATGCCTGGCGCGGCATGGGCTTTTACGACTGCTTGCATAGTGGTAGACATACGGAACACTCCTCCTCAAAAAAGCAAACGTACCAGTCTAGCAACTGCCCCTGGACAAGCGCCCGGAGCGCGGTGGAAAAGCACCCCCGGAAAGCCGAAAAGCCCCGCTCAGGGCTGCGCCCGCACGGCGATGAACTGGCTCCATCTACGACCCGCTGTTCAGCGTGACGCCGCTGATCACCTTGCCATTGCCGGAGAGGGCCAGCCAGCTTTGCCGTCCGCTCTGAATTGTATACGCAAGCAAACAAAACAGGCAGAAAACTCTCCCGTTCCTGTACACTGGACGCGTTATGAGTTGCCTCTTTTGCAAAATCGTTGACGGAAGCATACCCTCCACCGCGGTCTACGAAGACAAGCTGTGCTACGCCTTCGCGGACCTTCACCCGCAGGCGCCCGTGCATGTGCTCGTGGCGCCCCGCGAACACATCAGCTCGCTGGACGATACCGATCCGAGTGATGGCGCGCTGCTCGGCCACTTGCTGTGGGCCGCCGCGGAGATTGCCCGCGACAAGGGTCTCGCCGCCAAGGGCTACCGCCTGGTGCTCAACACCGGAGAAGACGGCGGCCAGAGCGTGGATCATCTCCACGTCCACCTGCTCGGCGGCCGCCCGCTCGCCTGGCCTCCAGGTTAGATTTTCTGTTCGCGCAAAAAGGGCGCCCCCCACTATGGGAAGCGCCCTCTTGTTCTGCAATTTCTATCCGCTTATGCGGGTTGCGAGGCGTACTCTTCTTCCTCTTCCAGCCCATAGCGGCGCAACAAGCTGGGCAGGCTCTGAGAGAAAGCTGAGCGCGGCATCACCGTGTCGCACCCGGCCTCGATGGCCTTGGCTTTCAGTTCGCCCTGCAAGTGATTGAGAAAGCCGATGATCGACGTCGCTTTCTTCAGCTTGGTCTTCAGCTTTGGGATCAGCGTGATCGGCTTGGCGTTCAGATTGTTCAGGTCGAAGACCACCAGCTTGGGCCGTTCGGCTTCCGGCAGGGCGGTCAGCTTGGCCACTGACTCCTTGTCGCCCTTGATAAACTCCACCTTCACGCCCAGCTTGCGCGCCGTCTCCTGGATCTTGGCCAGAAAGAACAGATCTTCAATAAAACAGAAGATGCGCGTGGGTGCGTCCTCGCGGATTGCGACTGTGGGCTGCGGCTCGTAGGCGTCCTGGTAATAACCACCGTTGTGGCCGTTGCTCATGATCTGGATGGTCGAGGGTGGCCCATCGGCTACGTTGCCATTCACCAGGCGGTAGCTGTGGTCCATCGGCCCCACAAACTCCTTGGGCCCCTTTTGTCTGCTGCCCTTGCGCTTGCCCTGCGGCGCGGCTGAAATGCTGTTGCCGGGCTGCGCCTGAGCCACCGGAGCCTTCTGGAAGAACTTCTTCTTCTTCCGTTCCTGATTCTGGTGTCCGCCTTGGCGACTGCCCTGGTGCGTGGGAGCCGGCTTGTGCTTCGCAGCGTGCGGCTGCGGCGGAGCTTGAGGTTGAACCTGAGGCGGTGCCTGAGGCTGAGGCTGCGCCTGAGCCTGTGGCGCCTGGAGTCCGTTTGCCTGGCTGCTCTTGTTCTTGCGGCGGCGCCGGCGGCGCCGATGCCCCTGGGACTGCCCCTGGCCGTTGGCCGGAGCCGGCCCCAATTCAGATTGGGGCTGTGTCAATTCTGTCGTCATGCGTAAGCTTCCTGGTGCATTGCGATTTGGTGGATTGCGATCTACTGCATTGCGTTTCGTGGTTCAGACTTTTTCTGCCGGGTGCTGAACTTCCCTTGCCCGCCGCCGCCCAGTTCTGGACGTGGAACACGACGGTGAACAGCGAAAATCGCCGCTCCTGCTGGCGGCGCCGATTCAGCCTCTGCGGCCCAAGATAACCTCTGTATAACCTCTGTGAAAATGCTTTTTGGACACAGCACACACAAGAGCCTGAAAAAAACAACTCAATCCGGCTGTCAGAATCGTGACGGTGCGGCCAGCGCTTTTCTCAGCTGATGCCCTTCTTCTGAAAACTTTCGCCGCTCGCAGACTGCCAAGAAATGACCTGCCCGGCGAAGTTTCCCTGCTCCGCGGCGAGCTTGCTCTGCCCCTTTCGGGTGGCACGCGTCAGCCGCTTGATAGGCAAGTCTCATACTACAGCGAACTCTTGCGGCTGGCAAGTGAACTCCGAGGCTCTCCGGCTTCCTGCCCTGACGGGCGCCGGCCCCAAAATACCCCCAAACGCAAGAAACGCCACTCTGAACAGAGTGGCGCTCCACTGTAGTGCGCTGGTCACTGGCCTCCCAAACAATCTGCGGACAGCGGTTGTTTCCGCCGTACCTACTTCAGACTTCCCCGGCCGGTCTGCCTCTTTCAAGGACCGCTTCGTTGGCGGATGCTCTTGCCGGGTGTCTGCTCTTCTTTGGGCTGGTCAGAACTCTTCCAGCGCCTATACATCACTGGCGCCTGTTTAATAGCAATTGTGGTGCCATTTCAGGAATTGTTTAATTTCAATGACTTGTGAAAACAATAATGTGAAAATAATCTCGATTCTGGAAGTTCTCCTCGGGAAATACTTCCGGAAACCATAGAGGCGCGTTCTACCGCTGGCAGTGCGGACAGTAATGCGTCCCCCGTCCGGCCAGCACGATCCGCCGGATCGGCGTCTGGCAGCGGCGGCAGGGAAGCCCCGTGCGCAGGTAGACGCAGTGCTCCA
The DNA here is from genome assembly GCA_964420185.1 of uncultured Occallatibacter sp. Lineage (GTDB taxonomy): Bacteria > Acidobacteriota > Terriglobia > Terriglobales > Acidobacteriaceae > Telmatobacter. Next base: position 58,209 of record CAYQSI010000015.1, on the reverse strand, counting down.
GTTGGAAGAAGCCTCGCGCCCCGTCGGCATCCACATAATCAGATACCGAAGACCCGCCCAGCCGGATGGCCGCTTCGAGAACCTCGCGCAGGGCCAGTCGCAGCCCTTCGAGTTCGCTCCGGGTCAGCCGCCCCGCGATCCGGCGCGGCCGAATGCCGGCGCGGAACAGGCTTTCGTCGGCGTAGATGTTGCCCACCCCGGAGAGCAGCTTCTGATTGAGCAGGGCCGCCTTGATGGCCAGACGCCGGGGGTGGAAAAGCTGCGCAAACTCCTCCACCGTCACGGCCAGGGGGTCGGCTCCCGGCGCGCTGAAGCCGGGACTGTGGCGCAGGTCGCGGTACTCCAGCCGCCCAAACCGGCGCGGATCCACAAAGCGCAGCTCCCGGCCGCTGGCCAAGCTCAGCCGCACATGGGTATGGGCTGCAAGGGGTGCGTCGGGGGTGGTAACCAGCAATCTCCCGGTCATGCCAAGATGCACAATCCATTGGGCGTCCGGCTCGCCAACGCCCTCGTCCAAAAGTCTGCCGCGCGCATCGCCCAGCTCGCAGACAATGTGCTTTCCCGTGCGATGAACCGCCAAAATCGTCCGCCCCTCCAAGCCCTTGGCTTGACGCGCCGGAGGCGTCTTGAAGGGCTCGCGGTGGCTACCAAACCAGGCCTCGACGATGCGGTCGCCGCGCACGTGTTTGTTCACTCCGCGGGCAATCGTCTCGACCTCAGGCAGCTCAGGCATCGATCTATTGTAAGGGAATGTGCCTTCCGGCTCGGAGTTTGCTCTCCCGCACGCCTCGGCGGCTACTTTCGTTCGCCGGGTTCGCGAGTCCGGCTGGCCTCAAAGCTGACAATCTTCCACTTGCCCTGCGCATTGCGCACGTAAACCCGCGTGTAGCGATAGCTCCCGGAGATCTCTCCATCAGCGCTGGAGCCGTTTACATGGGCAAGCGAGGTAACCAGCGCCGTGGTTCCGTAAAAACGCACCTTGCGGTCTGAAAGTTCGAGGGACGTATAATGCCGCCGTCCGCTGCTCAGCTTGGCCAGGGTTTCCTCTTTGGTCTGCAGCGTTCCGTTGGCGCTGATGGCCATGAAGTCATCGGCCAGCAGCGAGTCCATTGAGGCGGTGTCTCCCTTCAGCACGGCACTGCGCCATGCCTCTTCCATTTGGTCGATCTCGTGTCGGCTCTCGTGCTTCTGCCCCTTGGGCATTCCGCCATGCTGAGGAGCGGCAAGGAGCGCCGGCGTGTACGCGCCGAGCAACAGGAGAAACGCCAGGGCAAACGTACTCCAGCAACGGATGGGCTTGGATGGGTTGAGCGTGGCTGTACGCATGATCGTAACGCATGGTAGCCCCGCAAGGCCGCGCCGGTCAATCGATCTCAGAAAAATATGCATCTGCGCTCAATCAACTCTTCGTCAATGCTCCGCAGCCAGCACGGGAACTCCCGCCGGTTGGACGCGGGCGGGCTCTCAGACGAGAGCCACCAGATTCTCCACGCTCCGTTCCCGCATCTTCTGGTAGAACCCGCACACCGCATAGTCCTTGAAGTGCTCCGACGCGCGGTGCGCCTCCAGAGCCTTCTCATCCCGGTACTGCTCATAGATGAGTACAGTGTCCGGGTCATCCTCCAAACGATGGGGAACGTAGCTGACGCATCCCGGCTCCTCGCGCGAGGCCGTGGCCAGCACGCGCAGGCATTCGGCAATCTCGGCGCGATCTTCCGGGGCAAACTTCAGCCGTACTGCAAAGCTGATCATAAAAGCGGTTTCCTTTTCCGCCCTGGCCATCGACCCCCAGGGCGCATCTCAAATCTATGTGTGAATACTCTCGAAGGCCGCGGCAAACTCCGGCAGCCGCATCGTTTGGTCCCGGTCCGGGCCAGTCGAGACCATTCCGATTTTGGCCCCGCTTTCCCGCTCCTGAAAACGCAGATAATCTCTTGCAGCCTGGGGAAGTTTGTCGAACTCCGTAATCCCCTCGGTCGAGCTCCGCCAGCCCTTCAGCTTGGTGTAGACCGGCTTGATCCGTTCCAGCCCTTGCACGTCGGCCGGAACTTCGTCGCTCACCTTGCCGTCGATCTCGTAGCCCACACAGACGGGAATCTCATCCAGCTCGTCCAGAACGTCCAGCTTGGTCACCACCAGCCACTCGGCGCTATTCACCTGGTTCGAGTAGCGCAGCAGCGGAATGTCCAGCCAGCCGCAGCGGCGTGGACGCCCGGTGTTCGCGCCGTACTCATTGCCGCGCGCCCGCAGGTGGTCGCCCACCGCGTCATGAATCTCGGTCGGGAACGGTCCTTCGCCCACCCGCGTCACATAGGCCTTGGTCACATTGATGACCGTGCCGATGGCCATCGGTCCCACGCCGGTTCCCGTCGCCGCTCCGCCCGCCGTCGCCGACGACGAAGTCACAAACGGGTAGGTGCCGTGATCGATGTCCAGCATCGTTCCCTGCGCCCCCTCGAACATCACGCTGCCGCCCTCGGCCAGAATTTCGTTCAGCAGGCGCCCCGTGTCGGTCACAAACGGCCGCACCTGCTCGGCTGCCGCGGCGTACTCGTCGTACATCTGCGCCGGGTCCAGAGGAGCGGTGCCAAACAGCGCGTGCGCAATGGCGTTCTTCTCGCCGCACGCCGCCTCGATGTGCGTCTTCAACAGCTCCGGCCGCAGCAGGTCCACAACGCGCAGCCCGCTGCGCGCCATCTTGTCCTCGTAGCATGGCCCGATGCCCCGGCTGGTGGTGCCGATCCTCTTCCGCCCCGGCGCGCTCTCCGCAGCCAGCTCGATCATCCGATGGTAGGGCAGAATCACCTGCGCCCGGTTCGACACAAAAAGCCGCTCATCCACGGCCACGCCCAATCCGCGCAGCTTGGCAACCTCTTTCAGGAAGGCGATCGGGTCCAGCACCACGCCGTTGCCGATGACTCCTCGGCAACCCGGCCGCAGCACGCCGCAGGGAATCAGTTGCAGGACGAACTTTTGATCGCCGATGATGACCGTGTGCCCGGCATTATGTCCGCCGGCATAGCGCGCCACCGCGGTAAACCGCTCGCTCAGCACGTCCACGATCTTCCCTTTGCCCTCGTCGCCCCATTGGGCTCCCAGCACTACCGCCGTCTTTGCTCGCATATCGTCCCGTTCCTTGAAGCTTGTTTGTTGAGCCAGTCTTTTAAATGAGATACCACAGCCCCGGAGGCCTTTTTGGAGAATACGCACAAGACCTGGACTGCAAAACGAAGGCGCGGCCTCGCCGGCTTATGCCAGCTTTGATGATAAACCATGGCTCATTTTGCGGCACAAAGGCAAAGAAGGTGCGCCTGGTTCAAGGCCTATCGGCTCAACTCCGAATTCGGCCTTCATTCCGCAGGCCATGATTTGTGCTCCTGCATCCAAATCGGGAATGAATGTTCTCTACGGCACCGACGCCGCACCGGATTGATTATTGTGTGAACATCATTTACCGTGGTCCGCATCTCGGCTGCGAGGTGTAATTTGTCCTCTATCTCTTTGCGCCCCTGTGTTTCGAAGCTGCTTTATGCCCTGCTCGCATTCTCTTCCGCGCATATTTGCCTAGCTCAACAAGCCGTTCAGCCATGGAATGCATCGCATTTTTCCATTGAGCCGAAGGCGCTGTATGAAGCTGCGTCAGCGGTGAGCGCGCAGGACGGCGCGAATGTGGCATTGCTGGAAGACGATAACAGTTATAGCTTCGACGAGGCCGGTCGCATCACATATGTGGGGTATGCGGTCTACAAGGTGCTGAATCAAAAAGGCGCCGAGAACTGGGATTCGATCTCCATAGGCTGGGAGCCCTGGCATGAGGCTCGTCCAGAGATAAGGGTGCGGGTCATTGCGCCGGACTTCTCCGTACGCACGCTTGATCCTGTGTCCATCACTGAAGCGCCCGCCCGCGGGGGCGACTACAAGATGTACAGCGATGGCAAGAGGCTCCACGCGCCTTTCCCTGCCATCGCTCCCGGCGTAGTCGTAGAGGAAGAGTACATCGAACACGAAATCGAGCCTCTCTTGGCTTCCGGCCATCTGGGATGGGTCACCTTCGGTCACGAGCAGGTTCCTGTCGAACATAGCCGCATCGTTCTCGACGCCCCTGCCGCGCTGCCGCTGCGCACCGGCACTCTCCGGCTGCCGGATTTGAAGCCGATCCGAACTGAGGCCAACGGGCGGGTTACGCTCATCTTCGATCAGGGCCGCCTGGAAGGCATTGAGCCGCGCGAACCGAATCTTCCTCCCGATGTCGCTCACTACCCGGAGGTTCGCTACTCCACAGGAGCATCCTGGCAAGCAATTGCCGCCGAGTACGCCATGCTGGTGGACAGCCGGGCTAATCCGGCCCCGGTGCAGGCGATTGTGCATCAACTGATTGCCGGCAAGAAGGGAGCTGCGGACAAGGAAACCGCTATTCTGAATTACCTGGACCGGGAGATTCGCTACACAGGCATCGAGTTCGGCGAAGCGGCGATTGTGCCCCACGAGCCATCCGAAACGCTGAACAGGAAGTACGGCGACTGCAAGGATAAGGCGACGCTCCTGGTAACGATGCTGCGAGCGGCCGGCATTCCATCGTATGTAGCGCTGCTGAATGCCGGCTTGGGAATGGATATACCCGCCGATCTGCCGGGCTTGGGATTGTTTGACCACGCAATCGTCTACCTGCCCGGGAATCCGGCGCATGGCCAGCCCGCGTTGTGGATCGACGCCACCGACCGCTACGCGCGGCTGGGGCAGATACCCACTGAAGATCAGGGCAGGCTGGCTCTGATCGCCCGGCCAGAAACGACCTCACTGGTGAAGACGCCGCAGTCTACCTCGAAGGACAATCTGCTGCTCGAGTTTCGCGAACTGACCCTGGGTGAAAATGGCCCGGCTGTCGTCACAGAAAGAACCCAGCCCAGCGGAGTCTTTGAGTCGCGCTACCGTTTCTACTATGCCGACAAGCCAGACAAGCAGACCCGGGATGGTCTCACTGCCTACGTGAAGGGGCAGTACGTTTCCGAGAAGCTCACCCAGGTGGATCGCACCGGCCCTGCCGACCTGTCACGGCAGTTTGAACTGACGCTGGCCTGCGAGAAGGCAAAGCGAGGCTACACGGACCTGGATAACGCGCTGGCGGCAATTCGCCTGGACGGGCTCTTTGGGCAGTTGCCCGACGATCTGAAGCGCAGAGACGACGCGGAAAACAATAAAAAGGCAGACGACAAGGAAAAGCCGAAGACGCCGCGGACGGCAGACTGGGAGTTGAACGAGCCGTTCAGCGTCGAGTGGGACTACAAAATTGTGCCGCCTGCCGGATTTGTTCCCAAGGAACTGCCCAAGGACGAGAAGATTCCTGTGGGTCCGGCCCTGCTGACCGAGGAGTTTTCCGCGGAGAAGAACGGGGTGGTAACCGCGCGTCTGGGCTTCGATTCGGTCAAACGGCGCTACACGGTGGCCGAGGCTACCGCGCTGCGCAACAAGGTGGCGGAACTCATGGCGGGGACGGCGATTCTTGTCAACTTCGAGCCGCAGGGAGCCGCGCTGCTGCATGAAGGCAAGGTTGGCGAAGCGCTGGCCGCCTATCGCAGCTTGGTCAAGCTGCAACCCAACGATGCGGTTCACCATTTGCAGGTGGCCAGGGTGCTGCTGGATGCGGGTATGGGCGAAGCAGCGCGCGCCGAAGCAAGACTGGCTGTCAAGCTTGATCCGAACTCCGCGCTGGCCGAGAAGACTCTGGCGGAGATTCTCAAGCATGATCTGGTAGGCCGCGAGCTGCGTCCTGGCAGCGACTGGGCGGGAGCTGTCGAGGCTTACCGCGCCGCCGAGCGGCTGGACCCCGATGACGAAAACACGCAGGCAAACTTGGCGATTCTGCTGGAATACGACTCGGCGGGCCTACGCTACGGCAGCCAGGCGAAGATGAAGGAGGCCATTGCCGAATATCAGAAGCTGGGCCAGGATAAGCTGGCTGAACTGGGCCTCGCCAACAACCTCGCGTATGCCCTTTTCTACGGAGGCGATCCCGACGGAGCAATCAAAGTTGCGCAGAGATTGAACCCGCAGCCCATCGCGCTGATGGCGGCAAGCGAAGCCGTTCTGCATGGCAGCAAAGCCGGCCTCGCCGAGATAGACAAGCGTTCCAGCGATGAGGATGCCTTCAAGAAAACCGCGCGCACCGCGGGCCAGTTGTTGATGTTGACTCGCCACTACCCACTGGCCGCTGACATTCTGGAGGCCGGCGCGGCCGGGGAAGACGCCGCGTGGGCCATGGGGATGGCCACCACTCTGCGCGCTGCCCAGCTTCACGAGGAGATCCACTTCGCCGACACTCCCATTGACTTGACGAAACGCTACTTCGTACTCATCAACGACCCCGAATTGACGGATGCCAAACGGCGCGCGCTTCTCAGCCGCTTCGAGATCGAGATAATGGAACAAGCTGAGCCGGCCGAGACTAAGGCCGCATTGGAAGCCGGCAAAAAGTGGAAGAGCCGCTTGGCTCGCACGAATGGATCACTGGATGTTGAAATCGATATTGACCTACAGAGGGCCGATCCCAAAGTCGAAGGCAACGACGCGGCGGGGTATCGCGTTAAGTTGCAGATTCCTGGCATAAACAAAACCGTCTTCATAGTGAAGGAAGACGGGAACTACAAAGTGCTGCCCTTCATACCCGCCGCTATCGCTCTGGATATTCTGGACCGGATTCATGCTGGAGACCTGCAAGGGGCCAGGGCGCTTCTGAACTGGCTGCGCGAGGACCAGCACCTGGAGGGCGGCGACGATCCACTCGGCGGGCTGCTCTTTCCCCGCTTCTGGATCAAAGGCGAAGCTGCCGATGCGCGCAAGATGACACTGGCCGCCGCGTCTTGGCTGGTTTTCTACAAACCCACAGCGGCCAAGGGCATCGGCCTGCTGGAAGAGGCGCGGAAGGATGCTGCTACCGACCGCGAAAAGACCAACATCCAATCGGCCTTGGCTGCTGGCTACTCGACTGAGGACAACTTCGCCAAGCTGTTGGAGGCATCCTTGGAGTTGGTCAGGCAGTTTCCGGAGTCCCGGGTGGCCTTCATTTGCAATGTTCGGGCGCTGCTGGGCCTGGGCCGTTATGACGAGGCCATCGCCCTGGCTGATCAACGGCTCAAGCTGCTGGAAGACGATCCGGATGCGCTCCTTATGAAAATCGATACGGAAACCAACCGCGGCAACTACGCTGCCGCCAGGGCATTTGGACAGAAGCTCGTCGATCAAGGACACGAGGATGCGGATTTATTAAACAAAATGGCCTGGCTTGCGCTTTTTACCGGCAAAGTGGAGGACGCCGACATCGCTGCGGCGATCAAGGCAACGCAGTTGGCAAAGGACAATTCGAGTATTTTGCACACCCTGGCCTGCCTCTATGCTGAAACTGGCAAGACCCGAGAGGCGCGCGACCTGCTGCTGCGCGCCATGGACGAAATGAACCTGGACGAGCCGAACGACGATTACTGGTATGCCTTCGGACGCATCGCCGAGCAGTATGGCGAGCGAGACATCGCCATTGCCGACTACCACAAGCTGGAAAAGCCGAAGGGGGTTTTGACCATCCCCAACTCCAGTTACCGGCTCGCGCAAACACGACTCAAAGTGCTGAATGCAGATGGAGGCTCGGCCGGAAGATAGGCGAAGGGCGCTTTACGCTTCCGCAGAGCGAGCCGCGAGTGCTATCACGGCCAGCTCTGCCTCGGCTTCCAGAGCGTTGCGCACCGACTCGGCCAGCCGCGGCTTCTCCATCTCTCTCTTCACGCTGGCGATAATCTCTTTATCCATCTCGATCCGGCTCTTCTTTTTCACGGTTTCTACCTCTTTAAGTGATTAGTTCGTCAGTTACTTGCCGAATCCGAGCCTGGCGCCGGGTCCATCTTCAGCGCAACCAGCACCTCCAGCAGCGTGGCCGAGTTGCGCACGCTCCCCGCAAGAACCAAGAGCGCTTCCGCGATGGGAACATGCTCTTCCGCCAGCGCATCCAGGCTGTCGCTGACCTTGTGGAGCTTCATGGCTTCTTGCAGAATCGCGTTTGCAGGCATGGGAGACGCGGCTTTCTGGAGCCTTGAAGGAAGCTGGACCGGCCTTTCTCACTGCCGGCGCTCATCCTTACTGCGCATCACACTAACAGCATGCGCACCCAACTTCTGAGCAGATTGGATCACTGCAATCCGGCCGCTCAAGTCTCGCGTCCCCAGCCTGGGATCTATCCGCCGGCCAGCACCGCATCCGCAATGCGCGCCGCTTCCACGGCCGGGCGCACCGCATGAACCCGCACAATCGACGCACCATGCAGAATGGCCGCCACCAGCGCCGCCACACTGGCCGTCTCGCGAGCCTCCGGGGGCGCGTCGCTCCCTCCATGAAGCGGGGCCAGCGCCCGCCCCAGAAAAGATTTCCGGCTAACCCCGGCCAGCAGCGGCCTGCCCAGCGAAAGCAGATCCGCCTGCCGTGCCAACAGCGAGTAGTTCCCCTCGAAGCCCTTGCCAAAGCCGTAGCCGGGGTCGAGCACAATAGTCTCGGGCAGAATCCCTGCCGCTGCCGCCGTTGCCAGGCTTGCCGCAAGCCCTGCCCGCACCGTCGCCAGCAGCTCATCCGGCCCTAGTTCCGGCTGAGCGCGCCACTCCTCGGGCCGTCCCCGCGTGTGCATCAGGATTACGCCGGAGTTGAACTCAGCGCAGGCCGCATCCATTTCCGAGTCCCATAAAAAGCCGCTCACGTCGTTCACAATCTCCGCGCCCGCCTTCAGAGCCGCCCGCGCCGTCGCCGCCTTGTAGGTGTCCACTGAGATCACTGCGCGGGGCCGCTCCCTCAGAATTCCTTCCAGCACCGGAAGTAGCCGCGCCTGCTCCTGCTCGGCGCTCACTGAGGGGGCCAGCGCCGTTCCGGCGGCTCCGCCCGCGCGGCTGCCGGGTCGCGTGCTCTCCGCGCCCAGGTCCAGAATCTCGGCTCCCTCATCCAGCAGTTCGAGCGCATGAGCCACAGCCGCTTCTGGGGCAAAGAAGCGCCCGCCGTCGCTGAACGAGTCCGGCGTAACATTGACGATGCCCATCACCAGCGTGCGCCGGCCCAGCTCCAGCGTGCGCATGCGCAGTTGCCAGGGTGTAACTGTTCGCTTGAAATCAGTCATTCCTCTTTGCCAGCCCTCTGTAAGTAGCGTAATGCGCTCTCCGTCAGATCGCCCCGGCCTGAGAGGCGAAATTCTCCCTTCGATGGTACGCTGCGAACTTGTTCCCTCCTGCTAAACTCCGTGCATGGCACTCTTTCGGCGTTCTTTTGCACTTTTTCTGGCTTTGGCTTTTGTTTCTTCCACCGGGCTAGCTGCCCAGGCCCCGGCGCTGAACACCGCCAAGCCCGCAGCACACTCGGAGCAGGCTGCTCCGGCAAAAGGCCCACTTGCCGAGCGCATTAGCGCCATTCTGGCCGATCCCGCGCTCAGCCATGCGGAGTTCGGCATCAGCGTGGCCACGCTCGACGGCCAGCCGCTCTACGGCCTGAATGAGGGCCGGCTCTTTATCCCCGCCTCGAACACCAAGCTCCTGACCACCGCCGCCGCCTTTGCCCTGCTGCCCGTGGAAACCCTCACCTGGACCACCCGCGTGGTGGCTGGCGGAGAGGTTGACAAGGACGGCGTTCTCCACGGCGACCTGATTCTGCTCGGCGTGGGCGACCCCACGTTGAGCGCGCGCCGATATCCCTATCGCGCGCCGGAGCCCGTCCCGCCTGTGGCCAGCCCGGCTACTGCAAATCCCGCCGCGTCGCCCGTCGCCGCCGCCGAACCCGTGCCGCAGCCACGGGCCATGGAAGTCCTCGAACTGCTGGCCGAGCAGGTGGAGCAGGCTGGCGTGCGCACCGTCGAAGGCAGAGTGGTGGGCGACGACAGCTTCTATCTCGACCAGCCTTACGGCGCGGACTGGGCCTGGGACGATCTGTCATGGGACGACGGCGCGCCGGTTTCCGCGCTCACCTTCAACGAGAACACAATACGGCTGACGGTGACCGCCGATCCAGACTCAACAGATGGGGCCAATCCAGCAGCTACCGTGGCCGAGTGGACCCCCAATGTGAACTACTACGCCCTCGACAGCTCGATGACGCCCGCGCCCAAAGGCGAGGCCGCTCACCCCGGCCTCGACCGTCGTCCCGGCAGCCGGATGGTGCGCGCCTGGGGCACGGTGCCGGCCGAGGGCTTTCATGCCGATCTGGCCGTCGACGACCCCGCGGAGTTTGCCGCGGCAGCCTTCAAGGAAGCGCTCCGCAGCCGCGGCGTCACGGTCCGCGACGGCGCCGTCGCCCGTCACAAGCTCTCGAATGAGACCGGCGAATTTTCCGAAGAGCGCGCCCAGCCGCTCAAGCTCACCCGCTCCGGCCTGTCCACGGTGGCCGCGCCTACCGAGGGCCGCAAAGTGCTGGCCACCCATATTTCTGTCCCGGTAGCCCAGGACGTGACGGTCACCAACAAGATCAGCCAGAACCTGCACGCCGAGTTGCTGCTGCGGCTGCTGGGCAAAGTCCACGGCACCGACGGCAGCTTTGCCGAGGGAACGCGCGTGGTCCGCCAATTTCTTATCGACGCGGGGGTGGACGACGGCGATTTCTTCTTCTATGACGGCTCGGGCATGAGTCCCGACGACCGCATCGCTCCCCGCGCTTACACCCAACTGCTGGCCTATGCCTCGCACCAGCCCTGGGGCGCGGCCTGGCGCAACACCCTGCCTGTCGCCGGCGAAGACGGCACCCTCGCCCACCGCTTCCGCAATTCGACGCCGCCGGACTCGCCTTTACATGGCCATCTGTGGGCCAAGACCGGCACACTCAGCGAGGTCAATGCCCTCTCCGGCTACCTGACCACGGCCAGCGGCAAGACCCTCGTGTTCTCCATCCTCGTCAACGGTCACCGGCCCGGGAGCGAAGTTGAGCTCCATGCTATCGACCGCATCGCCGAAGCCATCGCCGCCGCGGAGTAACCCCAGATCACGAACCTATCCGCCTTCGCTATGAGCAACGCCCCCAACACGAACGAAGCCCAGGCCGGCGACAAAGCCGGCGCGGCGCGTCTCCAACAGCCGCGCCACGATCTGCTGCCGCTCCCCGGCCTGGCGGCCATCAGCCTCTACCTGCTGGTGCTCTCCGGCGTCATCATTCTGGGCGTGGTTGCCGGCCACCACTATCCGCCGATGTTCCTCGTCTTTGCCGCCTGCTTCATCACCGCCGGCACCGGTCTGCTGCTGCTGTTGCGCTGGGCCTGGGCGCTGGCCCTCGGCGCGGTCTTCCTGCTGGCCGTCTACGACCTGTGGATCTTCTCCAGCCAGCACGAGCTTCCCGCGCTGGTTCAGGGTCTGCTCAATCTGGTCTTCTTCCTTTACCTGGTGCGGACCGAGGTGCGCGGAAAGCTGCGGTAGAGCGATCGATTAACCTTTTCGCAATTCTCCCGCGAAATGATACTCTTTGCCCATGTTCGACAAAGCCCTTAAGTCTATTCTCTGCCTTGTCCTGAGTCTGCTGACCATCGCCCCGGCCAAAGCCGCCGATGCCCACAAGAACCGCGCGATCACCCTCGACGATCTGGCGCGCATTGAGCGCGTAGGCGCTCCCGTGCTCTCTCCCGATGGCGAATGGGTGGTCTATACGGTCTCCCAGGTCGATACCAAGGAAGACAAGAGCCATCCCCACCTTTGGATGGCGAAGTGGGACGGCTCGGCCCGCATTCAGCTTACCTTTGATAAGGAAGGCGCTTCGCTGCCTCGTTTTAGCCCCGATGGCCGCTCTATCAGCTTCCTTTCTTCGCGGCCGGGTCCTGCCAAAGGCGCGCAGGTGTGGCTCCTCGACCGCCGCGGCGGCGAGGCCCAGCAACTAACCGCGGTAACCGACCAGGAGATTGAGAACTATATCTGGTCTCCCGACGCAAAAAAGCTGCTGCTCTCGTTGCATCCCAAAGGCGAGCCGGACGCCGAAGAAGGCAAACCGCCCGTTCCGCCCAAACCCATTGTGATTGACCGCTATCACTTCAAGCAGGACATCCAGGGCTACCTGCGCAATGACTCCTTTGATGCGCTCTATCTCTATGATCTGGCAACCAAAAAGGCCGAGAAGCTGACCACGTCGAAGAACGTGCAGGAAGAGGAAGCGGCCTGGTCGCCCGACGGCGCCTGGATCGCCTTCGTCAGCAACCAGGATCCCGACCCCGACCGCACCAACAACACCGACGTCTTTCTGGTGGCTGCCCAAGCCGGATCAGCGGCGCGCAAGCTCACCAGTTGGCCGGGGATTGACGACGGTCACCTCGCCTGGTCGCCAGACTCGAAAGCTATTGCATATACCCAGGGCGCCAAGACAGAGTTGGACGCCTACTCCCAGCCCCGCCCCGCGCTCGTCACCCTCGAAGGCAAGGTAAGTTACCCGGCGGCCACGCTTGACCGCGCGGTAAGCGCACCGCTGTTTTCGCCGCAGGGCAAGCTGGGTTATCTGGTCTCCGACGACCGCTCCGTGTATCCCGCCGAAGTGGAGTTGACAGGCAATGGAGTCAGGCGTTTGCTGGCCCAGCCTGGCACGGTGACGGCTTGGGATGCGGCAGCCGGCCACAGCGCCGTGCTCTACACAAACGACACTGCTCCGGGCGAGATTTATGCCCTGGAAAACGGCGCGCTCCGCAAACTTACTGCCCACAACGATGCATGGGCAACTGAGATCGACCTCGCGCCCGCAGAAGACGTCGGATTCAAAAGCAGGGACGGGGCTGATGTCCATGGGCTGCTCACCCGGCCCCTGGGGTTCAAAGCCGGCGCGCCGGCGCCCATGATTCTCTTCATCCATGGCGGGCCAAACGCCCAGGACGAGCACAGTTTCAACTTCACCTCTCAGTTCCTGGCCGCTCACGGCTACGCGGTGCTCAACGTCAACTACCGCGGCAGCGCAGGCCGAGGACAGAAGTTCGCGCAAGCCATCTTTGCCGATTGGGGTCACAAGGAAGTTGAGGACCTGCTGACCGGTGTTGATAAGGCAGTAGCCCTCGGCGTCGCTGACCCCGCGCGGCTGGGCATTGGCGGCTGGAGCTACGGCGGCATCCTCACCGACTACACGACCGCGTCCGATGGGCGCTTCAAAGCGGCAATCAGCGGTGCGGGCAGTGCTGCGCCGCTTTCCTTTTACGGCACGGATCAGTACATTCAGCAGTACGACAATGAGCTTGGCCCGCCCTGGAAGGCTGTGCCGCTCTATCTCAAGCTGAGTTACCCACTGCTCGAAGCTGATAAGCGGATGCACACTCCCACGCTTTACATGGGTGGCACGGCAGACATGAATGTTCCTATCCTCGGCGGCGAACAGATGTACCAGGCGTTGCGATCGCTGGGAGTTCCCACGGAGTTGGTCGTCTATCCGAACCAGTTCCACGGCTTCACCCGTCCCAGCTACCTCCGCGACCGTTACGAGCGCTGGCTTGCGTGGTGGGATAAGTACCTGAAAGCTGCTCCGGCGGCGGAGATCAGAAAATGAAGTTGCATCCTGATTTCGTCCTGGAAGGTTCTTTCTCTTGTTGAAGAGTCATTGGCCCAGATTCTGTTCTGTTCCTCGAAAGATGCTGGATTCCCCGGCCGGTACAATGGAAGCGTGATGGAACTGGTACAAATCTCCCCTGCTCTCAAAGCTCCGGCGCCCAAGCCCGAGTGGCTCAAGGCGCGCGCCCCGGTGGGCGAAAACTACCACTCGCTCAAGCAACTGGCCCGCTCGCTCCAGCTCAATACGGTCTGCGAGAGCGCGCACTGCCCCAACATCGGCGAGTGCTGGCATCACAAGACCGCTACCTTCATGATGCTGGGCAACCTTTGCACCCGCCGCTGCGGCTTCTGCGCCGTTCCCAAGGGCCGCCCAGAGCCCATTGATTTTGACGAGCCCCGCCGCGTCGCCCAAGCCGTAGCCGCGCTCGGCCTGGAATTCGCCGTCATCACCAGCGTCAACCGCGACGACGATCTCCTCGGCGGCTCGCGCGCTTTCGCCCTGGTCATTGAGGAGATTCGCCGCCAGGCCCCCAACTGCCGCGTCGAAGTGCTCATTCCCGATTTTCAGGGCAACCGGGAAGCCATCCGCGCGGTCGTCGAGGCCCGCCCCGCGGTGCTCAACCACAACACCGAGTCTGTCCCCCGGCTCTACCGCGCGGTCCGCTCCGGAGCCCGTTATGAGCGCACTCTGGAGTTGTTGCGCTACGCCAAGGAGTTGTGGCCCGCAGGGCTCACCAAATCCGGCGTGATGGTCGGTTTGGGCGAGGAAACAGCCGAGTTGCTTCAGGTTTTCCGCGATCTGGCTGCGGTCCACTGCGACATTCTCACCATCGGCCAGTACCTGCGCCCCTCCCGCGACCACCTTCCCATGGCCCGGCTCTACACCCCGCGCGAGTTTGCCGAGTTGAAGGCCGAAGCCCTGAAAATCGGCTTCCGCCACGTCGAGTCCGGTCCCCTGGTCCGCTCCAGCTACCACGCTCATGAACAAGCCACATCGACCCAGGCCGCCTCGACCGGGTTGACGGAGAGATCGTAGCTGTCGGGAGCCTCTTTTTCAGGTCGCTGCTGCTAGTGATTTCCTTCGCGGTTTTGAAAGGGCACAACTTTAGTCGTGCCGAAAATGCCAGAAATAGCGCGGTGTTTTAACCGCTGAGGGAATGTCAGTTGCACCAGATGGATCAAAGCAGATAACACAAACTGCACTTCCCACGCGATTTTAGTAGAATGTTCGTTGGCAATTGGCACTACGAGGACAAACCCCATGGCAGTCTCGTTTATGGCCGGAATTCCGGCGCTCAAGGAACTCAACGCCGGCCTCAGGCGGCGGATGGACCAGGCTGTGACCACTTTCCAGGCCAACCTGGCCTCCACGCGCACGGGCCGTGCCAGCGTCCACATGCTCGACCAGGTCAAAGTGGACTACTACGGCACGCACACCCCCATCAGCCAACTGGCGCAGGTCTCCGCGCCCGAAGCGCAAATGATCCTGATTGCGCCCTGGGACCCCACCATCCTGAAAGAGGTCGAAAAGGCCGTCCGAGCCTCCGATCTTGGCTTCAATCCCATCTCCGACGGCAAGCTCCTCCGCATCCCCGTTCCGCCCATGACCGAGGAGCGGCGGCGCGAGGTCTGCAAGCACCTGAACAAGGTGCTCGAAGAGCACCGCACCGCTGTCCGGAATGTGCGCCGCGACGGCAACGAAGCCCTCAAGAAACTCGCCAAGGAAAAGAAGATCAGCGAGGACGAGGAGGAGCGCGCCCTTGAAGAGGTCCAGAAGATGACCGACGAGGAAATCCGCCGCATGGAAGAGCTTTCGCAGAAGAAGGAAGCGGAAGTCATGCAGGTGTGAGCAGGTTCGCACACGCGTTGATTGTCCACATATTCGGGTAGTGAACTAGTTCTCTGACCGCTTGAAGTTGTACCAATGCTGGGTTTCCAGGTCTCGATTTTGAGCCCTGGAAAACTACATATTTAATGGTACGAAACCATCCGGTCAGAGACCTGGCCCCTTGCTAACTCGCTGACCCGCTCCCCGGATTGTCGATAATTACACTCCGATAGCGCACACTAATAGATAGAAGAGAGAGTGCGGAAACTCTTTACGACCGGAGAAGCCCTGCGCATCACACCCCGCCTACGCCACCCCCACCCCCTCCACAACCCCGCGAACTCCGCTTATGTTTTTTTCGCGCTTTTGCCAGTGAAACTGTGGAGCTGTACTTAACCAGCGCAGAATCAATGATTTACATAGATCAGCATCGCGGAAACGCAAAAACACAAGTTCGGTGAGGTTGTGGGCCGCCTCTTAACCAAAGCAGAATCAATGATTTACGTGGATCTACTTCACGGGAACACAGAAGCATAAAAGATGTGTGCGAATTCCCGGCACGCTCCTAGGACAGCAGATACTTCAGCAGAGCCATGCGAATATACAAGCCGTTCTTCGCCTGTCGGAAATAAGCGGCCCTGGCATTCCCGTCCACATCCGGAGAGATCTCGTTGACGCGCGGCAAGGCGTGCATGATGATGGCCGCCGGCTTCATGCGGTTTGCCAGCTCCGCATCGATCACATACACATCCTTGACCGCGTCATAGTCTTCCTTCGAGGCAAATCGTTCGCGTTGCACGCGAGTGATATACGCGACATCCGCTTGCTCAACGACGCCTTCGAGCTTATCGCCCTCGTGGAACGGAATCCCCTTCTTGAGCAGATATTCGCGGTACTCCAGCGGCAGACGCAACTGCGGCGGCGAGATCAGATCGATCATCACCCCGGAGTTCAGGCAAAGCAACGGCAGCAGAGAATGAATCGTCCTTCCGTTCAGCAGATCGCCAACCAGCGCGACGCGCAACCCACTCAGCCAGCCAAGCTCTTTCTTGATGGTGTAGATATCCGCCAGCGCCTGGGTGGGATGCTCCCCAGTACCATCCCCGGCATTGATGATGGGCACCGGAGAATTTTTCGCTGCCGCCTCGGCCGCTCCGCTCTCATAGTGGCGAATGGCGATGACATCGGCATACCCGCTCACCACGCGAACGGTATCGCTGATCGTCTCGCCCTTGGTGGCTGAAGAATTTTCGCGAGCATCTTCCGCGGAGAGTACGCCGCCGCCCAGCTTCTGCATCGCAGCCTCGAAGGAAAATCGCGTCCTTGTACTCGGCTCGAAAAACAACGTCGCGAGAATTCGGCCCCGGAGCGGGCCCGTCAAGGCGCGAAAAACATCGTCGCGCTCCATGCGATTGGCCGACTCAAAAAGCCCTAATAAAAACTCTGGATCGGTGAACTGCCGCGTGCTGATTACGTGTTTGAGCTTTTCCATAAAGGGTAACCCTCCCTCAACTTGCCGGGTAAACTTTGCCTTTTAATACGGTGTAGGTCACGCGGCCAGGCAACGTATATCCCTCAAACGGAGACCAGCCGCACTTCGTCTTCATCTCTTCTCGTCGAACCACGGACGGCGCATCCGGATCGAGAATTGTAAGCGAACCAACATATCCCGGTTCGATCACGCCAAATCCTTTGCCGAAGCCCTCAGGCAGAAATTCCTTTACGAAGGAACCCGGATTGTAGGCGCACACGCGCGCAATGTCCTTCGCGGAGAAGCTGTGTTCCGCCATCAACCACGTTGCAAACGCTCCGTAGGTATCAAGTTGGGGCGCGCCACTCATGCCATTCATCTTCTCTTCAAGAGTGTGGGGAGCATGGTCCGTTGCAAGATAGTCCACCAATCCATCGCGCAGCGCCGCGATCAGCGCCAGCCTGTCCTCTCTGCCACGCAGCGGAGGATTCACCCGCAAACCCAGACGATTCTCGTCCGTCAGCATGGTGTCGTCGAAGAACAGATGGAGTGGAGCAGCCTCAACCGTAACGCGAACGCCCCGCGCCCTGGCTGCGGCGATCTTCTCCAAGCCGCCCTTCGTAGAATAATGGCACAGTTTGCCGATCAGGTCGTATCGCTCGATCAGGTAGAGCGCAAACTCTGTCGCAGTGATCTCAGCACTGGCAGGACGCCGCTGCTCATGGGTCGCCACGCCCGTGTTCTCCAGCAGAATCGCGGGGTCTTCGCAATGGAAGCTGACATTTTTACCGCGATACTTCGCGATCACGCCTTCAAGTTGCTCTCGCGAGGCAAAGAAAAGATCGCCCACCGACGGCCCCATGAATGCCTTGTAAGGCACGTGCCGCATCAGCGGACTGGTCTCCGGTCCAATTCCCGCATACAGCGTTACGTGCACGGCCGACTTTGCCGTCAGCTTTTCCTTCTCCGCATAGCTCGCATCGTCCACTGGCGCCAGGGGATTGTTCGGCATGTCCGCAACATGCGTCACTCCGCCATGGATAGCCGCTGCGGAGACCGTTGCAAAGTCCTCTTTATAGGCCTGCGACTGGCTCACATCCTCCCGCGCGTGAATATGCAGATCGCCGAAGCCTGGGAAAATAATCTGCCCTCTGAGATCAAGATCGCTTCGACCCGTTTCTGGTCCTACGCGCTCAATCAGCCCAGTCTCGGTGTTGATCTCTATCGCGCCCTCAAACTCGCGATCATAATTGGCGATCCGCCCTTCAACACGCAGCATGGGGAGCCTTTCTCTCAGCGTTGATCTCATCGCGAAGATCACGCGCCGCCGCCGCAGGCTCTTCGCTGAAAAGAATCCCCCGCGAGCTATTGATCAAAAGTCCCTTGCCCCGCGCGTCCAGACCTGCGGAAACAACGGCTGCCACATTGCCACCCTGCGCGCCCACACCCGGCACCAGAAAAGGGATCGCCGGTGCGATCGCTCGAATTCTTCTCATCTCCTCCGGGTAGGTGGCCCCGACTACAAGCATGCAGTTGCCAGCGGCATTCCATTCCGTGCTTACGCGCATCGCGACCGTCTCCCACAACGGCCTGCCCCCAGACTCGAGGTCCTGAAATTCGCCCGCCCCAGGATTCGACGTTCGGCACAAGATAATGCACGCCTTGTCCTGTCTCTCCAAAAACGGCGCGAGGGACTCTTTGCCAAGATACGGGTGCAGCGTGACTGCATCAAAACCCATTGCATCGAAGATGGAAACCGCATACCCGCGATTTGTATTTCCAATATCGCCGCGCTTCGCATCGCAAATCGTCCAGATATCAGAATGCTCGCTGCGCAGATACTCCATTGTCAGCTCGAGCTCCGTCAGCCCTTGCGTTCCACGGGCCTCATAAAACGCCATATTGGGCTTGTACGCGGCAGCATAAGGATAGGTCTGCTCGATGATCCACCGATTGAAGGCGAACAGCGGCCACTCTTCGCCCCTGAAGCGCGCGGGGATGCGGCTGATTTCGGGATCCAAACCAACGCACAGCAGCGATCTCACCGCTTCCGCTCGCCGATCGAACTTTTGCATTGCAGCGTTCATCGTCCTCTATTCGAAACCATGTCGTTGAGCCCACGAACGTGGTTCTTTGAGCCAATCGCGCACCACCGCCGCGTCAGCCTCACCGATCATTTTGCGCTCCAGTGCGCTCTCCAGCACCGTCTCAAACGTCGTTGCCGCATGAAGCCGTATGCCAGATATCTCAAACATCTCCACGGCCTCTGGGAAGCCATAACTGATGATGGCCAGACAATCGGTGACAATAGCGCCCTCGGCGCGCAGAGCCTCGATCGCCGCCACGCTGCTGCCACCGGTCGTCACCAGATCCTCGACCAGTACAACCCGCCTGCCCATTACGTCGCCGCCCTCAACGCGCTTCTTCGTGCCATGCTCCTTCAACTCTTTTCGAATGAAGACTGACGGCAAGCGCATCGAAAATCCGAGCGCCGCGCTATGCGGAATTCCCGCAGCCTCAACGCCTCCAACCACGTCGACTGGAATCTCTCGTTCGGCAATCAGAGCCTCAAAACCGTGGATCACCTTCGCCCACTCATCCGGCCAAAATGGAAACCGCCGATTGTCGCAGTAAACAGGCGACTTGATCCCCGACTTGAACGTGATGGGCTCCGCAGGCCGAAAGCCCACTCCCCTAATCGTAATCAGAGCGTCCGCAATCTCGCGACTCCTAGCCTCATAGCTCATGCACTTGCTCCTTGATTTCTTCCGCAAGCCTCGGATTCCACATCGCTGCCGCAGACACCACCCCACAGCAGCTCCGAGTAGTCATGGTTTGCGATCAGTGTGCGACCGGGTGCGAGATCACTTTCCACGTTGGCAGCAATCGCATTTAGCCACGAATAACCCTGGCACCTGTGCGTCCGAACCGTCTTGTAGACAGGAATATCGAAGCCCTTGTCCAGCGCAGCCTTCACGAACTTGCCGTTGAGGAGAGGTCCGGCGGGTATACCGAACGGCGCAAAGACCGGATGCTCTGTAAACTGATGTTTCGGCTCGCTGGTTTGAAAAGTAGGGGTCGTTTCGGCGAAGAGACCGAACGGGCCGTGCTCGAAGTTGTCCAGACAGGACCTTTCTGGGTCGTAAAACGGCTCAGAGAACATCGCCAGACCACCTGTGCGTTTAGTATACCGTATTGATTTCTACGCTATATGGGGTCGATCTGGGCTGCCGCGGGTTTGACTTTTTACGCCAAACTAGTAGTCTGGTGTTGTCAGGAATGTCGGTTGTTCTTGATTTACTGCAAGGAGCGGCTAGGGGTTATAGCCGCTTTTTTCGTTTCAATAGTGTGCAACGATATGCGAGTACATGCCGGCGCAGGTTGCACTGGCCAACCGGGGTGGGCTGCCCTTCAATTTTCCAGAGACTGCGATCCGCATTGCGGGACATAGAGCGCGCGTAAACCCGCGGTATTCCCGGCCTGCAAATCTTCTTCGGCCCCTGCATTTCCGCGATTTTCCTCATCCGGATGAGAGATGATGGAAGAGGGCAGTTTTATCGACTGGCAGTGGGTCGGATTGCTCAGTCAAGTCGGCTCCGCAAAACCCTTTACGTTGGACCACATTCAAATGTACTGAAGGACGCAAGCGGCTTCAGCTACTTTCATTCCCGCCGGCGGGATTCGTGACGAACCTCGAAGGAACTCCGGCGCCAGCCAGGCAGTGAGGGACCATGTGCGGTATTGTAGGCGTCTTCGGTCATAGTGCAGTGAGCTCGGTTCTCTATG
Source organism: uncultured Occallatibacter sp. (assembly GCA_964420185.1). GTDB lineage: Bacteria > Acidobacteriota > Terriglobia > Terriglobales > Acidobacteriaceae > Telmatobacter. Next base: position 37,616 of record CAYQSI010000015.1, on the reverse strand, counting down.
AAAGCCTTTCCACGCTTCAGCATCGCGGCCAGGATGCTGCGGGCATCGCGACGTGCTTTGAGGACCGGTTTTACCTCGAAAAGGGAAACGGCCTGCTCACGGATGTCTTCGATGCGGGGAATATGGCGCGGCTGTTGGGCGATATGGGCGTCGGGCATGTGCGATACCCGACCGCGGGTTGCGCGTCAGTGGCAGAGGCGCAGCCGTTCTACGTCAACTCGCCGTATGGAATCATGTTCGCGCACAATGGCAACCTGACGAACGTCTCGGAGATTGAAGAAAGCGTCTTCCAGACGGACATGCGGCACTTGAACACCAACTCCGATTCCGAGGTAATGTTGAACGTCTTTGCGCACGCGATGGCACGGATTGGTGCGGTCAAGCCCAATGAGTTCGACATTTTCGCGGGCGTGGAAGAGGTCCACCGGCGGTGCAAGGGCGGGTATGCCGTGGTTGCGATGATCGCCGGCGTGGGCGTGATTGCGTTCCGCGATCTGTATGGTATTCGGCCACTGGTGTTCGGCAGTCGGGGCCAGGGCAAAGAGACTGAATACATGATCGCTTCGGAGAGCGTGGCGCTGCGGGTGAGCGGGTTCAATCTGGATCACGATCTTGCACCGGGCGAGGTGATCTTCATCGACATGGAGGGCACGGTCCACCGGCATGTGAGCCTGCAGGCGCATGAGAAGTCTCCTTGCATGTTTGAGTTCGTCTACCTGGCGCGGCCGGACTCGGTGGTGGATGGTGCATCGGTGTATCAGTGCCGCATCAACATGGGGACGAAGCTCGCGGAGAAGATCAAGCGGGAGTGGCCGGATGTGTCGATCGATGTGGTGACTCCGATTCCTTCGACGAGCCGGGTGGCGGCGCAGGAGATTGCGACGCGGCTGAACCTTCCGTACCGCGATGCCCTGGTGAAGAACCGCTACGTGGGCAGGACATTCATCATGCCTGGGCAGGCGCTGCGCAAGCAGTCGATTCGCCGCAAGCTGAACCCGATTCCAAAGGTCTTTCAGGGAAAGAATGTGCTGCTGGTCGATGATTCGATTGTGCGCGGCACAACGATTCGAGAGATTGTCGCGATGGTGTGGGAGCAGGGCGCGAAGAATGTTTATGTCTGCTCGGCGGCTCCGCCGGTGCGTTTCCCGAATGTGTACGGAATCGATATGCCGGCACGATCGGAGTTGATTGCCAACGGACGGAGCGTCCAGGACCTGGCAAAAGTGATTGGAGCCACTGACCTGATCTTCCAGGATCTGGAAGATTTGAAACAGGCAATTACCGAGGCTGCACCCGAACTCACGCGCTTCGACACGTCCATCTTCGATGGGGTCTATGTCACCGGAGACATCACGGAAGATTACCTCAACACACTGGAACAGAAACGGAATGACGCTGCCAAACACACAGAAGATGTCGCAAGCCACATTACAAGGAACCTCTCAGCCCACCTCTAAACGAGCGACGGTGCGAGTACTGCCGGGGCCGTCGGCGCTGACGGCGTTTGAGGAGGCGCGGCTGGCCGCAACCCTGCGCGCAATCGATGCGGGCGTCGCCGCGGTCGAGGCATCGTATCTATACGTGATTCTGCTGCGCACTGAGTCTGAAGGCGGGATCGATCACCAGCGATTGACCGAGTTGCTGGGCGCTGGCGTAGAGAGGCCGTCGGGACAGCGCGTGTGGATTGCGCCTCGCGTGGGTACGCAGTCGCCGTGGTCGAGCAAGGCGACCGACATTCTGCACAATACTGGCTTCGAGGCGATTGAGCGGATTGAGCGTGCGCGCGTGGTGCACATTATCTCTTCCGGCGTGCAAGGCGTAGCGGATCTGCGGGCGCTGGCTGGGGCGTTGCATGATCGCATGACCGAAAGCGTGTTCTTCGAGAGCGCCGACGAATTGCGAACGCTGTTTGCGCAGCGGAAGCAGAAGGAACTCGGGCATATCGACGTGCTGGGCTTTGGAGCTGCGGCGATTGCCACGGCGGATCGCGAGCTGGGGCTGTCGCTTGCGCCCGATGAGATGGAGTATCTTGTCGCGGAGTTCACGAGGCTGGGGCGCAATCCGACCGACGTCGAGCTGTATATGTTCGCGCAGGCCAACAGCGAACACTGCCGCCACAAGATCTTCAATGCAAGCTGGACGATCGATGGGGTGAAGCAGCCGCGATCGCTCTTCCAGATGATTCGCAATACGAATGAAGTGTCGGGCGAGGATGTGCTCTCGGCATATCGCGATAATGCAGCGGTGATTCGCGGCGGGCGCGGCGGCAGGTTCTTTCCCGAGCCGGGCGATGCGGCGTACGCGTATCACGAAGAAGACATTGATATTTTGCTGAAGGTCGAGACGCACAACCATCCGACGGCGATCTCGCCCTGGCCAGGGGCTGCGACGGGATCGGGCGGTGAGATTCGCGATGAAGGCGCGACCGGGCGCGGAGCGAAACCGAAGGCCGGGCTGTGCGGGTTCACGGTGTCGAATTTGAACCTGCCGCAGGCGCCGCAACCGTGGGAGCGAGCCTATGGACGGCCTGCGCATATTGCTTCGCCGCTTGAAATCATGATCGAAGGACCGCTGGGCGCGGCCGGGTACAACAATGAGTTCGGCAGGCCGGCGCTCAGCGGATACTTCCGCACGTATGAGCAGGCTAGCGTTAATTCTGACGAAAATAGTACGGTCTTCGGATATCTCAAGCCGATCATGCTGGCGGGCGGGTTGGGCAATATTCGCGCGGAACATATTGAGAAGGGCGCGATGAAGCCCGGCTATGCGCTGGTTGCCCTGGGCGGGCCGGCGATGCTGATTGGGCTTGGCGGTGGCGCCGCTTCAAGCAGCGTAGGCAGCGGAAATACAGATCTGGACTTTGCTTCGGTGCAGCGCGACAACGCAGAGATGGAGCGCCGCGCGCAGGAGGTTATCGATCGCTGCTGGCAGCGCGGTGAGGCGAATCCGATTGCGTTTATTCACGATGTGGGCGCGGGCGGGTTGTCGAATGCGTTTCCGGAGTTGGTCAAGGACGGCGGCTGCGGCGGAAGTTTCGACTTGAATGCGATTCCGCGCGGCGAGGCTGGGCTGAGCCCAATGGAAACGTGGTGCAATGAGGCGCAGGAGCGCTATGTGCTGGCGATTGCGCCGGAGAATCTGGATTCGTTTGAGGCCATCTGCAAGCGCGAGCGTTGCCCGTTTGCCGTGATTGGCACGGCGGAACAGGAGCGACGTCTTACACTCAGCGATCCGACAGCTACCGGAGATGCGGAGAAGGTGGTCGATCTGCCGCTCCAGGTGCTCTTTGGAAAGCCGCCGAAGATGGAGCGCGAGTTTGCGCGGACGAAGATTGCCGCCGCGCCGCTCGATCTGGCGGGCATCACCCTTGACGATGCGGTGGAACGGCTGCTGCGGCTGCCGGCGATTGCGTCAAAGTCGTTCCTGATTACGATTGGCGACCGCAGCATTACGGGGATGGTGGTGCAGGACCAGATGGTGGGACCATGGCAGGTTCCCGTGGGCGACTGTGCGGTAACGCTGGGCGCGTATGAGTCGTTGTGGGGCGAGGCAATGGCCATCGGCGAAAGGACGCCGCTGGCGGTGATCGATGCGGCAGCCTCGGCGCGCATGGCCGTGGGTGAGGTGATCACCAATATGGCGGGTGCGGCGATCGGGTTGCAGCCCGTTGGGAAGCTCGGCGACATCAAGCTCTCGGCAAACTGGATGGCCGCGGCGGGTGAGGGGCAGGAGGATCAGAAGCTCTTCGATGCTGTTTATGCGGTAGGAATGGAGTTTTGCCCGGCGCTGGGAATGACGATTCCGGTGGGCAAAGACTCCATGTCAATGAAGACGGAGTGGCGCTGTAAAGATGGCGGGGGCGATGAGGCGAAGGCTGTGGTTTCGCCGCTGTCGCTGATCGTGTCAGGGTTTGCGCCAGTGAGTGACGTGCGCAGGACGCTGACGCCGCAGTTGTGCGAGGGCGATGCATCGCTGATCCTGATCGATCTTGGCGAAGGAAAACATCGGCTGGGCGGATCGTGTTTGGCGCAGGTGTACGGACAGGTTGGGAATGAAGCTCCGGACGCGCCCGCGGCTAAGGTGATGAAGGCTTTCTTCGACGCGATGCAGCAGTTCAACCGCGAAGGGAAGCTGCTGGCGTATCACGACCGCAGCGATGGCGGATTGTTCGTAACGCTGGCGGAGATGGCGTTTGCCGGGCGCATGGGGCTGGAAATTCAGTTGCCGGCCGCCGAGCTGCGCGAGTTGTTCAGCGAAGAGCTTGGCGCGGTGGCGCAGGTTGCGGCCAAGGATGTGGCTGAGGTGCTGCAAAGGCTAACCGCTGCCGGCCTGGCGGTGCGAGTGGTTGGGCGCGGAGTGCCGGGCAACGAGATTGTGATTCGCGGCGGCGGCAAGATTGCGTATCGCAACAAGCGCACGGCGCTGCACGCGATGTGGGCGGAGACGAGCTTCCATATCCAGTCGCTACGTGATAACCCGGAGAGCGCGCGGCAGGAGTTCGCGCTGCTGGAAGATGCGGAGCGGCCCGGATTCTCGGCGAGTGTGCCGTTTGATGCGTCGGAACGGCTAAGTGCGCCGTTTGTGCATACAGCGCGGCCTCGGGTTGCCGTTCTGCGCGAGCAGGGCGCGAATGGGCAGGTGGAGATGGCCGCGGCGTTTGATCGCGCAGGCTTCGCCACCGTCGATGTTCACATGAGCGATCTGCTGGCGGGACGCGTGGACCTTGAGCAGTTCAAAGGTCTGGCGGTGTGCGGTGGATTTTCCTATGGCGACGTGCTGGGCGCAGGCAGCGGATGGGCGAAGACGATCCTCTTTAATGACCGGCTGAAAGAGATGTTCACGGAGTTCTTTGAGCGCAAGGACAGCTTCGCGCTGGGCGTCTGCAATGGCTGCCAAGTGATGGCGCAACTGCGCGAAATCATTCCGGGAGCCGCCGGTTGGCCGCACTTTGGGCGCAATGTGTCGGCGCGGTTTGAGGCGCGACTGTGCATGGTGGAGGTTCAGGAGTCTCCGTCGCTGTTCTTCGAGGGCATGACCGGCGCGCGCGTTCCCATCGTGGTGGCGCACGGCGAGGGCCATGTGAGCAGTATCGCAGCGGACGCAGCAGTTGCGCTGCGCTATATCGATACGTATGGCAAAACCACTGAGCAGTACCCGCTGAACCCGAGCGGGTCCGTGCAGGGAGTTGCGGGATTGAGCAGCGAGGATGGACGGGCGCTGATTTTGATGCCGCATCCAGAGCGCATGTTTCTGGGCGTGCAACACACCTGGGTCCGCGACAAGATGCGCGAACTGAAGAATAGTCCGTGGCAGCGAATGTTCGACAACGCTCGCAAATGGGTTGGGTAGGAGAGAGCATGAGTTCGAAGGTGGATTACAAGTCCGCGGGAGTGGACATCGAGGCTGGCAACGAGGCGGTGCGGCGCATCAAGTCGCATGTGGCCGAAACCTATAAGCAGCATGGATCGGCGGTGCTTACCGGGCTGGGCTCCTTTGGTTCGCTCTTCGCCTTGGGCGATGCGCTGAAGGGCTTGAAGGACCCGGTGATGGTGCAGAGCACGGACGGTGTCGGCACCAAGAGCAAGGTGACGGTGATGGCCGGGCGTTATGAAGCGCTGGGACACGATCTGGTCTCTGCCGTCGCGGGTGACATTGTAGTAATGGGCGCGACGCCGCTTACGTTTCTGGACTACCTGGGCTTGCACAAGACCGATCCGGAGATTGTCGAGGCGCTGGTGCGCGGGATGAGCGCCGCGTGCGTTGAGGCGGGCATTGCGCTGGTGGGCGGCGAGACCGCGGAGATGCCCGCGGTGTATGCCGAGGGCGAACTGGATGTAGTTGGTTTTGTGACCGGGGTGGTCGATCGCGAGCGATTGCTGACCGGCGCGAACATCGTTGCCGGCGATGTGCTTTATGCGATCAACTCAAGCGGCCTGCATACGAATGGATTCTCGCTGGCGCGCAAGCTGATCTTCGAGATCGGTGGTTATGCGATCGATGCACGGCCTGAGGAGCTTGCCGGGGAATCGATGGCGGATGCGTTGCTGGCGCCGCATACGAATTACATTGCGCCCGTAAAGAATATTCTCGGCGCTGGGATTCCCGTGAAGGGCATGGCGCATATCACGGGCGGTGGGCTGGTGGAGAATGTCCCCCGTATTCTGCCGGATGGATTGGGCGTGGTGATCGATCGTTCTACATGGACACCTCAGCCTATCTTTGCGCTGATGCAGCGGCTGGGGGATATCGACGATCTCGAAATGCATCGCACGTTCAACATGGGCGTGGGGTTGGTGCTGATTGGGCCGCCGGGGTTGCAGGGTGAATTGGCGGCTGCCATTGCGAAATTTCCTGCGCTGCGTGTCTGGGAATTGGGGCGCGTGGAGGCAGAAACAACGGGTGTGAGATTTGTGGGGGTGAATTGAAATGGAACGACAGGCGCTGCTCGATGCGATTCCGAACTGCCTGACGGCAACCGAGTTGCCGTTAACGGCGAACTCTCTGACGAAGAAGTTTGTGGGCAAGGTGCGCGACACCTACGAATTGGCCGATGGACGCCTGCTGCTGGTGACGACCGACCGGCAGAGCGGCTTCGATCGCCTGCTGGGCGCGATTCCATTCAAGGGGCAGGTACTGAATCGCGCGTCACTGTACTGGTTTGAGCAGACGCGTGGCATTGTCGGCAACCATGTGATTGCCAGCCCGCACGCCAATGCGCTCATCGCGCGCAAGTGTGCGGTGCTGCCCATCGAATTTGTGGTACGCGGGTATATGACGGGATCGACCGATACGTCGATCTGGACACAGTATCAGAAGGGCGTGCGGAATTATTGCGGCCATGCGCTGCCCGAGGGCATGAAGAAGAACGAGCCGCTCGCGAATAATATTGTGACGCCAACCACGAAAGAGAAGGAGCACGACCGGCCGATCACGGCGGCAGAGATCGTCGCCGAGGGATGGCTGACCGCTGAGCAGTGGGAGTTTACTTCGGCAAAGGCGCTTGAGCTCTTCGCGTTTGGGCAGAAGATAGCTGCCCAACGCGGGCTGATTCTGGTGGATACGAAGTATGAATTTGGCATAGCGGACGACGGCAAAATTCTGTTGATTGATGAGATCCACACGCCGGATTCAAGCCGGTACTGGCTGGCCGATAGCTATGCCGAACGGCTTGCTGCCGGGCAAGAGCCCAACATGATTGACAAGGAATTCTTCCGGCTATGGTTCCGCGGACGTTGCGATCCTTACAAGGACGCCGTGTTGCCGGTCCCGCCGGACGATCTGATTGCAGAGCTTGCGGCGCGATACATCCAGCTCTTTGAAAAGATTACGGGAACGGCATTTGAGCCGGACCTGCGGCCCCTGGAAGCAACTGTATTGGCGAGTCTGGCAGGATGAGTCTGAAGGTAGGCGTACTGGGTTCAACTCGCGGGACTGCGCTACAGGGGATTCTCGATGCGGTTGCGGCAGGCACGCTCGATGTCGAGATCGTGCTGGTGGTGTCGAACAAACAGACTGCGCCAATCCTCGAGCGAGCGGCGAAATATGGGGTACGTGCGCTGTTTCTCGATCCCGCGGGATTGACGCGCGAGGTGTATGACCAGCAAGTGAGCGAGGCGCTGCGCGAGGCCGGAGCGGAGTTGGTGCTGCTGATCGGCTACATGCGCATCTTGTCCGCGGAGTTTGTTCAAACGTGGCGGGGAAAACTATTGAATGTTCATCCATCGCTACTGCCGGCGTTTGGCGGGCTGATGAATCGAAGCGTGCATGAGGCAGTGCTGGCCGCGGGCGTCAGCGAGACCGGGTGCACAATTCACCAGGTGACTGACGAAGTCGATAGTGGTCCAATCGTTTTGCAGAAGCATTGCCCAGTACTGCCGGGCGATACCGCGGAGATGTTGAAGGACCGCGTCCAGGCGCTGGAGCAGGCTGCGTTCGTAGAAGTGTTGCAAGGGTGGAGGGCGTGATGACACAAGCGACGAAAAGAATCGAAGTCGGAATCATTATGGGATCGAAGTCCGATTGGCCGACGATGGAAGCAACGGCTAAGGTGCTCGACGAGTTTGGAATCGGGTATGAAGTGGAAGTTATCTCCGCGCACCGCACTCCAGACAGGGCGATGCAGTACGCCGAGAGCGCACAGGAGCGCGGGTTGCGCGTGATCATCGCGGGAGCGGGCGGCGCGGCGCATCTGGCAGGATTCTTGGCGGCCAAGACGACTCTGCCAGTGCTGGGCGTCCCCATGAAGAGCAACGCGTTGAATGGCCTCGACTCGCTGCTGTCGATTGTGCAGATGCCAGGGGGAGTTCCGGTGGCGACCTTTGCCATTGGCGAGGCGGGCGCGAAGAATGCGGGGCTTTTTGCGGCGTCGATTCTGGCGCTGGGGGACAAGGCGATCGCACAGAAACTGGAGAAGTTTCGCAGCAAGCAAACAGAGACGGTCCTGAAGGGATCTGACCCTCGTAAATAACGACAGCCTTGAGGCTGACGCGATAATATAGTGGGCATGAAACGACTTCTTGCTCTGTGCGGCTGTGCAGTTGCGTGCTGCGTTGTATTGAATGGACAGACTCCCGTACCGCGTGAAGTGGCGAAAGGCTACGCAACACTTCAAGAGCCTGCACTGCGCAGCGACTTGGCTTATGTGGCCAGTGATGCGCTGGCGGGACGCATGAGTTTGCAGCCGGGCGACGAAACTGTGGTGCACTGGATTGCGCGGCAGTTTGAAGAGGCCGGATTGCGGCCTGCGGCGACCGATGCCAACGGCAAGCCCAGCTTTCTGCAGGCGGTGACGCTGGTGGAGTTCAGGCCGGATCGCACCGAAAGCTCGATCACCCTGACGCGCGCGGGCATACCAACCGTATGGAAGGCGCCTGCGGCACTTGGCAACTACCGGCATGCGGTAGATCTGACGGCGCCCGTGGTCTTTGCGGGCTACGGGATCACCGCTCCCGAGTTGGGCTACGACGATTACAAGGGAATCGATGCGAAGGGAAAGATCGTGCTGGTGTACGATCATGAGCCGCAGGAGGATGACCCCGCGTCGATTTTCAACGGCACCGGTAACACGCGCTATGCGACCACGCGCGTGAAACTGCTGAACGCGCAGGCGCACGGAGCAGTGGCGCTGATTGTGGTAGCAGAACCCAACCGCAAGCACCTGACGAACGCCGAGCGCCAGGCACGCATCGGTGGAAGCGCGGCGCGGGTAGTGCCGATTCCGTTGCAGGCGATTGCCGACGATGAAGTTCATATTCCCAGCGTGATGGTGCTGGATGACGTGGCGGCAGAGTTGCTGGCGTCCGAGGGCGCTGCTCGCGGCATGAGCGGCAAGGAGGAAGCCTCCGCGCTTCAGGCGGCGATTGACAAAGACTTGACGCCGCAGAGCCGCGCGCTACCGGACACGACACTGACACTGCACCTTCACAACACCGCGGAGCGCACGGGTACGACCTGGAATGTGGCCGGGCTGCTGGAAGGATCGGACCCGGCGTTAAAGGCCGAGACAGTTATGATCACGGCGCATCACGATCACGACGGTTCGTCTCCGTGTGCCGCTGGATCGGGTGGTATTGACGAACATGGCCGGCCGACGCCTGCTGGACCGAATTGCATGCAGATATGGCACGGAGCAGACGACAACGGCTCAGGCACGGTGGGCGTGGTGGAACTGGCAAAGGCTTTTGTGACGAACGGTGCGCGGCCCAGGCGGTCGATCTTGTTTGTCGTCTTTGCCAGCGAAGAGCGTGGCCTGTTGGGCGCGTACTACATGGCCCAGCATCCGCTGCGGTCCCTCGCGACCACACGCGCGCAGATCAACTTTGACATGATCGGACGCGACGAGAAGCCGAGCCCGCAGACCGACGGGCTGATCGCGATTCCCGCAGATACCTCAAACCGGCTGAACCTGGTCGGTGGGCTCTACTCGCCCGAATATGCCGCGGTGGTGAAGCAGGAGAATGCGCATGTGGGTCTTGTCCTGGATGACCGTTTCGATCACGAGAACGCGCTGAACGTCTTCTTCCGCTCCGACCAATTCCCGTTTGTCCTGCACGATGTACCAGCGTTCTGGTGGTTCACGGGCTTCCATCCTGACTATCACCACATTACGGACACGGTGGAGAAGATCGACTACGCAAAGATGAAGAAGATCCTCGACCTCGCGTACCTTTCCGCGTGGCGCTTCGCGAACGATACGAAGACGCCGGCTTTCGTGGCGGATCCCATGCCAGCCGGGGCTCGCCGCTGAGGGGCGGCTTGGGCGCCAAAAATACGGCTATAGCAAAACCAGAGTTGCTGTACCCAGAGACAATATCCTCAAGTGGCTTTTTCTCTAGAAAAAGCCACCGCGCAAACTTTCAAGAAGGGTATATTAATTCTGGTTTTGCTCTAAAATCCGCTCGATGAAGAAACTGGAGGCTTTGCTCCGGGATGAGTGCCTCCGGCTGCTTGCTCGGACGAGCTCAAATTTTCTTTGAGCTGACGACCACTCCTGAGCCGGAAGCCTTCGACGCAGTCAGTTGACGAGAAATGGAATTTTCACGAGGCACAGCTCCAGGAAGTTCCATCTTCTGAGCGCTTTCGGCCATATGCAGGTGGTGTTCCATTTGTTTTCGCGCCTCAACGGGATCGTGTGCGCGGATGGCGCGGTAAATCTCGCGATGCATCTCGGCCATTTCGCGCAGGTAGTTTGCGCGCTGGACGGTCTTGCGCCGCTTTTCATACATCGCCGAGGTGATGGTCTCTATGAGTGCAGCCAGAATCGGATTGCCGGAGGCCTGCGCGACGATGCGGTGAAACAGCACGTCATGCAGGAGGAAGTCCGCAGGATTACCCGCAATGGCGTACATCTCGGCAACCTGCTCGGCCAGTGCCGCGTGGTGCTCTTCCTTACCCCGTTCGGCGGCGAGAGCGGCAAGATTGCTTTCAATAATCAACCGCGCTTCAAACATTTGCCAGAATTGAAAGCCGTGAAGCGCGCCCATCATGCCCAGGGATGCCTTGTTGAACTCGGCCGGGCCATCCTGGATGAAGGTTCCGACCCCGTGCCGCACCTTCATTACCCCCATCGCTACGAGGTAGCCTATGCCGGTGCGAAGGCTGGCGCGGCTGATCTTCAGCGTGCGTGCTAGCTCGCGCTCAGGGGGAATCCTGTCGCCCGGCTGCAGGGCGCCCTTCTCGAGGAGGACGCGGATGTGGTTGACCACTTGCTTGGTCCGGTCAGTATCAGGCGCATCCTCCACCAGCCGTGGCATATATGACAATTCTCCAATCATTTTGCGGATAATTTGAACAAAACAAGATTAACACCATAGGCCGCCCTTGCATGGTTTATCCTTTCATTGGCAACATTCAACGAAGCCGGTGTATGCTGTGGTCAGACCTCAGTACCACTTGTTCGGTTCCATGGATTGCCGATTTTCCATTATTTTCTTCAAGGACCAGGAGTGACCAACCGATGAGTCATGGATTGAATATTCGCAAGGAAGCGGAGTTGGATTTTCTCTCGCTGGGCGCACTGGTGCACCGGCTTGATCCGGGGATCATCCCCTTTCGCAAGGCCACGGAGTGCAAAATTCACGTCAGCGGCGGCGAGTTCAATGTGGCTGCCAACCTTTCGGACTGTTTTGGCCTGAAGACGGCAATCGCCTCGGCCATGGTCGACTATCCCATCGGCGACCTGATCGCTGAGCGTGTCCGCGCCATGGGCGTGAAGCCGTTCTATAAGCGCTTTAAACACAACGGCGTTACCGGCCCGAACATGGCAGCGGTGTACAGCGACCGGGGCGCTGGCGTGCGCCCGCCGGTGGTCTTCTACAACCGTTGCAACGAAGCGGGGGCGCAATTGAAGCCGGGGGATTTTGACTGGAAGGCGATCTTTGCCGGAGGCGTCCGCTGGGTGCACTGCGGCGGGCTCTTTGCGGCGCTCTCGCCGACCACGGCCGCGCTGGCCGCGGAGATGATGAGGGAAGCCAAGGCCGCGGGCGCGGTCACGTCTTTCGACCTCAACTACCGCGAAAAACTGTGGAATATTCAGGGCGGTAATGAGCGCGCCGTCGAAACCATCGGCAAGATCGTCGAAAACGTGGACGTGTTGGTGGGCAACGAAGAGGACCTGCAGAAGGGGTTGGGCATTCCCGGGCCGGAGGTCGCCGGAAAGTCGAAGTTGGACCCCAGCGTCTTCTTCGGCATGATCGACAAGGTGGTGAAGAAGCTTCCTCAGGCCAAAGTGGTGGCCACGACGCTGCGCGATGTTCACTCCACGAACCGGCATAGCTGGAGCGCGGTGGCATGGATCGATGGCCAGACCTACACTGCGCCAACGGCTGAGCTGGATGTGGTGGATCGCGTGGGAGGCGGAGACGGCTTTGCGGCCGGCTTTATCTATGGCCTGCTGACCGGTGAGACGCCCGAAGAAGCTCTCAGGCTGGGATGGGCGCATGGCGCGCTGCTGACCACCTTCCCCGGTGACACAACCATGGCAACCGTGGATCAGGTGCGCGCCTTTGCCAAAGGCGGATCGGCGCGCATTCAGCGGTAATAACCATTTCAGGGAAATTCAGGAGATCGTATGCCAGACGCATCGTGTGATATTGGCCTGATCGGCCTTGCCGTCATGGGACAGAATCTTGTCCTCAACATGAACGACCACGGCTTCAAAGTTGCCGTCTTCAACCGCACCGTTTCCAAGGTGGACGACTTCGTTGCCAATGAAGCTAAGGGGACGCAGGTCGTCGGAACGCATTCCATTGAAGAACTGACCCGGCTACTCAAGCGGCCGCGCCGCGTGATGCTGATGGTCAAAGCCGGCGACACCGTCGACAAGATGATCGAGCAGTTAATTCCTCATCTTGAAAAGGGCGATATCGTCATCGACGGCGGCAATTCACTCTTTACTGATTCAAACCGCCGCACAAAAGATCTGGCCGCTAAAGGCATCCTGTTCATCGGCACCGGCGTCTCCGGTGGTGAGGAGGGTGCGCGTCGCGGCCCCTCGATTATGCCCGGAGGCAATCCTGCTGCGTGGCCGTATGTGAAGGATATCTTCCAGGCAATCTCTGCCAAGGTGGAAGATGGAACGCCTTGCTGCGACTGGGTGGGCGAAAACGGCGCTGGGCACTACGTCAAGATGGTGCACAACGGCATCGAGTATGGCGATATGCAGTTGATCTGCGAAGCCTACGACCTGCTCCAGCGCGGGCTGGGACTGACCGCCGATGAGTTACACGGAGTCTTTACCGAGTGGAATAAGGGCGAGTTAGATAGTTACCTGATTGAGATCTCCAGCCATATCTTTGCCAACAAGGATGAAGACGGGAAGCCGCTCGTCGACAAGATTCTAGACGCTGCCGGCCAGAAGGGCACGGGCAAATGGACGGCAATCAGCGCGCTCGATCTGGGACAGCCTGTAACTCTGATCGGCGAGTCAGTCTTCGCGCGCTGCCTGTCGGCGCTGAAAGAAGAACGCGTAACCGCTTCGAAGATCCTTCAGGGACCGGCGGCAAAAGCCGTTACCGGTGATCGGGCCGCATTCATTGAGGATGTACGCCGCGCGCTCTACTGCTCCAAGATGATCTCCTACGCGCAGGGTTATATGCTGCTGCGGGCCGCGGCCAAGGAAAATGGCTGGAATCTGAACCTGGGCGGCATCGCGCTGATGTGGCGCGGCGGATGCATTATCCGCAGCCAATTCCTGGGCAAGATCAAAGAAGCGTACGACACGAATCCGGCGCTTGAGAACCTGCTGCTTAACAGTTTCTTCTCCGGAGCGATCAACCAGTACCAAGCGTCGTGGCGCAAGGCGCTGGTTCACGCTATCGAACTGGGCGTGCCCGCGCCAGCGTTCTCCACCGCGCTGGCGTTCTATGACGGCTTCCGCGCCAAGCGGCTGCCCGCGAATCTGCTGCAAGCACAACGCGACTATTTCGGCGCCCACACCTATGAGCGCACCGACAAGCCGCGCGGCCAGTTCTTCCACACTAACTGGACCGGCCATGGCGGCCGAGTTTCTTCGTCAACCTATACCGTTTAAAACGGTTTCAATCGTTGGAAGCGACTTCGCTCCCGCTTTCTCCGGCGCAATCTTCGACCGTTGTGCCGGGCAGGCGGGAGTTCTTCCGTTCAGCCATTTACTAAGTTTGAATCGCACATTCAATCTTTGGGGAGTTAAGAGTCGATGAGCATTCTCGATCGTTTTCGTTTGGATGGAAAAACCGCGCTCGTGACCGGAGCAGCCGTCGGACTGGGCGAAGCCATCGCCGTAGCTCTGGCGGAGGCAGGTGCGGATATTGCCTGTCACGGGAACCGCCATCCCGCCGAGGAGACCAGCGCGCGAATTCGAGCCCTGGGGCGTAAGTCCCAAAGCTTTGCCGCCGACCTGAGCACGGCAGATGGCGCAGGCCGCCTCTTCGACGCTGTGTCCGCCGCCATGGGCGCTCCGCAGATTCTGGTCAACAATGCGGGAATCATCTACCGGGAGGCAGCGGAGGATTACAGCCTTGATGCATGGATGAAGGTGATGCAGGTCAACCTGAACAGCTTGTTCCGGCTCAGCCAGTTGGCCGGCCGCGAGATGCTGAATCACGGCCAGGGAAAGATCATCAACATCGCTTCTCTGCTCGCGTTTCAGGGTGGTATCCGCGTCCCAGCCTATACGGCGTCGAAGGCCGGTGTGGCGCAGTTGACCAAGGCGCTGGCAAATGAATGGGCGGGACGCAATGTGCAGGTGAACGCCATTGCTCCGGGCTACTTCAGCACGGCAAACACCGAGGCCCTGCGCAAGGACGAGGTACGCAGCAAGCAGATTCTGGAGCGGATTCCGGCAGGCCGCTGGGGAAACCCGGAAGACCTTGCCGGCGCCGCTGTGTTTCTGGCCTCGTCCGCCAGCGATTACGTGAACGGCGAAATCCTGGTGGTGGACGGCGGCTGGATGGCGCGTTAGAGCGAGTCTCCATGAACGATGAAGAAGGAGCCGTGGTGAAAGTTCTGCCACTACTCCTTGATCTTGGCCACCAAAGCGCTGTAAAGTGCGCCCGGCGGAATCAGCAACTGGTGCGGCACGCCGGCGGGGATGATGATCACATCTCCCACAGTGATGGTTTGCGACTTCCCGTTCTGGATACCGGCGCCCTTGGTCTCTCCGTCGCTGTCCGTCTTTGCACCGATGACCGTACCGCCAGTAATCAGCGTCGCGCTTCCCTGCTGAACGATCATCAGATCGTCATAGCGCGCGTGAATCTCGGCGCCACCGCTCGTGGTGCGCACGGATAGCTTCAGGGCAAGATTGCCATAACTCGCCAGAGTCGATCCGCTACTACCGGAAGCCTTGGCCTGTGGGGCTAACTGCGCAAGTTGCGCGTGAAGCTCGTGCGCCGGAATCACCTCTCCCTTGTCTCCGCTGAGAGTCGCTGCCGGAACGACCAGCGCCACGAACGCTACGATTGCCGTCGCAATGTTCATTGCATCCTCCTTTCCATCCCAGGATCTCCGTTTCCCGATTTACGAAAACCACAACGTCCAGGCAGCGGCTTCCATAGGAAATCACTGCCTGGACGTCATTGCAAGGGTACTCAGGTGAATGAGAAATCTCTAGCGAATGATCTCAATCGGAGCCGGGTCCATGTCATCGTAGTCCTGATTCTCTCCGCCCATGCCCCAGCAGAAGCTGTAGGCCTGCGTGCCCACGCCCGCGTGAATTGACCATACAGGGGAAGCTACAACGTCCCGGTTGGCCATCACGATGTGGCGCGTTTCCTCGGGCGAACCCATCAGATGAATGACGCGCCCATTCTCTGGAAGATTGAAGTACATATACACTTCTGTGCGGCGGCTGTGGGTATGCGCAGGCAATGTGTTCCATGAACTTCCGGGATGCAGATGGGTTACGCCCATCACCAGTTGGCAACTTCTTGCGCCAGCCAGATAGATGTATTTGCAGATGGTGCGATGGTTGCAGGTTTCCGCGCTCCCCATTTCCTTCGGATTGGCGTCTTCCTTGCGCACCAGGGCAACCGGGTAACTAGCATGAGCAGGATAACTCAGCAGATAGAAGACCGCGGGCGCGGCCTTGTCCTTCGACTCAAAACTGACTTCAGCATTGCCGCGGCCGACATAGAGCACATCGAGATTGTTCAGCTCGTAGCTCTTGTCCCCGACACGCACCATGCCGCTGCCGCCGATGTTCAGAATTCCCAACTCGCGGCGCTCCGTAAAGTATGCCGCCCGTAATTCCGGATACGTAGGCAATGCAATCGGGCCATCCAGGGGAGCGGCCATACCGATCGCGGCGCGGTCGGCATCCACAACATAGTTGAAATGAATCTTGCCCGGCTCGTAGAGCGCATTGAGCAAAAAACTCTCGCGGAGTTCCTTCGTCGTCATGCGCGGAAAGCGCACAGAGTCAGCCATCAAAACCGTTTTCATTGTTCCTCCAACTTTAACCACTTAGCCGCGGGCATCGTCCTTGACGCGTGTCCACTTATGCATTTGCTGCAGCAAGATCATTTTACTGCTTCGGAATCTGCAACGGGTCCCAGTTGTCAGTGCCGCGCAGAAAGGCAGCAGGCGCAAACTGCCCGGCCTGCTCCGGAGAAAGAAAATGCGTGTGCGGCTCGCGCTGGTCGTGCTGCGCGCCAGGCCCGCTTGAGTTGTACTCAGCATAGAACACGGTGTCGATTGAGTGTGTTTCGCCCGGATGCCACTCGCGCCAGCCCGCCGGATCGATGTGGCTGCCCATCTTCGTATTGAGAAAGACCACCGAGGCATAGGGCCGCCAGGGACGGCCAAGATAGACTTTGCCGGTCAAACCGTCATCGGCAAGAAGCTTGCAGCGATTGAGGACAAAGCCCGAGTCCTCGTCGGGATAGTGCTTGGCCTGTGCCGTGATGAACCCACCAGCATGGGCCGTGCTATGAATTTCACAGCGATCAAAGACTGCCTTGCCGTCTCCAAAGATAAAATCGACGTTCCCGGCAATATAACAGTCGGAAAAATACTGCCGCGAGGGAATGCAGTTCTGTCCATCGGGAGCGCAGTTGCGGCTGCCAGCGTAGACAGTATCCTGGTTGCCCAGCAAGCGCACATTGTGGAAGATAGCGCGATCCCCAGTGACCAGCAACGCCAGGGCCTGAGAGCCGGCAGGAAGCTGTGGATGGGTAGCGTTGAAATCGTTCTGGAAGGTGATGTTCTCGGCAAAGAAGTTGTCAGCCGTTACATTCACGGTGGCCGAATGAAGTGTGCCTCCATACGCTCCAGCGCTGCGATCATTCACCACCACCGTCTTGCTTGCATCGGGGTTGGCGCTGCGCAGGCGGATGTTGGGCTTGTCGATATTCAGTACTTCGCGATAGGTTCCAGGAGCCACCAGCACCAGGGCTCCGCTCTTCGGCGCCGCATCCAGCGCGCGCTGGATGGAGTAAAAATCGCCCGTGCCATCGGCCGCGACATACAGGGTTTCATCCTCCGGAGGAACCGTTCCAACCATCTCCGGAGCCGTAATCAGCGCGGGAAAAGGAAGGAAGCGCGACTCGCAGGACAAGGGCGCTCCCGGTGTGGAAGCGGGCGTCTCTTGCAGCGTCACATTATCTCCGGCAGGTTCTAAATTCCCGCGGTTGCTTCCGATGAGAATGTCCGCATCCTTGAGCAGCATCCTGGAGTGCTGCTGGTCGTCGGCAAAGACATTGTCGAGCTTCAGGCCCAGTTTGTACTGCGCGTCCAGCCCAAGGAACGTATAATTTCCCGCCGTAAGTACGTGAATGTTTTCGAGCGTAATGTCCCGGTAAATAGGAAGCTGCGTTCCGGTGAACGTGGTGTAGAGCGGCGTGAATACGAGCGGGTTTTTCGTATCGCGAATGCAAACATCGCGATAGAGCAGATCGTGCACCAGGCCGCCCCGGCTGCGGTCGGACTTGATGCGGATTCCGTTGTCCGCGCCGTCGATGGTCAGGTCGTCAACCAGCATATGATCTACCCCGCCACTGGTTCCGCTGCCGATCGACATGCCATGTCCGGTATAGAAATGGTTGTGCAGGATCGAGATATTCGACGACGGTCCCGCTTTGCCGGATTTCACCGCAACATCGTCGTCTCCGGTATGAATCGAGCAATAGGCGATGGTCACGTTGCGCGAGGAACCCGGGTCGATGCCATCGGTATTGCGAGCGGTCTTGGGCGTCATGATCTTCACGCCCCATGCGGTGAACCCGTCCGTCTCGTTCACGCCAACATGGAAATTGGGAGAGTTGCGCAACGTGATCTTGTACATCGTGAAGTCATCTGCGTGGCGCAAGACAATCATCACGGGCACGCTTTGCTGCTTGTCGATAATCTTGGCCTGATGCGCCAAGTCCCACCAGGTCACATCCTGCCCCAACAACTTTGCACCACCTCGGCCATCGATGGAGCCTAAGCCCATGATGCCGCTTCCCTTTGCCCCATCGCCCAGAATGAGCGGTTTGCATCCGTGGCCTCTGTCGCTGACAATGCCGCAACTTCCGGGCGTGAGATCAAAAACACGCGGATCGCGCGAAGCCACCAGCGCAGTATTGGCATCCACCACCAGGGTCACGCCGGGACGCAAGGCGATGGGGCCGGTTAGAAATACATTCTTCTGCCGATGGGCGCGCAACACTACAGCCTTGTCCACGGCGCAGCTATCGATGGCGTGCTGGATGCGCTCGGTATCCAGCTTCTGCTCATCCTTGTCTGCAATCGCCCCGTGACGGGCCGCGATATTGGCCTCCAGTGTGAAGCAAGCTGCGGGAATATGCGGCTCGGTGACCTTGCGGGTGTCCTGAGCAGGCAACGTCCCCAAGCAAAGCAGCAGTGCTAGAACGAGAAGCGGGGTAAAGCGTAGAAAGCGCAAACTGAACTCCTATCAGCACGGCTCGAGGTCGCGCCTGTTGGTCCAAGCGACCCGCCCAAGAGGACTGACCACTTGCAATCATTACTTTATAGGAGAGGAGCCGTCCATCGTCAAGACATTCAAGCCTGTATTTCCTTTATCCGCGGAATCCTAGCTGGCAACCTACTGAAAATATGCACATTACGCATTTGGCCATCGCGCCATTCATGCGCTTCAGTTCCTCATTTCCCAGGCGCGGACAGTGGTTGTTGGTCAGACCTCTCAAGCGGTAGAATCGTCCATAATTCCATTTGTACGGAGCGGATTACACAGGAGCAAAAATCACGCCATGAAACCGTCTGCGCATGCATATATCTTCATCGTGCTATTCATCTGTTGCATGGGTTACTCTCAGTCCCCCGTTCAGGGCGGGTCGCATCCGGCCGCCAGAATCAGAATTGCCCTGGTGGGCGACTCGACTGTCAACAACGGCGGAGGATGGGGTTCTGCCTTCTGCGCCTTGATGACGTCCAATGTGGAGTGCGTTAACTTGGCCAGGAACGGCCGCAGTTCAAAGAGCTACTACGACGAAGGTCTTTGGCAAGATGCGCTGGGCCGGCATCCGGATTACATTCTTATTCAGTTCGGTCATAATGACATGCCTGGCAAAGGTCCCGCACGCGAGACCGACCCGGATACAACTTATGCGGCGAATATGCGCCGGTACATTGAGCAGGCGCGAACCATTGGAGCGCGACCGGTCGTCGTGACCTCCCTCTCCCGGCGTACTTATAAAGACGGCAAGCTGGTCCTGGATTTGAAGGCATACGCCGCTGCCGCAAGACGAGTTGCTATCGAGGAAGATGTTCCGCTCATCGACCTGAACGCAGAGAGCGTGAAACTGCTCGAAACGATGAATCAGGAACAGGCCGACCAGTTCGATGCGACTGCTCATCCCGATGCCCTCGACAAGGGTCCCGATCGCACGCACTTGAACGCCACTGGTTCGGCTTTATTTGGACGTATGGTGGCAGATGGCCTGACAAAAGTCTGCCCCGAACTTGGGCCGGATGTAAAAAGCGAGCCGCAAACAAAATGATCTGCGAATTCCCAGTGCTGTTTTAATGCTTCACGCTAGACGCAGGCCCGCGCGGAATCTGCGCGAGAATCCATCGGACAAGTTCTTTGCCGGCAGCGTAGTTGTCATACTCGGCAGGGAGCTTTCGGCCGTCGGTGTATTCGTTGTAGAGCCAAGGATCAACCGTTGCAAAGACGGTCCCTTTGCCGTACTTCGCCGCGGCCGTCAGAATGTCTCCGTGATCGCGAAGGAGCGCGGTGGCAGGGGGCTTTACTGAGATGGTGCAGATCTCTTTCATGTATGCAGTGTGGGGATCGTGGAAGATGGGACCGCCGCCTTCGATTGC
Source organism: uncultured Occallatibacter sp. (assembly GCA_964420185.1). Taxonomy (GTDB): domain Bacteria; phylum Acidobacteriota; class Terriglobia; order Terriglobales; family Acidobacteriaceae; genus Telmatobacter. The sequence continues at coordinate 17,354 of CAYQSI010000015.1, read as the reverse complement.
GATCTTACCCATCTCAAACTTGTTTCCGTCCACCTGATTGCGCAGCACATTGTTGTAGTGGATACCGAATCGCTCAGCCAGCAGATTGAGATGGTCCAAGTCGGCATTGCCCGGGTCATTCTCCATGATTACCAGCACGCCACCATCCTTGACCCACTCCGCGATTTGGGTAGCGTCCTCCGGTTGCACATAATGCGGGTTTGGATTCTTCACCGGAATATCCGGAGAGACAATGATATAGACCTGCGCCTCATGAAGCGCCGTGAGAGTGGGTGCTGTATAGAGGGTCTTCGTTTCTGCGCCGAAGTTATTGAAGATATGGCCGAATAGAGAGTAGCCGCTGTTGCTCAGGTCGTTCCACTTGTAATGAAAGTAAACCTGCTCACCGAATGCGTCTGGCCGCTTCTGACTGTTGAACCAGGCGTCCAGAAGGACCGTTCTGCCTCGACCCAGCTTCGCATTGGCGGCGGTCTCGATCTCCGCGCTGGCCAGCAGAAAGGCGCCCACGCCCTTGGGATCGTTGGTGGCCGTCTTCTCGCCGATGTAATAGGAGTAGCTGCCGTCCCGGGAGGGATCTCCGCCAAGTCCCGCGGATTTCACTGTGTCGGTAAGCGCCACCTCATCGCCGTGTGCGGTCTCGATGAAACGGCTCAGAATTCCTTTGTATCCGCGCTTCGCATTGGCAAGATAGCGTTGGGGAAGATAACCTTGGCGCACCCCCTTGGCCAGTGCATAAACAAACATACAGGAGGCGGAAGACTCCAAATAGTTTCCATTTTCCCCGCCTTTGTCGAGTACCTGATACCAAAGGCCGTTCGTTCCATCCTGATAGCGAGTTATCGCCGCGGCATCTGTTTCAAGTTCAACGATCAACAGCCTCTGCCCCAGAGTCCCCTCGGGATAATAGGAAAGCGTGTCGACCAAAGCCATCATGTGCCAACCCATTGCCCTGGCCCAGAACTGCGACGAGTGGCCGGTCTGCTTATCGGCCCAGCGCTCCTGCTTCGACTCATCCCATCCGTGGTAGAGCAGGCCGGTCTTCGCGTCGCGCGCGTGATCGTCCATTAGCAAGAATTGGCGAGTAATGTCTTCAAATGCTTCAGGATGATGAAACATCGCGGCGTATTCGGCATAGAAAGGCTCGGCCATGTACAGCCCGTCCAGCCACATCTGATTTGGATATTTCTGTTTATGCCAGAAGCCGCCGGATGCGGTGCGCGGCTGATGAACGAGCTGTTGGTAAAGCAGTGTTGCGGCTTTCGCGTAGCGCGGGTCCTGGGTAACACCATATAAGAGCAGAAGCTGTCGGCCAAGCAGTATGCTGTCGAGCTGATTTTCCTCCGGCTTCCAGGTAGCTATGGAGCCATCGGGCGTGACAAACTGATCGACCGCACTCTTGATGTAGTTGTAGTAGCGCGGATCGGCGGTGTTCAACCACACGGCATCCACGCCTTCCAGCAGCGTGCCAAGTTCATAGTTCCATGCCCATTGCTGATCAACGGGCACAAAGCGCCCATTAGGCCAGCGCTGGATCGCCGCGTTCGCCGCGCGCTCGGACCATGGTTGCCCTTCGGCATACGTGGCAGAACACGCGCTTCCGGCCATTCCCGATAGCAAGATTAAGCTCACAAGGCGAAGAGCACTCTTCATCTAACCTCCTGATTGACCACATACAACACTCATTGTATGAATTAAGTTTGCAGTAGCCGAAGCTCTGGTTTCTCTAACCCCTCCGGTAAGATTAGACCACTAGGCTGCAAACGTGACGCCGCAACTCCGAAGACAGAAGAGGCTGCCATTTCAGGCAGCCTCTTCTGCTAATGCAAAGGGTTAGAGGTTAGAATTCGATACGCGCTGAGAACTGCGCAGCTTTGCGGTTGGCGACTGAACTAGCGGTGACCTGCCCGAAGCTGGCGTTGCCAACTGCGGTGCTGGCAACAGCGAACTGGGTGTGGTTGGTGACGTTGTACCACTCAGCCCGGAAATTCAGCTTGGAAGCTGCCGTGAGGTGCAGCGGGAAGCTGCGCACCATGGCTAGGTCTAGCTGGTAGTTGCCGGGGCCGATAAGGTTGTACGGAGCAGTACGCGGCGCATCGCTGAACATATACGCGTAATTGGTCAGCAATGAAGTAATCGCCGGCTGGCCGGTGGGCGTGGACGGCGGTGTTGGATTGATGAACGGTCCGGCCACACTCACATTGTTGCCGCTCTGCACGTAGCCGGTGCTGGGAACGATATAGCTGATCGTGTTGTAATTACTGGTAGTTGCGCCTTTACCCCATCTCCCGTTCTGGCGTACCGAACCGCTGAAGTTCGGATTCATGATCGGTGGAGCGGTGGAGTTCTGCGCCTGATTGGTCTGAGTTGAGGACTCCGTGATCGCCAGCGGCGAGCCGGAGTATTGCTGATAGATCCCGGAGAACTTGAAGCCGCCAAGGATTGCCCGCTCTGTGAATTTATCCGCGAAAATTGTCCTGCCGAGTGGCCAGTCCCAAACCGTGGTCAGGACAAAGTGATGCTTCTGGTTGGAGGTGGACAAGGTCCGTTCGATGCGGTCCGCCTTCCAGGAGGCAGTGGGGTGATTGGCGATGGTTCCGACTGGAATAGCGTAGCCAGTGCGGAAGGTGCCGGCATCGTCAATGGCGCGCGAGTAGGTGTAGTTGGCGTTGACCGTCAGCCCGTGCCAGGCGCGCATATTCGCCATGGCTTGCAGGCCGTGGTAGTTGGCGTTGCCAATGTACCCGAAGGAGTCGGAGACCGACTGGAACGGGTAGGGCTTCAAAAGAGTGCTCAACGGCTGATTCGTGGCGTAACCAGACAAGTTCGGGCAAGTCAGGCTGTAGGTCGAGCAATCTGTGCCGACCGCGCCGGATGAACCGCCCGTATCGCCCAAATGCGATCCAAGATACAGATACTTGGGATCGAGCTGGTTGGACTGAAGCCCGCGTCCAGTATTGCTATCGAGCTGCAGGAAGTGGCCCTCCGAACCAACATAGGTTGCGGTGACCGCCAGCGCATTGGTCACCTGACGCTGGATGCCAAGGCTCCAGTTGATGTACTCCGGCGCTCGGCCGCCGAGATACGGGTCATCATAGTTGAAGGATGAAGGGGATGACGTATAGCCGGACGTCTTGGTGTAGCCGGTGCCGTATCCCGAACCCGATGCCCTGCCTTGCGGAGCTCCGTAGGAGGGAATTATGCCAGAGCCTGCTCCGGCTATTGCATTGCCGCTTGCGTCGATGGCGCTTGAATTCAGCAGCCCGGTCATGGTGGTTACATCGTTGGCCGACGATATCGTCGGCGCATTCGAGAAGCCCAGCGTTCCGAGAGTTGAAGCAAGGCCGCCCACAGCGTCGCCATGGGTATACATGACACCAAAGCTGGAATGGATCACGGTCTTGGGGTTAAGTTGATAGGCCAGTCCAAGGCGCGGTGCAATGTTCCTGTAATAGTTCTTGACAGGTGAGGTGCAGTTGCAGGTGCCGGTGCCATACCCTGCGAAGTTCAGGGCACCATTCAGGCCGGTTATCGGGTTGGCAAGATTGGGATCGAAGAAGCCAGCGTCGTTCTTCACTTCTCTGACGCTCGGGAAGAAATCGTAACGCAGGCCGAGGTCGAGAGTCAGCTCCGGGGTGACCTTCCAGTTGTCCTGGATATAGGGCGAGATGGGGCGGAAGCGCGCGCCATACCCTGGGTGCGCGGAATAATCCGCATACGAGAAGGTAGATGGTGAAGGGGCATTATTTTTGCCCGAGGCCGAGTCGATTTCGCCAAGCAGGAAGCTGGCATAAGACAAACCGGTACCGGACATAACGGAGTAGGAGCCTTTGGAGATACCTGCAGTCTCCGTGACGGCGGAGGCGAGCACCATGGGAGTTGTTCCGCCCACAGCGCTGATGGTGTTGTACAGCATCCATGCAACCTGCCCGCCGAAGGTGAACGAGTGCTTGCCAACGGTCCACTGCAGGTTATTAAGCACCGTGTAGTTTTCCGCCAGAGTCACATTAGCAATTGTGCCACCCCAGCCTGTTGGAGCATTCGTGCCTGCGAAGGGCACGATGGGGAAGGTCTGCAGCGCCTGGCCCGCCACCGGAGCGCTGCCGCTGGGGGTGGGGTTGGAGAACGAAATGTCCATGGCTGTAGCAGCATCCGTCGCATTCTGGTCGGGATTGAAGGTCGGGCCGTTGTAGCGGGCATACCCCCACTTGAACTGGTTGATGAGGTGCGGCGTGAAAACGTGCGTTTCTTCAATGATGCCCACTGCGGTCTTCGGCGCGTAGGCCTGACCGTAGTTGAAAGGAACGGGTCCAACATTGCGGCCCGCTGTGGTCTGGCCGACGGGATTCGAGCTGGCCTGACGTCCATCGGCAAAAATAAACGTGAGCGTGTCCGACGAAGTAGCAAGAAAATCGATGCGGTCGGTCGTGGACCAGTTGACGAGTCCAGTGGCGTTGGGGGCGATGTAATTGTTTTGCAGAGACGTGCCAATGCCCGTCTTTGGCAGCAGTGCCTGCATACGCAGTGCAATGGGAGAGAATTCTGTAGATGGGATCACATTGACCTTGGTGGGGTCGGGAGCGGTCGTAACCGGGCCGCCGTGAGGACCGGGAGTGCCGCTATAAGGAAAGCCATACTGGTACCGGCAAAAGCCGTCGGTGCTGTTTTTTGTGCAGGCGCTCTGCGAAAATGGGTCGTAGATCGGAACACCCACCGCGCTGAAATCGCCGCCCTGCTGGGCCGCCGTAGGAAAGGTCATCGGCGTCGGAGTCGCGCTGGTATAGCGGAAGCCGTTGTAGTTGGCATAATAGAAGACCTTTTGCTTCCACTTGCCAAAAGGAACTAGCGGGCCGCCGAGATTGATGCCGTATTCGTTGCTGTGTTCAACCGGCTTGACCGCTACGCCGATAACTGGATTGACGGCCTTGCCCCAGAAGCCCCAGGTATCCAGAGACGTATTGCGGAAGAACTCATAGACGGAACCGTGCTGTTTGGCGCCGCCTTGCTTGACGGTGTAGTTCATTACGCCCTGGCCTTCATAGACGGCCGAGTAGCCAGTGGTCTGCACCTGGAACTGGTCGATGGCGTCAACCGAAATAGCCGTCCACACATAGCGCGGGTCGCCGTTGCCACCAGCGCGCACAAACACAACGCCATCGACGTAGACAGCGGAGGCCGCGCCGCGGCTGCCGGAACCGTTGACCACGCCAACGTTGGTTGTAGCATTGCCATTGGTCTCATTGCCCTGTACACCAGGCATGAGGTACACGAAGTCGGTCGCGCGGCGCTGATCGGCATTGCCATAGGCGCCCATTTCAACGGGCAGCTCCGAGTAAACCTCGTTTTCCATGGTGGCGCCCAGCGTTGCGTTGCTGGTTTCCAACTGCGGAGGCGCTGCGGTTACGGTAATCTCAACGCTGGAGCGGCCAACCGTGAGAACAGGGTTATATGTCTGCGACTCCATCGCATTCACATGGATGTTCTCCTGAACCAGCTTTTCAAAGCCCTTGGCGGAAGTGGCCAATGTATAAATACCCGGATCCAGGTTGGAGAAGACATAGTCACCTGCTCCAGTTGTCGTGGTTGTGGTTGTGATGCCGGTAGCATTGTTGGTAGCGGCAACGACGGCGCCAGGAATCACTGCCCCGGTCTTATCCGCCACCGTACCTGTAACGGCGCCTTTTCCGGAAAGCTGCGCCTGCGCGCCGAAGGGCGCCATCATGGCTATGACCAAAAACACCAGCCATCCCCATCTGGAACAATACCTGAGCCCGTGCTTCAGGCTCCTCGGCGTCCCATTCATATCCAGCTGTCCTTCTACGGCCAAACTTCTCATTCAAGCCTCCATAAGATTGCTGCTGCGCTTTGGTCCCTGGCCCGCTCGACTGGCTCTGCCTAGCAGATTTGCCAACGGTGGTCAGACCACACCTGAAGCGACAATAGTTTCCTGCACAGGATCTAGGCCTGTCAAGCGAGAAATGCAAAGACTCGATAATTTCCTCGAATGATATGCAGAATGAGTGACTTGCATTGCATGGCGCAAAAATGTTTCAGCACCACTGGTCAGACCTTGCGGGTCCTTGGGCTTGCGAATCACTTGGAGTCTGAGGCTGAACGGCGACCGCTGCATAGTTCTCGGCACCTGCGTGCCACAAACCGCACACTGCTCATCGAGGATACGCCGGACGAGGAGCGGGAGCAGGTCCCAGATTTGCCTAAAGGCTCTTCGGCCTGGAAGTAGCTCTGGTAACTTTCCGAGTCGTGGGGCGTTCCATGCCCTGCGCGGTTTGAGCCATGCGCAGGTGTTGTTCCATTAGTTTTTGCGCCTCGGCGGGATTCTTAGAGCGAACGGCATGGTAAATCATTCGATGCATCTCCGCGGACTCGCCCAGATCGGTCGAGCGCTCAACGGTCTTGCGGCGCTTGTCGTACAGGGCCGACGTGACGGTCTCCATCAGAGCGGCCAGAATGGGATTACCGGAAGCCTGCGAGAGAATACGGTGAAAAAGCACGTCGTGGATCAGAAAATCCGCGGGTCTATCCACGGAAGCGAAAATCTCGGCAACCTCTTCGGCCAACGCGATATGATGCTCTTCCTTGCCGCGTTCAGCGGCGAGAGCGGCAAGATTGCTCTCAAGAATCAACCGCGCTTCAAACATTTGCCAGGACTGAAAGCCGTGCAGCGCGCCCATCAGGCTGAAGGATGCCTTGCCGAATTCTGCCGGGCCATCAGCAACGAAGGTTCCGACCCCGTGCCGCACCTTTATGACGCCCATCGCCGCCAGGTACCCTATGCCGGTGCGAAGGCTGGCCCGGCTGATATTCAGCGAGTGTGCGAACTCGCGCTCCGGGGGAATCTTGTCGCCCGGTTGCAGGGTACCATTCTCGATGAGGGAGCGAAGATGGTTGACAACCTGCATTGTCCGGTGCGTATCAGGTAGATCCTGTTTCTTCCTCGGCATAGAGGGCAGACACCTTCTTGCATTGCTCAAGATGCAGGGCAAGACGAGATTAACACCGAAGACCATTCTCCGCCTCAGAAAAATTTCTCCGCCGTCCTGACGTTTCGCGGCCAGATGTGTATACTGTGGTCTGACCTCTCCAGTGGTCGGACCTTTGAGCCTCTCATCGAAAGGGCAGGGTTGCAGCTATGTTGATCCACGAAGACCGCTTGTTTCCCGCCGAACCCGGGGCGCGGAAGATAGCCCGGGCTCTGTACACGCACGTTCGCGACTTGCCCATCATCAGCCCGCACGGGCATACGCAGGCGGCCTGGTTTGCGAAGAACCAGCCTTTCCCTGACCCGGCAAAGCTGTTCGTCGCGCCCGATCACTACGTCTACAGGATGCTCTACAGCCAGGGAATCTCTCTTGAAGACCTGGAAATTGGGCAGGCGGAACTCAAGGACGCCCGCAAGGTCTGGCGCATCTTCGCCAGCCATTACTATCTGTTTCGCGGAACCCCGACGCGCCTATGGCTGGACTTTGCCTTCCAGGAACTCTTTGGCCTGGAGGAGCGGTTGTCGGAAAAGACCGCCGACCTCTACTTCGACACCATCTCTGAGAAGCTGCGCACACCGGAGTTTTTGCCCCGCGCCCTTTACCAACGCTTCAATCTGGAAGTGTTGGCAACCACCGATTCTCCCTTGGACTCCCTGGACGACCACAGGGCAATCCGCGAATCGAACTGGAAGGCAAGGATTTTGCCCACCTTCCGGCCTGACCCGGTTGTCGATCCGGAGTTTGCTGGATTTGCCGGTTTGATTCGAAAACTGGGCGAGAACACTGGAGAAGATACCGCGACGTGGGCCGGCTACCTGAATGCGCTGCGGAAAACACGCGCGCGCTTTCGCGAGCTCGGCTGCACGGCAACTGACCATGGGCATCCCACTGCGCAAACCGCGGACCTTCCCACGTCAGAGGCAGCGGAGTTGTTTCGCCGAGTGCTGGCCGGCAACGCCAATGCCCAGCAGCAGGAGTTGTTCCGCGCTCAGATGTTGACCGAGATGGCGCAGATGAGCCTGGAAGACGGGCTGGTCATGCAGATTCACCCCGGAAGCGTGCGCAACCACAACCGCAAAATCTATGAGCGTTACGGCCGCGACGTAGGCGCCGACATTCCCAGGCCAACCAACTACGTGGACGCTCTGCGCCCCTTGCTCGACCGGTTTGGCAATGAGCCCAAACTCACAATCATTCTTTTCACGCTCGACGAATCGACCTATAGCCGGGAGTTGGCTCCCCTGGCAGGGCACTATCCGTGCCTGCGGCTCGGGCCGGCCTGGTGGTTTAACGACAGTCCTGAGGGAATGATGCGTTTTCGCGAGCAGGCCACCGAGACGGCAGGCTTCTACAATACGGTCGGCTTCAACGACGATACGCGTGCCTTTCTTTCCATTCCGGCGCGGCACGACGTGGCGCGGCGTATGGATTGCGCATTCCTGGCCAAGCTGGTCGCTCAACACCGTCTGGAAGAAGACGAGGCATTTGACGTAGCGCATGAGTTGGCCTACGGGCTGGTGAAAAAAGCATATCGGCTGTAAGAGCGACATATGGTGGATTGTGTGGAATTGAATAGACAAGAGCAAGCGGAGCCATCCGCAGGCATGCGGATTGGACGCGTACGCTGGACGATTTGCGCCATGCTCTTCGTCGCCACCACGATCAACTACATGGATCGCACGGTCATCGGGCTCCTCAAGCCAACTCTTGAAAAAAGCATCGGCATGACCGAAGTGAACTTCGGGTACATCGTGGGCGCCTTTACGATTGCGTATGCGCTCGGCCTGCTCGTCGCCGGGCGCTTTGTCGACAAGGTCGGCACACGCATCGGCTACATGGTCATCATGGCCGTCTGGAGCCTCTCCGCCATGAGCCACGCGCTTGCCAACACGGTGCTCGAGTTCGGCATCGCGCGCTTCTCTCTCGGCATCGGAGAATCCGGCAACTTCCCCGCCGCCATCAAAACCACGGCTGAATGGTTTCCGCAAAGCGAGCGCTCGCTGGCCACGGGAATCTTCAACTGCGGTGCGAATGTTGGAGCCATTCTGGCAATGCTGATTGTGCCCTGGGTGACAATTCACTACGGTTGGCACGCCGCCTTCCTGGTCACCGGCATCTTCAGCACGATGTGGATTATTCTGTGGTTCTTCAAATACAGCAAACCCACAGAACATCCGGCGCTCACCGCCGCCGAATTGCGCCACATCAACCAGGAAACCGCCGAAAAGCCCGGTCCATCCACGCCGTGGGTCAAGTTGCTGGGCATCCCTCAGACTTGGGCGTTTGCCATCCCCAAGTTTCTCACCGATCCTATCTGGTGGTTCTATCTTTACTGGCTGCCATCGTTCTTCAGCGCAAAGTTCAGTCTGGATCTTTCCCATCTGGGTTTGCCTTTGATCATCGTCTATAACGCCTCAGCCGTGGGCAGCATCGGCGGGGGCTGGCTGCCCGCGCCCTTCCGCCGCCTTGGATTTTCCGCCACGAAAGCACGGCTGGCGTCCATGCTCTTCTGCGCCTGCCTTGTAGTTCCCGTTTTTTTGATCAACTACCTCCATTCGGAGTGGGCCGCAATCGGACTGCTCAGCCTTGCCGCGGCCGCGCACCAGGGTTGGTCGGCCAACCTCTTCACCACCGCGTCGGATATGTTTCCCCGCAGTGCCGTGGGTTCGGTCACCGGCATAGGAGGGATGGCCGGATCTGTAGGCGGCTTCCTGCTGGCCACCTTCGCGGGTTACATTCTGCAACTAACTCATAGCTATGCAAGCCTCTTTGCCATCGCCGCCAGCGCATACCTCCTGGCCTTGTTCATCATGGTCCTGCTCGCGCCAGGACTGAAAAAAGTGGAGTTTGTCGCATGAGCCTCTACTGCGCCACGGGAAGCCCTGAAACCGATCTATCTTCGACGGAGTTGAAAGCTCTGCTCGCGGAGAGTCTTGCCAAGCTCGGCCCACGCAACCGCGTGCTCGCCGTGCCTCCCGACCAAAGCCGCGAGCACTCCCGCGCGGGTGAACTGACGCGCGATGCGTGGCAGTACTATGGCGACCGGCTGAAAGTGATTCTGCCCGCGCTCGGCACGCATACGGCGATGCGGCTAGCGCAGATTGCACACATGTTCGGCGAAGTGCCGCAGAATCTCTTTCGCGTTCATAACTGGAGAACCGATGTGGAGACTCTCGGCGAGGTCCCGGCTGAGTTCATCCGCGAGCAATCGGAAGGCAAGCTGAACTATGCCTGGCCGGCACAGGTTAACCAGCTCATCTCCCAGGGCGGCTTCGATCTTATCCTTTCCATCGGCCAGGTGGTGCCCCATGAAGTCATCGGCATGGCCAATTACAACAAGAACATCCTGGTGGGCACCGGGGGCCACGACGGAATCGGCCGCAGCCACTACCTTGGCGCGGTCTATGGCATGGAACGGATCATGGGCCGCGCCGCCAATCCCGTTCGCAATGTGCTGAACTACGCATCTGATCATTTTCTGCGGCATCTGCCCATCGTTTATGTACAAACTGTGGTCGGACGCAGAGCGGAAGGCGGACTGGCATTACGCGGCTTGTTCATCGGCGATGACATCGAGTGCTTCAATCTGGCCTCCGCGTTAAGTCTGAAGGTTAATTTCGAGATACTCGACGAGCCGATTATGAAGGCCGTCGTCTATCTCGATCCCAAGGAGTTTCACTCGACCTGGATCGGCAACAAGGCCATCTACCGCACCCGCATGGCGCTGGCCGACGGCGCTGAGTTGATCATTCTGGCACCGGGCGTGAAGGAGTTCGGCGAAGACAAGACTATCGACGCATTGATCCGCAAATACGGCTATCGCGGCACGGAGACAACGCTCAAGGCAGTCGAAGCCAATGAGGATCTGGCCAACGATCTGAGCGCAGCCGCTCACCTGATTCACGGCTCATCCGAGGGGCGCTTCAAAATTACCTGGTGCCCCGGCTTCCTCAGCAAGGAAGAGGTCGAGGGCGTAGGTTTCAATTATGGCGACCTAACCTCGATGCTTGCACGTTACGATCCGCGTAAGCTCAGCGATGGTTTGAACTCGGTTGAAGGTGAAGAGATCTTCTTTATCGCGAATCCAGGATTAGGGTTGTGGGCACACCGCAGCCGGCTCTGAGAGGAGAGAGAATATGGAAAATCGCAGTTTAAAGCTCAGCAAGTATTCCATTGGGACTGGAGACCGATTCGCACACCAGGCCAAGGCACAGTTACAGGCGTGTGTTCGTGCCCTAGATAGCGGTATCGAGGTGGTTCCCGTATGGAACAAGTCGAACCGCGAGCACGTTATCATCGGCTCAGAGCCCGCCTCTGCGCGGCAGGCCGCCGAGGCCGCTGTCAAGGCGCTCGCCTGGAAGCTCCCATACTTCTGCGACGCCGACCACATCACCTTGCAGACGGCCGGTCGCTTCCTTGATTCGTGCGATTTCTTCACCATCGACGTCGCGGACTTCATTGGACAAGCCGCGCCGGTGGCCGACATCGATCACTTCGTGAAGGGACGCGCGGAGCTGCTGGGGCGTATCCAACTGGAAGGGACGAATGAAGTCTTCGAGATCACGCCAGAGAAGCTCAGGCAAACAGCGAAGAAGTATCTGACCGCAGTTAAGAAGGCCGGCGAGGTTTACCGTACTATCGAGAGCGCCAAGGGCGCAGGCAACTTCATCCCCGAGGTCTCGATGGACGAGACAGACAGCGCGCAGAGCCCCGCTGAGTTGCTCATCATCCTGGCTGCAATCGCCGATGAAGGCATCCCCGTTCAGACCATCGCCCCCAAGTTCAGCGGCCGCTTTAACAAGGGTGTGGACTACGTTGGCAACACGGAGCAATTCGAGCGCGAATTTGCGCTGGACGTAGCGGCCATCGCCTACGCGGTCGAGCACTTTGGTTTGCCGGAGAATCTCAAGCTGAGCGTGCACTCGGGCAGCGATAAGTTCTCGATCTATCCCGCCATTCACGCCACCATGAAGAAGTTCAACGCGGGTGTGCACCTCAAGACCGCCGGAACTACCTGGCTCGAAGAGTTGATTGGCCTGGCCGAAGCCGGAGGCGACGGGCTGGCGCTGGCCAAGGAGATTTACACCGAGGCCTTTGCGCACCGCGAAGAACTCTGCGTACCCTATGCCACCGTCATTGACATTGACCCGGCCAAGCTGCCGTCCCCAGGCGAAGTGCGTGGCTGGTCTTCCGAACAGTACACTTCTGCCTTGCGCCATGTTCGCGGAGCGGCTGCTTACAACAGCAGCCTGCGGCAGTTACTACACGTCGGATTCAAGGTCGCGGCAAAGATGGGCAGCCGCTATCTGGATATGCTCGAAGCCAATGAAGCCGTGATTGCGAAGAACGTGACGGAGAACCTTTACGCCAGGCACATCGCCCCCGTTTTCTTGGGGCGCAACGCATAACCCTGACATTCATGCCCGATTGCGTGAAGCAGGTCAGTTCGCAACAGAAATGGAGAAACTCGTGACCACTAAAATTCTGAGCCTTGAAGGCAAAATTGCAGTCGTTATCGGAGGAACCTCCGGAATCGGATACGCCCTGAGCCTCGGCCTCGCCGATGCTGGCGCTGATGTTATCGCTTCGGCGCGCCGCCAGGAACAGGTGGACAAAACCGCCAGCGAGATTGAAGCGCGTGGCCGCAAGACCCTGCGGCTTGCTTCGGACGTATGCGACCGCGCCTCACTGGAAAGGTTGCACGCGGCTGTGCTCGACCAATTCGGCAAAGTCGACATCCTCGTCAACTGCGCCGGAATCATCAAGCGCACGCCTACGCTGACCGTATCGGAAGAAGAGTGGACCAATATCCTGAATACAAATCTCACCGGTACGCTGCGCGCCTGCCAGGTCTTCGGCAAGCATATGTTGGAACGCGGCTACGGCCGCATCATCAACATCACTTCACTGAACAGTTTTGTTGCGCTCAGCGAAGTGGCCGCCTACGCCGCCAGCAAGTCGGCCCTGGGCTCGCTCACCCGCTCGCTAGCCGTGGAGTGGTCGAAGAAGGGCGTTACTGTGAACGCCATCGCTCCCGGCGTCTTCCACACCGACATGAATGCAAAGCTTCTCGACAGCACGCCGCGCGGCCATGAATTGCTGATGCGTACGCCGATGGGCCGCTTCGGCAAGAATGAAGAGCTGGTCGGGGCCGCGATCTACCTCGCCTCCGATGCCGCATCCTTCGTTAGCGGACAGACTCTTGTCGTTGACGGAGGTTTTCTGGCGAGCGGCGTCAACCAGTAACTCCCGTCGGCCAAACAGAAGAGGCTGTGTCAGCCGGCGCAGCCTCTTCTTGTTGGCGCTCTTGCGTTTAGTGCAGCAAGACCTTCGCTCCCACCAGTTTCGTGATCGACTGCCCCTCACTGGCCGTGATGTCCACGCCCTGGCCTGATACCTCGGCATAACTGATTGTCAGTCCATTCCGGGCGCTGATCTTCACGTGGCGCAGAACCACCCCTGGGATGGGCGCTTCCGGTAGACCTGCGATGACACCGGCTGATGTGCTTCCAGTGGCTGTTACATTTTCAATCGTAATGTCGTAAAAATGCGGCGTCAGTCGCGTGACGGGTTGTGGTATTTCTGAATCGGGCGGCAGAACCTGGGGATAGTACTCGCTGATCACCAGCGCGTTCTTCACGTCCTTCATATCGATGTCGCTGAAAAACAGAGGGCCGACATCGTTACCGCGGTCGCGGTTCGCCTTCACGCGAATGCCATTGTCCGTTCCTTCAAAGTGAATCCGCTCAGCGCGGATGTTCCTGGCTCCCCCCGCAATCTCGCTTCCGATCGAGAGGCCGTGCCCATGCAAAAAGGTACAGTCGGTGATGGTGATGTCGCGGCTTGGATCATCCGGCCCGGAAGAGCCGATCGCGCCCGACTTGATCGCAATATCATCGTCGCCTACGTCGGCAAAAACATGATCGATCCGCACATTCGACGATGAGAAGGGGTCGATGGCGTCCGTATTCGACGAGTGGGCAGGCGCCAAAACCTTGATATTCCGGATGGTCACATCGTCCGAGTAGTAAGGAACCAACTGCCACATGGGAGAGTTTTGGATGGTAACTCCTTCCACCAGAACATGCTTGCAATGGTCGAAGACGACAAGCCTCGGCCGCGGGTGGTCAGATCCCATGACACCGGCATTCTTGATGGACCGCGCCATCTGCCACCAGCTCTCCCCGGCCCCGTCGATCACGCCTTCGCCCGTAATTGCAACATTTGAGGCGTGGGTTGCGCTCACAAGCGATTGCAGCCCTGGCTCGCGAAACTCGGTCTTGGGTGGATAGTCCCCATGGTCCGCGGAGCCGAGCAGTGTGGCGCCCTTGTCGAGCCGCAAGGTGATGTTGCTCTTCAGCACGATGGGAGCGCTCAAATACGTGCCGGCAATAAGTCGAACCGTGCCGCCGCCTTGCCGTTCGCAGACATCGATCGCCTTCTGAATTGCGACCGTGTCTTTGCTGACTCCGTCGCCCTTGGCCCCGTAGTCGCGCGGATTGCATCCAGGGGATACTACGAGCGCGCTTGCCGGAATGGCCGCGAAGACAGCCGTTACAATCAGCAAGAACAATAGGCGCATGAACTTCAATCGGCGTCGAATCATTCGGACTCCTTTCAAACAACTGTGCTCTTGAGCACTATCCCACAAAACAGGTAACTGATCACGGGTGCGATGCAAACACCGCGGATTTTCTGTACGCGCTGAGCCGGGCTGCCAATTCAACCAAAGATTCATCGCATCCGCGAGCGGCTGCCAATTGGATGCCGCCAGCAGCGCAGGGAAGGGTGACCACAGGCACGCCCGCCATGCTGAATGGAGTGGTGTAACGCAAAAGCCGGCCGCGGGTCTGGCTGTGATCCGCTCCGGCGGCGAGACGCGTAACCGGAGCGGCAGGCATCAGCAGTAAACCATGCGCCGCGAGAAGTTCGTCCATGCGGGCCGTGAACTCCGCGTGACGCTGGCGCAAGATGGAGATTTCCGAGGGCGTGATGTGCGCGCCCCACTCAAGCCGCTCGCGGATGGAGGGTTCGAAGCGGTCAAAGTGGCCGGCGTGAACGCGCGCTGCCTCCCATGCCTGAATGGGCGCATAGATTTCAAAGGACTCGTCCCACCACTCTGCATCGATCTTGACCGCGCGCAAGCCGAGGGCCTCCAACTCAAAGATTGTGGCGTGAAGGCTGGCCAGAATCTCTGGCTCGGAGTCGTGGAAAAAGCTCTCATCGGGGACGGCGAAGCGTGTGAAGGCCTGGGTTGAAGCCGCATCCTCGGACGCAAAGAAGCCGGCTAACAGAGGCGCATCCTCCAGATCGCGAAAGAGCCATCCCATGGTGTCAAAGGATTGCGCCAGGTGCGCGCCACCTTGCCAGTTGCCGCGGCCCAGCGAAGCGCGATACCCGACCAATCCGCACAGTGCGGCAGGCGCGCGGATGGAACCGCCCGTGTCAGTTCCGAGCGCGGCCACGGCCGAACCCTCAAGCACGCTGGCCACCGCGCCCGAAGACGAGCCGCCGGTCAGCGCGCCGTCGTTGCCCGGCTGAAGGCAATCGCCGAAGTCCGGATTTTCGCCGGTGATGCCGTAGGCCAGCGGGTGCATGTGGGTCTTGCCGACGATGACCGCGCCGGCGTCGCGCAGCCTTTCCGCCAGCCAGGAATCATGCGCGGCGGGGCCGTTGAAGTCGCGATAAAATCGCACGCCGCAAGTTGTGGGAGCGCCGGCCAGGTCGAAGCAATCCTTCAATGAAACGGGCAGGCCCCACAGAGCATCGCGGCCATCGCCGAAGGGCCCTCCCGCGCCACGCGGCATGGCTCCAGCGCGCACCGCTTCAGAGAGCGTCCACGCGGGGTTGAGCCACAGGTAGGTATTGTGCCCTCGATTCTGGTTGACCCGCGCAAGGGCCATTTCAGCCAGATCAACAGGCGTCACAGTTTCAGCGGCAAGAGCCTCACGCAACCCGCGAATCGTCCAGGGGGCATCGGTCATAGTGAAATTCTAGGTCAGCTTCAAGGTCGGGCGCTCGGCGTGCGTTAGGCCCACGGTTTCACGAAAATCAGAGGTTTTGTGTTTCCGTGAAATCTGGCAGCGTAAGCCGTTGATTCCGCATTTGTTAGGTTGGACTCCACGGATTCGCGGAAACTGTGGTATTGTGTTCCGGTGAATTCGGTCGGCGAAAACCTTTGATTCTGTTTGGGTTAAGTGCAGCTCCACAGTTTCACCGGCAAAAACGCAATTTTTTGAATGGGGGGGCTTGATGGAGTCCAGGCTGAAAGTTGTGCATGCGGGCGTGGGTCGAACAATGTTTTTCATGAATTCACAATCCGGCGGAGCGGCGTAGCTTCATCGCTCTTCCTCTCTATTCCAATTGTCCGCTTGCGGAGGGTTATTTTCGGCAACCACCTCCGGTGGAACAGACGGGAGAATGCAGTTCGCTCAGATGTATGCTTGGACTGATCCCCAAAATCGAGGCCTGCGGCACCCGGCATTATGCGCAATGGGGCATCATTTAGCGTGGAGCGACGGCGCGCATCCGCGTGCGGGCGGTATTATCAATTTGTGCAAGCTGTACAAACCCATCCGAAGCTGGGCGACATCCTGGCCAATGCGATCACGCATGGCATTGGCGCAGCGCTGGCGATCGTTGGCGCTGTTTACCTGATTGCCGCATCGACGCAAGGGACGGCGTGGCACGTGGTTAGTTGCTCCGTCTTTGCCGTAACGCTGGTGCTGGTCTACGTCTGTTCGACTCTCTACCACTCACTGGTGCGGACGCGGGCGCGGCACGTCTTTCACGTCCTCGACCACTCGTCCATCTACCTGTTGATCGCCGGCACCTACACGCCATTCTGCCTGGTAACGCTGCACGGGCCATGGGGCTGGACTCTGTTCGGCTGCGAGTGGGCGCTGGCCGCGGCCGGGGTCATCTTCAAGTGCTTCGCTATTGGCCGGTTTGAGGTAGCCTCGGCGCTGGTGTACCTGGCTCAGGGGTGGTTTATCGTGGTCGCGGTGGGGCCGCTGATCCACACCCTCGGCTGGCACGGACTGATGTGGCTGGGCGCGGGAGGCGTGGCTTACACGCTGGGCATCTTCTTCTTCGCCCTGGACCGGCTGCGCTATTTCCACGCCACCTGGCATCTGTTTGTGCTGGCTGGCAGCATTGCCCACTACTTCGCCATTCTTTTCTACGTTGTTCCGGCGCGGTTCTGAGCGGCCACAGCCGAAAACGAAGCCAGGATGCACAATTCATGCCCTTCATCAATGCACCATTTCCGGTGCAAATTGACCTTTACCCTCGAAAGCCGTTACACTACTCTAGTTTGGCGATTCCTGCCTGTGGCCGTGGAGCCAGACGTTCGCC
>CAYQSI010000014.1:0-63324 GCA_964420185.1 uncultured Occallatibacter sp. | reverse complement strand
CCGCCAGCCACTCAGAGCGCGCCTGCTCGCCGAAGGGCGGCGCCGGAATGGCCGTCACCTCCGCCTGCCAGTCCATGATCGTCTTGGGATTGCCGTGCAGCCATGCAAAGGCCGCGTGAACTGGCCGCTGACTGGCCAGCGCCGTCACGCGAGAAAATGCCGAGTTGGGAGAAAAAAGAGCCATACGGGTGGTTTCAGGGTAGCAGGGAAGCTCCGAAAGAGGGAGAGCACAGATTCTGTCAGCCTGATTTAGACGTCCATCGGGGGTCTGTCCACTTGCTCGTCGTACTCCACCGAAATCAGAAAAAGCCCCCGTGCCGGAGCGGTGGGCCCGGCGGCAGAGCGGTTGCGAGCGGCAAGAATTCCAGCAGTCTCTTCGCAACGGAGGTGTCCACGGCCCACATCCAGCATCGTCCCCACCAGATTGCGCACCATGTGATGCAAAAAGCCGTTGCCCCGGACGCGGTAGACCAGCAATTCGCCGGCCTCGGTCTTCTGCTCTTCCCATCCCGACGAGTAGATCGTCCTGACCGTGGGCGCATTTATCTCTTCGGCGAGATCGTGACTTGAAGATGCGATTCGTGTGGTCAGATCGGGATCGGTGGCCGCAAAGCTCAGAAAATCGTGTTCGCCTTCAAAGAGCCGTGCGGATCTTTGAAGCAATTCCATGTCCATGGACCAGCGGCAGGCGTAGACGTAGCGGGCCAGAAAAGGCGGGCAAATCTCGCCTCGATAAATGCGGTACTCATAGGTCTTGGCCACGGAGGAGTGCCGTGCGTGAAATGTCTCTGGCGCGGTTCTCGCTTCCAGGATGCGAATGGAAGGGGGAAGAGTCCGGTTGAGGGCGCGTTGCAGGTTCTCCGCCGGAATAGGAGCCGCAAGCTGAAAACTGGCTACCTGGCCGAGCGCATGGACGCCGGCGTCGGTGCGTCCCGAGCCCTGGGGCAGAGGCGATTCGCCGGTAATCCGCCCCAGCGCGGCCTGGATTTCGCCTTGGACGCTAACTTCGCCCGGCTGCACCTGCCAGCCTCGGAAGTCGGTGCCGTCGTAGGACAGGGTCAGCTTCCAAGTTTGGAGCGCGGGCGCGGGTTGGGGATTTTCAGCCATGGCAAAGGGCATTGACAGTAGCGTAAATGACTGCGCCGCATCAGCGGCGTCTGCCGCACCGCAGGTGGTGGGATATACTCAGCTTTTCGCATCCGATGGTGGCCGAACAGCCCGGAACGGCAGAAAATTTGAGAAATGAGACCAGTTCCCTGGAACGGGCGCTCTGGAACGAAACGGGAGTCGCGCGCGTATTGAAGGGTAAGTGGAAGGCCGTGCGCCGGGCCACAAGCTAAAATTGTCCTTGGAAGTCACAAATCTGCGTCCGGGGAGACACTCCGGGCGTCTTTGAGAATGACACCCCACATGCCTCAGCAATTCCCAATGAGGAACCATGTCGCGGAGAGGAACCATGCATTTGTTCGGTATATCTGTGTTTGAGCAGCAGAAGGAGACCGCGGCTAGCCGTCGTGGACAGGCAGGGCGCGTGCAGGCAAACAAAGGGCTGTGCGCGATAACGGCATTCATGCTGACTTTGGCAGTGGCAGTGCCTTGCGGATTTGCCCAGCAGACTGGGGCTGGGGAAAAGACTCCAGACAAGGCGGCCTCCGAGCTGCCCTCGGCTCCCGCAGTGGCGCTGACGGAACCGATGAATCTGCGTTCGTCCGCGCGGGATTTTTCAAAGCCCGCGGGCAGGCTCCTGGGCGATCCGATCAACATGTACCGGCCTACGAGCATCGGCAAGGCCAGCTTTTCAAACTCCGTGCGGCTCACTGACCTGGTGAAGAACGGCAAGATCTACCTCAGCCTTTCCGACGCCATCGCGCTGGCTCTTGAAAACAACTACGACATCGCCATTGCCCGCTACGACCTGGACATTGCGGATACGGATCTTCTGCGGACGCGCACCGGGGCAGCGCCGCTGGGCGCGCCTTCTGGACTGATTACCGGCACGCTGGGTGGCTCCGCCTCGATTTTGTCCACGGGCGGCGGTCCGGGTGGTACGACAGTGGGTTCGGGTGGCGCGGGTTCCGGCAGCGCCGGATTGGTGCTGACCACTCAGGGGGCTGGGCCAACGCCGGAGGCGCTGGAGCCTTCCGTCTCGGCTGCCATTCAGTTTGATCGCGATCATGCGCCCTCGACCAGCTTCTTTGCCGGCGGCACGAGCACGACCAACACCTACAACTTCACGTACAACCAGGGCTTTGTGACGGGCACGCAGTTCCAGTTTGCCCTCGACAACACATACGCCTCAACGTCCAACGGTGTCACGCTCTACAGCCCGCAGTTGAGTTCGAATTTCAAGACTACGGTGACCCAGCACCTGTTGCAGGGAGCCGGAATCTGGGTGAATAAGCGCTTCATCTATCAGGCGCGCAACAATCGCCGCATTACCGATGCGTCGTTCCGCCAGCAGATTCTCTACACCGTCAACCAGGTGGAAACCATCTACTGGGGGTTGGTCCAGGCTTACGAGGATGTACAGGCCAAGGGGCACGCCCTGGAGCAGAGCACCAAACTGGCCAGCGACGACCGCAAGCAGTTGGAGATCGGCACGGTAGCCCCGCTGCAGGTGGTGCAGGACGAATCGGGTGTAGCCAGCGACAAGCAGGCCCTCATCAGCGCGCAAAGCTCCCTGAATTACCAGCAGCAGATCATCAAGCAGGCGATTGCCCGCAATCTGAACGATGCGGCGCTGTCGGTTGCCCCGGTGATTCCCACCGATCGCGTGACCATCGAGGAAATTCCCGAAGAGAAGCAGCCGGTTGAGGAACTGGTGCAGGAGGCCTTTCAGCGAAGGCCGGAACTGGAACAGGCCGTGCTTACGCTCAGGAACGATGAGATTACGCTGAAGGGGGCGCGCAATGCGCTGTTGCCGACATTCGACATCTTCGGATACCTGGCCGGGCAGGGAATTGCCGGCTCGCGCAATAAGGATCTGAACTGTTCCTACTACACTAACGGCGTTTGTCCGACGATTCCCGCCACCGGATTTGGAACGGCGCTCAATAATACTTTTAACAACTCGGCTCCCGACAAGGGCATTGGCTTCAACTTGACCATTCCTCTGGGCAACAAAACCGCGCAGTCGGTGCAGGCTCGGTCGCTGATGGAGTACCGCCAGGCCGAATTGCGGCTGGAGCAACTGTACACGCAGATTCGGATGCAGGTGGTCAATGCCCAGTTCGCGCTGATCAACGACCGGGCGCAGGTTCAGGCCTCGATGTCCGCCAGGGATTTTCAGCAACAGAGCGTCGATGCCGAGATCAAGAAGCTGCACCTCGGCGCTTCGACTACGGCCAATGTCCTGCTTCAGGAACGCAATCTGGCAACGGCGGAGGACGCCCTGATCGCCGCCCACGCCGCCTACGCCAAAGACCGCGCCGGCCTCTACCAGACGCTGTCCACGACGTTGCAGCATTACGGCATCAACCTGAATGAGGCAGCCTCGGGCGAAGTGAAGACAGCGCCTGTTGTTCCCGGAGTCTCGCCGGCCAAGGAGACCACGGAGCCTTCAACCAACCCTCCGGCAGCGCAATAGGAGTGATTCTTATCCACGCAAAAAAGCTCGGCCAGCTTCCTGAGAAACTGGCCGAGCCTTTTTGTTCTGAGCGATCAGGCTGGCTCCCTACCGCTCCGCTACCAGGTCCAGCAGGTCGAAGAACTCCGGAAAGCTGATGGCAACCGATTCCGCGCCCTGAATCAATGTTTCCCCTTCGGCGCGCAGTGCAGCCACGCTGAAGGCCATGGCGATGCGGTGGTCCCCTCCGGAATCGATAGTGGCCCCATGCAGTTTTTGGCCGCCGGGAACATCCAGGCCGTCCTCGAACTCCTCGACCTCGGCGCCCATTGCGCGCAGATTCTTCACAACCAGGGCGATCCGGTCGGATTCCTTCACGCGCAGTTCCCTGGCGTCGCGGATGCGGATTCCGCCGCTGGTGGTTGGGCCAATCGCGGCCAGCACGGGCAGCTCGTCGATCAGTTGCGCGGCCAGTGCTCCCGAAATTTCTGTCGTCCCCAGCCCTTCAGCGGGCGCTGTGACCTGCACCGTGCCCACCAGTTCCGAATTCTTCTCCTCCAGGCTGAGCACACGGATGCGCGCGCCCAACGCGGTCAGCACGTCCAGCAGCGTGGCGCGCGTGGGGTTAAGGCCGAGCGAGTCAAGTACCAGGCGGGAGCCCGGAAACAAGGCCGCCGCGCAGAGAAAGAACGCTGCGGAAGAGATATCGCCGGGCACCGCGGCCTCGATTGCGTGTAGCGCCTGTGGACCTTGGATCGATACTGAATCCACGGTCCGCGTCAACATGGCGCCGAAGGCCCGCAAGGCCAGTTCGCTGTGGTCGCGGGTGCGCACTGCTTCGCGCACCGTGGTCGTGCCTGTGGTCTGCAAGCCGGCCAGCAGAACGCAGGTCTTCACCTGAGCGCTGGGAACAGGCATGGTGTAGTCGATGGCCTTCAGCGCGCCGCCTTCAATCGTCAACGGCGCATGGCCCTCGGTGAGCGTAAGCCGTGCGCCCATTGCTGCCAATGGTTTCAGAATCCGGTCCATCGGCCGGCGTGAAAGCGAGGCGTCGCCCACAAGGGTGAAGCGGCCTTCCTGCGGCGCCAGCAGGCCAGAGATCATGCGCATCGTCGAGCCGGAGTTGCCGCAATCCAGTGGAGTCTCTGCGGGCGTCACGCGTCCGCCCACGCCCGTCACTTCCACCGAGCCGTCTTCGAGCCTGTGCACCCTGGCCCCCAGCACCTCCATGCAACTCAGCGTCGAGGCGCAGTCGGCGCCGGTTGAAAAGTTGGTAAAGCGCGAAGTGCCTTCGGCAAATGCGGCCAACATTCCATAGCGGTGGCTGATGGACTTGTCGCCCGGCAGGCGCAGGGCTCCGCTTACATTGCGTGCCGGGCGGATGATGCGTTCTTCTGTCATAGGATGCAAGGCGGCTCCGGGGCTGGACTTTATTCAAGTTTAATCAATAAAAGCAGTGGTCAATGCACAAATGAATTGTTGGCAACTGTTGCTGCAATTCAAGCAACTTCTGAGGGAAGCCTGAATCTACTCGTGCCACCGAGGCAAAACTGACCACTGTTCACTGACCCCTGACCACTGTATTTACCGCACCTTGAGCACAATGATCGTCTCATCGTCGAAGCGTTCCTGCTCGCCCTGGAAGCGGCTGACGTCGGCGAGAATGGCGTTGGCGATCTCCTGCGCGGAGTGGCTGCGCTGGCTGCACAGCAGCGCGGTGAGCCGTTCCTGGCCGTACATCTCGCTCTTGGTGTTCTCTGCGTCCAGAATCCCGTCCGAGATGAAGACGAAGGCGTCTCCCGGCTCTGCGGCCACGCTGAGTTCGTCGTAGGTCACGTTGGGAAACATCCCCAGCGGGAAGCCCTCAGCGCGCACTGTAGTTGACTGGCCTGAGCGGCAGAAGACGGGCTGCACCGCGCCCGAGTTGGCCACTTGCAGGGTGCGGCTCTCATCGTTCCACAGGGCAAACAGCATGGTTACGTACTGCGATTCCAGCTTGCGTACCTGGAGCGCGTCGTTTAACTGGGCAAGCATCTGGGCCGGACCCGGCCGCTGCTGCGCCGCTGAGCGCATAATGCCGCTCAGGAGGGCCGCAAACAGGGCCGCCGGCGCCGCCTTGCCGCTCACGTCGCCCAGCACGATGGCGGTGTGTCCGGGGCCATAGTCCACAAAGTCGTAGAGGTCGCCGCCGATGGTGCGCGCGGGCAGAAAACGCACCGCCATCTCTGCATTCGCCATCTGGGGCGGCGCGGCCGGCAGCAGGCGCAGTTGCACCTCGCGTGCCATGGCCAGGTCGCGCTCCAATTGCCGCTCCTGTGAGCGCACCGCCTGGTAGAGCCGCGCATTCTCAATTGCGATGGCCACCTGCGCGGCCAGCGTGGTCAAAACGCGCTCGTGCTCTTCGTTGAAGAAGCCCACGCGTGTGTGCTCCAGATCCAGCACGCCGATGATGCGCCCCTTGCGAAAGAGTGGCACAATCAGCTCCGAGCGGGTTTCGGGGTTCATGGGCACGTAGCGCGCGTCCTTGCGCACGTCGGGCACGTTTACCAGCCTCCACTCGCGCACCGCCACGCCCACCAGTCCGCTGGTGACGGGAACGCGGCGCAGCGGCGCTTGCGCGGAACCGAAGCGCCAGGCGTAGCGCGTAATCAGCGTCTCGCCCTTCTCGTCCAGCAATCGAATGGTGAACATCTGATAGTCGATCAACCGGCGCAGCAGTTGCCCCACCCGCTCCAGCAGCGGGTCCAGGTCCAGAATCGAGGCCAACTCCGTGGCGATCTCATTCTGCACCGTAAGCGCCTGCGCCTGGCGGGAGACGCGCGCATAGAGCCTGGCGTTTACGATTGCCTGGGCGATGCGCGAGGCGGTCAGCGTCAGCAGGCGCAGGTGCTCGGGTCCGAAGTAGCCGGCCTCTTCGCTTTCGATATCCATCACGCCGATCAGCCGGTTCTTGGCGATCAGCGGCACAGCCAGTTCGGAGCGCACGCCGGGAATAGCCGGGATATAGCTTTCCGCGCTGGATACGTCGTTGAGCATCACCGGCTGGCGAGTGAGCGCCACCTGGCCGGCCACGCCCTTGCCCATGGGAATGCGCAGCCGCTCCACATCCGCGGTGTGGCCGATCTGGAAGCGCATGCGCAGTTCGCGGGTGCGGTCGTTGACCAGCAGAATGGCAAAGATGCGATAAGGAATGACAACGCGCACCAACTCGGCTGTGCGTTGGAAGAGCGTTTTCAGGTCCAGTGTGGTGTTCAGCGCGTCGGCAAGCTGCATCAGGTACGCCACATCCGCCGGTTCCACGCGGATATTCATGGGGTCGAGATGTGCCCCAGGGGTCGCCGGGTTAGCCGGACGGTAGTCGCCCTCAAGCTCGGGTTCGTTACGCGGAGATGGTGGAGTGGAGATCATGTGTGTTGAAGGGAATCATAGCAGTGCAGGGAACAGGGATCAGGGAACAGGGAAAAAGCTGCATCAAGCAATCCGCTTTGGAGCCGAAGCGGGAATTATCCGGCCACTGCTGGTTGCATAATTGCTGGATTCGGTTGGGAACTCTATTCCCTGTTCCCTATTCCCTATTCCCTCGTTCTTACTCCGCTCCCAGCTCGCGCACAATGGCTATCGAGGCGGAAGCCCCGATGCGGTTGGCGCCAGCTTCAAGCAGGGCCTTCACGGTGGCCAGGGTGCGGATGCCGCCCGCGGCCTTCACGCCGCATCGGCTGCCGGCCACGCCGCGCATCAGCGCCACGTCGGCCGGAGTTGCGCCGCCGGAGGCAAAACCCGTCGAAGTCTTGATAAAGTCCGCTCCACCCAGGATGGCGAGTTCCGACGCGCGCAGCTTCTCTTCCAGGGTTAAGAGCGCGTTCTCCAGAATGACCTTCAGCAGCACTCCGTGATGGTGGGCAACGGTGGCCACTGTGTGGATGGTTTGCTGCACAGCCTGGTTGTCCCCGCTCTTGAGCAGGCCGATGGGGATCACCATGTCCAGCTCGCGCACGCCCAGCTTGATCAGCGCCGCCGCCTCCTGGCGGAGCGTGGAGACCAGCGACGCGCCCAATGGAAAGCCAATCACCACGCCTACGGGAATGCCGGTGCCAGACAGCACGCCAACGGCCGTGGAAGCCCACAGCGGGTTCACCATGGCGCAGGCGAAGCGGTAGCGAATCGCCTCGTCGCACAAGCTCTCCACCTGTTCGCGGGTGGCGTCGGGCTTCAGCAGCGTGTGGTCGATGACGGCTGCCAGCGACTGCCAGTTCGCCAGAGTCGCCGCCGCAAACGCGGCTGAATCGAAGCTTCCGTTGTCGGATTTCACATCCGCGTCCTGAATGAGGGTGGTTGCAGTCATGAGGTCATGCTCCTTCCCGGTGAGATGCCGCTTTCGGTTGGCGGTTCACCGGATGTACTTCACGAGTAAGTATAGTGCCTGACAAAGCGCGCGACCAGACGGATGGGCGCGACCCTGCGCGGGCGTGGCGCGAGGTAGGCGCACAGGCTTTTGCTTCGCCGCCGCGCTCCCTATTCCGGATGGTCGGGCGTCATCAGGCAAATGTCGGGCAGGTTCCGGTAGCGCTCCGCGTAATCCATTCCGTAGCCGATGACGAACAGATTGGGAATGGAAAAGCCCACGTAATCCGCCGTGATCTTCTCAATGCGGCGCGAAGGCTTGTCGAGCAGCGTGGCAATGCGCAGTGACTTGGGATTCTGTTGCAGAAAGAGCTTGCGCAGATAGGAGAGCGTCAGCCCGGTGTCGAGGATGTCCTCGACCACCAGTACGTTTTTGCCCTCGATCGGCTCATCGAGATCCTTGATCAGCTTGACCGCGCCGGAAGACCGCTGCCCCTGGCCGTAGCTGGAGGTGGCCACAAAGTCAAATGTGGCGTCGGCCTGTATGGCCCTCGACAGGTCGGCCAGAAACGGGGCCGCGCCCTTCAACACGCCCACCATCACCAGCTTTTCGCCGTTCAGGTCACGGGTAATCTCAGCGCCCATTTCGGCAACGCGTTTGGCAATCTGTTGGCGGGTATAGAGGACCTCAAGATCCTGGTAGCTGTTGGTAGCCATGCATCCAGTATCGCCTGAATCGAGCGCCGCTGGGCAAATGCTCCTGTGCAAATCCTGGCCGTTAGGTTCCAAAGCCGCAAGGCCGGCGCGCTATTTCCGCCGCTTGGCCCGTCTATACTTGAGAAGCGATGATTCCCTATTTGCACTTTTGGCACCTTACCCTGCCGACCTTCGGGCTAATGCTCTGGCTGGCTGCCGTAGCGGGCGCATTTGTCATGGACCGCAGCTTTCGCCGCGCGCGCGTCACGGCCGATGCCGTGAGCATGGTGGCTGTGACCCTGGTGGCTGGTATCGTGGGCGCCAAACTCTGGCACGTCATCGACACGCCCATGGAATTTCGTGAACTGGGTTGGCAGGTGTTGTGGGCCAGGGATGGATACGCCTGGTTCGGCGGGCTCTTGCTGGGCATCTCCGCGCTCGTCTTCCAGGGCTGGTGGGCGAAGATCGGCGGTCTGCGGACCCTCGATCTGGCCGCGCCGGCCGCCGCCATCGGCTATGGCATCGGACGCATCGGCTGCTTCCTCTCCGGCGACGGCTGCTATGGCATCGCCACCAACCTGCCCTGGGGCATGAGCTTCCCCAACGGCATTGAGCCGACCGCGCCCTTCGTTCGCGTGCATCCCACGCCGCTCTATGAACTGGCCGTCGCTCTGCTGATCGGCGGGTGGTTATGGTGGAGGGCTGGCAAGCGCCATTCCACGGGAGCCATCGTTGGCCAGTACTTGCTGCTCAGCGGAATAGCTCGCTTTTCGGTTGAATTTATACGCCGCAACCCCAAGGTTCTATGGGGCTTATCGAACGCTCAACTGGCCAGCGCCGGCTGTGCAATCGCAGGGATCATTCTGATCGTGTTGGCCGCCACGCGGCCGGTTGCCGCGCAGGGCAAAGCGGCTGAAGCCGTCTCGAAAGCGGTGTAGGGCCGCTCAGCCTGAGCGGTCTTAGTGCATTTTAGCTTTTGCTATAAACTTCCGTGCCCCATCCATTCCGCGTTTTTTGCGGGATGGGTGGGATTCCGAAAAATTCTGGTCTATACCATTTCCGAAAAAGCTCTGGCAATCCCGGCAGTGTCTCGTTTCGCTACAGTCGCTTGATAAACGCCTGCGCTTCTTTCAACTGCGGGAAGAGCTTCTCGTCGGCCTTGAACTCGCGGGAGTGCACGCACCGCCGCAGCCCCCGCATCCTCACCGGGTGCTTCAGGTGCAGCATCTCGTGGTAGAGCAGGTATTCGACGGCGTAGCGCGGGCTTGAGGGCCGGTCGAAGACGCGGCTCACCACGATGGTGTTGTGGGCGGCATCGTAATGGCCCAGCGACCGCTTGGCGATGCCCTCGCTCCAGGTCAGCTCGGGCCGGCCCAGCATCCCGCCGAAGAAGCGCACGTTGAGCGAGTCGAAAACCTCATCCAGATTGAAAAATCGGCCTTCGGGGCCGAAGAACCGCTTGCTGCCGCGTGCGCCGCGAATCAACTCGGTCTGCCGGGTGACGGCGGTGCTGGAAGAAAACCGCTTGTAGCGCAGATTGTGCGCGGCGTCGATGGGCTTTTTATAGAGCTTGGCCAGCAGGATGTGCGCGATGGCGCGGATGACAGACTCCGGCGCGCCCTCCAGCAGATCGGAAAGACTGGCAAGAATCTGCCCGTCGCGCAGGCGAATCCTGGTATTCAGAGAGGTAAACCGCCTGAAACGAACCACCATCGGCGGCATCGGCGCCCTGGGGCGCAATACCCGGTACTCCTCCTGAAAGATGGGAACAAAATCGGCAGCCACTGAATACAGCTTACAGCTTGCAGCCGACAGCTCACAGTTCGCTGGCCGCAGTTGGCTTTGAACTGTGAGCTGTCGGCTGTCAGCTTATTTTTTGCCTTCAAGCAACGAGAGCCGCTGGCGCGCCTGCCACTCCTGATTCGGGAACTTTCCTGCGGAGGAATCCAGAAAGTGATGGTAGTAGGCTGCGGCCTGCGCCTTGTCGTGGAGCGCGTCGTAAGCCGTCGCCCAAAGGAAGTAGGTGGACGGGAGTTCAGGAAGCGATTTTGACCGCATGGTGAGGGCGTGGAGAGTGACGGCGGGCTGCCCGGTCTTCGAGGCGGCAAAAGCCAGGCCGCTCCAGCCGCCGGCGTTGGCCGGGTCTAGCCGTGTGGCCTTGTCAAAAACCGCGAAAGCCTCGGCGTACCTGAGCTGGCGGATCAAGTTCTGACCGTGGGCTACCAGAAGGTCCGGCGCTTCGGGGCTGACTGCCAGCAGCGCGATGTAAAAGTGGTCCGAACCGGCGGCGTCTCCAGCCTCGGCCAACACTTCGGCCAACATGCGAGTAATGGCGGCGTCCTTGGGGTGGGCATCGTGCAGTTTCTGGATCAGCGGCAGCGCTTCGGCCTTGTCCTGCGCGGCCAGCACGGTGGCCAGTTGCGCGGTCAGCGCCGTGTCGCCGGGCGACTGTTCAAGGGCCGCGCGGAGGAGGGTTTCGGCTTCGGGATACTGTTTGCGTGCAATCAATAAATGGGCCAATCCTGCATTGGCCTGTGCGGATTTGGGGTTCTTGGCCAAAACGCGGCGATAGGCCGTCTCTGCGGCGTCGAACTGGCCGGTCTGTTCGGCAAGGCTGGCGGCCAGCAGCGTGTCGGCCGGCGTCTCGGGCGAAAGCTTCAGCGCCTGCAATAAATCCTCAGACGCCTTGGCTGGGTCGGCTGCGCGGTCAATCTCCGCCAGCGCTCGCCATGCCCGCGCCTTGGCTCCGGCTCCGGCCTCGCCGGGGTCGAGCGTAGTGGCCGCCGCCAACTCGGGCTTTGCCTCGGCCACTTTGCCTTGCCGGGCCAGCAGCAAACCCAACTCCACATGCGCCTCGAACGACTGCGGATTGGCCTCCACGGCCCGCCGGTAGAGCCCAGCCGCATCGTCCAGCCGATTCTGGGCGTCGGCCACGTAGCCCGCGTCAAACAGCGCCCGCGCATCGGCGGAGTGAACAGCCAGCCAGGGAACGAGCTTGGCTTCAGCGGCCTTCCAATCGGACTTGACGATGGCTGCCTCAGCCTCCGCAACTTCCTCGGAGATGGGCTGGAGCTCGGCGGCGGCGGGAGCCTGCTGATCCGGATTTTGGCTGGAGTTCTGGGGGAACGCGGCAACCGGAGCGCAAATCGAGGTTAGGAGCACGACGAAAACAGCGAGACGAAGCACGGGATACCTCATGAATCAGTTTAACGGGCTAACCTTTGACGCGGCAGTTAAGGATTCGACGCGCGGAAGCGATAGAGGGAATCAGGCAAGGACCGCGAGAAGAGCAGAACTGACCAGAACTGCACGCATTCGAGAGTCCATAGTGATGCGGCTGGCGGGTGTCCTTGACCGCAAACAAAAGGCCGAAGAGTCGAATCTGTTTCTGTTTCCCGCGCTGGCGGCCTAAGCCTCTCAGATTCCATTGAAATGAGGCTCGGGCTGCTGCCGCTCGATTTCCCGCAGACTGGAGCGCACCCTATAATGAAGGATGGCTGTCTGGGTCCGGAACCTCGCTGAGTGGAGAGAGACACGGTCGGCCGACTTGTTGCCCGGTGCTTCCCTTTGAATGACGCCATCATCATCCGCGGTGCGCGGACTCACAACCTGAAGAACATCTCCTGCGAGATCCCCCACGGGAAGCTGACGGTGATCAGCGGCGTCTCCGGCTCGGGCAAGTCGTCGCTGGCCTTTGACACCATCTACGCCGAGGGGCAGCGGCGCTACGTCGAGTCGCTCTCCGCTTATGCCCGGCAGTTCTTGGAGCGCATTGAGAAGCCAGACGTGGACGAGATCGACGGCTTGGCGCCGGCCATCGCCATCAAGCAGAAGAACTCGACGCGCAACCCCCGCTCCACCGTCGCCACAGCTACAGAGGTTTACGACTACCTGCGCCTGCTTTACGCCCGCTGCGGCACGGTCCACTGCGTTTACTGCGACGGCTTGGTCCAGCGCGACTCGATCGACGAAGTAGCCGAGGCTACGCTGGCGCTGGGCGAGGGGGCACGGCTCAATGTGCTTTTTCCAGTGCGTCACGTGGAGCCTGCGCAGCTTCTGGGAGCCAAGCCAGCCCATCGCCTTCCAAAACCCGCAAGCAAGCCCCCAGGCAAATCCGCCGCCAAGGCTCCGGCCAAGACAGCGGTTGAGTCTCCTCTGACCGAAGCCCTGAAGGCGCGGCTGGTTGAGTTGCGCGCCTCCGGCTTCAATCGCCTTTACCAGCGGGGCCGCATCTTCGAGTTCTCCACCCCCGAGTCGCTCCTCGACCTCGACTTCACGCTTCCAGTTTTCATTCTTCTTGACCGGATTGTCGTCAGTGCTGACAACCGCGCGCGCATCGTCGATGCCGCTGAGATCGCCTACCGCGAGGCTGGCGAGGTCATCTTCGAGGAACTCCCGCGCGACGAGGCTGCCCCACGCCCGCGCCACCGCTTCTCTGGAGCATTTGAGTGCAGGAGCTGCCATCGCCCCGGCAGCGAGCCGGAGCCGCGCCTGTTCAGCTTCAACAATCCCTTCGGTGCCTGTCCCCGCTGCCAGGGCTTCGGCAACACGGTGGACTTCGACCTGAATCTGGTCATCCCCGACAAGGGCCTCAGCCTCAACGAAGGCGCTATCGATCCCTGGAATCGGCCCAAGTGCCGGCCCTGGTTCACCGAGCTGCGTAAGCAAGCCGCCGAACTCGGCGTTCCGCTGGACGTGCCCTGGCGTGAGTTGCCCGAAGAGGCTCGTGAAACGGTTCTGCGCGGCAAAGGTAGCTTTGCCGGCGTTTTTGGCTTCTTTGCGCAGATGGAGCGCAAGAAATACAAGCTCCACGTGCGCGTCATGCTCAGCAAGTATCGCGGTTACGCCGAGTGCCCTGACTGCCGCGGCCAGCGTCTGCGCGCCGAGGCTCGCAGCGTGCGTCTCAACGGCTTGAATATCTGCCAGGCCACCGCGCTTACCATCGCGGCGGCCAAGGCCTTCTTCGGCGTGCTCCGCCTTTCGCCCATGCAGGAGGAGATTGCCGGCCCCATCCTTGAAGAGGTCCGCCAGCGGCTAAGTTTCCTTGATGCAGTCGGCCTCGAATACCTCACCCTCGACCGCCTTGCCTCCACGCTCTCCGGCGGCGAGGCGCAACGCATTCAATTGGCCACTTCGCTTGGCTCACAGTTGGTGGGCACGCTCTATGTGCTGGACGAGCCGACCATCGGCCTGCACTCCCGCGATACGGTGCGGCTGATTCGGATTCTGGAAAAGTTGCGCGACCTGGGCAACACCATCATCGTTGTCGAGCACGACGCGGACGTTCTCCGCGCGGCTGATCATTTGCTCGACCTGGGCCCCGGCGCGGGCGAGTTTGGCGGCAAGCTGCTGGCCGAGGGCGTGCTGGCGGAGATCGAGGCCAATCCCAATTCGCTCACCGGCCGTTATCTTTCCGGCCAACTCTCCATCCCCATTCCCACGCGCCGCCGCGTTCCGGGTCGTGAACGCCTGGTCCTGCACGGAGCCACGGCCAATAACCTGCACGGCCTCGATGTCGAAATTCCGCTGGGTATGCTGGTGGCCATCACCGGCGTTTCCGGCTCGGGCAAGTCCACGCTGGTGCATCAGGTGCTTTATCGTGCCGTGGCGCGGGCGCTAGGCCAGGGCGACGGCGCTGACCCGTCCAGCGTCTACAAATCCCTCACCGGCGTCGAGCGCATCAACGACGTGGTGCTGGTAGATCAGACCCCCATCGGCCGCACGCCGCGTTCCAACCCCATTACATACATCAAAGGCTTCGACTTGGTCCGCGAGCTCTTTGCCGCGCAGCCTGAGGCTAAACGGCTCTCGCTCACGCCGGGTCATTTTTCCTTTAACGTGCCCGGCGGCCGCTGCAACACCTGCGAAGGCGATGGCACAGTCACCGTCGAAATGCAGTTCCTGGCCGATGTCGAGCTGCCCTGCGAGGACTGCAACGGCACGCGCTATCAGGCCAAGGTCCTCGGTGTCGAGTACAAGGGCAAGAACATCCACCAGGTCTTGCAGATGACCGTCAAGGAGGCTCTGCGCTTCTTTTCCGGACAGACGCGCCTGCTGGAAAAGCTCGCCGTGCTGGACGAGATCGGCCTAGGTTACCTGCGCCTCGGCCAGTCGGCAACGACGCTTTCAGGCGGCGAGGCGCAGCGCGTCAAGCTGGCCGCTCATCTGTCCCAGGTCCGCGCTGCCAACGCCAACGCCAAACCCTCCGAGGCCAGCCGCGTCCTCTACATCCTCGACGAGCCCACTACGGGCCTGCACTTCGACGATGTCTCCAAGCTGCTGACGGCCTTCCGCAAGCTCATCGACGGCGGCGGTTCGCTGATCGTCATCGAGCACAATCTGGACGTGATCAAAAGCGCCGATTGGGTCATCGACCTCGGCCCCGAAGGCGGCGAAGCCGGCGGCCACATCGTGGCGGAAGGCCCTCCCGAAGAGATCGCGGCCAATCTGCTCTCATACACCGGAAAGTGGCTGGCCAAAGTGCTGTAGATTTTTTGAAGGTTTTGCCAAATTCACAGCGGCTATCAAACCTGGATGACCAGTTCCGAGTATTGCCGTAACTTCTCATCGGCAGTGACCAGATGCAGAGGCTCGCTGATTGCCTGAGCAATCAGCAAACGGTCAAATGGGTCGGTGTGATGCATCGGCAGGTCGGCGACCAGAATAGCGTGCCTCGACCAGACCGGCAATTCCTGGAAACCGCTCGCGTCAAGTTGCTCTAGGAGTTCCTGTGGATCGGCTTTGATTTTTCCCAGACGGGTTTTGATTGCAATCTCCCAAAGGGAGGCCGATGAAACAAAAATCGCCTCAGCTCCTGCAATCAGTTCCAAGGCTTTTCGCGATAGGCGGCCTCGCTCGTAAAACGACCAATAGAAGATGTGAGTATCGAGCAGAAGGCGCATTATCGTCCCTCGAACTGTGCCAGGAGATCGTCCGGCAGCGGAGCGTCGAAATCGTCCGCAATCCAGCCTTTACCTTCAAGGAGCCCAAGCCGGTAAGGGCGCTTGTCTTTCTTGAGGCGGGTCAAACGGGCCACGGGCTTTCCCGCTCGTGCGATCACCACGTCCGTGCCTGTAGAGGCCAGATCGACAAGCTTGGAGAGTTGCGTCTTGGCTTCGTATATGTTGACCGACGGCATGGCATATCTCCTACTTGACTAGGTCTAGTCTAGCAGGTATACCAATTTTCTGCAATTCAGTATGCGAAAGCTCTCCGTCTTCTCGTTTCAAGTTGGAAAGATGGAGACCGGATGTGTGCGCTTGCTCACTCACCCGTGTGGGAAGGCGGATACAGAAGTTCAATTGATATGATGGGATTGCTATGAGCAAATGTTCCATGAAGAGCGGACTGATGGGCAGGGCAGTGACCGGAAAACCGGTTACGCAATGCCAGGATTTGAACGAAGTATTTTCCGCCTCTCTACCGGCTTTCGGCGGCGCTTACCTGCGGCGGGTCTATGACGTGTTGAAGCAGGTGATCGATAAGCGTATTCCGCTGGTCGTCACGTGCGCCGGACCGATCACGGTTTCCGATCAGCATCGCGCGTGGCTCATTCCGCTCCTCAGAGCGGCGAATACGGCGTACATCACGGTGACTGACGCGATCTGCTACCACGACGGACACGACTGTCTCCGCAAGAGCGATGAGCGTCCGATCCGCGAGGTGGATCTCTTCGGCGATGATGCCGAGCTGCGTGAGAACGGCGTGATTCGCGTGACCGACACCGGTTTCGACGAACAGGTGCTCTTCGATCAGGACGCCGTAATGACTGAGATTCTCCAAAGGCCTGAGTTCCAGAAGCGGATGACGACCACCGAACGCAACTATCTGCTCGGCAAGCAATTTGCCGTACGGGAAAAAGCGCTCGGCATTGCCCCGGGCCTTCTGAGCACATGCGCCGATCTTGAATTGCCGGTTTTCATCGGAGCGCCCGCGGATGGCAGCGTCTTCCTGAACTCCCTCAAGCTTTGGACGCTCGCGCGGCTTGGGAAGATTAATTATGGCTTCGATTACGATCTTCACGAAGACGTATTCGAGTCCTGCGCCTACCATCACTGGGGATTGTTCGACTCCGAACCGAAAACGATGGCCATTCTGATTTTGGGCGGCGGCGTTCCCAAAAATTATTCTTTGCAACCGGAGCCGACGCTCTCGCAAATCTTCTTTCTCGAGAATATTCGTGGTTATGACTTTGATGCGCAGATCGTTTCAGCGCCCGTGACAGATGGCAGTCTCTCCTCATGCGCGCCGGCCGAAGCGGTTTCCTGGGGCAAGGTTAATCCGGAAACTTACACCACGCAGACAGTCAGCATGCAGGGCGATTACTCGTCCTATATGCCTTTTATCGTGCGCGCACTCGTCGGCAAGGACCTGCTGCATAACCCGCCAGAGCCGCTGCGCCTCTACGCCAAACGCGACGAGCTGAAGAAAAAGCTTCTTGCGGCGATTGGAAACGACGAGGGAGCCATGCAGCAGATCATGGAGACCCTTTCGCTGCCGGCAGTGCTCAAGATTTAAGCAAACCCCGCACAACTTCTCAGGGTGGCACGCGGCCCGCTCATCAACCCCGAAGAATCGCTATGAGCAGTGAGAAGCTGTGCCCTGTTCATAGCGGCCTTATCGCTATGAGCGGGCGGGTGGCGGAGGTCTGACTGACCCCAATAATGATCGGGTTTCCCAGGTCTCGATTTTGAGACCTGGGAAACCCGCAATCCCTCGTTTGGCGAATAACCAATAAGGCTTTCAGCGAACGTTCAGGCTTTCTTAGCTTCCAGCAGCGCGTTGACCTTGGCCATCACCGGGAAGGCGTCGGCGACATAGACGACGTCGGCCTTGCCTCGGCTCCAGCCGCAGTTGGGGTCCAGGCTGATGGCGCGCCGGTCGCCGATGAAGCGCCAGCCCACTACATGCGGCTCCTCGCCGTGGCAGCAGGTGGAAAGGCCCTTCGGATGGCGCGGCGTGGCGCCTGTCTGGCCGATCTGGTTCATGTGCGTGAGGAAGGGAAGCACCGGCTCGCCTTCGCCGCCCTGATCCACTAGCGATTTGCTGCTGCCCAGTGACGCGCTGGTGGCGTGCAGGAAGCCGAGAATCAACTCGCCGGCTTCTGCGGCATGCGTCTGGCCGTCAGGCTGCTTCTTGGTCCAGCCCGCGCCGGCAACGAAGAGCAGCTTCGCGTCGGGGCGGATGGTCTGCGCGTCTTGTGCGGGGGCGCGGAAGCCGCTGACCGTGGTGCGCAGCGCCGGGAGTTGAACGGCAATCTCTTCGACCGCAGCGGTTGCCGGTTCGCCTGCAAAGGCCGTGTGAGTTCCGGCGTCGAGCAACAGGAACCAGGGCCGTGCATCGCGGCTGAGGACCGCTTCGACGCGCTGGCGATAGAACCAGCGGGAGGCTTCGATGGTCTCCGCGCCGCCGAGGGCCGTGATGTGCGTGTCGATAAATCCACCCAGCCGGTGCGCCACGCCTGCCGCAACGCGCGTGAAACGCGAAGTGCCGGGGGCGAGCACGATGGTGGCATTCGCCGCGCGGCACAGGGCCTCGCAAGCGGCAGCGTCCGTCGCATAGCGCGCCTGCGCGAAGGCTTCGCCGGTCACGGCGAGCAACCGTGCTCCAGTTGAAGCCAAAACGCTGGCGGCTGCTTTGGCGCCAGCGCCGACAATGCTGATGGTCAGCGCAGCTTTGATCTGAGCAGCCAGATCCAGGCCTGCGGTTACGGCTTCCAGCGAAGCCTTGGTGAGTGCGGAGCCGCTTTCATCTGTATGAGTCAGTACAAGTATCGTTTCCATTATTCGGCTCCAATCCATTCGACCAGTTCAGCAGCAATCGCGTCGGGGGTCATGTTCTTTTCGACGCGCGTAGTCCGCTGCTGCTTGGGCAGGCTGACGGAGACATAGCGTAGCCCGTTTGCCTCCAGCGACGCTTTCTTGGCCTTGGCAAGCGCGGGCATAATGGTGCGCATATTCGCCATGCCGACTTGCGGATTGTTTCTCGGTTCAGCCAGATTGCCCGTGGCCCAGCCGAGAACAGCGGGAGTTCCGGCGCAGGCGGAAACCTGGTGCTTGCCGCCTTCCACGCGCTCCAGAACCTCAAAGCTGCCGTCGTCGCGCAGGTCAATCTGGTCAACGCCCTGAAACTGGTCCGTGATGCCGAGCCGCTCGCCGACGAGTTGCAGGGTCACGCCCGCGCCCCTCGTGGCCGACTCCCACCCGCCGAACAAAAGGCACTTCGTGCGGTCCAATCCTGGGATTGCTTCGATGGTCTCAGCAAGCGCGGCCGCGGTCGCATGCGCATCAGGAAAGCCTCCGATGGGCCCGTCGACGGGAACCAGCTCGAAGGCGACCTTCTGGGCGATGGTCATCATCACCTGTTGCAGCTTGGCCTTGGGGCCGAGCGAGACCAGCCAGAGCTTGCTGCCGGGGTTCTTCGCGACGAGATTCGCCGCTTCATAGAGCGCGCTCGCAGCCCACGGGTCCAGCACCGCGGGCAAGACCATCTCGTTCTTCAGCCCCGGACCCGCAGGCCCGGTTACCGGCTCCAAAGTTTGCAGCGGATCGGGAACGATCCCCGCGCAAACCACGATGTGCAAAACATTTGCCATGTAGGTTTCCTTTTCCAACTATTTTAATTGCTCAGGGCTCAGTTTTCCGCGGAGTGCAATCCGCCCGATCCGGCGCTGAACTCGATGTTCGAGCGAACGCCGTCTGGCGATTGGCCGCAGTTCCACAGGCATGCGCCGCAGTGGACGCACTTCTCGCGTTCGAAGGCGGGCAGGCCGTCTTCGCCCAGCGTGATGGCCTGCCCGGAGCACATGGCGATGCAGGTCTTTTCCGGGCAAGCGATGCAGAGGCCCGCATTGCGGAAGACGACGTGATCGGCGAATCCGGGCATGGCCTGGACCTTGCCGCCAATCAGCAGCGCATCCTGTTGCGTGACCAGCAGGCGGCCATCGAAGGGAATCTCCGGCCAGCCGCGCGCTGAGAGCAGTGCATCGTGCAGCGGGCGGCCATCGGCCACGGCCAACGCCGCTGCTTCCTTGAGTTTGAGTCCATCGGCCGAGTTGGCAGGGAAGGGGCGAATCTGCTTGTGTGCCGGGATGGGCTTTGCGTTCAGCGAAAGCTTTCCGTGCGTCAACCCTGCCAGACCCATGCCGATCAGGCCCTTGATAAATCCGTCCTGGAATCCGTTGCGGGCGTTCTCGGCTTCACGCGCGCCGCGCTCGACCCAGCTTGCGCGTCGGCGGGCTTCATAGGTGGAGGCCAGATTTTCCTGTGTGAAGGGCTTGCCCGCGCGCAGCAGCTCAATCACCGCTTCGCCGAGTTGCGTTCCCGTCGCCCATGCCTCGTCCACGCCGGAGCCGGTGAGCATATTGGTCGAGCCGGAGCCTTCGCCGATACGGGCATATCCGTCGCCCACAAGGTACGGTTCGCCGTGGCGGCCCGACTCTTCCAGCGACTTCGTGCCCCAGGAGCGCAGCGTTCCGTCCTTTAGATAGGGCCACAGGGCGGGGTGCTGAATGTAGTGCTGCAAATAGCGATACGCGGTGCGCGATGGGTCGCTCAGCCACGAGGGGACAAAAATGCCTACGGAAACCAGCCGGTCGGGATGTACGTAGAGGAAGCCGAAGATTTCCGGTTCCGGGTAGCCGAAGCTGTGCCAGACTGTGCCCGGCTTCAACGGCGAGTCTTCGGGCAGCTCGATGACGAACTTCATGCCCAGAGCCCACTCGCGGTGCGCGTGACCCTCCGGCAGGCCGAGCTGTTCGTCGAGCGCTTGGCCAACCGCGCCAACCGGGCCATCGCCCACGACGGTGAGTTGTGCGCGCACATCCATTCCGGCCATGAAGCCGTCGGTCGCCTCGCCGGATTTGTCCACGCCTTGATCGGCGAGGCGGAGTCCCTCGACACTTCTGCCTGTGATCAGCGGCTTGCTGACCGGCGTGCCCGGCCAAATCTGCACCAGGCCAGTCGCCATCAGTTGTGAACCGACCCACTGATTAAACTGACCGATTCCGAGTACCAGGCCGCCGTGTTTGTTGAGGAATGCCGGCGTCCAGGGTAGCGTGAAGGCGTGATCTTTCACGCCCACCAGCTTTCCTCCAAGGCGAAGGAAAAAATCGCCAAGCCGTAAAAGCGCGGAGCGGCGGCTGGCTCCGATGGGGTCCAGCAGGTACATCACCCGCTCGCTCTTGACGGGAACGGCCATGGGAATCTCAGCCGGATTGAAGTCAGGAAAGCTGGAGCGGATCGCTTTGCCGGGCGTAACCACTCCGCTGACGCCGGAAGAGATGTCATCGGCGCGCTCGTAGCAGAGGACCTGGAGCGGCATTCCCGGTGCGGCCTTGCTCTCGAAGGCCGGATCGGCGGGATTCTCCGTCCAGGCGCGAGTCAGCGTAGACAAAAAGCCGCCCATCGCCGGGCCAAAACCGGCGCAGGCAATGTCCACTTCCATCGATTGCCGCTCGATCTCCGGTGCTGTCTGTTCTTCTACGATTGCGCTTGTGCTCATGCGGGATAATCCAGCGCTTCGGGAATCATAACCTTGTTGACGGTCTCCGCCGCGCGGTCCTTGGCCAGTCTTGCGCCGCTCAGGCAGCAGGTCAGCTTGCTCTGCATACGCAAAAAGTCGCTCGCTCCGGCACAACCTGCGCAGGGGCCGGCTTTTTGCGGATGGCTGCCGTCTTCGGCCACCACATCGACGGCCACGGCCGAGATTCCCGGCATGGTTTCTTCCAGATCTTCGAGTTCGCCGGCCAGAAAGCAATTGGCGTGCTGGTCATCGTTCCAGGAAGGGTGGCAGTTATAGCCGAAGACCAGCTCGGCGCAGATGCGGGAGACCTCGCCGGCTGCTGCGGCCGCCTGCGTGTGGCACAGATCGCTCAGGAACTGGACGGTGCTTTCCAGGCCCTCGGCAGCGACCGCGTCGTCGGGGCCGCGCGCTTCGACTTCGAGCACGTCGAGAATCTGGCAGCGCGAGGCCACCAGCCAGCAGAGTGCGTCTGCCAGGGCAAAGGTCACGCCCTGGCGTTGTCCGTGATAGAGCTTGTTGCCCTTGGGGTCGGTTGCCTTTTGCAGGTGGTTCAGCGTCCACTGCCACATCTGCATCGCCGATGCCAGGGTACAGGCGCCGGTGCCGGGCCTCTCTGAAGCGATGCGCCGCATCTCGGCGGTCCAGGCGCTGAACTCGGCAAGAAAGACCTCGGAGGTCATGGTGACGGTCAACTGGCGGCGCTGCACAGCTTCAGGCCCTTCGTAGGTGGCTTCCAGTTGGGCGTCCATCCATTTGTTGGCAAGGAAGCCGGGGCAGTCTTCGGTGATGCCGTAGCCGCCCATGAGGCTGACGGCCTCGCGCATCATATTGGCGCCGTGGCCAGTGTTCCACAGCTTGGTGGCCGGGCAGATGACGTTGGCTTCGGCGTCCATCAGCACGTACTGAACCAGCGGGTCGGCTTCGAGTTCCTGGCGGCGCGGGTCGTCGGCCTTAAGCGACAGCAACTCAATGGCCCGCTTGTCACTTTCCTTGAGCGCCTTGAGTTCGGCGCGTCCGCCCTGAACGCCGCACTCTTTGAGAATGGCCGTCTTCTGCTTCTCGATTGGGTCCAATGCGTCGAAGAGGCGCGCGGTGGCAAAGCCCAGCGAAGTGGCCGCCTCGCCGGTGGCCCAGACGTCGACCAGCCGATGCAATGCGTCTTCCCGTTGCTGGATGCCCTGCTCGTAGCGCACTGAGCCGGGTTTGGCGCCCTCGGCTCCGCGGAAGCGCTGGCGCTGATAGCGGATGACCGGCTCGATGGCCGAAAGCAGCTTGGCTGAAGTCATCACGCCAACGGCCACACGGGTGCGGCGAAAGACAGCTTCCAGGACCTCCGTGTGGTTGTAGTTGGGGACGATGATGCCGCCCTTCACGGTGTATCCGCCCACAATGCGGCTGGCCGGGACCTTCAGGTTGAAGATGGGGTCGCCGGTTGAGGAGAGCTGGTGAACCAGCTTTTTCGTCGCAGTCCCATGGTCGAAGATGCCCTCATCCGTCTCTTCCAGGATGACGAAGCAACTGCCCTTGACGCGAGGATCGTCGGAGTTGACCGCGGCGGTAACAAAATTGGCGAAGGCGATGTTGGTGATGAAGCGGCCGCGCTTATCCACTTGCAGCCAGGGCTCCTCGCCGTCTTTCCACTCGGCCACGCGGAGCTTGCCGCTCAACATGCCGGTATCAACGCCCACGTAGGGAAGGGGTTCGGTGAGCACGAAGGCGCCGCGCCAGGGTTTGCGGTCCTCGCCCGGCTGCGGTGGCGCTGAGAGGCTCTTGTAGCGGCTCACCTGCTCCGCTGTGCCGCGCTCGTGAATGGGCGAGAGTGCCAGAAAACCAGCCAGGCTGGCCGTGGCCGCGCCGCCGTCTACCCAGGCCAGCTCGAAGGCCGCCAATGACAGAGCCAGGTTCTTGGGGCCGACAATGAATCCGCCCTCTTCCGGTTCCATGAAAGCCGCGGTGATGCCGGCGCGGTCAAACGCCTCCATCATCCCGCTCTTCCCCGGGGTCCATTCGTGGGTGTTGCGCTCTCCGGCGGCCACCAACTGCGCCACAGTTCCCCGCGCCACGCCGCGCGCCGACTGTACCAGCATTTGCAGGTCGAAACGGTCAGCGAAGCGCCATTGAATTTGGCGCACCGCGTCGCCAGGAAGAGTCAGCATGGTTTGTACCTCGGATACCGGTGCCGTGCCCATATATTTTTGTCCTCAAGCAGCCGTCATATTGTGAACGATTGGGCATGCCATAGGATGTGACATGAATCACTTTGGCGCGCCGGTCGTTGGGTTTATCGGGATCTGAAAGGAGGAGCGAATCGTTTGGGAAGAAACACGGATGATTTGCCCGGAGCGCAGGAACTTACCTCTCGAACTGTGACAGGCATCACTTCCGATCACGCAACGCAGCCTATATGAAAGGTACGTGACCGGGAAACTATCAACCTCCGGTCAGGGAGCAAGATGATGACTTTAAGACTTAGCGCGGCGGCCGTGATTCTGCTTGCCGCTTCCATTGCGGTACCAGCCTTCGCGCAGGCGCCCGGTGCGGATACCTACAAGGCCAAGTGCGCCATGTGCCACGGCGCCGACGGGCTGGCCACTTCGCCGATGGCAAAGAATATGAAGATCCTCTCGTTCAAGGCTCCGGCGATGATGAAGGCGTCCGATGCCCAGTTCATCGCATCGACGAAGAACGGCAAGGGCACGATGAAGGGTTACGCCGGCAAATTGACAGATGCGCAGATCAAGGATGTGATCGCGTACGTTCGCACGCTGCAGAAATAGCAGCGCGCCAGAGGGCAAGCCCTGGCCGCAAGGCGTGAACCGGGAGAGGCGGGTCGCAATCCTGTCTCTTCCGTGCCTGTGTAAGGGGCTGGCTTGGAAACGTAAAGACGGATCGGAGCCGACATGAAGACTGCCTTCTCCATTGCGCTCGCCCTCGGGGCGCTTCTGGCTGTGGCGGCGCCAAGCGTCGCAAGGGCGGAGACGGATTGCCTCTCCTGCCACGGGGACAAAAGCCTGCAAGACGCATCCGGACACAGTGTCGGCGTGGACGCCGGCCAGTTCGGCGCCAGCCTGCACGGCAGCCTGAAATGCGGCGAGTGCCACACCACGATCAAGGAATATCCCCATCCGGATCAAGTGACGCCGGTCAAGTGCGATGCCTGCCACGCTGACCAGGCGGCAGGGCTTGTCGGCAGCGTGCATGCCAACCGCGCCGAGCACCCCTGCACCAGTTGCCACGGAGACGCCCACGCCATCTTTCCCAAGGATGATGCCCGGTCGGCGGTTTATCCGCTCAACATTCCGCGCACCTGCGGCGCTTGCCACGGCAATGACTCGATAGCCAAGAAGCACGGCTTGCCCAACGTTTATCCGTTGTACATCGACTCCATCCAC
Source organism: uncultured Occallatibacter sp. (assembly GCA_964420185.1). Taxonomy (GTDB): domain Bacteria; phylum Acidobacteriota; class Terriglobia; order Terriglobales; family Acidobacteriaceae; genus Telmatobacter. Next base: position 38,808 of record CAYQSI010000014.1, on the reverse strand, counting down.
GGGTTTGCGCTCAGCAAGGAAGGGTTGCTGGTGGCGGCAAACTGCCAAAGCTGCCATGGATCGCATCACATCCTGAGCCACAATGACTTGCTGAGTCCGACTTACAAGGCCAATGTTCCCAAGACCTGCGGAACCTGCCACGCGGGAATTGCCGCCGACTATATGGGCGGCGTGCATGGAAAGGCTGTTGCTGCCGGCCATCTGAATGCGCCGGTATGCTCTGACTGCCACACCGCGCATGCCATCGAGCAGCCCACCGCGGCGGCTTTTCGCATGCAGTCCACGCCCATCTGCGGAAATTGCCACAAGGATAAGTTCAGCACTTACCGCGACACCTTCCACTCGCAGTTGGGCTCGCTGGGCGGCTATGTGGAGACGGCGCGCTGCTGGGATTGCCACGGAGCGCATGAGATATTGCCAGCATCCGATCCCCGCTCGCCGATCAACAAGGCCAACCTGGTGGCGACCTGCGGCAAGTGTCATGCGGGCGCCAACGCCAGCTTCGTGCAGTATCAGCCGCATGCCAACGCGCACAATCGCAAGCTGAATCCGGCCCTCTACTTTATTCGCTTGTTTATGAATCTGCTGCTGGCCGGTACACTGACGTTCTTCGTAATTCACACCATCCTGTGGTTGATCCGCTCGCGATATCACCAGATCAAAACACGGTCGGCAAATGGAGGAAAGAATGGCTGATTTGGAGCAAGCGGCAGATGTAATCAGAGAGCAAAGCCACACGGGGGGCCGGTATTTCATGCGCTTCACGCGGGCGCAGAGATACCTCCATGCCGTCCTGTTCACCACCTTCCTGGGACTGGCGGCGACCGGGCTGCCCATGCGCTTCAGCGAGAGCATCTGGGCCAGAAAATTTGCCAGCGGCGTGGGCGGATTCGGCACAATTATCTTCTTTCACAAATTCTGCGCCGTGGTTCTGACGCTGGCGTTTCTGGTCCACGTGAAAGACGTCTTCACCCGCTCGCTGGTCAATCACGAAAAGGGAATCTTCTGGGGAGCCACCTCCATGGTGGCCAACTGGAAGGATGTGAAGGACCTCCTGGGCCACCTGCGCTGGTTCGTGGGCTTGGGGCCGAAGCCGCGATTCGAGCGTTACGCCTACTGGGAGAAGTTCGATTACTGGGCGGTCTTCTGGGGCATGATCGTCATCGGCTTTTCAGGATATGCAATGTGGTTCGCTCCGTTCTTCGCCACGTTCCTGCCCGGCTGGGCATTGAACGCCGTGCTGGTGATTCACAGCGAGGAAGGGCTGCTGGCCATTCTGTTCATCTTTTCCATCCATTTCGTCAACACCCATCTGCGCCCAGACAGTTTTCCCATGGACATGGTGATTTTTACCGGCGTGGAGAGCGAGGAAGAGTTCAAGACCAAGCGCCCGGAAGAGTATCAAAGGGTTGCAGCCCAGGGGACACTGGAAGGAAGAATCGCGCAGGCGCCGCCGACCTGGCTGCTCAATTTCTCCAAAGTCGTCGGGTTCACTGCTATTGCGATTGGCCTGACTCTTCTGGTGCTGACCCTGAGCGCATATTTCATCTGACACGAACTGCCTGGAACATTTCTAGAGATCGTGCAAGGTTCTGGGTGCCCCATCCTTGCCGCGTTTTTGTTCTTGCGGCAAGGGTGGGATACCACGACTCTGGCATTACAGAAATATTAAAAATGCTAAGAACTGGACCTTACGCATTCGCCCTCTGGCGCATAACCGGAGCCTGAGTGTGTTGGTGATCGCGCACACCCCCAGTTAGCTAAGGTCTCCGGCTGTCTCTCGCCATGCCGCTTTGCTTGGCGCGGAAAGGGAACTCCGCAAGGGTCGCTCTTTTGCGCTATGTGATTCCAGTCACAGCGAGATTTCACGCCAGAGAATCTCCTCAAAGCGTGAACCCAGTCAAAAGCATCCTTGCTCAAACTCTCGTTCTGTCGCTGTTTGTTGGGGCCGGTGCGGCCCGCGCCGAGCATAAGCTCAAGGACGCGGACTGTCTTGCCTGCCACTCCGATTCAACCCTGACCACGGAAGTGAACGGCAAGAATGTCAGCTTGTTCGTAGATCAAAACAAGCTGAAGCATTCGATTCACGGCACGATGTTTTCCTGCGTGGATTGCCACAAGGACGTGAAGAGCCTGGTCCATGAGACCACCCCGCAGAAGGTCACTTGCGCACAGTGCCATGCGGATGCGCAGCAGGCTTACGCGCATAGCACTCATGCCAAGGCAAGCAAGACCGGCGCGCCGGCTGCCGGCTGCGAGGATTGTCACGGAGGCGTGCACGAGATTCTGGCTGCCGACGATGCCAAATCGCCGGTCAATCACGCCAACATTCCATACACTTGCGGCAGGTGCCACGGGCAGAAGTTTCTGATGGAGTCGAACGGCGAAAGCAACCAGCCCTTCATCTCCTACCAGGAAAGCGTGCATGGGCGCGCCGTTGAGAAGGGATCGCAGCAGGCCGCGGTCTGCACCGATTGCCATGGTTCGCACGAGATTCTTCCCGCCAATGAAGTCAAATCGCCGATCTACAAGCTCAATGTTCCGGCGACCTGCGGCAAGTGCCATGCAGCGGTCAAGAACACCTTCATGCAGAGCATTCACGGGCAGGCAATTGCGCGGGGCAACGAGCTGGCCCCGGTCTGCACGGACTGCCACGGAATCCACTCGATCAAGTCGCACTCCGACCCCAACTCGCCGAATTCGGAGCAGAATCTTTCCCGCGATACCTGCGCGCGCTGCCACCAGGGGGTGCGGCTATCGCAGGAGTTTGGTATTCCCGGAAACCGGGTCGGGACCTATTTTGATAGCTATCACGGGCTGGCCGCTGAAGGCGGCTCTGTGGTGGCTGCCAACTGCTCCAGTTGCCACGGCGTCCATGACATCCTGCCCTCCAGCGATCCGCGTTCCTCCATCAATCCCGCCCACCTCGACGAGACCTGCGGCAAGTGCCACAAGGGCGTGACGCGGAAGTTCACACTCACCCCCGTGCATCTGGATGGTGGTGTTCATCCCAAGGATTTCGGTGCGCTCGTGGTGCGGTGGGTGCGGTTGATTTATGTGGTTTTGATTCTGCTCGTGATTGGCGCAATGTTCCTGCACAACGCGATTATCTGGCGGAGCAAGGCCGCCGCGCGCCACAGGATGCAGAATCCCATGATGACGCGCATGACCACCAACCAGCGCTGGCAGCACCTGATTCTGCTCAGCAGCTTCATTATCCTGGTGATCACGGGCTTTGCCCTTAAGTTCCCTGATTCCTGGTTTGCCGCGGTGCTGGGCATGGGCGAGAATCTGCGCGGCGTCATCCACCGCATCGCGGGTGTAATTCTCATCGGCGCCGGCGTCTATCACGTCTTCTACCTGGCGATAACCCAGGAAGGGCGGCGGCTGATTTGGGACTTTGCTCCGCGGCCGAAGGATCTCTTCGATGCCTGGGCGACCATGCGCTATTACCTGGGCCTGGGCGGCGAAAAGCCGAAGTATGGCCGCTTCAACTATGCAGAGAAGGCTGAATACTGGGCTCTGGTCTGGGGCACGGCTCTGATGGGTCTTACAGGCATCATGATCTGGGCCAAGGTCTGGGTCGGAGACACGCTGGCGCGCTGGTGGGTCGATGTGGCCACAGCCATCCACTTCTACGAAGCGATTCTCGCCACGCTGGCGATTGTGGTGTGGCACTTCTATCAGGTGTTTCTCGATCCCGATGTCTATCCGATGAACTGGGCGTGGTGGGACGGCAAGATGCCGGTCGAGCACTATCGCGACGAACATGGGTTAGACACCGAGGCGTTGGCCGAGGCTGAAGCTAAAGCCCCATCCACCGAGGCCGATAAATCCAGCGGGAGTAAAGGCGGCTCATCGTCCGCTCGATAAGAAATGCGAGAATGACCGAAACTCCTGGTCGAAGGACGTGTCTGTATCGTCAGGGGTTGCGAATGTGCGCCCCTGCTTTTCTTGACAGGGTAGGGGCAGCGTTTTAAAATTCCTGCGACTTTTGAATGTTCCCCCCACAACTCATGAAAGGTAAGAGGCAAATGACGAAGGTGCGGTGGTTTTGTGTATTCGGATTGGCTGCGGTCGCATTGGCATTTAGTCTTACTTCGGTGGCGCAGGGTGACCCTGCAGCGATTCAGCAACAGCTTTACAAGCAGTTCAGACTGACGACGACGACGGCTGACCGTTCGGATATCGTTACGGCTGGAGACGTGGCGGTGATCCACAAGCCCGGACTGGTCATGTATGCCGTTGCCTCGCCCATGCCCCCATCGAACACCTACAAGAACGGGCGGATTGGACAGGGCTGGAGTGGTTTCGGGAAGGATCTGGCGATCACCATGGTGACGCCGGGAGGGGGAACATCGGCCAACTACCCGCATCGCCAGTTTGTGCCCGAGGAAAAGTGCTGGGTTACCGGGATTCAGGTGCAAAAAGATGGAGTGCTTTTCCAGCTTTACAGCGATCCCTACGGCTACATTCGCTATTATGCGAACCTGAAGATACCGTTTCCCAACAAGAAGGAAGTGCCGTCTGTGGATGCGGTCAAACAGTTGGTGGCCGAGGTGCTCACGGTCGTGCCACCCGACAATCCGGGCGAACAGCCGGCTCCAGCGCCCGTTCCTCCTCCGGCAGCGGCTCCCGCTCCAGCCCCCGCTCTGACTCCGATGCCGGAGATTGCTCCGCCACCGCCACCGGCAGACGCTCCTCCCGCGACCATCGCTCTTGGCCAAACCAGGGATCAAGTGACCGCTGCCTTTGGGCAGCCGGTGAGAGTTGCTAAGCTGGGGGTGAAGGAAATCTTCTATTACAAGGACATGAAAGTGACCTTCACCAACGGAAAAGTCTCCAATGTCGAGTAGGGCGTTCGTGTAGCTACCGGTTCGCACGGCTGGTCCCGCGCTTCAGGGATGGAGCGCGGAACCGAGAGATTGAAAGGGAAAAGAGGATTCGATGACGATGCAATTTCTCCACAGGGCCATTCGAAATGGCTTCGCAGCACTGATTCTCACTGGACTCCTGGGGTTCGGCGGCGTGGGCAGCGCAGTTGCCGCGAACAACAAGCCCGCTCAGGCTCCCTCCAGACCAGCGCCCGCGCCCGCGCCCAAGCCGGCCGCGCGGCCTTCCGGAAATCCCGGCGGCGGGGCGATGCACGGACCTAGCGCCGGCGGGGCTTCTCATGGGCCTACGACGAATGGACCAGCCACACATGGGCCTACGACAAATGGACCAGCCACACATGGGCCTACGACGAATGGGCCAGCCACACACACGGCCACTCCCACGACTGGTGGAGGCAGGCCCACACCGGGCAATGTCACTCCCTCGAATAACCGCCAAGAGATGGGTGGAAGGACACCCGCCAGCGGCGGCAGCCACACGGCGATTGGGAGCGGTCCAGCGCCCAGGGGAAGCAATACGCGCACTGCCGGGAGCGGCAGCGCGATTCGCACCCGGCCCAACGGCAGGGTAAGCGACGTGCATGACGCCAGACGGGGCATGGACGTGCATCACGGGCTGAACGGCAACCGCAGCATTTCGGTGGAACGCGCCGATCATAGCCGCGTCTTTGCCGAGCGGGGCCGTCCGGGCTTTGTGCAGCGCCCGTACAGCTTCCACGGCCACGACTTCGCGCGGCGCAGCTACTTCTACCATGGCCGCGAGTACAGCCGCTTCTATCGCGGCTATGGCTTCCGCGGACTCTATCTGAACGTGTATGCCCCAGGCTTCTTCTTTGCCCCTGGCTTTTATGGATGGGCGTACAACCCGTGGGCGATGCCGATCACCTATGGGTGGGGTTGGGGAGGCAGTCCCTGGTACGGGTACTACGGCGGTTACTTTGCGCCTTATCCGATGTACGCGGGCGCCCCATACTGGCTGACGGACTACATGATCTCAGAGGACTTGCAGGCCGCCTATGCCGCGCATCAGGAGGCTGGCGAAGCGGACGGCGCGCCGATCGCAGCGGGAGGCCCTCCGGAGCTGACGCTGGATGTAAAGCAGCAGATCGCCAGTGAGGTGAAGAACCAGTTGGCGCTGGAGAACCAGGAAGCGCAACAGAGCGCGCAAGGGCAAGACGTGGACCCCGGCTCCAGCGGAATCGCCCGCCTGTTGTCTGACGGTCATCGGCATGTGTTTGTAGTTGGCAGCGCGTTGGATGTGGTGGACGCCTCGCAGACCGAGTGTGCACTGAGCGACGGCGACGTGCTGGGGCTGATGACTCCGCCTCCGCCCGACGCGATAGCGGTGGATCTGGTGGTGATGGCCAGCAAAGGCGGCACAGAGTGTCAGAAATCCAGCATGGTGACGGTGCAGTTGACTGACCTGCAGGAGATGCAGAACCGTATGCGTGAGTTGATCGACCAGGGACTCCAGGAACTGCAGAATTCGCAGGGCAAGAAGGGGTTGCCGCCAGCTCCGCCATCGGCGCAGAGCCAGCCTGCTCCGGCGCAATATGCCGCTATAGCTCCGCCGCCGGACCCGAATGCCGGGGCTGAGATTCAGCAACAGGCCCAGCAGGCCGATCAGTCGGAAGCTGATGTGAACGGTGAGGCGTCCCAGAGTGGCGCTGCGCCGACCGCACAGCCTCCGTCATACTAGTTCTCTGTCCGCTTGAAGGTACCAATATTGGTTTCCCAGGTCTCGATTTTGAGACCTGGGAAACCACTGATTCATTGTTACGAAACCATCCTGTCAGCGAACTAGGCCTTTCCTCCAACCAGAGGAAGGCGGTCTTGGGTATGCCGGCAAGTGTGGCAAGCCACGGGGCCGAAAATCATCGATCACGGCATGACGGTCATCTTCACACAGGGCATGATGACCGTCGGGCTATAGCCGACCGCAAAAACCACAAAAAAACCGTCATAAGGCAACAGCGTTGTTGCCTTATGACGGGTTTTTCGTTCAAAATTCCTTCGCTGACTGGCTCTATGCGTAGTCGATGGGATGCTTGGTCAGCCACTGCTGATCGCGCACCTTGCCGATGTTCTTCATGGCGCTGCCGGCGACGCTGGCGCTGAGATGGCGGCTTTTCCAGGCCATGCCCGTGGTAAGCCCGATGGCGCCGCCCAGCAAGCCATACGCCAATGTCACAGTCTTGGATTTCCGCCGCCAGATTGGATAGCCCGCCAACACGCCCACGCACACGCCAATCGCGGCGGGCAGAAGCGCGCCCTTGACCGACTCGCCAAGATAGGGAGCAAGAGGTTCTCCGTTGAGGAAATCCTCCTGGCCGGAACGCGCCCCCTCGATTCCGGAGCCCACCAGCCGCCGGCCATAATCGACATTGGATTTCACCCACTTGCCCACGCCCATGGAACCCCCTCACCTTCCCTTAAAACACTATCAAGTTTAGCAGATCATCAAACGTAAAGTTAGGGCCGTATCTCCGGTCACAGCTCTCTGTGAACACAAGGTTACGCGGGCAATGACCAACCCCAACCGGGATGCTGCCAAAGCCTCCCCGAACGCGGTATCATCGGCGGCCCCACCAACGGACCATGATACCTCTATCAGCGGTTTGACAAAATGCCTGTCATGGCGATAAATCAGTTCAGAGAAAGCCTTGGAGGAGATCGGATGCGAGCAGCAAGTGCCGGTCGTGCGGTGGGTTGTGCACTGTTGGGGGCGGTTGTTGGTATGGCAAACGGGGTTGCGTGGGCGCAGGCAAAACTGGCGCAGAATGCGGTGCTGGTGCTCGATCACGGCTGGCAGTTCCGGCAGGTCACGGCTGGCGCCGAGCAGGGCGAAAACGGCTGGCTTCCCGCCACCATTCCCGGCGATGTGCATCTGGATCTGCTGGCCAACAAGAAGATTTCCGACCCATTTTTTCGCGACAATGAAGCCAAGCTCCAGTGGATCGAGAAAGAGAGCTGGGAGTACCGGCTGAGCTTTGAGGCCACACCGGCCATGCTTGCCCGTTCCCATGTCGATCTCGTCTTTGACGGTCTCGATGGGGCCGCCGAGGTTTCTGTGAACGGTGCAAAGCTGCTCAGCGCCGACAACAGCTTTCGCGTTTGGCGCGTACCCGTCAAAGGCCACTTGCACACCGGGAAAAATCTGCTGCGTGTCGTCTTTCCCTCGCCCATAACGGCTGCTGAAGCGGCGGCGGCTAACGACCCATTCCGGCTGCAATCGAAGACGGCAGACAAGACGTACATCCGCAAGCCGGCCTTTGAGTATGGCTGGGACTGGGGACCTCGGTTCGTCACCAGCGGCATTTGGAAGCCGGCGCGCATCGAGGCTTGGGACAAGGTCCGTATCGCCGACTTTGCCATCCGCCAGCGCGACGTGAGCAGGGAAGTGGCCCACCTCAATGCCGAGGTCGAAGTCGAAGCTGCCAGCGCTGGCCCGGCCAAGGTAAACGTGCGGTACTCCGATAGCGGCAAGCCGGTCCAGGTGATTGAAACGGTAAGCTTCCATGCTGGCCGCAACGTCATCGATCTGCCCATCGAGATTCGTCAGCCGAAACTCTGGTTCCCGGCCGGCTACGGCGAGCAGCCGCTCTATGAGTTCACCGCGCAGGTGAGCACCGGCGGCCAGCAAGCCGAGGAGCGCAAGGCCAAAGCCGGTCTGCGCTCCATCGTGCTCCATCGGGAGTTGGACAAGTGGGGCCGGTCCTTTGAGCTTGTTGTCAACGGCATTCCCGTCTTCGCCAAGGGCGCGGATGTGATTCCCTTCGACAGCTTTCCCAATCGCGTCACCACCGCCAACTACCGCCGCATCCTCGAGTCCGCTCGCGACGCCAACATGAACATGATTCGCCACTGGGGCGGGGGCTACTACGAGAGCGACGAGTTCTACGCGATTTGCGACGAGCTGGGCATCATGGTCTGGCAGGACTTCATGTTCGGCAACGATTGGCAACCGGGGACCTACGCCTTCAAGCAGAACATAGAGGCCGAAGCCGAGGATCAGGTGCGGCGGCTGCGCAACCATCCCAGCATTGTGATCTGGTGCGGCAACAACGAGACTGAAGTGGCCTTGAACTGGGGCGAGAGAGCAAATCTGCCTCCGAATGTGAGGTTTTATCTCTGGCAGGACTACCTCACCGAGTTCAGCGGCATTCTGCCTCGGGTGGTGGCACGGCTAGACGCGGAGACGCCCTACTGGCCCAGTTCGCCCAGCGCCGATTATGAATCCCTGAGCCCGAACTATCAGTCCGGCGATCAGCACGACTGGAGCGTCTGGCACGGTCGCGTGCCATTTACTGAGTATGAGAAGCACCACTGGCGTTTTGTTACCGAGTATGGCTTTCAGTCCTTCCCTGAAATGCGCACGGTGGAGAGCTTTACTCAGCCCGAGGACCGCACCGGCATCTTCACTCCGGTGATGCTGGCCCATCAGAAAAACAATGAAGGCAACTCAATCATCCACGATTACCTTGCGAAGGATTATCCGGAGCCCAGGGACTTCGCCAGTTTCCTTTATGTCAGCCAGGTTTTGCAGGCCGAGGGCATCAAGATCGGCGCCGAGCACTTCCGCCGCTTGCGGCCTGAGACCATGGGCTCCATCTTCTGGCAGTTGAACGACTGCTGGCCGGTGGCCTCGTGGTCGTCCATCGATTACTACGGCCGCTGGAAGGCGCTGCAATACTACGCCCGCCGCTTTTATGCGCCCATCCTGGTATCTCCGCACGTCGAGGACGGCGCGCTGAAGGTCTACATCGTCTCCGACAAGACCGCTGCCGAGCCCGCCTCGCTGCGTGTGCGGCTGATGAACTTCGATGGCAAGGTGCTGCTGGAGGAAACCAGCGCCGTGAATGTTGCGCCGCTCACAAGCAAGGTCTATCTCGACTGGCCGCTCAAAAAGCTCACCGATGCGGGCGCGGCTGACACTTCGCAAGTCTTTGTCGTGGCCGAACTCATCAGCGGCGGAGCCCAGCTCTCGCGTAACCTGGCCTATCTCGCTCCTGTCAAGGAAGTGCATCTGAAGCCGGCTCAACTGAAGGTGGAAACCACCGGAGTGAAGGGCAGCTACAAGATCCGTATCCAGTCCCCGGTGCTGGCGCGCAGTGTTTATCTCTCCTTCGGCAATCTCGACGTCGAGCTCTCCGACAACTACTTTGACCTGTTGCCGGGTGAGACGGCGGAGATCACCGTCAACAGTGCTGCTTCCCTTGATGAACTGAAGGCGCAACTGAAGGTCATCTCCCTTGCCGATGCCTTTGCCACCGATGGCCGGCCCGCCACGGTGACAGCGGCAAGACACTAGCCCTCTGCTTATTAACGTACCAAGCTTCCGTGCCCCATCCATTCCGCGTTTTCTGCGGAATGGGTGGGACACCACGAACCTGAAGAAAAGAAACCATCCAGCCAAAGATCTTGGCATGTACTTATCGCGTTTTGCCTGTTGGGATAGAGTGGATCTCCTGCTTGGCTCAAGGTTGCCGGTTGCTGCAAGAACAGGTAGCGCCGGCCTCCTGGCCGGCTGTTGCGTGGACCTCCGGGTCCACGCCGTACTCCACACCAATAGGAAAAACATCTAGCGCAAGAACGGCGGGCCGGAGCGCAATGCTCCGGCCCGCCGTTTGTTTTGTTCCCAATCTTTAGAACGAGAAGGTCGCTTGCGCAAACACGCGCCGCGCCGCGGAGCCGGTGCTGAAGATGCCGCCAGCAAGGCTCGTGGACCGGTTGAAGTTCGGGGTGCCGAGAGTTCCCCCCGGTGTTCCATAGTCGATGTCGTTGAAGAGATTCATCGCCTGTACGCTGAAGTTCAACGAATACTTTCGGCCGGTGCTGCTTGAACCGAACATGCCGCCCGGCCCGCCGCGAGGTCCGCCGCCAAGTCCGCCCGGTCCCAGGCCGCCGCCCGGCCCGTGCCGTCCGCCGCCATCACCCGGAGGCGGTCCGCCGCCGGCTTGGTTGTTTCCCGATGTAGTTTTGGGGCCGATGCCAAACCCGCGGCTGATGCGCAGGTTCACGGCCACCGCCGCCGGGCCATTGCCCAGATTGATCGGAATGGTTGTCTCACCAGGGAGTGCGGCGCTGTCCAAAAGGCCGTAGGGTGTCGAGACTTGGTCGGCTGCCGGCGTGGTCGAGGTTGCGTAGGTCGGGCGCTGGTTGAACAGGTTGTTCAGCGGGTCCGTGGGCAGAGTGATGTTGAAGTGGCGGCCGGACTGCGCAATGATAAACGGATTAAAGCGAATTCCCCAGGGACCGGCGTAATTGGCCATGAGGAAAAGCTGGTTACGCAAAACGAATCCGGCGCGCCCGTAGCCTTTGTCCAGGTCATAAGCGTCCGGCGCGCTGCCCATGTTGTTGTTGGCATATCCAAGTGTGTAGAAGCCCATCAGGTTCAGGCTCTTGGTCACCGTTGAGTTGACGCTGGCGATAAGCTGATTCTGCTTGAATACCGCTTCGGGGTAATACTCATATAAATATCCGCCCGAGGTATTCTGCGGAGTTCCACCCGTGGCCTGGTTTGCGTTGCGCGTTGCCATCTGGTGCACGCCGAAAGAACGCAGATATGTGAGAGTCAAACTGGTGCTGGAGGACAGTTGCCGCTCGAGGCCAACACCGGTCTGAGCCATGTAAGGAGAGTGAAAGTGAGGATCAATCTCATACTTCACGGGCACTGAAGCGTTGTTGGCGGAACTGCCGGTAGTCGAGCAGGTGCTCATGTCGATTGTGTTCAGAGAGGTTGCCGTCGAGGTGCAGGCTGGATTGTTGAAGACGATCTGGTTCTGGACGTTCGAGCGATTGACCGTCAGCAGGGTGCCGCTTCCAAGCCGGTCATAGAAGAGTCCGTACCCGGCGCGCAGCACGGTCTTGGCTTTCTTGTTTTTGCCGCCATCCAGGGCGTAGGCAAGCGAGACGCGCGGCGCCCAGTCATTGTGGTCAGAGATGTGGTTCTGCGCCTCCCAGCGAAGGCCGCCGGAAAGCGTGAGCCGCGAATTGAACTTCCAGTCGTCCTGGGCGAACAGAGCCAGGTCGAAGACGTTGGCGAGCGTCGATTCCGGTCCGCTGGTGTAGCTTGCGGAAGTCGGGCCATAGCCCTGGTTCACCAGGTCGTCGAAGGGCGTGCCAGCCGCAAGCCCATTGGCCATTGCCATGTACTTCTCGTATGAATCAAAGGTAAACGAGCCATTGAAGTTGGAACTGGTCAGATTCGCATCCCGCGTATCGCGCATGCGGGTCCCGAACTTGATGGCGTGTGCGCCATGGCTCAGCGTAGTCAGGTTCTGGAATTCCAGCCGCGTGGTGTGATCGAGGCTCTTCTGGCCGGAATAACCGCCTCCCGTGAAGTCGCCCTGCACACCGATTGTCCGATCCGTTGAGTCGGGGTAGTGATTCTCATTCTGCCGTTCGAACTGGAAGCGGCTCTCGGTGACTGCATGATCGTTGATTACGATGGCGTCGCTCATCTGCACGGTATGATCGGTGTTCGACTCATGCGTTGAGGCGCTAGGGAGTGATCCCGAGTTCAGATCGCCGTGCTCTGACTCCGACCAGAAGCCATAGCGAACCGTGAACGTGTTTTTGGCGCCCAGTTGCCAGTCGATGCGGGCCGAGGCATTGTCGCGAATGCGGCGATTCAAAAGATTGACGCCGTAGTTCGTGAAGTCGGCGTATCCGCTGGTGCCTTCATCCAACACCGCGTCCGGAATTCCCCAGGCGTTCACGTTTTCCGTGTTGCGCTGCTCCGCGCTCACAAAGAACGAAGCCGTTTTCGAGAGCGAACCGTTCAGCGTGCCGTTGAACTGGTAGCTGTAATATGCGGGAATTGTCGACGTGAACGGGTTGCCAGTATTGAAGGACTTGTCGTTGCCCATGAGAAAGAACTGGCCGTGAAGCTTGTCGGTTCCGGGCTTGGTGAGAATTTCGATTCGTCCATAGCCGATGTGATCGAATTCTGCGGAAAACGGATTCTGGTTGATGCGAATCTCGCGGATTGCCGACTTGGGCGGAAGTTGCCCGCCGCTAAAGCCGTCAATGTAGATCTGCCCGCCGTTCGGTCCGGCCGATGGACCTGCCAGTGCCGTCAGTTCGTTCGACAGTTCGTCTGGATCGTCCGACAGTGCGTCCAGATCCTTGCCCTTCAGCACGATGGAGCTGGCGTTGCCGCCGGCTTCCACGTTGACCAGCGCGGGCGCCTCGTCGGTGACCACCACGCTCTGCTCCTCGGCCACCATGGCCATTGAAATGTCCACATGCTTCACCTGCCCCACCGCAAGCTGAATCGCCGGCGAAGCAAAGGGCGCGAAACCTGCAAAAGTGGCCTGTACGATGTAGCTGCCGGGAGCCAGATTGCTCACCGCATAATGTCCGACCGCGTCCGCAGTTGTCGTGGTCACGACCGTTCCCGTCGAGGTGGTGATGACAATCTTTGCGCCCGGAATCAGCGCGCCTGACGGATCGGCGATGTGCCCGCGCACGGTGGCCGTTGTAACGGGAGTTGCCGGTACGGCACTGGTCGCCGTGACCGCCGAAGGCGCAACCGGTGTTGCGGTGGTTTGCGCCTGCGCCGCGAATACTCCCGCCAAGCCCAACGCCAGGGCAATCAGAAAATGTGTGCAGCCATGCAATCTTGAATACACTTGTTCCTCGCTTGTTTCCGCTTGTTATGTGTGAGCCTATTGCGCAACTTCGGGCGCGCCAGAGTTCATGCTCCAGTTTGAAAGCAGGTTCTGGCTGGCCGCGGGAGCTTCAAGCAGCGGTTCAACTCCTGCCAGCAGCGTGATGGCCGTTACCTCGGTTGTGCCTGCCGTTGACACCAGCATCACCGCCTCACCCTTCTTCAGATCGCCAAGTTGAATAGCTGGGGAGTTGCTCAGCATTTGTTGCGGGTCGCCGCCTCCGCCTTGGCCATTCCATCCCCCGCCTTGGCCGCCGCTACGGAACTGGCTGCCTCCGCTGCTGGCGCTCGGTGAGCCGGTGCCGCCACGCTTCGCTGACGCCGCGCCGCCGGTCGTGCTGCCCTTCAACCGTGTCGCCAGCATTTGCGCTATGCGATCCGGCAACCGCCGCATCTGCGCGTCCTCTGTGATGTGAATGGTGACTGGCTTCTTTGTTGCCAAATCCTTGACCACTAGCGTCGAGCTTGCAGCATCGAGCGAAGCAACGGTTCCGGAGATGTTGCGGAAGCTGCCGGAAACCACCTCTTCGGCGGCAATCTCGGTATCGTCCGCATTCTTCACGCCGCGTGCTCGCAACTGGTCTCCCGCGTGGATTGCATCGATCGGCGCCGGAAGCGCGGCGTCAAAGCGCACCGAGGCCGGCGCATAGCGCTTGAGCATCGTCGCCTTGGTCGTGCGCACGGTGATCGTTTTAGCAGTGGCTCCCGCGCCGTTGGTTAATACAATGACGCCCGAGGCGGCATCAACGCTCTTCACCAGTCCGCCCACCCCGCGCAGTTGCCAGTCTTCGCGATCTTTCTGTTGTTTCAGCGCGACGTCGGCCTGCTTGATGGCGATAATCTGTAATGCCTCTTCAGTTCCCGCAGGGGCGTCGGGATCGAGCTTCACCAGCACGCGGTCCCCGGTTTCAAGGTTGCTGAACAGAATCGTCTCTGCCGCGCTCAAATCTTTTTGTCCAGGGGTAATGCGCTTGATCGCTGCCGATACGGGCACGTTCACCTGGTGAACCCCGTCTGCGTCGGTCCTCACCGTGAGCGTGTTGCCGCTGATGGCGGTGATCGCGCCCACCAATCGCACAGGCGTCTGCGCGCCGGCCAGAACCGCGCCGGCCAGCAGGACAATGCCCATCAATACAGGCGCAATCCACAACGGAAATCGAATCTTCATCGTGTCCTTCATAAGCCAACTCTCCAGGGCTCGAATCTCTTCGCGTCCTGGGGGCAAAATATCATCTCTATTCGGGTAGACGAAGCAGAAGGCAAAAAGGTTGAACGGAGCGTTCCGTTCTGTGGCGGGATTCTCGTGAAAGCCGAGGATTCTTGCGAATTGACAGACTTCGCATTGACTTGCCGGGCGTTCCATCCTTGCGACTATTTCTGACGCAAGGATGGAACACCACGAAACCTTGCCAGCAGCAGTTTCCCGGCAGCGCCAGCGGCTTCCTACGCGTACGTCACTTGTCCCAGAATCGCTGGCCGCGCCGCGCCGGTTGCCTGGGGCACATTCCCCGGCAGGTGATGCCACGTCTGCCATGCCAGCAGCGCAAAGGCCGCGGCTTCCTTGGCTTCGGCGGGCAGGCCGAACTGCTCGCTGGCCGCCAACTCGCAACCCAGCGGTTCCAGCCGCTTGGCCAGCATCGCCATCAGCGTCGCGTTGCGCGCCCCGCCGCCGGAGACAATGTAATCCACTCCCGTGCCCTTCATCCCGCGCCGGGCAAAAGTCTTATAGCTCTGCGCAATCGTCTCGGCCGTCAGCGCGGTTGCCGTGGCCAGCGCGTCCTCGGGCCGCTTGCTGTGCCGTTGGCAAGCAGCCAGAAACTTCGCGGAATACTCGCGCCCAAACTGCTCTCGTCCCGCCGTGCGCGGTGGCTTTATTTTGAAGTAGGGATTGCGCAGTGCGCTCGCCAGCACCTCCGCCACCACCGTGCCGTGTGCGGCATACTCCCCGTTGCGGTCGAAGCGTTTGCCGAAGAGTGCTTGCGCCAGCGCATCGATCACCATGTTTCCCGGGCCTGTGTCGAAGGCCACCACCGCATCCGCCGCCGCTCCGGCGGGAATGGCGGTCAGGTTGGCAATGCCGCCAATGTTCTGCAGCACGCGCCCCCGCTTGGGGTCGGCGAACATCACATAGTCCAGCAACGGAACCAGCGGCGCCCCCTGGCCTCCGGCGAGCATATCTGCTGGGCGAAAGTTTGAAACCACAGGAATTCCAGTGCCCGAGGCAAGCACCGCTGGCTCGCCCAACTGCCAGGTGCAGCCGAAGCGCCGGCCCGCGTAGTTTTCAGCGTGTGGCTGATGATAGAGCGTCTGTCCGTGGCAGCCAATCAGGTCGAGCTTCACCTTGTGCCGTTCGAGCGTCGCGTTGACTGCCTCCGCGTAGGCCATCCCCAGCCGCCAGTTCAGCCGTGCCAGCTCAGCCGTCGAGGTCTCAGCCGCGTTCATTGATGCCAGCGCCGCGCGCCGCAGCGGGGCCGGGAACGCAAATCCCTCATGCGCCACCAGAGTCAGCACCGGCCGATCCAGTCCGGCCCGCTTCTTCCCCGGCGCAATCTCAACCACGGCCACGTCGATTCCATCAGCCGAGGTCCCGCTCATAATGCCGGCCACCATCATCGTCTTCGCTTTCATGCTGCCGTGCCCCCCGTCCCCTATTCCCTCGTTTTTATCCTTTTTCCTTCAACTCCTGCTGAAGTTCTTCCAGCAGATTCAGCGCCTGCAACGGCGTCAACTGGTTCACATCCGTCGCCTCAATCCGGTCTACAATCCTCTGCGAGAGCGGCGTGAAAATCGTCAACTGCACAGGCTCCGGAGCCGTTTCCACCTGCACGCTCTGCCGTTCCTGCTTCTCATGCTGACGCAGCAAATGCTTGGCCCGTTCGATCACCGCCGCCGGCAGTCCCGCCCGCCGCGCCACCTCGATGCCATAACTCTTGCTCGCCGCTCCCGGCTCAATGTTATGCAGAAACACAATCCCGCTCGCGGCTTCTTTCACGCCCACGCGGAGATTCCGCACGCGTGGCAACTTTTCGGCCAGCATCGTCAGCTCGTGGTAATGCGTGGCAAAGAGCGTCCGCGCCCCGGTCTCGGCATGAAGATACTCCACCGTCGCCCAGGCCAGTGACAGCCCGTCGAAGGTTGCCGTTCCCCGGCCCATTTCATCCAGCAGGATCAGCGATCGGTTCGTCGCCGTATTCAGAATCGTAGCCGTCTCCGTCATCTCCACCATGAAGGTCGAGCGGCCCCGCGCCACGTTGTCGCTGGCTCCGATGCGCGTATAAATCCGGTCCACCAAGCCAAAGCGCAGGCTCTCAGCCGGCACAAAACTGCCCATCTGGGCAAGCAGAACCAGCATCGCCGCCTGGCGCAGATAAGTGCTCTTGCCGCCCATGTTCGGGCCGGTAATCAGTAGAAGGCTCGGCCCATCGCCTTTTCCATCCAGGTCCGCCGCATTCAAATAGAGATCGTTGGCAATGAACCGTCCCTCGCGCGTCTCCTCCATCCACTGCTCAATCACCGGATGGCGGCCCGCCACTGCTTCAATCACCGGATCATCTGAGATGGTGGGCCGCACATACCGCCGTCCCGCCGCCAGGTGCGCAAAGTTCGCCAGCAGGTCCGCCTCCGCCACAGCCGAGGAGGCCCGCTTGATTCGCCTTGCAGCCTCCAGAACCGCCTGCCGCAGTTCGGCAAATAGCCGCTTCTCAATTTCGATTGACCGTTCGTGCGCCGTCAGAATCTTGCGCTCATACTCCTTCAACTCCGGCGTCGTAAACCGCTCCGCATTGACCAGCGTTTGTTTGCGCTCATAATCAGCCGGCGCCAGGGCCATGTTCGCTTTGGTGATCTCGATGTAATAACCGAAAACCGAGTTATACCTGACCTTGAGCGAACCGATCCCCGTCCTCTCCCGCTCCCGCTCTTCGATGGCCGCAATCTGCCGTCGGCCAGTCGTCGAAATCGTCCGCAGTTCATCGAGTTCCGCATCCACGCCCGCCGCAATCGCTCCACCATCCACCAGCGTCAGCGGAGGCTCCTCGACCAGCGTCGCTGCAATCCGCGCCGTTACGTCTTCGAGCGTATCCAGACGCTCCGCCAACTGGCGCCATCGCGCCGCCTGCATCGCGTCAAGCGCCGTCTTCAGTCCCGGCAGACGGCTCAAGCTCGCGGCCAGCGCTCGCACATCACGCGGTCCGGCAGAATCCAAAGAAAGCCGCGCCAGTAATCGCTCCAGATCCAAAAGCCCCGAAAACGCCCGCCGAATCTCCTCGCGCCGCACCAGGTTCCCATGGGCCTCGCCCACTGCTTCATACCGGGCTTCCAGCGCCTCGGCGTTGACCAGCGGCCGCAGAATCGTCGCCCTCAAGAGCCGCTTGCCCATCGGCGTCTGGCACGCGTCCATGGTGTGAAAGAGCGTTGCCCCGTTGTCCTGGCCTGAAAACAGCGGTTCGACCAACTCCAGATTCCGCACCGTCACCTGGTCCAGTTCGAGCGCCGTCGAGTGTTCCTCAAATCGGAGGCTGTCAATGTGCAGCGCTTCGTTCTTCTGGGTCGTCCGTACGTAATGCAGCACCACCCCGGCCGCAATCGCCGCCGCGGGATGCCCGGTCAGCCCAAACCCCTCCAGCGACTGCACATTCAGTTGCCGTTCCACCAGCGGAACGGCAAATTCCCGCGTCCAAACCCAGTCCTCCACGCGCGTCCGCGCCGGAATCCGTTCCAACTGCGCGGGCAACTCGGCGCTTGTGGGCAACAGCACTTCGCTAGATCCCGCTTTCAGAATCTCGTCTACCGCCTGCTGCTGCGCCGCCGCGCCCAAAAACTCCGCCGTCCGAAACTCACCCGTCGAAACATCCAGCAGGGCCACCGCGCATACCGGTTCTTTCTGGGAACCGCTCTCAAAAAGTGCCGCCAGAAAATTGTTCCGCTCCTGCCCCAGTCCAGCGTCCAGAGCCGTCCCTGGCGAAAGCACGCGGGTCACCTCCCGCCGGACAAGTTTTTTCGTGAGCTTGGGGTCCTCCATCTGATCGCAGAGGGCGATGCGGTAGCCCATGCGCAGCAGACGCGCCAGGTAGCCCTCCACGGCGTGATAGGGAACTCCGCACATCGGCTGGTTCCGCTCCCGGTCTCGCGCCGTAAGCGTCAGTTGCAGCTCCCGGCTCGCCGTCACGGCATCGTCGTAGAAGAGTTCGTAGAAATCGCCCATCCGGAAGAACAGAAGCGCATCCGGATTCTCCCGCTTTGCCGCCGTCCACTGCCGCATAAACGGCGTCAGCTCCGAGGCGCTCTTATCCAAAGGCTGGACGGGCGCCGCCGGCTCCCCGGAACTCTTGTCCAAAAGGGGGGAGAGCGGAGTACCGGGTTGTTTGTCTTTCCTGATCACGTCGGCTTTAAGAGTATCGCGGCAGGACGGCAGCAGGGTAGCCGAGTGCGCATGCCAGAATCCCTGGACCTTGCCTACGGGCGAAAGATTACAATCTCAATAGGCGGACGACCAGTTGCATTCCGTTCCCAGGATTCCTCAAAAATCTTTTGAGACCGTTTTTAACCCCTGGGATGCTTTCGGACCTTGTTTTTCGCCGAATGTAACTCGTAAAAGATTGATTCTACACGAGCAGGAGCAGATGGAAGCGCTTCCCCCCACCCCCCCTAGCAGCGAACCAATGATCGCGCCTGGGGCAGATTTGAACCAGCCCGCTCTCGTCCCAACGCCCGCGCCGCCCCGTAAGGCTGGCGGCCTTGGACTGTGGATACGGGATTTGCTGGTCTCTGCCGCCGCCTCGGTGCTCATCATTACCTTTCTTTACCAGCCCGTGCGCGTGGAAGGCACCAGCATGTTGCCGCGGCTGGAGGATCAGGACCGTCTTTTCATCAACAAGTTCGTCTACCACCTCTCGCCCATCGAGCGCGGCGACGTGGTGGTCTTCCGCTATCCGCGCGACCCGGACAAGAGCTATATCAAGCGGGTCATCGCCCTGCCCGGAGACCGGCTGCGCATCGACCGCGGCACAGTCTGGCTCAACGGCCAGCGGTTGAGCGAGAACTACGTCCCGGAGGAGTATCGCGATCTCCGCTCAATGCCGCTGATGGTCGTTCCCCAGGAGACGTACTTCATGATGGGCGACCATCGGTCGATTTCTTCCGATAGCCGCGAATTCGGCCCCGTGGAGCGCTCGCTCATCTATGGAAAGGCTGCCTTCGTTTACTGGCCTGCGCGCGACGCGGGCACGGTGCGCTAGGGGTGCTGAAAAACCACGCCGGGTATTCCACCGGCCTAACCATCTCAAAGGCTGTTAAAATCGATAAGATCTACCCCTCGGAGAGGCGATGCAGGCAATTTTAGCGCTCGAAGACGGGCGCATCTTTCGCGGTCACGGCTATGGCGCACCCGGCGAATGTCAGGGTGAGGTCGTTTTCAATACTTCCCTAACCGGCTACCAGGAAATCGCCACCGATCCCTCCTATGCCGGACAGATCGTTGTTCTCACCAACCCCCAGATCGGCAACTACGGCACCAACCAGGCAGACAACGAGTCGGCCAAGCCCTATATCGAGGGCCTGATCGTCCGTGAGTTCTCGCCCATCAGCTCCAATTGGCGCTCCGAGCAGGTCGCCGACGAGTACATGGAGCGCTATTCCGTCCCCGTGCTGGCTGAGATCGACACTCGCGCCCTGGTGCGTCATCTACGCACATACGGAGCCATGCGCGGCGTGATTTCCACGCAAACAGCCGACGCCGAAGCGCTGGTCCAGAAGGCTCGCAGCATCAGGAAGATGGCCGGGACTGACCTGGCCCGCGTGGTCTCCACCGAGTCGGTCTACACCTTCGACGCCGCTGACAGCCGCAACCAGACGGGTGATCCGCTGCTGCCTATCGGTTTTATTCAGAAGGAAAATGCTGGGTGCCCCATCCTTGGCGCGGCTTCATCGCCGCAAGGGTGGGAAGGCAAGCCTCTCCATGTGGTGGCTTACGATTTTGGGATCAAGCTCAATATTCTTCGGATGTTGGTGCGCGAGGGCTGCCGGGTGACAGTGGTTCCTGCTGAAACCAGCGCCGAAGATGTCTTCGAGCTGGAGCCCGACGGCGTCTTCCTCTCGAACGGCCCCGGCGATCCGGAGCCGGTCGATTATGCCGTCCGCGCCATTCGCAAGATGCTGGGCCGCGTGCCGATTTTTGGTATCTGTTTAGGCCATCAACTCACCGGTCTTGCCCTGGGCGGCAAAACCTACAAGCTCAAGTTCGGCCACCACGGCGGCAACCATCCGGTGCAGAACATCGCTACCCGCAAGGTGGAGATCACGGCTCACAACCACAACTTCGCCGTTGATCCCGATTCGATCAACGTCAATGAAGTGGAACTGACCCACGTGGACCTGAACGACCAGACGCTCGAAGGTCTGCGCCACAAGACGCTGCCGCTGTTCAGCGTCCAGTACCACCCCGAAGCCGCCCCCGGTCCCCACGACTCGAACTACCTCTTCCACGACTTCCGCAAGCTGATGGAGGAGTGGAAGGGATGAAGCACTATGAGTCCTTTTCGAGGCGTAGTTTATGTAACAGCAGCGGGGCCGAGGCTCCGCTGTTTTTTGAGCGCCATCGAGCTGTAATAGATGGCTGCCGCGTCAAACCGGCTGAGAACTTGCACAAAGGAGTGTTTTGAAAGGGCACGACTTTAGTCGTGCCGCAAGAATGGGAATAGAAGCCGGGCTTTAGCCCCAGAGGGAAGATTTGAAACCCGCACGCGAACACACAACGAACAATGCGCAGACCTACTTCGTCACGTCCGACACGTGGGAACGTCGTGCGCTTTTCAACGTGGAATCGTGGGCGCGCCTTTTTTTCAAAAAACTGTACTCGCACCGCGGCGAATCGTATCTTTTGCACGAATTCGTTCTGATGCCCGATCATTTTCATTTGTTGATTACGCCCACGATAGCGCTTGAGAGGGCGGTCCAACTCATAAAGGGAGGATTCTCTTTTCGGGCCAAGAAAGAACTTGGATCAAACATGGAGATATGGCAGCGCGGCTTTGCAGACCACAGGATTCGAGACATCGAGGACTATGACAAGCACCTCCATTACATTCCTCTGAATCCAGTCAAGAAACATCTGTGTGCAAGTCCGGTGGAGTACCGGTATTCCTCAGCCTACCCAGGCTGGAAGCTGGACCCCAT
Organism: uncultured Occallatibacter sp.; assembly: GCA_964420185.1. Classification (GTDB taxonomy): domain Bacteria; phylum Acidobacteriota; class Terriglobia; order Terriglobales; family Acidobacteriaceae; genus Telmatobacter. The sequence continues at coordinate 17,067 of CAYQSI010000014.1, read as the reverse complement.
CCCTCAGGGGCTAAAGCCCCAGGAATTTTTAGGGCCTACTTGCGGCACGGCTGAAGCCATGCCCTTTCAAAGCATGGAATCCGAAAACGCACCGGTTTGTGTGGAAACGTCTGGCAAAGTTTTGAAAGGGCACGACTTTAGTCGTGCCATAAGAGCCGCAAAATCAACCGGGCCTTCAGGCTCTGAGGGATGTTTTTCGGAAGTTCGGATCAAATCCAGGCCTTTTTCCGCCGCCTGTGAAGCCGTGCCCTTTCAAGGCCACGACAACCCGGGCCTAAAGCCCACAAATTTTGGCGAGGTTGATGTAAGGGCTGAAGCCCGAACCTTTCAAACTTCTAACCACACAGTTTAGGTAAGGAAGTCGAACAAACAAATGCCACGCAGAAATGACATTCAGAAGATATTGGTGATCGGCTCGGGGCCGATCGTGATTGGCCAGTCGGCGGAGTTCGATTACTCCGGCACGCAGGCCTGCAAGGCTCTCAAGCAGGAGGGCTATGAGGTGGTGCTGGTGAACTCCAACCCCGCCACCATCATGACCGATCCGGAGCTGGCCGACCGCACTTACATCGAGCCGCTCACCCGCGAGTACGTCGAGGAAATCATCCGCATCGAAGCGGAGATGCTTGCTTCCAATCCTGCTTCGGGCAAGTTCGCTTTGCTGCCGACGGTCGGCGGGCAGACGGCGCTGAATCTCGCCGTCGATCTGGCCGATGCGGGCATTCTTGATCGCTATAACGTCGAGCTGATCGGCGCCAAACTTGAAGCCATCAAGAAGGCAGAGGATCGTCTGCTCTTCAAGGATGCCATGCTGCGCATCGGCCTCGACGTTTCCAAATCTGCGCTGGTGAATAACCTGCGTGACGGCCTGGAATTTGCCAGCAAGCTCGGTTTTCCCGTGCTCATTCGTCCCAGCTTCACGCTCGGCGGCACAGGCGGCGGCATCGCCTACAACCGCGAAGAGCTGATGGAGATTCTCGCGCGCGGGCTTGATCTTTCGCCGGTGCATGAGTGCCTCATCGAAGAGAGCGTGCTGGGCTGGAAAGAGTATGAGCTGGAGGTGATGCGCGACCTGGCTGACAACGTCATCATCATCTGCTCAATTGAAAATTTCGATCCCATGGGCGTGCATACCGGCGACTCCATCACCGTGGCTCCGGCGCAGACGCTCACTGACCGCGAGTACCAGAAGATGCGCGACGCGGCCATCGCCGTGATGCGCGAAATCGGCGTTGAGACCGGCGGTTCCAACGTGCAGTTTGCCGTCAATCCCGTCGATGGCCGCATGACGGTGATCGAGATGAATCCGCGCGTCTCGCGTTCTTCGGCGCTGGCCTCGAAGGCCACAGGCTTCCCCATCGCCAAGATCGCGGCCAAGCTGGCCGTGGGTTACACACTCGACGAGATTCCCAACGACATCACCAGAAAGACCCCGGCCTGCTTCGAGCCGACGATTGATTATGTAGTCGTCAAAATCCCCAAGTGGCAATTCGAAAAGTTCCCCGGCTCCGACGAGACGCTGGGCCCGCAGATGAAGTCGGTGGGCGAGGTGATGGCCATTGGCCGCACCTTCAAGGAAGCTCTGATGAAGGCGTGGCGCGCGCTGGAAACAGGCAAGAAGACCGGCACGGAGGTTCTTGAGCCGCGGCGGCTGACGCAGATGCTGGTAACGCCCAAGCCCGAGCGGCTCGGCTACATCCGCTTTGCCTTCGAGCGCGGCATGAGCGTGCGCGAAGTGGCGCGGCTCACCGGCATGGACCCCTGGTTCCTGCATCAGATTCGCGAGATATCGTTAGCGCAAAGCGCGATTGCCGAGACCACGCCGGAGACCATCGGGACAGAAGAATTGCGTCATCTCAAGCGTCTGGGCCTGAGCGACGAGCGCATCGCCACCGAGTGGAAGCTGGAGGGGCACGCCGGCACGCAGCAGGTGAGGGAACTGCGCGAAGCGAAGGGAATCAAGCCGGTCTTCAAGCTGGTGGACACCTGCGCGGCTGAATTTGAGTCCATGACGCCCTACCTCTATTCGACCTACGACGAAGAGGACGATGCGCCGCCGACCTCGACGCGGAAGATCATCATTCTCGGCTCGGGGCCGAATCGTATTGGCCAGGGCATCGAGTTCGACTACTGCTGTTGCCACGCCGCCTTTGCGCTCAGGGAAGACGGCTATGAGACCATCATGGTCAACTGCAACCCGGAGACCGTTTCCACTGACTACGACACCAGCGATCGGCTCTATTTTGAGCCGTTGACACTGGAAGACGTGTTGGCCATCTACAACCACGAAGCGCGGTCGGGCGCTGAGATCGGCATGATTGTTCAGTTCGGCGGGCAGACGCCGCTGAACCTGGCGCAGCGGCTGCGCGCGGCAGGCGTTCCCATCATCGGCACATCGCCGGAGTCAATTGATCTTGCGGAAGACCGCAAGCGCTTCGGCAAGCTGCTCGATGATCTGAAGATTCCTCAGCCCGCGGGTGGTACGGCTACCAGCGTCGAGGAAGCGCTGGCTGTCGGCGAGCGCATCGGCTACCCGGTGCTGGTGCGGCCCAGCTACGTGCTTGGCGGTCGGGCCATGGTCATCGCGTATGACGCCGAGGCTGTTGCGCAATATATGAAGCAAGCGGTCGAGTACTCGCAGGAACGGCCGGTGCTCGTCGATCATTTTCTGGAGAGCGCCATCGAGATCGATGTGGATGCGCTCTGCGACTCCGAGGATGTCGTCATCGCCGGCATCATGCAGCACATTGAAGAGGCCGGCATCCACTCCGGCGACTCCTCCTGCGTTTTGCCCGCCGTGAGCATCCGCGCGGAGACGCTCGATATAATCCGCACCTATACCCGCAAGCTCGCCCTGGCGCTCAACGTGATCGGGCTTGTCAATCTTCAGCTCGCCATTCAGCGCGACGCCGAGGGCCAGGATCACGTCTTCATCATCGAGGTCAATCCGCGTGCCTCGCGCACCGTGCCCTATGTTTCAAAGGCGACCGGAATCCCGCTGGCTAAGATCGCCGCGCGGCTGATGACCGGCCGCAAGCTGCGCGATCTGTTGCCGGACCAGCTTGCCAGCGGCAAAGACTTTGAAACCGGAACACACTACTTTGTGAAGTCGCCGGTCTTTCCCTGGAGCAAATTCGCCGGTACGGATATGGTTCTAGGCCCGGAGATGAGGTCTACGGGAGAGGTGATGGGCGTGGCGGCCAGCTTTGGCGAGGCCTTTGCCAAGGCCCAGCTTGCGGCAGGTCAGCTTCTGCCCAGCGGCGGGACGGTCTTTTTCAGCGTCAACGACATCGACAAGCCGGCGGCCGTTGATCTGGCGCGCCGCTACGTTCACCTGGGCTTCCGAATCGTCGCCACAGAGGGCACGGCCAACGCTCTGGAGAACGCCGGACTCACGGTTGAGCGCGTCTACAAGGTCAAGGAGGGCCGGCCCAACATCGTCGACTTGATCAAGGGTGACCGCATTCAGCTCATCGTCAACACCCAGTGCGGCCAGGACACATTCTTCGACGAGAAAGCCATTCGCCGGTCCGCGGTGATGGCGCGCATTCCCACCATCACCACCATCGCCGCCGGGCAGGCCGCCGCTGAGGGTATCGCTGCCATGCAGCGCCGCCACACTACGGTTTACTCCCTGCAACAGTTGCGCGCCAGCAGCGAGGCGTCTCGGGCTTGAGATGCCTCCGTTACAGAAGTAACTAAAAGTAACCAGCAATAATTACAACTACAGAGCGAAGTGTATTACATTGGTCATACATCACTGACCAAATCCATGTGCGTATCGGGCGCATCGTGTGGGAAATTTGCTTCGCCATTTTGCCCAAGCGTTCACGGCGACGGCGCGTTTGCGCCTGCCCTCATAGGGTAAGGAATCGTGGGGAATTGCATGGGAAAGAACTGTGGAATCCACTGGTTGAACAGCTTCGACGTGCAGATTGAGCTGTTTCTGAACCAGTTTGTTGGACGTCATCCGTGGTTCGACGAGATGGTCTACCTTTGCGCCGCAACCGCACTGGCGGCGACCATCTTAATACTTCTCTTCCTGTGGAATGTACTTTCTGACAGCGACCACCCCACTCGCATGGGAAAGGGATTCGAGCTTCTGCTCGGATCGGCCTTTTTCTCCATGTTGGCAACATTGGCAGCCCGCGGTTTGGCGTTCAGCCTTCCATTCCGCGCTAGGCCGATCGCGACTCCAATGCTGCATTTCCGTCCCCCCGCTGGCGGTGTCCTGGCCCTGATTCACTGGAGCGCTTTTCCCAGTGACCACGCCACGCTCTTCTTTTCTTTGGCTGCGGGCTTGCTTCTGGTGTCGCGCCCGGTAGGATGGTTTGCAATCGCTTGGGTCACTCTGTTTATCTGCCTTCCACTACTCTATTTGGGCGCACACTGGTCTACCGACATTCTCGCGGGCGCAGTCCTTGGCGTTTCCTTCACACAGATGGCCAGGATTCCGGCGATTCGAGAGTTCGTGCGGCGAATGGCGACGAAATGGCATCACAAACACCCCATACTCTTCCTTGCGGGGCTCATTCTCTGGTGCTACGAGACAGCTGTGCTTTTCGAGGATGTCCGCCGCCTCCTGGTGTCGGTTGCGCACTTCATTTAGAGCGTCGCCCGTCTTGTGATTCACTCCCGCGCACTACAATACAAGCATGCTGCTAGAGGGCATTTTTGCTGCCGTTTCCACGCCGTTTTACTCTGACGAGCGAGTTTATTTCCGTAAACTTGAGGCCAATATGGCCCGCTATTCCCGCAGCTTGCTGTCGGGGATACTGCTGTTGGGGTCAACGGGCGAAGCCCCGCTCATGGACGACGGCGAGAGCCGCGACGTGTTGCGTGTCGCCGCCGAGGCCACCGCGCCGGAAAAGGTGCTCATCGCCGGTGTTGGACGCGAAAGCGTAAAGGCCACGGTCGAGCTGGCGGAGGCTGCGGCCGACTTCCGTTACGACGCCGTTCTGGTCCGCACACCCACCTACTACGCCAGCAAGATGTCTCCGGCGGCCGTGCTCAACTACTTTCGCTGCGTGGCCGACCGCTCGCCGCTGCCGGTGCTGCTCTATAACGTCCCCCACTGCGTGCCCTACAACATTCCCATTGAGGTGGTATCCGAACTGGCTCAGCACCCCAACATTTTCGGCATCAAGGATTCCACCGGCAACGTCGAGCGAATTCGCGCCCTGGTAGAGCAAACCATCGCCGCGCCCCGTCGGAGCGTGATCGTAACGCCCGTCTTCGAGGCGGTCACCGGGCGCATGTTGGCGCCCACGGCCGGCGCTGGCGATGCCCTCATCTCCGCCGTCGATCTGGCCAGTGGCGTGGCCGCCAAGGCAACTCCGCCGGTTCCACCGATCAAGACGCGCACCAAAGAGGTAGGCTTCCAGGTGGTCACCGGCTCGGCGACCACACTTCTTGCAGCCCTTGAGGCTGGCGCCTGCGGCGGCATCCTTGGCTTTGCCGCCTTCGCTCCCCAGGCTTGCCAGGAAGTCTATCTAGCCTGGAAGGACCATGACCGGAAGCTCGCCGAAGAGAAGCAGGAGCGTATCGCTGGCCCCAATCGGCGCATTGTTGGTGAGATGGGCATTGCCAGCGTGAAATACGCTTGCGACTTCAACGGCTACTACGGAGGCCGCGCCCGGTTGCCGCTCCCGCCAGTTACCTCCGCTCAAAAGGCAGAGATTGAAGGTCTCCTGGCGGGGATTCGCAACTAGGAATCAGCCTTCGAGTTCTACAGTTGTCAATCGAGAATTTCAGAGGGAGCAGGGAGCTTCCGCACCCTGAAAGAGAGCGAATTTGCGGGTACTTCACAGGCTGTGGAAAAACTCATTCCGGAGGGAGGCGGGGGTTTCAACCCCCGCATAAAGCCAATAGAATCAACGCTGACTTTAGCCACGGAAAAACACTTTCCGCCAAGTTCGCCCAAATCTGGACTTTTTCCGCAGCCTGCTCAGACCCAGGCCTTTGCCGCTTTTCAAACGCCTGAAAGAAATACAACTGTTTTCCTATCAAACTGGCCATTTGAGATTTTCCGGCCCCAGCAGATTCCTTTCCACAATGGAACCCAGGATCAGCGAAGTGGATGTGGTTCCGAAGGGCGTCAAGCGGTCGATCACGTCGTTCAAATGCTCAACCGAAACGACATTCACTTTCATGATGAACGAGTCCGCTCCCGTCCCTCGGTGGCATTCGACGATCTCGGTCATGGAGCGGACCCGGGCGGTCAGTTTGGACAGCACGTCGCCCACAATGCTCATGCGAATGAAGGCCGTGATGGGCAAACCGACATGCGAGGGGCTGATCTCGGCCCGATAGGCGCGGATAATGCCCTCTTCTTCCATGCGGCGAACGCGCTGCGCGGCTGCCGGCGTGGAGAGCCCAACGCGGCGGCCCAGCTCGGCAAAGGAGATGCGGGCGTCCTTTTGCAGCTCAATGAGCATCTTCCAACCCAGGGGATCCAATAGTTTTTCCTTGCCGGAATCGGGCAATCCATGCCTCCTTTGCCCAGTGGCTTACGTTCGTAAAGTATATGCGCGGGAAAGCGAATATTCCATCGTGACTGCCCAAAAATAACAGCGAAGTAGCCTTTGAGAACTTGTATCTCCTGTCAAGCAGCGTTTCTTGTCGTCCGGGGAGGATTGTTTCGCACAACGCGATGAAGGCTGCCGGGAGGATGTGGCCTGTATTGTGTGGTTTATTCCCCTGCGCACGCTCATTTTGGAGAGACAATCAAGAAACGAGCGTATAGGGTGGGAGAACGGGAAACCGGGGTCCTGGGCTCCGTTTTGTGATTTGCATCACAGTGCGCTGCTCCTTTGCACCGGTAAGGTGGAAATTGAATGTACCTTCTTTGGCTACGAGTTGCGGCGATTCTCTATGCTGCTGCCGCTGTGTCCGTTTTTCCGGCCGTGCTGTATGGCATTGTGCGCTGGCGCAAGACCTGCGTTCACCTGGCAGGCCTGGCCTTCTTCTTTCACTTCGTCTCGCTTGTTGAAATGCTCGTCCAGGCCCATCGCTGGATGCCCGTAGGCGTCCGTGAGATTGAGTCGCTGCTGGGCTTTGCCGTGGCCGGCATATTTTTCGTCGTCTGGTGGCTCTACGACGCAATCTCCCTTGGAATCTTTGCCTTACCCATCACTTTTTTCACGGTTTTTGTGCCCTCTCTGGGTCCTGACCGCTACACCTTCCCCTCGGAAGGCGTGCGCGTCAGTTGGCTCGTCGCTCATATTGCCGCGCTGCTGGCGGCTTATGTTGCCCTCGGTTTCAGTCTGCTCTCCTCGGTTCTTTACCTCGTCCAGGAGCGCCGTCTGAAGAGTAAGCGCAAGCCCGGCGAGGACTCCTGGTGGATTCCGCTGGACTGGCTGCCGCCCCTCGACACCCTGGAGCGCATTGCTCACTCCACTCTCGAATTTGGCTTTCCCTGCATGACTCTGGGTCTGGTAATCGGCTCGGTCCTGGCGCAGGAGACACCTCTGGGCGCTGCCTACTTCCTCGACCCCAAGGTCATCGCCTCCTTCGCCCTTTGGGTCGTCTACGTGACACTGCTCTTTGTCCGCCGCAGCGTCGGCCTTCGCGGCCGCCGGGCCGTCTATCTCTCCGGCGCGGTTTTCCTGGTGATGATGGCCGTGCTCCTGGCCAATGTCTTCAGCTCCGTGCACAGGTACGGTCCGCGATGACCCTGGCCCTCATTGGCGTCAACCACAAGACCGCGCCCATCGAGTTGCGCGAGCGGATCGCCATCTCTCGCGAGGATCTGCCGGAGACTACCCGTGCCCTGGCCGCTGTGCCCGGCGTAACCGAGTGCATGATTGTCTCCACCTGCAACCGTGTGGAGATTCTGGCCGTAGTCGAGTCGCCCAGCGCCGACCTGACCAGCTTTCTTCAACGGCATTTTGGCCTGGACCCGGCTCTGCTTGCTCCGCACCTTTACGAACACCGCGACCAGGAGGCCGTGCGGCATCTCTTCCGCGTGGCCGCCAGCCTGGATTCGATGGTGGTGGGCGAGCCGCAGATCCTGGGCCAGGTGAAAGAGGCCTTCGCCGTGGCTCGTGCCTCGGGCACCGTCGGTGGCTTGCTCGAACACCTGTTGCAGAGCACATTTGCCGCCGCCAAAAAGGTTCGCACCGAGACCGAGATCGGCTCGAATTCTGTTTCCATCGCTTCGGTGGCCGTGGAACTGGCGCGCAAAATCTTCGGATCGCTCCAGGGCCGCACGGTATTTCTGGTGGGCGCCGGCAAGATGAGTGAACTGGCCGCGCGACATCTGGTGCAGCAGGGCGCTGGGGCGATTCTGGTGACCAACCGCACCCTGGAGCGCGCGCGGCGAATGGCCGAGGCCTTCCAGGGCAAGGTGATTCCTTTCGAGGAACTTTACGAAGCTGCCAGACAGGCCGACATCGTGATCAGCTCGACCGGCGCGCCGCATCCGATCTTCCGCCGCGAACACGGTCAGGCGTTCCTCCATCAACGCCGCAACCGGCCGATGTTTTTCATTGACATTGCCGTGCCCCGCGACGTGGACCCGGAGATGGGCAAGCTCGAAGGCATCTTTGTCTACGACATCGACGACCTGCAAGCAGTGGCCGCGGCGCACAGGTCCGAGCGCAGCCGTGAAGCTACGGCGGCCGAGGCGCTGATCGAGACCGAGGTCGAGCGATTCCACCAACGGCGGCTAGCCGTCAATGTAGCTCCGGCGATTGTCGCTTTGCAGCACCAGGCTGAGGAAATTCGCCAGGCGGAGCTGAAGCGCGCTCAGGCCCGGCTGGGTTCGTTGAGCGCGGAGCAAATTGCGGCGGTCGAGGCGCTGACCCGCGGGCTGGTCAACAAATTTCTCCATCCGCCCATGCAGGCGCTCAAGCAAGCCGCTCGTGAGAACGATGCCGTGCGCCTGGATGCCCTCTGTGAAACCTGGTCGCTGCCCGCGGGTGCCTCCGAGCAGGGCGCGGCGGATGCTGGGACGGACTCCGGAAATTCTGAAACAGAGAAAGCTGAGGGCGAGCAAGTGAACGAGACCAGTGGGGTGAGCCGCAAATGAAACTGCGCATCGGAAGTCGCGGCTCGCAACTCGCCCTTTGGCAGGCAAATTACATTGCTGCGCTGCTCCGTGCCCAGGGTCATTCGGTCGAGATCGAGATCATCAAGACCACCGGCGACCGCCTGCAAGAAGTGACCTTCGCGCAGGTCGGTTCCAAAGGCATGTTCACCAAGGAGATTGAGGAAGCGCTGGCCGAGGGGCGTGTGGACCTTGCCGTGCACTCGCTCAAGGATCTGCCCACCGAGTTGCCAGAGCCCTTCACGCTGGCGGCTACGCCCCAGCGCGTGGACCCCAGGGACGTCTTTGTGTCAGTAAAGTTTGAGAGCCTAGCGGCGCTGCCTCAAGGGGCGCGCGTGGGCACCAGCAGCCAACGCCGTCGCGCGCAGTTGAAGGCGCTCCGTCCTGACATTGATGCCGTCGAGTTTCGCGGCAACGTGGGCACACGGCTGCGCAAGCTCGCCGAGGGGCAAGTCGATGCAATTCTGCTGGCTGCTGCAGGCCTCGACCGGCTTGAAAAAACCGAGTGGGTGCGCGAGCGGCTGGACCCCAAGGACTTTTGTCCGGCGGCAGGCCAAGGAGCGCTGGGCATTGAGACCCGCAAGAACGACATGGCGACAATTGCGGCGATCGCCTTCCTTGACGACGCGGCGACGCGTTTTGCCGTTACCGCCGAGCGGGCTGCGCTTGCGGCTCTCGGCGGAGGCTGCCAAGTCCCCATCGGCATTCATTGCCGGCAAGCACAGGGGAACGTCGCCGAGCCTTGGGACGAAATCTTTGCGGTCGTCGCCGCGCCGGAGACCGGGAAGGCAGTGCGCGTCCATCATCGTCTGCCCCACGCGGGCGCGGACCCCATTGCGCTGGGCCAGTTGACGGCGCAAAAACTGATCGAAGCCGGAGCGGGACCTCTGCTTGTGGCTACAGCCGGGGGCGCGCGGTGAGTGCGCTGCCGTTGGCTGGGCGGCGGATTCTGGTTACCCGCGCCGCGCATCAGGCTGGCAAGCTCAGTGAAGGGCTGCGCGCATTGGGTGCCGAGCCGGTCGAAGTTCCAGTGCTGGAGATTCGCCCTCCGGAAAACTTTGCGCCGCTGGATGTGGCTCTACGCCAGCTTGATCACTACGATTGGCTGATTCTGACCAGCGCCAATACGGTGCGTGCGCTCGCCGAGCGTGCTGCTGAGTTGGGCATTGCGCTGACGCAGACGGCATTGAAGGTGGCGGCGGTTGGCGATGCGACGGCCACCGCGGCGTGGCTGGCAGGCTTGCAAATTGCCTATGTTCCGGAAGCCTACGTAGCTGAAAGTTTGGTAAAGGGTTTGGTAGCGCAAGCAGCAGGGCAGAGGATTCTCATTGCGCGAGCCGCCGTTGCGCGGGACGTGATTCCCGACGCCCTCCGCGCGGCTGGCGCTGAAGTTGATGTGGTAGACGCCTACCAGAACATCCTGCCGGAAGCCGCGCCCGAGCAGCTTCGTCAGGCGTTGAAAGAAGGGATTGACGCCGCGACCTTTACCAGCAGCTCCAGCGCAACGCATCTGGCCGAAGCCGCCCGCCAGGCTGGAATTGCGTGGCCATTAGCAGCGGTATCGGCGGTTTCCATCGGCCCTGTTACCAGTCAGACGCTGCGTGACCTGGGCTGGCCGCCTGCCGCCGAAGCCGACCCTTCCGACATTTCCGGCCTGATTTCCGCGGTGGAGCAAGTCCTCCACCGCTGACCACGCTGGGTGCTAACTCCGCTAACTTGCTAACTCCGCGAACACCGCTATCCCGCTGGGTGCCCCATCCTTGGCGCGTATTTGTTTTTGCGCCAAGGGTGGGATACCTCAAACCCCGATCAGCCTCAGCCAGCCCTTTTCACGACCGCCAGCTCTTATCCTTCGCCGTGCAAAGCTGTTCCAGATTACAGCGGTCGCACTTGGGCTTGCGGGCCTCGCAAACTTGCCGCCCGTGCTGGATGATCTGGTGAGAAAAATCAATCCAACGGCTTTGCGGCAGAATCCGCATCAACTCCTGCTCAACCTTTTGTGGCGTATCGCCTTTCGCCAATCCCAGCCTGCGCGTAATGCGGAAGACGTGCGTATCCACCACCACGCCTTCAGCCTTGCCAAAGCAGACGCCTAGAACGACGTTGGCTGTCTTCCGCGCCGCGCCAGGAATGGTGATGAGTTCGGCGAGAGTCTGCGGAACTTGTCCGCCAAAATCTGCAACCACCTTGCGCGCGGCGCCCTGAATCGACTTGGCTTTGTTGTGAAAAAATCCCGTGGTGCGGATCAGTTCTTCCAGCTCTTCCAGTGTTGCCTTGGCCATCTTCTGCGGGGTAGGGAAGCGGCGAAACAACTCCGGCGTGACCATGTTGACCCGCACGTCCGTGCATTGCGCGGAGAGAATCGTCGCCACCAGCAACTCCCAGGGCGAGCGGTGCGTAAGCGCGCACTCTGCGCAGGGGTAGGCTTCGTCGAGCCCCTTCAAAATCTCGGCGACGCGATCAGACTCCAGGGCGCGATTGAGCGTTTGCACCTTTGCCGCTGGTTTGGCGGTCCGCGCCTTGGCATCTGCGAGTTTAGTTTGCATGACGGCCATCACTCACGCTTCAATCAGCTTTCCTGCGAGCCAGCTACCAAGTTTCTCCACCGGCAGCCTAACGCTGATAAAGAATTGCCCAAACAGCGCATATACCGCGCTGACTTCATCAAAGCGCATCTCGTAGATCAGCTTCTTGAAGACCACTGGATCATCGGCGAACAGGTCCACGCCCCACTCCCAATCGTCCATTCCAATCGACCCGGAGATGATCTGCTTCACCACGTCGCCGTAGCGGCGGCCGATCAGTCCGTGCTCGTGCATCATGCGCTGCCGATCCGCGAACGGCACGGTGTACCAGTTCACCGCCTCGCCGCGCTTGCGGTCCATGGGATAAAAGCAAAGGTACTTGCTCTCGGGGATGGCCGGATAGAGCCGCGGAGCCATGGCTGCTGATTGGCGTTCCAGCGTGGTGGCGATCTCCGCATTCCACTCCGGCGTGTGCTCGTCGAAACCCTTTGCGCCGGCGGCTTCATACGTCTTGCGCGTCGATTCGTAGAGCCCCAGCTCGACAACCGACACATACGAATGGCGCAGTTCCAAAAAGTCGTACAGTTTGGTCTGTGCCAGATCGAGTTCAACTTGATTGAGCGCCTCAAGCGAATTGCGGAAGTGGACGAGCATCAGGTCGCCCTTGTGGCCGAGCTGCGAAAAGAGCGCAGTGCGGATTGGCTCGTCGGGGCCGTTGCGTTCCAGCCGTTTGAGCGCTGCGATGCTCTCAGCGGCAATCTTTTCGCGTTCGCCGTCCGCGCAAGACCGCCACGCCTTCCAGTCGAAGCGGAAAAACTGGTGGAGCAGAAATGAGCCTTCAAGCGTCAGCGGGACGCTGGGAAAGTCAGCCAAGGGAACCTCCTTAGATTTAAATCTAGATCGCAATCATCCCCTTCATCGTAGCAAAATGAAATTGCATACGTGTGCATTTCTCTTTTCCGCCTCTATCGCGTTACAGGACCATAAATAGTGCTCCATGGGCCTTATACTGAGTACGCTCATGAGCGAAAAAATTCTTGCCTTCCTGGTTCAATTCATAACCCATGTCATTGGCGCGGGCGGTTACGCCGGCCTTGTTGCGCTCATGGGCATTGAATCGGCCTGTATTCCGTTACCTTCTGAGATCATCATGCCCTTTGCCGGCTTCCTGGTTTATTCCGGGCAATTCGGCGCGGGAAATTCCTGGGTAGGCCTGGCGTGGGTCGCCACTGCCGGAGCCGTCGGTTGCAACCTCGGTTCTGCGGTTGCTTATTGGATCGGTGCCAGGGGCGGACGGCCGCTTGTCGAGCGTTACGGCAAATGGGTGTTGATGAGCCACCGCGATCTGGACTGGATGACGGAGTTTTTCTTGAAGTACGGCGCCATCACGGTCTTGTTGGCGCGGTTGCTGCCGGTGGTGCGCACGTTCATCGCGTTTCCGGCGGGAATTGCCAAGATGCCCAAGCTTCGTTTTCACATTTATACGTTTGTGGGATCTTGGCCGTGGTGCTTTGTGCTGGCCTATGCGGGTATGAAGTTGGGCGAGAGCTGGAACGATCCGCATTCGCCTTTTCACGAACTTTTTCACCGTTTTCATAACGCCGTTTTGGTAGTGCTGGTAGCGGGGATCGCCTGGTTTGTGTGGTCGCACGTGAAGCGCGCCAGGCAAGCACAGGCCGCGTAGAAGAGCGGTTGAACGGCACGGATTTTTTGAGCAAGCAAAATCAGGTTAGGAGAAATGATGGGAACTGAAGAGCAAGGCTACAAGACAGCCGGAGTATCGAATATTGAACCCGCAACGGGCAAACTGGGAGTGATGGTAGTCGGCCTGGGCGCCGTTGCCACCACGTTTATCGCTGGAGTCGAGGCTGTTCGCCGTGGTTTGGCCAAGCCGATCGGATCCTTGACGCAGATGGGCACCATCCGCCTGGGCAAGCGCACTGACAACAATTCTCCACGGATCAAGGACTTTGTGCCGCTGGCCGATCTGAACGATCTCGTCTTCACCGGCTGGGATATCTTCGAGGACAACGTCTACGAGTCCGCTTCACACGCCAAGGTGCTCGATAAGGACCTTGTGGAGCAGTTGAAGTCCTACCTGGAGACGATCAAGCCGATGCCGGCGGTCTTTGACCAGTATTACGTGAAGCGCCTCAACGGCACCAACGTGAAAAAGGGCAAGAACAAGCGCGACTTGGCTGAGCAGATACGGGCAGACATTCGCGCCTTCAAGAAGACCGTTGATCGCGTGGTGGTGATCTGGTGCGCTTCGACCGAGATTTTCATTACGCCGACGGCCGTGCATGAGAGCATCGAGGCCTTTGAGAAGGGTCTGGAGAACGACGACATCGCCATCGCGCCCTCGCAGATTTATGCTTACGCGGCGCTGAGCGAGGGTGTCCCCTTCGCCAATGGCGCGCCGAACCTGACGGTGGATTTCCCAGCCATGGTCGAGCTGTCGAAGAAGAACGCGGCTCCGATCTGCGGCAAGGACTTCAAGACCGGCCAGACCATGATGAAGACGGTTCTGGCGCCGGCCTTCAAGGCGCGCATGCTGGGTGTCTCCGGCTGGTTCTCGACCAATATTCTGGGCAACCGCGACGGCGAGGTGCTGGACGATCCGCAATCGTTCAAGACCAAGGAAGAGTCCAAGCTGGGCTCGCTCGATTACATCTTTCAGCCGGAGCTTTACCCCGATCTCTACAAGGATCTCTACCACAAGATTCGCATCAACTACTATCCTCCTCGCGGCGATGAGAAGGAGGCATGGGACAACATCGATATCTTCGGCTGGCTGGGCTACCCGATGCAGATCAAGGTGAACTTCCTCTGCCGCGATTCGATTCTGGCCGCGCCCGTGGCGCTGGACCTGGTGCTCTTCATGGACCTGGCCAAGCGCACGCCGTCGCTGCGCTCCATCGGCATTCAGGAGTGGCTCAGCTTCTACCTGAAGTCGCCGCAGAGCGCTCCCGGCCTCTATCCGGAGCACGACCTCTTCATCCAGTCGATGAAGCTCAAGAACACCCTGCGCCACATCATGGGCGTGGACCTCATCACCCACCTCGGCCTCGAGTACTACGACTGAGGACTGGCCGTCCAGGCTTATGCCTCCCATTGGCCGGCCAAAAGCGCGAAAGCCTCATCCGCAAGGGTGGGGCTTTCGTGTGAGTGGGCGCCCCGTGATTCAGCGATTTTCGTTTTCGCGTCAGAGCATTTTGCCTGTTGGTATAGAGTGGATCTCCTGCTTGGCTCAAGGTTGCCGGTCGCTGCAAGAACAGGTAGCGCCGGCAACAGGTAGCGCCGGCCTCCCGGCCGGCTGTTGCGTGGACCTCCCGGTCCACGCCGTACTCTCCACCAACAGGAAAAACACTCTCGATCCCTTCTCCCTGCGATTGCCAAACCGTCGGAGTTTGACGTCAAAATATTAGCGCGAAGCCACCCACCCGCTGGACTCCAAGCTGCGAGAATGGATTTGTGCCGAAGGTAAGGTCATGAAGACTGTGCGGACAGCTTCCGGAGTTGCGGTGCTGGCGTTTGCCTTGGCTGCGCTGTCCTGGGCACAGTCCGCTCCATCAGGAACGTCCCCGTCAAACACCCCACCATCGAAAATCCCCACAGCCCAGCCTGCGCCCGGAACGGCCCCGGTGGGGGGCGACACCCCTGCCGCTGCCGTCAATCCGGAGAAGGTGATCGAGCCAGGTAGTCAGAAGATCAGCGTGAAGCCGGGCTCCATTGATGACGTCAACGCTGCGGGCAATCGCGAGATCGGCGGCCGTGGAGTAAGGAACTGGTACTCGACCGACACCGAGATCAAGATGGGCAAGATGTACGCCACGCAGATCGAGAAGAGCACCCGGTTCATCACCGATCCTGTGGTCACTGAATACGTAAACCGCATCGGGCAGAACATCGTCAGAAACTCCGACTGCAAGGTGCCGTTCACCATCAAGGTGATCGATTCGGATGAGATCAACGCCTTTGCGCTGCCCGGCGGCTTCTTCTTCGTCAATTCCGGCCTGATTCTGAATGCCGACGAAGAGGCGGAACTGGCCGCGGTCATGGCTCACGAGATCGCCCACGTCTGCGCCCATCACGCGGTCCGCGAGCAGACCCGCATGGGCTACGCTCAGGTGACCGCCATGCCGCTGATCTTCATTGGCGGCTGGACGGGCCTCGTTCTCTATGAAGGCGCTGCCATCACCGTCCCGGTCGCATTCGTCGAGTTTTCCCGCGAGTTCGAAGCGGAGGCCGACTATCTGGGCGTGCAATACATGTACCGTGCCGGCTACGATCCGCAAGCCTTCATCAGTTTTTTTGAGAAGATTCGGGCGCTTGAAAAGCGCAAGCCGGGCGCTGTCGCCAAGATCTTTGCCGACCATCCGCAGACCCCCGACCGCATTCTGCGCACCCAGGAGGAGATTGCCCGCATCCTGCCCGCGCGGGACGAGTACATGGTGACCACCTCGGAGTTTGACGACGTCAAGGTACGCTTGGCGCGCATCGAGAACAAGCGCCGCCTCACTGACTCGAAGAACAGCGACAAGCCATCACTGCACAAGGCCAGCCCCTCCGGCGACGACGACAAACCCACGCTCCACCGCCGCGACAACCAGAACTAGGACCTTGATAAAAACTCGGATCGTGCCATAAGTGCCGCAAAATCAACGCGGCCTTCAGGCCCTGAGGGATGTTTTTCCGGAGTTCGGATCATATCCAGGCCTTTTTCCGCAGCCGGGGAAACCTCGAAACTCAACTAGCCCCGTTCCCGAGCAGTTTCGAAGTGCACCATCTGGCATAATGCCCCAAGCTCTTGGGGCTAACGGCAACTGAGGCCCAACCTGCTGGGTCTATCTCCCGCAGCCGCGCCTTCCATCGCTCAAATCGGAATCCGGAATGCCAATGAGGCTCCTCTAACTGCCTGAAATTCCTTGAAATGCCTGGTAAAACCGCGTTATATACAAGAGTACCGGCAACAGAGCCGGAATCTCGCCTGGGGCAATTGTCCATTCAGGGGGAAACTATGCGCAGCTCAGCCGTCCGCTCCAACCTGCTCGTTCCCGAGGTGCGCGAGGTCATGGACATTCGTCAGGCCTCGGAATATCTCGGCATCTCCCCCGACACGCTCTACAAGTACGCATCAGAGGGCTTTGTCCCCGCCTTCAAGCTGGGCAACCGCTGGCGCTTCAAGCGCAGCCGCATGGATGAGTGGATGGACCGCCAATCCGACCTCCACGCTGCCGACGCCGAACTCGACCCGCAGCAGAAAAAGCCTGTCCGCCCAGCAATGTGAAAAGCAGGGAACAGGGATCAGGGAACAGGGTTCAGTTCGGCGCTTTATCGAGGTCTGCATTCAAGACCGAGATTAGTCAATTCGAAAAGATCGAGATCGATAACGCGCCCGAAGATTAGAGACGGCCTTTCTATTCCCTGTTCCCTAATTGTGAAGTTTCAGGAGGTTGTCCATTCGATCTGAACGCGAGAAGCTGGTTGTAA
>CAYQSI010000013.1:0-68878 GCA_964420185.1 uncultured Occallatibacter sp. | reverse complement strand
GCGGCTTCGAGTTCGGCAACGAAGTCTTCGGCGGCGCGGTTCCCCGCAACTTCATTCCGGCAATCGAAAAGGGCATTGTCGAGTCGGCGGTCCGCGGCTATCTGGCCGGTTACCCGGTGGTGGACTTCAAAGCCACCGTCTACGACGGCAGTTATCACGACGTGGACTCGAATGAAATGTCCTTCAAGATGGCTGGCCGCATCGCCTTCCGCAAGTGCATGGAGTTATGCAAGCCTTGCTTGCTTGAACCCGTCATGAAGGTCGAGATCGAGGCTCCGGATGAGTTTGCCGGAACCTTGATGGGCGACCTCAACAGCCGCCGAGGCCGCGTTCAGGGCATGGAATCCAAGGGCCGGACGACGATCATCAACGCCGAAGTTCCCATGGCCGAGATGCTCACTTACGGAACCCTGCTAACATCCATGACCCAGGGCAAGGGCAGTTACCGCATGGAGATGAACCACTACGACATCGTCCCGCAGTTAGTAGCCGAGAAGATCCTGGCCAACGCCAAGCGCCCGGTGGAGGAAGAGGAAGAATAACGGCAATCAACGCGGTAGTCACAGGTCTCAAAATCGAGACCTGTGGCTACCGGCAAGACACGATTTCGTTCTATTCGTCTGGCGCAATGGAAGTGTTACGCGTTACTCTTGCTGGTGGTAAGGCGAGCATATGAAGACGTGTCCGCTGTGTGAAAAGGCCTATCCGAGCCACCACACTAACTGCCCCGCCGACGGTGCTCAGCTCATCGATCTGCGCGAGCTTGAGCCGGGGACGGTCATCAGAGGCAAATACCGTATCGTACGTATGCTCGGCCGGGGTGGCATGGGTACGGTCTATCTCGCCGAGCACATTCTTCTGGGCCGCCAGCGTGCTCTCAAGTTCATCTCCAGTGAACTCAGTCAGGATGCCACCTTTCTGCGCCGTTTTCGCCGCGAGGCACAAGCGGCTATTGAGCTGCAACACCCGAATGTGGTCCAAGTGGTCGATCTGGACCAGGCGGAAGACGGTTCGCCCTACATCGCCATGGAATACGTCGAAGGACCGGACCTGCGCCACGCGCTTGCGGTCAGAGCCTTCCCGGTGGAGCGCGCCTTAGAGATTGCCCGCGGAGTGGCGTTGGGTCTTGGTGCGGCCCACGCCAAGGGCATCGTTCACCGCGACGTGAAGCCAGAGAACATTCTGTTGGACTGCAGTAAAGGCGCCATGGAAACGCCCAAGCTGCTCGATTTTGGAATTGCAGCCACCAAGGAGTCCAGCACCGCCTACACCCGCACCGGCGGAACTCTGTTGACGATGGCCTACGCCGCCCCCGAGCAGTGGCGCGGAACCCCGGCAGCCGAACTCGACGGACGCACCGATCTCTACGCCCTCGGCGGCCTCGTCTACGAGATGCTCACCGGTCAGACGCCCTTCTGCGCCGAAAACTACGAAGGCTGGGCGCGCCAGCATCAGACCACCCCACCCCAGCCGCCCAGCACCCTCCGCCCCGATCTCGCCAACTGGCAAGGCCTCGACGCACTCACCCTCCTCCTCCTCGCCAAAGACCGCGAAGACCGCCCAAAAGACGTTGCCGAATTGCTTGGCCTGCTCGACGCTGTGCGGTATCTTCCAACCGATGCGCACCGGGAAACCGTCGTGGAGCGTCAGAGTTCGCAAGCAAAGGAGTTGCTACGAGGCAAAGGGGTCAGGCGTATGCCACGCTGGGTCTGGATAGCCTTGGCTTTATTCTTAGCCCTCGGTATCGCATTTGCCGGAACGGCCATAACTATCGCACCCTCGACAATTGGAATAAGAGCGAACATCGTAGATAACAACCATCACTACAGTTTAGGAGGTGTTCTCCGTAAGCTCGCTTGCGTAAGGGGAGATGCAGGACCATGTAATGCACTCGCAGATATGTATTACTACGGGCAAGGCGTTGAGCAAAACATGACGCGCGCGCAGGCACTTTATTTGCGAGCAGCAGCGCTTTATTCGCCTGAATGCACAGGCGGTTCGGGGTATGCGTGTTCTGAGCTTGCAATTTTGTACGAAAGCGGGAAGGGAGTCGAGAAGGATCCGTATCGTGCGGATTTGCTTTTTAAGCAAGGTATTGAACTCGACACTGAAAAGTGTGATGCGGGCGATGGAAAGATCTGTGGCAAACTCGGACTCTACTATAGCGTTGGAGGTTACCCGTTTCAGCAGGATTACGTCAAGGCAGCAGAGTTTTACACCAAGGCCTGCAATCTCGGTGAGGCCTATCAAGGTTGTTTTCAATTAGGTACGGCATACGAACTTGGTTGGGGTGTACCGAAGAGCGCCGAGAAGGCTGTCGAGTTTTACATTAAGGGCTGCAACCTTGGGGAACCTTTCGGGTGCTGGGAAGCAGGTACTGTTTACGATATAGGATCGGAAGCGCCACAGGATTATGCGCGCGCGGCGGCACTTTACTCAAGGGCCTGCGACGGCGGCGACGACACGGGTTGTGAGTATCTTGGAAATCTTTATCGTGATGGTAATGGCGTCCCACAGGATATGGCGAAGGCAAAGTTCTACTACAACAAGTCGTGTACATCTTCGACGAATAACCATTATGGATGTGATGAGTTAAAAAAACTGCAATAGTGATAATCGATACATATATTATTTTCTGTAGCCGAATTTCAGAATCTCAGAATAGAATCAACGCGGAGGTGATGATATGCCCGTCATCGAGAAATATTACCATGCACCCGAAATTGAACCTCGCATGTGCCAACATGCTGACCCGTCGGATAAAGCTAATCGACACGCCGCTGAACTGATCCTGCATGATGGCGAGAAGCGCCAAGAGCATTTCCTGTGCAAGTCGCACGCTGCAATAGATCTCGCTCAAAATCAAGTCCTGCTTGCTAAAGCAGTAATCGAACTTTGCGTGTCATAGGCCGACGCACTGCCCTTTAACGAACCACAAAAGCCTGGGCGCCCGATCCTTCGCTTTGCCGGGTGCCCGAGGTCTGGATTTTCAGACCGGGGAAACCACAAACCTCTTCGCGTGGGCGACAGGAAAGTTTCAAGCAGCCAGCTTCTTTTTCCTCATGCGAATGGGGCGAATCAGAATCTCCGCTGGGATTTTTAGCTGCTGATTCAGTTTCTGGATCATGGTCAGCGACAAGGCGCGATCTCTGCGCAGAACTTCATAAACCCGGCTTCGATTGCCAATGATTCCGATCAGAGCCTTTTTGTCCACGCCTTGCTGCTCCAGGCGAAACTTGATGGCTTCAATCGGGTCCGGCATATCCATGGGGAAATGGGACTCTTCGTAGGCCTCCGCCAGCGTGATGAGAATCTCCAGACGGTCTCCGTTGGCGGTGCCTTCCGCCGCGCCCCACAGCCGCTCAATTTCTTTGAGCGCGGCCTCGTGGTCGGCATCAGTCTTGATGGGCTTCAGTTGCATATTGAACCGTCCTTACGTCGATTGAGTCGTACTGCTTGTGCGTTCCCAGCCATTTGATAAAGACCGTAGCGCGCTGGTAATCCACCGCGACCACGAGGCGATAGGCATTCCCCTTGATATTGAAGACCACCCGATCCGCCCCAACAATGCTTGCATGGGCATAACTGGCCTTCACGTCGGAAGAATTCTTCCACTCTGCCTGTCGTGCCTCCAGAAACCAGGCGTCAAGCGCGCCCTTCAGCGCGCGGTGGTCCTTGCTTCCCTCCAACGTGTCGAGAAACCGGGTCAACGTGCTTCGGGCAATAATGCGCACACAAATACTGTACCATGTTCCCAATTTGGGTACAAGTCTATTTTCACGCAAATTAGTCAATGCAAATGCAGAATGCCGGGTGCTCCAACCCTTCACAAAATCTTGAGGGCCGAGGCGCTCCTCTGGGCGGCTGGGGGACTTGTGTCTTGTCAGGGGCGGGCCGCCATGCCTCCCCTGGAAACCAATTCGGACCACCAATCAAATCCGCCCCAGGATATCAACTTCAAGAAGTCTTGCCGCCACAATCAGGGTGGCCGCACAGGCACATGATCTCCATCTTGTTCCCGATGCCTTCGCAGTGGTCGCTGCAATATTTCTTTTTATCGGGGACAGGGCAGGTGCAGGCCGCATTCGCGCATTTCTTGGGGGTAGCCATAATCCTCCTTTGCCGGTCCACCCGGAGACATTCTGTTCTGGGGTACACATGAGAACGATGCAGAAATCGCTGCAAGGATGGTAGCTCAAATTCATGTGCGCACACGAGCAGAATCGGCGGAAAAGTTTCAAACACCGGGCAAAACAAGCCAGTGGACCGTCCGTCCCCCAGGCCGCGCAACTGTAAATCCGCGAAACAGTGAGCCGCGAAGTGTAATTCAGACGGAATCCTCGCGCCGCCTCGGCGGGTAGCCCATCCTTCGCGTACTTTGCTAAGGGTGGGAGACGAAAATTCAATTCCGCCGTCCTTTTCGTTTCGATTTTGCCGGGGAAGGGTTCGTGGCCTCCCACGCTTTCGCCAAAAAGCCGGCGAAAGGAGGGGGCACCGAATCCTCCTTCAGGCTCATCTTGCGTTGGAGGGGAGGGCACATTGACCCGCCGCCCCATTTCCCGTACACTATGAAATTGCGAGGGATGCGGCTTGAGTTGCATTCTGACACCGCATCATTCCGCCTGAAATCAGGGCTCACGATTCTGTGCCTGACAACAGTGCTCAGAAATAAAGGATAAGCAATGGCAAACCATGTATCTTCGCTGAAGCGCGCCCGCCAGACCATAACCCGCACCGCAGTGAACCGCTCCAGCCGCACCCAGATGCGCACCAGCCTGCGCGCGCTCCGCGAAGCCCTGACCAAGGGCGATGTCAAGGCCGCCCAGGAGCAGTATCGCGAAACCGTCTCCACCCTCGACAAGAGCGTGCAGAAGGGCATTCTCCACGACAACACCGCCTCCCGCTACAAGAGCCGCCTGAACGCGCGGCTGAAGGTTTTGGCCACCGCCAAGGCGTAGCTGACGAGAGCCTTCAAGAGGGCTCAGAAAAGATTGAATGAAGACAAACAGCCGGGAGAGATCCCGGCTGCTTCTGTTTCTGAACCTGAAAAACCACTGAATCCGTTCTTACTTTGAGGCCGCGTTGCCTCAGGGGCTAAGCAGTCTGCGGAAAAACTCCAGATTTGGGCAAAATTGGCGGAAAGTGTTCCTCCGTGGCTAAAGCCAGCGTTGATTCTATTGGCTTTATGCGGGGGTTGAAACCCCCGCCTCCTTCCGGAATGAGTTTTTCCGCAGCATGTAAAGCCAGCGTTGATTTTATTGCATTTACGGCGCGACTGAAGTTGTGCCCTGACACAATCCGAGAGTTTCTCAACAAATTCCTAAAACTCGTAGCGCAGGCTGAAGGCCGGGTAGCGGCCCATCTGGTCGGCCTTGGTGATTGGCTCGCCGCTGCTGTTGCCGCATCCCCACGCCACCTGGCAGTCGTCGAGCCATACATAACCCATCAAGTTGCCGCGATTCAGGATATTTTCCGCTCCAGCGTGGATGTCAAAGGCACCCTTTGGAAGCCGGAAACGGCGTTCCAGCTCCATGTCCAGGCGGTTGTAGAGTGGGCCGCGAAGAGCATTGATGCGGGTCAGATCGTAGATGCCCCGGCTCTGGGCGTTCGAGTCGGCCAAGTCGAATGGGGTATAAGGACGACCGCTCGAAGCCGACTCGCGCAGGTCAAGTTGGATTCCCAGCCCTAGCCGGAGGTTGCCCATCGCCGTTGCCGACAGGGGCGTGTCGTAGTTGCCGGGCCGGCGAATGCCGTCGAGAGCGCGGTAGGTGGTCTGGGAACGCGCGGCGGAGAGCAGTAGATCCATCCGGCTGCGCCAGTGCGCGCGCAAGGCCAACTCAACGCCGCGAGCCTGGGCTGTTCCGGCGCTGGTCAACGGGAGCCAGACAAATCCCTGGCCCAAAGTATCGACCATATTGGATAACATCAGGGCCGGATATTCGGTGGAGACGGCTTCGCGCCGGTAATTTTTCTGATAGGCCTCGGCGTCCAGAGTACCCCAGTTCGCCTGCCAAAGCCTCATACCCAGTGCCCCTTGCCGCACCTGAACGGGTTGCAGGTTGCGATTGCCGGGGTAGCTGATCATGTCCATGATCGGAGGTAACTGTGAGGAGATGTTCATGGAGCCGTGGAGGATTTGACGGCTGTTGAGCCGGTAGGCGACCGAAATGCGCGGATCAAGAGCATAGCTGCCGGTGATGGCGAAGCTCTCAACGCGCAGGCCGGCCAATAACTTCCAGCGGCTGCCGAAGCCTCCCTCTGCCTGAACGAAGGCGGCGGTTTGGCCGGTGGAAAACTTACGCTGAAAGGTGACCGCGTCGGACCTCGATGGATCCGCGCTGAAGGGCGATTGCTGGCCGTTGGGCTGGGCCACTGAATCGTCCGGAGTGGTCAGTTTGCCGGCTGCGCCCGCCGAGAACAGCCATCCACGCAGGCCGGCTCGCAACTCATAGTTCAACGCCGACAGCCCGATGCGCGAGTTTTCGTTGTAAGCGGGAAGAAGAGTTACAGGGTGGCAGTTTCCGCGGTGATCAATCACTTCACCGATTTGCTGCTGCTGATCAATGTTCTGACGGGTGAGCGAGGAACTGGCGGTAAGATTGGCGGTAACTTGCGGAGAGAAGTTATGCCTCCAGCTCAACGCCTCCGTCGTGCGCCAACCGGAATATTGGGTTTGATAGATGCTGGTCGCGTTCGGCGACGGACAAGGGGTCATCGCGATGGAATCGGCGCCGCTCAAACTGAAGATGGAGAGCGTGTCGCGATCACTGGGATTCAGTTCCAGGCGCGCCATTCCGTTCTCGTAAGTGGGAACCCCGTTGATGCCGATGTCGTTGGTGACCAGGCTCAGAAGGCTGCGATGCGCCGATAGCAGCAAGCTGCCCTTGTGTGCCAGGGCACGCTGGTAAAGCCCGCCAGCTCCGGCAATACCCGCGGAGAGATTTCCCGCCTGGCGCGCTTCTCCCAGTCCGCGGGTATGAATGTCAATCAGCGAAGAGAGGCGGCTGGAGTAGCCTGCATCGTAAACGCCAGCTTTCATATTCATGCCGCCAATGGCAGTGGAGTCGATCATGGACGTGAATCCGCCGTTCGAGCCGGAGAGCGAAAAGTGGTTGATGGCAGGAACTTCGACGCCATCGACGACAAAGAGGTTCTCCGTCGGATGGCCGCCGCGCACCAGCACATCGTTGCTGAGATCGGAAACCCACACCACGCCCGGCAAGAGCTGCAGATAGCGGGTAAAGTCTCCGTAGGTTCCCGCCGATGAAAGAATCTGGGACTGCGTTACATTTGTGGACGGCCCCTGGGCATCGAGCGCGCCGGGTGCGTCGGCAATCACGTGCAATGTGGTAAGAACCTTCGGGATCACGGCTTTTGGCGGAGCATAACCGTCCATGCTGGCATCGGCTCCGACCGCCCGCTCGGCAGGGTCAGCACGGGCAATCTCTTGCCGCGACTGCGCACGCAAGAGTGCGGGGTGCACGGCAAATGCAAACAATAGAGACCAGTAGACGATTCTCCGGCTCAAGATAACTCCGCGCAAAAAGAGAAAGCCGATCTCTCGCGGCTTATCGAGTTAGCAATATCTAATTGAGTGTGGCTTGAATTGGATAAATTGGAAATATCTCGCTTGTGCGCATTTAGGTAATCAGTGTCCAAATTTGCGACAGTTCGGAAGAGGTAACTTATAGTCTGTCTACGCTATAGTAATCATCTGCGATCTTCCAGTAACTCCAGCCGGAGTTACTGGCAAGATAAGATTCAGAGATTCCCAAGGAAATCTCTGCTTAAGTTCTAATTCCCTAAGAACCTTCCCTCAGGGGCTAAAGCCCGCGTTGATTCTGCGACCTTTGCGGCACGGCTGAAGCCGTGCCCTTTCAAGACAGCGACTTATTCAGAGATTCCCTAGTCTGGTTTCGTTATAACCGCTCGAAGATGGCGGCTGCGCCCATGCCTCCACCGACGCACATGGTGACCATGCCGTAGCGGATCTGGCGGCGGCGCATCTCGGAGAGCAGTGTTGCGGTGAGCTTGGCGCCGGTGCAGCCCAGCGGGTGGCCGAGGGCGATGGCGCCTCCGTTCACGTTGATGCGCTCGGGATCGAGACCCAGTTCGCGGATAACGGCCAGGGCTTGCGCGGCAAAAGCCTCATTGAGTTCGATGAGGTCGATGTCGGCCAGGGTGAAACCGGCGCGGCGGAGAACCTTGCGAATGGCGGAGACGGGACCGATGCCCATCTCTTCAGGCAGGCAGCCGGTAACGGCGTAGGCCACTAGGCGGCCGAGAGGACGAATGCCCAGTTCGTGGGCGCGCCCGGCTTCCATCAGAACGGCGGCAGCGGCGCCGTCGGAGGTCTGCGAGGCATTGCCGACAGTGACGGTTCCCTGCGCGTGGAAGGCGGGTTTCAGCTTGGCGAGGGCCTCGAGCGAGGCGTCGGCGCGCGGGCCCTCATCGGCGGTAAAGAGAGTCTCAGAGACTACTGGTTTTCCCGCTTCTTTGCCGGGAACGGCCGTGGTGACCGCGACAGGAATCAGCTCCTCGGCAAAACGGCCGGCAGCCTGCGCGGCCACGGCTTTCCGGTGGCTGGCAAGAGCAAAGGCGTCCTGGTCGGCGCGGGAGATTTCGTAGTGTCGGGCGACCCGCTCGGCGGTGAGGCCCATGGTGAGGAGCGCGGCGGGATAGTGCTCGGCGAGCCAGGGATTGGGGCTGGGCTTGAGGCCGCCGAGGGGGAGCAGGCTCATGGACTCAACCCCGCCGGCCACTACGACGCGGTCGCCGCCGGCGCGGATGCGCAGATCGGCCTGTACGATGGCCTCAAGGCCAGAGGCGCAGAGGCGGTTCACGGTAACGCCGGGAACCTCGATCGGCAGTTGGGCGCGGAGAGCAGCGAAACGGGCAACATTCCAGCCCTGTTCCCCCTCCGGCTGGGCGCAGCCGAGAATCACGTCGTCGATTTCTGCCCTGCTGAGGCCTGGAACCCGCTCCAAAGCACCATTCAACGCAAGTGCAGCGAGGTCGTCTGGGCGAGTGGTCGAAAGAACGCCCCTGGGGGCGCGGCCTACCGGGGTACGAACGACGCTGACGATGACGGCTTCCGGCATGGGGCTTGCTCCTTGACGATTCTGTGGGCCATGTTTCCCACCCTTTTCGCAAAGAACTCAAAAAGGAGGTCAATCAATCCGGCATTTCCAGCACGGTCCAGGCGTTTTTCACATAGAAGTGGTAAACGGTGCGGCCCTCGACGACCGTATCGGCGAGGGCATCGTGGTCAAGCCGCGCCGGGCGTGGGTCCAGGCCGATCTGGGCCGTGCGAATCTGCTCGGGCGAGACGGGATCGATGCCCCAGTTGAAGCCGAGAACGCCGCTGGCGTCGTGGGCTTGCAGACGTTCAGTTTCAGGAGCGGCGGCCAGCACCAGGAGTTTGGCGGGGGCGCTGGAAAAGAAGACCAGCAGCGAGACTGTTCCCTGTTCCGAACAAAGGATCGCCCAATCGGATGAGCCTGCGCGCTCAAAGCTGGCGTGGATGACGTTTTCCGGGTGATGCGCCTCGTAGGTTTGCGGAATCAGGCAGCCGCGGCGGTTGAGCAGGGCCGCAAGCTCCTCGGGCAGGCCGGAGAACGAACTGACGGGGAGACGACGGATGAGGTAAGGCGTCGAGCGGCCGGCGACGACGATCTGGCCGGACTCGTTGAGTGGCGCGGGGGCTGGCTCCTGCGAACGAGCCGGGAGCAGCGTGCAGGCGCAGAGCAGAACGCCCAGCAACCAAGCGACCTTTTTGAGACCGGCGCGAACCATGGAGATTGCAATCCCTCAGGGCTAAAGCCCGCGTTCATTTGTCGGGTTCATGTACGGGCTAAAGCCCGTACCCTTCATCTGGAACAAGGTGACTTAACAGGTTCCTGGATAGTCCCAAATGTGTCGCCAATCAACGCCTCCGCCCATTCCTCTGCTTCCATCTCATGTTCAATGTCGGCTGTCATCTGCCGGTATCCTTCCGCCAATGCATGTCGGCTTGTCTGGTAGGTTTCATGCGCAGCAGTGTCGTGATCCATCGAGATTCTCCCCCTGCTCATCATCATCCCAATTCACTTCGACTGCAAAATCAATTCCTTAGCGGCTTGCCGGTTTTCAGCGTGTAGGCGATGCGCTCCTGCGTCTTGGGCTCGCCGCAGAGAGAGAGAAACGCCTCGCGCTCCAGGTCGAGGATGTACTGCTCACTGACCGGGGTTCCGGCCGTCACCCGGCCGCCGGAGAGAATGTACGCGATCCAGCGGGCGACCTTCTGGTCGTGCTCGGAGGCGTAGCCGGCCTCGCCCATCAGGAAAACGCCAGTTCCGAGCGCTGCCAGCGCAGAAGCGCCGGGAGCGGGAATCCGCGTCCGCGTCTGCGGAGCCGTGTAGCCCGCCTCGGCCATCGTTGCGGCCAGGGCTTTGGCATCCAGCAGCAGGCGCTCGCGGTTCATGGTGATGCGGTCGGCAGGGGCCAGCAGCCCCAGTGAGCGAGCCTCAGCGGCCGAGGTGGAAACCTTGGCCAGTGCGATGGTTTCAAAAGAGCGCCGCAGCGCGGTGGCCAACTCCATCGACTGGGCAAAGCGCGAGGGCGGGTCACGTGGGTCAAGATGCGCTGCCGCCGTGGCCGCATCGATGGCCCTCAGCAGCATCTCCTTAACGCCGCCGCCGCCGGGGATGAGGCCGACAGCGGCCTCGACCAAGCCGATGTAGGTCTCTGCGTGAGCCTGACGGCGCGCGGCGTGCAGGCAAATCTCCGCGCCGCCGCCGAAGGTCATGCCAAAGGGCGCGGCGACCACCGGCCGCGGGCAGTACTTGATGGCCATAGTCATCTGCTGAAAGCCGTGGATCACCGCGGCCAGCTCGTCCCACTCGCCTTCCTGTGCGGCCAGCAGCAATTGCATCAGGTTGGCGCCAACTGAAAAGTTCTCACGGTCGCCCGAAATGACAAAGCCAGCAAAGTCGCGCACCGCGTCGGAGGCGGAATCGAGCGCCGCTGAGACCAGGGCCAGCACGTCGCTACCAATGGTGCTCTTGTGCGAGTGCAGATCAATGCAGGCAATGCCGTCGCCCAGATCGACCAGCGAGGCTCCCGTGTTCGAGCGGACGGTTCCATTGGAGCGGCGGAAGTCCGCGATGCGGGCGTGACCGGGGAATGTGGCAACAGGCTCCAGCGTGTTCTTCTCCGGCTGGAAACAGGTCTGGACGCCGCTTGAGCCGTGGCGGGCGTACCAAGTGGAGTGGCCGGCAGCGAGCAAAGCCTCGACGCGCGGGCTTACTGGAAGCCCAAGCGCCTTCATGCGGCTGACGGTGGAGGCGACACCGGCCGCGTCCCACATTTCAAAGGGCCCCAGCTCCCAGTTAAAGCCGGCGCGCATGGCGCGGTCGATGGAGGGCGCATCGCCGGCCACTTCGCCGATGCGGTTGGCGACAAAGTTCCATAGCGTGGCGAGAAACGGCCATAGAAAGGCCGCGGCCTTGTCTTTTGCCGGGTCGCCTGCCAGCAACAGGCGCAACCGCTCCTGGAGCGTAGCGGCGTTCCGGGCCATTTCCAGAGCGGGCAGAGCGGGTTTCGCAGCTGGACGGTACTCGTAGGCGGAGAGATTGAGCACCATGCGATGTTCTTTCCCGTCTTCACCTCGGACCTTCTTGTAAAAACCCTGGCCAGTCTTGTCGCCCAGCCAGCCGCGCCGGAGCATCTCTTCCAGGACGGCAGAAAAACCGCTTTGCATCACGCCTTGTGGAAAGTTAGCGGCCACGTGAGCGGGAATGTCGATGCCCACCATGTCGGCTAGGCGGAAGGTGCCGGTGCGGGGCCAGCCGATGGCATGGCCGGTGAGCGCATCCACCTCTTCGATGGAGAGCCCCTGCTCCAGCATCAGCGCGGCCGCCGAGAAGAGGGCGGCGATCCCGATGCGGTTGGCGATGAAATTGGGCGTGTCGTTGGCGAAGACCACCTGCTTGCCGAGATTGCGGTCAGCGAAGGCGGCAAAAGAGGCGACCACGGCCGGATCGGTTTCGGCGGCGGGGATGACCTCAAGCAGGCGCATGTAGCGCGGAGGATTGAAAAAGTGGGTGCCGAAGAAGCGCTCCCGGTGCGTGGCGAGTCCGGCGGCGATCTGCTTGAGGGGCAGGCCGGAGGTGTTGGTGGTGAGCAGGGCGTGAGGAGCCAGATGAGGCAGAACGCGAGCCAGCAGAGCGGTCTTGATGGCCAGGTTTTCAGCCACGGCCTCGATGACCCAATCGCAGCCGGCCAGCTTGGGCAAATCGTTCTCGAAGTTGCCGGGGGTGATGAGCGCGGCAAGCATTGGCTCGTAGAAGGCAGCAGGTTTGGTTCTGGCCAGAGCGCTGAGTGCGACCTTGGCCAAAGGCTCCGCGCTTTTTTCCTTTGGAACGAGGTCCAGCAGAAGTGTGGGGATTCCGGCGTTCGCCAGATGAGCGGCGATGCGGGAGCCCATGGTTCCCGCGCCCAGCACTGCGACACGGCGAATGAGAAGCGGAGCGGCAAGGCCGGAATTGAGAGCTGTGGTCGGGGAATGGGAAGTCATACGGGCTCTCCCTGCTTCATTTGATCAAACCACTGGTGTTCACGGCTGAGTCTTGGGGCGGACAGGCACCCGGTCGCCATATCACCAGCAAGAACAGTGAACTTCCAAACAACAGATAGACCACAATGGAATAGCTCCCTAATATGCGCAAAACAAATCCAAACAAGGCCACCGATTCCGCCGTTGCAAACCTGAGAATATGTCCTGAAGTCCATCGTGCGAGAGGCGTCGAATTCTGCGTCGCCGGAAGAGATGGCTCCCGGGGGCGCAAAAGCATACGTTGCCCGATGAATCCAATCTCAGCGGATGCGATTGCACACAACACAAGGGCCCATTGTACCGGGGCGCTCACGCTATGGGCAGCAGGGTGGAGGATTTGAAGGACATAAATAAATAACAGTACTGAGACGATCACGGAGATTTGCAGAATGCGAACCACACGGACAGCCGGATTCATACGTGCTCTCCTTGCGCGGGTTGGCGACGAAAAATTCCTTTTGCTGAATGCCTCGAAGGATAAGGAATGGCGCGGTGCGCGGTCAAGGAGGGATTGCTGCCAGTTTGACCCCTCTCGGTGGAGGGCACTAGCTTGAAGGAGTGCGGGAAGCGTGGTTTCGCGCCCTGGAGCAAGGAGGCCGGATGCAAAACAGATTTCTTTCCTGGTCCTGGAAGATTGTTTTTGTCCTGACGGTGGCTGTGGTGTCCTTCGCGGGCGCGCAGGCACAAGATCTGAAGAGTTTCGAACAAAGAATTACAACCAAGGTTCTGCCCAACGGGCTGACGCTGCTGATCTGCGAGCGGCCGGAGGCGCCGGTCTTCAGCTACACAACCTTCGTCGATGCGGGGGATGTGAACGATCCCTCGGGTCAGAGCGGTCTGGCGCATATGTTTGAGCACTTGGCCTTCAAGGGAACCAGCGAGATTGGCACCACCGACTACGCCGCCGAGAAGGTTGCGCTGGCCAAGGTGGAAGCGGCCAACAATGCTTACGAGGCTGAGTACCTGAAGGCCGTGGGCCGCGACGAGAAGAAGCTGGCCGAGCTGAAGAAGGCATTTCTTGACGCGCAGGACGAGGCGCACAAGTACGTCATCCCCAACCAGTTCACCGATGTGGCCGAGCGCAATGGAGCCGAGGGCTTGAACGCCTCCACGGCGCTGGACGAGACGATGTTCTTCTGGTCGATGCCGGAAAACCGCCTGGAGCTGTGGGCGTGGCTGGAGAGCGGACGGCTGGCCGACGTGGCGCCGCGCGAGTTCTACAAGGAACGCGATGTGGTGATTGAAGAGCGGCGGATGCGCACCGACTCCGACCCCGAGGGCCGGCTCTTTGAGCAGTTTGTGGCCACCGCCTATGTGGCGCATAACTACGGCCGCAGCAATATCGGTTGGCCCAGCGAGGTGAGCCAGATCAACGCCACCGAGGCCATGGAGTTTCACAAAAAGTACTACGTGGGTTCGAACATTGTCATCGCCGTGGTGGGCGACATTAAAGCCTCTGATGCTCTGCCGATGCTGGAAAAGTATTTTAGCCGCATTCCCGCCGGACCAAAACCGGAGGAGATGACCACCGTCGAGCCCAAGCAATTTGCCGAAAAGACGGTGGCCATCCGCGAAGCCACGCAGCCCATCTACATCGAAGGCTACCATCGGCCCGACTACCGCGACCCCGACGCCGCAGTCTATGACGCCATCAGCGACATTCTCTCCAACGGCCGCGTCTCGCGGCTCTATCGCAGCCTGGTGCGCGACCAGCAGATTGCCGCAGTAGCCGAGGGCATGAGTCCTTATCCGGGCAACAAGTATCCCAGCCTGTTTGTCTTCGGTGCGCTTCCTCTGCCGGGTCACACGCCGGCAGAGATGCGCGACGCCATCCACAAGGAAATCGACAAGCTGAAGACCGCGGACGTGAGCGACGAGGAGCTGGCCATGTTCAAGACCCGCACCCGCGCGGACCTGCTGCGCGGACTGGCCGATAACCAGGGCCTGGCCAACTCGCTGGCTGAGTACCAGACCCGCTACGGCGACTGGCGCGAACTCTTCAAGCAACTGGAGAAGGTGGATAAGGTGACCAAGGCGGATATTCGCCGCGTGGCCAACGAGGTTTTTGTCTCCAGCAACCGCACCAGCGCATGGATTGAAACCGAAGCTCCGGCGACCGCACAGCAAAGTGGAGGCGCGCGATGAAGAAGACTTCGATCGAGCAGCGTGAAATGAATTTCAGGTCTCAGAAGCGAGAGCTGGGGTACCTTGGATTTTTGGGGATTTCACTGGTTTTCTCTCTCGGCGCGCTTGCTTTGGCGTCCGTCGCACTCCAGGCTCAGCAAGCCAAACCATGGGAGCAGATCCCTACTCCGAAGCTGCACGATTTCAAGCCGCACCAGCCGAAACGCATTGAGCTCAAGAATGGCATTGTCCTCTTTTTGCAGGAAGATCATGAGCTGCCGTTCGTCTCCGGCTCCGTGCTGATTCCGGGCGGCGAGCGCGATGAAGACACGGCCAAAACTGGTTTGGTGGGCCTTTACGGTCAGGCGTGGCGCACCAGCGGCACAGCCAAACTGAACGGCGATGCGCTGGACGACCTGCTGGAAGCCAAGGCCGCGCGCATCGAGACCGGCGGCGGCGTGGATTCCACTTTCCTGGCCTGGAACTCGCTCAAGAGTGATTCCGATCAGGTGTTTTCTCTGGCTTTAGAGTTGCTTTTGCACCCCAACTTCAGCGCGGAGAAGCTCCAACTGGCCCAACAGCAGGAGGCCACGGGGATTGTCCGGCGTAACGACGACGAAGCCGAGATTGCCAATCGCGAGTCGGCCAAACTCGTCTACGGGGCCAATAGCCCATACACGCGGCAGCCGGAGTTGGCGACCATCGGCGCGGTCACTGTGAACGATCTGAAGGCCTGGCACGACCGCACCATCGGCGGCAAGCTGATTGTGGCCATTAGCGGCGACTTCGATCCCGCGGCGATGGAAGCCAGGCTGCGGGCGGCCTTTGAAAGCCTGCCGCCGGTGAAGGCAACGCCGACGCGGCACGATGTTTTTACCGGGCCCCAACCCGGCGTCTCATTCATCGACAAGGAAGACGTGAACCAGTCGAACATTGAGATCGTCGGCCTGGGAACGGACCGGCACAATCCCGATGTTCCCGCTCTTGCGATGATGAACGAGATTCTGGGAGGCGGTTTTGCGAGCCGGTTGTTCCAGAAGGTGCGCACCGAGCTTGGATTGGCTTATGCCGTGGGCGGCAGCTACAACTTCGCCTATGACCATCCCGCTGAGTTCCGCGCTATGGCGCTGACCAAGAGCGCCTCGACCGTGGATGCAACCAGAGCCACGCTGGCCGAGATTGCGGGACTTACCACCATGCCCTTCACCGATGAGGAGCTGGCACGGGCCAAGGACAACATCCTTAACTCGTTCCTCTTCCGCTACGACACCAGGGAGAAAGTTCTGGCCGCGCGGGTGCGCCTGGAGTTCTACGGCTATCCGGCGGACTATCTGGAGACTTACCGGGCCGCGCTCGAAAAGGTGACGGTCGCCGACTTGAACCGCGTGGCGAAGAAGTATATTCACCCCGACAAACTGGCCGTGCTGATCGTGGGCAACGGACCGGAGATCAAGCCGGGGCTTGAGGATCTGAAGCTAGGTCCAGTGCAGACAATCGACATCTCCATTCCGATGCCGGCAGCGACGAAAAAGTAGTAATAGGCTGGGTGCCCACCCGCGCCGCGTTCTTGTTTTTGCGGCCAGGGCGGGATACTGTAAATCTCAACGGGAACCCGCTCATGAGGAGCAATGAAGTGAAATCAAATCTAAAACTGGCAATCGTCATCATGGCAGCGGGCAAAGGGACGCGGCTGAAGTCGCAGCGGCCCAAGGTACTCCACGAAATTGGCGGCAAGCCGCTCCTGGCCCACGTTGTCGCCGCTGCCAGCCGGATTGTGGCTCCGAAGGACATTTACGCGGTCGTCGGCCACCAAGCCGAAAAGGTGCGGGCAGCCGTAGCTTCCAGCGGCGTTCGCTTCGTCGAGCAGACCGAGCAGCGCGGCACCGGGCACGCCATCCAGTGCTGCCGCGAAGCCATTGCCGGCTACGAAAACATTCTGGTGCTCTCCGGCGACGTGCCGCTGATCCGGCCGGAGACTATCGAGCAAGTGTGGCAATTCCATCAGGCCGAGCAGGCAGCCATGACCATTTTGACCGCCGCTCCCGCCGACCCCACCGGCTACGGACGGGTTCTGCGTAAATCGCCCAAGCCGCCGGAAACAGTTTCGCCGGAAGTCGAGGCTATCGTCGAGCAGAATGCGCTGACGCCTGCGCAACAGAAGATACGCGAGATCAACTCCGGCATCTACGCCTTCAGAACCGCGCCGCTGCTGGCTCATCTGGACAAGCTGACCACCGACAACGCACACAAGGAGCTTTACCTCACCGATATGGCTGGGATCCTGCGAGCCGCTGGTGAGCGCGTTGTGGCCGTTCAGGCTGCCGAAGCGGCCGAAGTTCTGGGCGCTAACACCATCGCCGAGCTGGTGGCGCTGGACGCTACGCTGCGCGCCGCCACAGCCAACCGGCTGATGGCCCAGGGCGTGACGATCTTCCGGCCTGAGACCTGCATGATTGACGCAGAGGTCGAGGTTGCGGCCGATACGGTGATCGAGCCATTTGTGCAGTTGCGGGGCCGCACGCGCATCGGCGGCGATTGCCTGATCCGGTCCTATTCCGTGATTGAAAACTGCGCGCTGGGCCGCGATGTGCTGGTGCGTCAAAGCTGCGTGCTGACAGACAGCACGGTTGCCGACGGCGCCCGCATCGGCCCCTTCTCGCACCTGCGGCCGGGCAGCGAAATTGGCGAGGATGCTCATGTGGGCAACTTCGTGGAGACCAAGAAAACTAAGCTGGGCAAGGGCGCCAAGGCCAACCACCTTACCTACCTGGGCGATGCTGAAGTGGGCGAAAGAACC
Organism: uncultured Occallatibacter sp.; assembly: GCA_964420185.1. Classification (GTDB taxonomy): domain Bacteria; phylum Acidobacteriota; class Terriglobia; order Terriglobales; family Acidobacteriaceae; genus Telmatobacter. The sequence goes on along the minus strand of CAYQSI010000013.1, from coordinate 51,362 downwards.
AATATCGGCGCCGGAACCATTACCTGCAACTACGACGGCGTGAACAAGTTCGCCACGCGCATCGGCAAGGACGCCTTTATAGGCAGCGATACCACGCTGGTGGCGCCGGTGACGGTGGGGGATGGGGCCTACATCGGCGCCGGCTCCTGCATCACCAAAGACGTGCCCGCAAACGCTCTGGCCGTGGGCCGGGGTCGCCAGATCGTGAAGGAAGGCTGGGCAACGGCCCGGCGAGCCCTTCAAAAGGCAAAGGAGTAGGCTGGTAGCTACTACCTATATCCATGTTGATGCGGTTTCGATCAATCCTGTTGCGCCTGGCCGGTTGATGTCCTACCGTTTCCTTTGGTGGGAACTCGGATTATTCTTTCGCATATTTGTACAACATTTGGAAAATGCGGAGATCGCCGATAAGGTACGGATGGCAGCATTCTCCTCTGCTGCGTAGTCGGGGAAGCCGCCGGCAGGATAACGATCACTCGAAGAGAGCACGCCATTGCGGCATTGCCAAGCTGGCAAGGATATGGGAGGATTAGGACTTGGCATTGAACCTGGCAGAACTGGGAGCACTGTTTACCGCCGCGAAGTTGCCCGCAGAGGCAAACGCGCGCGAAGTCGCAGGGCTGCGCAGGTCGGCTCGAATCCTGGTCGTGGATGGCGAGGAGCACGTCCGGTCGATGATCGGCGCCACTCTGGAGAGCCAGGGATATCACGCGGAGATGGCCGCCGGCAGTCGAGAAGCGATCAATCTGCTGAATCAAAATGCCTTCGACCTGGTGCTGACCGAAGTTCTGATCCGAGACGGAAGCGGCATTGCCCTGATGGAGTACATTCGCGGGAAGCAGCCACAGCTTCCAGTGGTCATGGTCACATCTGTTCACGACATCGATGTGGCGATCGACTGCATGCACCGCGGCGCCTATGACTATCTGCTCAAGCCCTTCGAGCGCGAACATCTCCTGGGCACTGTTCAGCGCGCACTCGAGCACCAGCAGACCCTGGAGGAGAACCACAGCTACCAGCAGAATCTTGAACTGGTGGTGCGGGCGAGAACCGAAATGCTCCGCCAGGCTATGGAAGATCTGGAGCACTCCTACGACATCACACTGGAGGCCCTGGGCGACGCGCTGGACCTGAAGGACTCCGAGACCGAAGGGCATTCCAAACGGGTCACCGCATACGCTATTGCGCTGGCACGGGCCATGGACATCGCGCCGGCGGAGATCAAGGTCATTGCGCGCGCCGCCTTTGTGCACGACATCGGCAAGATGGCGATTCCCGACAAGATACTGCGCAAGCCTGGCCCGCTGTCACGGGAAGAGCAGAAGGTCATGCGCAACCATTGCGCGTCTGGCTACGATATGCTGCGCAAGATACCGTTTCTGAGTGCAGCGGCAGAGATTGTTTTCACCCATCAGGAACACCACGATGGCAGCGGCTATCCGTCTGGTCTGCGCGGCAGCGAGATTCCCATCGGATCTCGCATCTTTGCCGTCGCCGACGCCCTTGACGCCATCACCAGCGACCGGCCGTACCGCAAAGCGCGCAGCTTCGAAGCGGCGCGCAAAGAGATTCTGCGCCACTCAGGAGCGCAGTTCGACCCTGGTGTTGTGGAGGTCTTTCTCAAGATTTCCCCTGAGATTTGGCACGAACTGCGCTCTAAAATCAACGGTCCCAACAAGCTATTGTCTACCTTCGATATTGCGAACGCGCCGCCCCCGCCCAAGCTCTAGACTTCATTGCCGGAACAAAAGCCATGGCGACACTCTCCGCCGAGGAAGTTGCTTCCCTCTAGGCGCCTTGCCAGAGTGGCAGATTGAAGATGAAGAGTTGGCACGAACCTTCAGCTTTGAGGATTTCCCCGCGGCGCTGGCCTTTGTCAACCGGGTAGGTGAGCAGGCCGAAAAGGCAGGCCCCCATCCGGATATCGACATTCGCTACAACCGGGTGTGCCTGGGCCTGCTTACGCACGATGCCGGGGGACTGACGGCGAACGATTTCGCTCTTGCAGCCGTCGTTGAGAGGTTGACCGGATGGCTTCCAGGGCAGTTCACCGGGCTGCGTGCCACGCTTTGCCGGCCGGATTGCGCACGGAAATCCTGAAATCCAGATTTCGAGCTTGCATCAGCCTGGTAAACATTGACGGCGGGCTTTCCACGCCGTCAGACAGCCACCAACCCTCCGGCAAGCGCCGAAACGGCGGCTATCACCCCGTTTTGAGCCCGCCATGAGTAGCGACAAAACCACCTGCTGTGGAACGGAAGTAGAAGATATCAAATACTTTGTTGCAATGGCACAGTTCTTGCCCCAGGTGGTTGCGGCTACGGCTTCGGTAAAATGTCTTCTATCGGGACACTAAGCGGCTTTACTGGATTGTTTGCTTAATAGCCGTAAAATAATTTCGATTTTTGTATTTGACTTCTACTGAATCTATGCTATGGTGTATATATTCCAGTGATGGAGGAGGCATCCTCCGCTACTGGAAGTAGTTTGCGTCACTGGCCTCCCGGCACGAACAGCAAGAACGTTCGTGCCGTCTTTTTTTGTGCGCGGGAAATGCAGGCTCAATTGCCCACGACGCAGCGGTTTCTCACCGATCCCGGTCGGGGTTGAAATTGAGCGCCAGAAAATCTTGTCATGGAGAAGAGGGGACGACTGCGACAGAGGGGGAGATTTCAGGTGGAAGGGTTCAGACACAACACTGCCCGGTCTCCGCAAAGCGCGGAAACCGGGCAATGGAAACTGGCCTGACAGGTGACCCTGACAGAGACCTAGTGGGCCATCCGACGACGAACCATCGCAGCGAGTCCAAGCAGACCGGTTCCAAGCAGAAGCATGCTGGTCGGTTCAGGTGTATCAGTGACCACGACATTATCGACGTAGTCTGTGCCCGATGTAGGGGTAACGGTGATGTAGACAGAATCGACCAAATCACCACCGAATGCACTGGCGGTATACCAGCCAGGGCCAGAGATCGAACCGCTAGTGATGCTGTATACCGTATTTCCGTCCAACTTGCCCACGATCATATAGGTAAAGCCGCCAGCGTCCTGAATGTCAACGCTATCGAAGTAGAACTCCGTGCTGGCACCCTTGGTAACGAGCAGCGTGCTTGCAGCAGTACTGGACAAGCTAGGCGCCGGGTTGCCTGAGGCAGGAGTCCAATTCCAGGCACCAGAGTTGCTGGCGACGTTGTATCCGTTCTGGGTCCAGCCGTTGAACGCCAACGGACTCACTGGAGGAGTCGGAACGCAGAAGTTTGTTGTTGTGGCACTACCATTACTGCAACTGAAGTCGATGGTGTACATAGGGCTAGCAAACGCACTGGCACTTGCGGCTAGGAAGACCACCGCAGCAGATAGAGACAAAAGAGACAACCGGGATTTCAGGGTCATGCCTGGCCTCCTAAAGGTCGGTGCAAATATATGTGCAATTGGCGTGCCAAAGTTAAGGTGTCTATATTCATACGATTGCCAACACGGGAAGGCTAATTATGTGCAACTTATTGCGCATCTATTGCCAGTAAAGTTCCTATTTTCCACCCCCGCGCAAATACTGAGCGCAGAGCATCATAAGGGAATATCACGGTCTATCCGAGGCCTCGGAAGGTTTGGGAGCGGTGTCGCCTTTCACATTCCTGCGGGATATATCCCTCAAGGCAAGGAATTCTCCACACTGCAACGAGGGGAAGCGAAAACAGATGTATTTTGGCCGGAAAGAGCAGGCCAGTCACCAATCCGGATGGTATCGGCTGTTGGCGTCTGAAGCGTGGCTGAAGACGCCAGATTTCCAAACCCCGGTTCTGATACCGCTCTCCTGAATCCGGACAGTTCTGATCTCGATTCGCGGCTGCGGCTTGTCCTTTATGTATTCCAGTTCCGGTTTAGAATAGGCGCAAGGAGGGCCATGAAAAGCTGGCTCAAAAGCCGTTGGGTTCTCGGTCTGGCTGTCTTCGCAGTGACCGTGGGTAGTTATGCGCAGTGGTCGAACCCGGCCGACGATGTTCCCGCCTATCATCCCTCCGCGCCGCTCAAGGTGAGCGCCCTGCCGCCAATTCTCTCTGGCGCGCAACTGACCGGCGAACACTTTCGTTATCCCTGGCAAGTGCACACTTACCAGCAGGCAGCCAGGATTGGGAACGTACTCTATCAGCTTCCCTGTAACTGCCGTTGCGACCGCGCGCTGGGCCACACCAGCCTGCGCAGTTGCTATGAGACCACGCACAGCACGGAGTGCGACACCTGCGCCAAGGAGGGCTTTCTCGCCTACCGGATGACCAAGGCAGGCAAGACCCCGGCCCAGATTCGCGCCGCCATCGCCCGGCACGAATACGAGAGCATCGACCTGGAAAAGCAGTAGGCCACAAAAAGCGGCAGGCGGCGGCAAAACCGGAATTGGCATAGAATGGAAGTAGCAGCACGAGCCAGTTGGCCCGGCTCGCACCCGGATTGGGGGCGTCACGGTTTCGACGGGATCGATTGCGGCTTGGGAGGCATGTCGGGGTGTGGGCACCCGTAATCGCCTGCAAAACAAAAGTTGCCAACGATAATCTGGCACTTGCAGCTTAATTAAATAAGCTGCCGTCTTCCACGGCTTTGCCTATGGGCTGTGAGCGGACGTCATACAGTAGGCTGGCGGCTGCGGCTCGGTCCGTGTTGTAACCGCGAGATCATCGGACTAGCTTTCGGCACATCTTGTCCGCTCTGAGTGCCGGGAGCGAAACCAAAAGGAATCGGACAAAGCATGAACTCTCCTGGCTGACAGCGATTTCGGACGCGGGTTCGACTCCCGCCGCCTCCACCATTAACTCGTTTATCATCAATATATTACAGGTGCTTATTCCCTCGTGTGTGCCAGGTGTCAATATCCCTTCTCCACGAGTGGCGACACAGCATCTGGTTTTGCCTCTGACCGCCAAATAGAAGGTGCAACGTACAAGGCTGTTACCGAACTGCCCGCCATACGCATGGAGCACTGCCAGAAGCCGACTTAGCACTAAGACTTATGAGAACAAATCCTGAAGATTCCTGCGTCGGATGGTCGACGAGAGCGAGAAGGAGAATGAGCGAATTCCGGATTGACCAGGCGTGCATTCCCAAGACTTCAGTTCACGCAATGTACTAGAAGCCATCTCATAAATACCATTCAGCCCGCGCAAAGCACCCCTCAGGGGTTAAAACCCCAGGTTAAATTGGACCTTTTGCGGCACGACTGAAGTCGTGCCCTTTCAAAACCGGTTTATGAGATAGCTCCTAGGAACTTATTGGAAATTTGACTCGGTTATCGGGAGCTGGAAGGTGTGCTGTCGCAACTGCTGGTTCCACCTATTCCAGCCCTTGGTGTCCGTCAAACGTCCAAGAGATCGCTTCGAAATAGAGCTAATCATGGCTTTCGGGGCCTGGCAATAATCCTGCCGCACGTTCCTGGCTTCGACCCTCGACCGAAGGCGAAGAGACCGCGCGCAGAGTCAATGGTGGTATAGTGCGTGGTAGCCAGGAATGAACAATGGAAGTTCCGGTCAAATCGGAGATTTGTGTGCTGACGCCGGTGCCCCCCGATAGACTACAAGCTGAAAAAGATGAGCTGAATTGGTTGCTTACCTCCGGGGTACTGGGGCGATCCAGCAATCTAGCCCGAATGCTCACTTTTGTCTGCGAGAAGCATTTTCTGGGTCTGGATGACCAGGCCACGGAATACTCGATCGCGGCCGAAGCGCTGGGGAGACGCGACGATTTCGATCCGCAGACTGATACCATCGTCCGGGTAACCGCCCATTCCCTCCGGAAGCGCTTGCAGGAGATCTACCAGACGGACGGGGTAAATCGGCCGGTCCATATTCTGATGCCGCTGGGCCATTACATGCCGTCCTTTGTCCATATAGGTGCGGACCGCACCCTGGACTTGCAGGATACTCCAGCGCCAGCCTCTTCAGTGCCGGAGAACGTTCTTACTGACGCCCATCTTCCTGCCGTCACGCCTCTGCCAAAGCATCTCTCACGATGGCTTGTGGTAGCCGCATTCTTGGCGGCGGTTTCCCTGTTGTGCGGCTTCTTCCTCTTTGCGCACCGAAACGCAAAAAAAACGGGCTTGGCCACGCCCCAGGGCTCACCGGCAGCTCTGCCGCAACCCACGAACACAATCCGCACCTTGATGGGAACCGGCCGCAAGACATATGTCGACCACTCCAGATATACCTGGACGCCGGGCAAATACTGCTCTGGCGGCGACAGCGTCACAGTGGCTGCCCAAAATATTGCCGGAACGGAGGACCCCTACCTCTACCTGGGCGGCATACGTGGAATTGCCCACTGCATCTTCCCTGTCAAGCCGGGAGCGTACGAAATTCACTTCCACTTTGCAGAGACCTCCAATATGCAAACGGCTACTCACCCCGCCATCCTCTCAATTAATGCGGGGACTGATATCAACTTCGATGTGGTCGACAATGCAGGCGGAGATGGTATTGCGACGTCCTACGTTCGAACAGGAATTCGTCCCGAAAACGACGGTTCAATCCATCTGGACTACACAAGCGAAGTTTCTTTGCTCAATGCGGTCGAGATTCTGCCTGCGGACTCCGGAAAACTATTGCCGGTTCGAATCGTTACAAGTCCCTCTTCAATCACAGACTCCGCCAATCAGCTTTGGCTTTCCGATCGATACTTCAGCGGAGGCCGGAGAGGTCAGCTTCCCGAATCATCAATGACCACGAACCGCAGCATATATAGTAGTTATCGAATTGGGCGATTCCGCTATGACATCCCTGTCGCTTCACCCGGAATGTATCGTGTCACGTTGTTTTTCTCTGAACCCTGGTTTGGCAAGCACAATTGGGGAAACGGAGGACCCGGCAGCCGGATATTCGATGTCTCCTGCAACGGGAGAATGATTTTGGAAAACTTCGACATCATGGCCGAGGGTGGAACCAACCCGGTCGCAAAGACATTTGACAATATTCCAGCGAGTTCCCAAGGCAAGATCGAACTCTCATTCATACCCGTGGTCAACTACCCCCAGGTCAACGCAATCGAAATTCTCCCTGAGCCTTCGCTCTGATCGAGAGCTGGTTCGATACTGGCGAGGCCATTCATACTGTTGAGGATCTGCTGCGCAGTCTCGCGTACGGGATGGCCACGCGCCGCTGAGGGCGTCCTAGCCATTTACATTCGGTACCCGCCCCTGCTCCGGGCCAGACCTAGGGAGCCTCTGAGTAAGTTCCATCCGACACCTAGCATCCCCTCCGGGGCTAAACAGGCTGCAGAAAAACTCAGGATTTAGGGTGAAATTGGCGGAAAGTGCCCCTCCGTGGCTAAAGCCAGCGTTGATTCTATTGGCTTTATGCGGGGGTTGAAACCCCCGCCTCCCTCCGGAATGAGTTTTTCCGCAGCCTGTAAAGCCCACGCTGGTTTTGCGGCATTTGCGGCACGACTGAAGTCGTGTCCTTTCAAAACATCAACTTGTGCAGAGATTCCCAAGAGCCACATTTTAACGTTGGGTTCGAGTGGCGCGCATATCCCTAAATCCTTCATTAACAACATGATCGTCTAAACTTTAACAGCATTAACAGTTTGGAAAATATGCCACAAAACCGTCATTATCTCCATATCTTTCAATATGTTCCGGGCCTCAGAAAAAATTCACGTTGACTCTGAGTTTTTTCACTTCTAATTTACATGACAACTTCGAAAACGGGTTGCTACTCTTGCTCCCGACGATTCAAACCCCAGAAGCTCAGTGTTCTGTATCGCAGTTGATGGATGCAAGGCATGGGAGCATGCGTGAGAGCAGCGGGTGGCGATTCGATCAAAAAACGGCTGCACTCAGGAGGCTTCAAATATGAACACACACAGTTTTGCAAGATACTTGCGGCTATGTCCGAGCGTGCGGATCCTCGCGGCGCTTGTCTTTATCCTCACCGGCAGCATCATCACGTTTGGACAGCAGACTACCGGGTCCATCGTCGGTACGGTGAAGGATCAGCAGGGCGCGTTGGTCACCAGGGCCACCGTGAAGGCAACGAACGTGGATACCGGATTCTCGCGTTCTGCGCCGGCAAACAGCTACGGAGAGTACCGCATCGATTTCCTTCCCGTGGGCAAGTACACCGTCGAGGCGGTGTCGGCCGGCTTCGAACGCTTTGTGCAACAGAATCTCGCTCTCAACGTGGACCAGACGCTGACGATTGACATCACACTGACCGTGGGCGCGCAGTCTCAGACCGTCACGGTCACTGAAGCTCCCCCAGAGGTCAATACGACTGATGCGGTATTGGGCAGGACCATTGAGCCGGGCGAGATCATCGGCCTGCCGCTGGTCAATCGCAATGTATATTCCGAACTCTCGCTTGTACCGGGCGTGATGGCCAATAACCAAAGCCCCACCACGAACCCCACCGGTTCGCCCCAAATGACCGTTGGAATTGCGTCCACTGCTGTCCAAGTCAACGGCTCGCTCGACTCCGGCAACGGAACCGTCGCATTTTATCTTGATGGCGGCAACAACATTACCGGTATGCGCAACTATGGCAACCCGGCGCCCAACCCTGACGCAATCGAAGAGTTTCGCGTAGAGACCAGCGCATTCTCGGCGCAATACGGCCAATTCTCTGCCGCTGTCATTTCGGTTATCACAAAGTCGGGAACAAACAAATTCCACGGCGGTTTGTTCGAGTTCAACCGCAACACTGATTTCAACGCTTATAGTTGGGCTAAAGTCAACAACCCCCTTGTTCCCGGAACACTGTTGAAGTCCCCCTACCACCGCAACCAATTTGGCGGCACAGTGGGTGGCCCCGTCAAACACGACAAGGCCTTCTTCTTCTTCAGCTATGCCGGTCTGCGCCAAGTACAAGGATCGCCGGTCTCAGGCGGTGTGGTGCCTACGGCTGCCGAGCGCTTGGGCGACTTTACCGCCGACACTACCCTCACCACCCTTGTTTACATGCCGGGCACTGCGCACGTTGCAGCAAATTTGGCGAATGGCGCAAACGCCGGCCCCGGTTGCCAGCCAGCCCTTATATCCGCGGCTACCGCCGGGTATTGCCTCCCGACCGCCAGCCTGGACAAGACCGCTGCAAACTTCTTGAACGTAAACAACACAATCGGTGTTTCCGTCCCGTTGCCTACCGGCGCCCAGGTTACAAAAACCGGCGGCGGGAATTACGTCGGCATGTACGACCAACCGACAGACACAGACGAATATCTGGGCAAATTTGACGAGAACCTCGGCAGCAAGGACCACGTGGGAGTGACCTACTTTTATGCCAATACCGCGACAACTCCCAGCGGAGGCGGCAACATCAATTGGACCGGAAATCAGTCCCGTTCGAAACAGACGAATGCCAACATCAGCGACGTACACACCTTCAGCCCCAGCATAGCCAATCAGGCCTGGCTCACGTTCACGCGGGCCATGGGCGGACGCGTTCTCATCCCTGTAACCGGCCCAGCCAGCCAAACCCTCGCCAGTTTCGGCTCGAACTTCCTCATCCAGGGACCGGCCGGACTGCCCTATCTAACCGGTGCTGGCTTTCAAACGGGGAACCCGAACGCCGGCCCGGTCACGGGTTCCGACAACTATGAGTTACGCGACATGGTCACCATGACCAAGGGCAAACACAACCTTTCCCTTGGCGGTGAGTACGCTCTCGAAAAGACCATGTTCGCTGCCAATTTGAATAATTATGGCGACGTTTCCTTCTCGACCTCCGCGCCCACGTCCACTGGTGTTGCGATAGCGGACTTTGACACCGGCCAAATCAGCGCATTTGAGCAGGACTCGACTTATATCACCCATCTAAGCACGTGGCACTACGCGGTGTTTGCGCAGGATAACTACCGCATCACGCCGCGTTTCACAGCCAATATCGGAGTCCGTTGGGACATCGATACGCCACCCGTCGATTCTCATAACAGGACGGCGTCGTTTGTTCCCGGCGTGCAATCCACGGTTGTTACGAGTTCGACTTCGGTTGTGCCGAAGGGCCAACTGTTCCCAGGGGACAGCGGCATCGGCCGCGGCATCATCAGCACGCAGTACAGCCACATTTCGCCTCGTCTCGGTGTTGCATGGGACCCGTTTGGGAATGGCAAGACCGCGATTCGCGCCGCGGCGGGCATCTTCTACGGACTTCCCAGCGGCAACGAGTGGAACCAGCCCGGCAACGCCATGCCGTTCTCCCTACGCAACGGCTTTGGCTCCGAAACATCCCTCACCAGCATTTACAATGTCGGTTTCCCCAGCACCGCTCCCGGTGGCGGCATCTTCCCGTACGTCTACACGCCGGCGGCTCCGAAATTCTACGCGAGCCAAAGCATTGAAGCCATCCCGCCGAGTTTTAAGGATTCGTCGGTGTACCAGTTCAACCTCAGCGTACAGCGGCAATTGCCTTACAACATCAGCGTGACGACAGCTTATGTAGGCACCCTTGGCCGTCACCTGTCCTCCTTCCTCGACGCCAACTACGCGCCTTACTCAACTGTCGCCAATGGCGGCGGCTCGTTAGGCTCAGCAGGGCTCAGCACTGCAGCGGCAAGCCAGGAACAACGTCGTCAATACGATGCCGGCATCAACCTTACGCCTGGCACCCTGAGCGGGATTACCTACCTGATCTCAGACCAGACCTCCAACTATAACGGGCTTCAAATCTCGGCGACCAAGACGATGTCACACGGCTTCTCAGTCAGCGGTTTCTGGGTCTGGAGCCGCGCGCTGGAAAGCTCAAACCCGGTGGAGAATGGCGGGATGAACATGCAGGATCCCGGCGTGCTTGGCAAGCCCTTCACCGCGACTAACGACCACGGCATGCTCGATCAAAATGGCGCACCCATTGTCGGCGGAGGCCTTCAGGAAGAACGTGGCCTTATGGACCAAAACCATGACAACAATGCGGCCATCTCCGGCATGTGGAATATCGACTACTACCGCGGATCGAACAAGATCGTGAAGGGAATTGTCAATGGCTGGACGATCTCACCGGTGGTCTATTTGGTCAGCGGCGGGCCGTTTACGGTGAACACGGGATCCAACAAGAACTTTGATACTGCGGGCCAGAGCCGTCCCAACGGAGTTCCTGGCGTTAACCCCAAACTCGATCCGCACCGCTGCCGTGTATGCGGTTTCTCTGGCCAGAGCCCAAATAGCGTATTGACGCAATGGTTCAACGGCGCAACTGGCTCTGGAGCCGCGTTCGCGGCCAACGGACCTGGCGCGGCCGGGGGCATCGGGCCAGGCGGCGCAGACGGCAACGTGGGACGCGACTCCCTGATCGGACCGGGCCTCAAGGATATGGATGCGGGCCTCTTACGCGACGTCAGATTACCGCGAGGAACCGTCTTCCAGTTCCGTGCCGAAGTGACCAACGTCATGAACTGGGTGAATCTCAGCCAACCGGCCTCCGGGAACATCACGAGTGGCAATCAGGGCAACATCACTGGAGCCACCGCTACCCAGCGCATCATTCAGTTGGGCGGCCGGTTGACCTTCTAACTCATTGTTGTTCTTTCATCGAGCCGGCGGGCAAGGAATTGTCCGCCGGTCCCCCTTACTGAGCACTGGAGGATATTCCTGTGGCATCCGCATTCTGGAACCGTTTTTTTCTCACAATCACTGTTCTTTGCATATTAGGAAGTATTCAGGCAAATGCGCAGTCAAGCCCCACGATTCTGGCCGATGTGGATCACCGCCAAAACATCAGTCTGAATGGCGATTGGCACGTGATGATCGATCCGTATTCTGACGGCCTGTACACCTTCCATCACAAAATCCGCAACGATGGATACTTTTTGAATGAGGCTCCACTCCCTGGGAGCAATAAGCTCCTGGAATATGACTTCAGCAAATCGCCAACACTCAAGGTGCCCGGCGACTGGAACTCGCAGCGCGAGTTGCTCTACTACGAAGGGCTGATCTGGTATCAGCGCGACTTCAACTACAAGCCTCGCGAACATCACCGCACGTTTTTCCATATTGGCGCGGCGAACTATACCGCGATTCTTTGGGTCAACGGAAGTCAGGTTTGCGAGCACGAAGGCGGCTTTACTCCATTCGACTGCGAGGTCACCAAACTCCTGCACCCCGGGAAGAACTTCGCAGTGGTCGCAATAGACGATACGCGGCAGGCGGACGGTGTTCCGACCCTGAATACGGATTGGTTCAACTACGGCGGACTCACCCGCGATGTGTCGCTGGTGGATGTGCCGGAGAGGTTCATCGACGACTATGACCTGCACCTGAATCATGGCCGCACAGCGGTCGAAGGCTGGGTGCATGTTCAGAACGCAGCTCCCAGCGCCAGCGTAAGCGTCTCCATTCCAGAGCTCAAGCTGGAAGCTGATGCCGCTGTGAACAGCCAAGGACGCGCGGCGATCAAGCTGAATGTTGCCGGGATGCAGTTTTGGTCTCCCGAGCAGCCCAAGCTATATCAAGTTGTGCTGAAATCCGGCGAAGATACGCTGCAAGACGACATCGGTTTTCGCACGGTCGAAGTGAGCGGCACGAAGATTCTGTTAAATGGGAAGCCAATCTTTCTGCGGGGAATTTCAATTCATGCCGAGGCTCCCTATCGAGGCGGGCGCGTCAACAACGATGAGGACGTAGCGACGCTGCTCGGATGGGCCCATGAGCTGGGGTGCAACTATGTCAGGCTCGCGCATTATCCGCACGATCAGCGCATGACACGCGCCACCGATCGGATGGGCATCATGGTCTGGTCGGAGATTCCGGTCTACTGGGCGGAACACTTTGGCGATCCCGCAGTTCTCGAAAAGGCCGAGCAGCAGTTGGGCGAGGAGATTCGCCGCGATCGCGATAAGGCCTCGATCTTGCTGTGGTCGATTGCCAATGAGACGCCGAACACTCCCGAACGAACGCAATTTCTTAAGACGCTGGCGAAGGATGTTCGCGCACTCGATTCAACACGGCTGGTGACGGCGGCGCTTCTTGTCCGTACCGAAGGGCATATAAAGTATGTCGATGATTCCCTGGGCGAAGCTCTCGACGTTATTGGCGCAAACGAGTACATCGGCTGGTATGAACAGAGCCCCGAGGGAGCTGACACCACCGAGTGGAAGATCGCCTATGATAAGCCGCTCATCATCAGCGAATTTGGAGGAGACGCCAAGGCTGGCCTGCACGGGCCGGAGACCGAGCGCTGGACCGAGGAATACCAGGCGAGCATCTACCAGCATCAACTCCCCATGCTGAACCGCATTCCGCAGTTGCGCGGAATGAGCCCGTGGGTTCTGATGGATTTCCGCTCTCCCCGGCGGCAGCTTCCCGGCATTCAGGATGGCTTCAATCGCAAGGGCCTGATATCGGATCAAGGCGAGAAGAAGAAGGCGTTCTACCTTTTACAAAAGGCTTATAAGGAAGAAAGCATCGGGAAGGCAGAGTAACTATCCTCCGGCAGAACCGGGAGTTCTCCCTTTTCAGTAGGACTCCCGGACTGCTGGCTAACTGGAAATTGCCCGGCGTTTCCGTATTCTAAATCTGCATTCGAATAGGACCTGAATCTTCCATAGAGTCCGGGACCGAGAGAATCTCTGCGTGTGCAATGCGTGTGTGGAATCGTCAAATGCTGCGTCTCCAGCGTTTTGTGCGTCCATAATCAATAACTTGTTTGTTTTCAATGCGGATGTTGAATCCGACTCTCGCTGCCACCACCAGTTCTTTCCTTTATTCAGTTCAATACTCGTATGCGGACTCCGGTTTGGGGTTGATCCAGGACCACGTTTCTTCTCTGCCCGGCAAACGGGCAGGATGAGCTGTTTTGACCGCTATTCCCTTGCAAAACGGAAAGTTATCTTTGTTTCCCCTATCCGCATTGCAACTCTTATACTGAAGGTGCGTCCAATGCGCTGGGGACGTCGCGGAGTTTGACTGCGGCCGGAAGCGCGGGTTGATGGTTCATCGGAGACCGCAGCCGGTCAGTAGTTTGCGGCGCACCGGGAAATTTGATACGCTCAGGCCATCTTGAAGCTGAGCGAAAGGAGAGTTTTCATCATGGCAGAGGAAAACAAGATTAACGGTCTGGCGTGGTTTGTGGCTGGATTGGGCGTCGGCGCGCTGGTGGGGATTCTTTACGCCCCCAAGGCTGGCCGCGAGACCCGGGAGGACCTGATCACTGGCGCTCGGGAGGGAACTGAGTATTTGCGCGCTCGCACAAGGAAAGCCGCCGAACAGGTAGCCGATCTGGTGGACAAGGGCAAGGAACAGGTAGGCGAGTATGTGGACCGTGGACGCGCGCAGTGGGAAGAGTTTGTGGAGCGCGGCAAGAACCTGGTTACCGAACAGACCGGCCGGGTAAGCGCGGCCGTTGAAGCCGGAGAACAGGCATACAAGACGCCTCCCGTTTCCAGCGAACCCGCGGAAATTTAAGCTGTTGTTTTCCCTGGGCCCGATTCCGATCGGGCCCTATGATTTTCGATCATCCGCCCGAAGCTCTGCGCGCATGACAGGTTGCGGCCCAAGCGCAGGCTCCGGAGACAACGCTCCGGCCTTGTTTGGAGAGCGCACAAGAGAAGAGAACCCGAGCCCGCAGATCTACTGAGTGAGACCACTTCAATGCAAATACTGGACAATCAAAACATCCTGCTCGCCTTTGTTGTTGTAACTGGGCTGGCTGTGTTGCTGCAGGCGATCCTGCTGCTGATCATCTTCATCTCCGTGCGCAAGGCGGCCGGCTTCATCCGGGATGAGGCCGAGAATCTGCATTCCTCGCTCATGCCCGTCCTCTACGACACGCGGGACACCCTCGCCAGCGTGCGGGAAACCCTGGTTAGCACGCAGGAGTTCCTCGCCGACGCGCAGGGGTTCCTTACCCGCGTTGCACCTAAGATCGAGGCGACCGCCGGCGACCTGGCGGAGATTACGCACGGGCTGCGCACACAGGTTGCGCAGATGCAATCCACGGCCCTGGAGATTCTGGATGGGGTGCAGATGCAAAGCAACCGCCTGAATCACATGATCTCAGGGCTTTTGGACACCGTTGACCGGGCCGGGAGCTTTGTGACCAATGTCGTCAGCCGGCCGGTGCGCCAGATCTCGGGCATATTAGCGATGGTCAAGGCAGTCGTCGAATCGCTGCGCGGATCCTCAGCACAGCGCCGGTAGGACGTCGGCGTTGCGCGCTTTCGAGTTGGTTTGCCGCGGCGGTGCGGCGGCCCCAGAGTGTTTTTCCTATTGATGTAGAGTACGGCGTGGACCGGGAGGTCCACGCAACAGCCGGCCAGGAGGCCGACGCTACCTGTTCTCGCAGCGACGGCAACCTTGAGCCAAGCAGGAGATCCACTCTGTACCGACAGGAAGAACGCTTTATCTAGACAATCCATCCGCCGCCAACCACCTCGTCGCCGTCATAGAAGACGGCAGACTGACCGGGGGTGACGGCGCGCTGCGGTTCGTCGAAGGTGGCAACGACCTCATCGGAGCCAAGCGGCTCTAGCGTGGCCCAGGCTGGCTCGTGGCGATGGCGTATCTTGATCTGCACACGCATGGGTGCGGCCAACCCCGAAATCGAAATCCAGTTCAGATCTCGGGCACGCAGGGTGCGGGTAGCCAACTCGGCGTCGCTGCCCACGGTGACCTGATGGCTCGCCGGGTCAATCCGCAAGACATAAAGCGGCAAGGGCGAGCTGACGCCCAACCCCTTGCGCTGCCCCACGGTGAAGTTGAAGATGCCCTCGTGCCGGCCCAGCACTTCGCCGCTGGAAGCCACCAGCTCCCCATCCGTCTCCGGCAACCGCTCGCCCTGCTCTTCGAGATAAGCCATCAAAAACTGCTTGTAGTCGCCGCCGGGGATGAAGCAGATTTCCTGCGAGTCGGGCTTTTCGGCCAGAGCCAAGCCGTGCTGGCGAGCGATCTCACGCACCTCGGGCTTGGTCAGCCGGCCCAGCGGAAAGAGCGTGTGCGCGAGCTGCTCCTGCGTGAGGCCAAAGAGAAAGTAGGTCTGGTCCTTGGCCAAATCGGCGGCCCGCTTGAGAATCCAGCGGCCGCGCGCGGGATCATACTCGTTCACCGCATAGTGGCCGGTGGCGATGCGGCTGGCGCCGATGCTCTGCGCAGTCTTCAAAAGCTGGTCGAACTTCAGGTGGTTGTTGCAGAGCGAGCAGGGGATGGGCGTACGCCCGGCCAGGTACTCGGCAACAAAGGGACGGACAACATCCTGCTCGAAGCGCTCCTGCTGGTTGACGACGTAGAAAGGGATGCCCAGGTGCTCGGCCACGCGGCGCGCATCATAGACATCGTCGAGCGAGCAACAACGGCCGACTTTCGGGAGATCGGAAATACCATGCTTCCCGGCCAGCCGCCTCTGATCCCACAACTGAAGCGTCAACCCCACGACCGTCTCGCCCGAGTGGGCAAGCAGCGCCGCAACCGTCGAGGAGTCAACCCCTCCGGACATGGCGACGGCAATGGTGGGGCGTTCGGTCATGATCTCTCAGGTGAAGCGGAGTTAGCGCGGTTAGCGGCGTTAGTAAACCTTCGAGCAACTCGATGCTTTGTAACAGGACACGACACAGTCCGCATCAGTTCTTATCCCAGCGTTCCGACGGCTACCGGCGAGGTTGCCCGCAGGTGTTCAACGGCCTCGGAAACTACCTGCAAAGCATAGTCCACATCGGCCTCGGTTGCGGTCTTGAGCAGGCTGAGGCGCAGGCTGGCGCGGGCGCGGGTCTTGTCCAGGCCCATGGCCATCAGCACGTGGCTGGGCTCGGTGGTCCCGGCGTGGCAGGCCGACCCGCCAGAGACGGCGACGCCCTTCAGGTCCATCGCAATCACCAGCGCCTCGCCTTCCAAATTGTCGAACCAGATGTTGGTCGTGTTGGCCACGCGGGGAACGGGTTTGTCGCCGTCCCAGGCTCCGTTGACGCCGGTCCCGGGAATCTGCAAGACTCCCGCTTCCAGCCGGTCGCGCAGGGCGGCCAGCCGGTTGATGACGCCATCTTCCAGCGAGTGCATAGCCAGTTCAGCGGCCTTGGCGAAGCCCACGATGCCGGGCACGTTTTCAGTTCCGGCGCGGCGGCGGCGCTCATGGCTTCCACCCACCAGCAACGATTCGACGGGAGTTCCGCGGCGCACGAAGATCGCTCCGATGCCCTTGGGGCCGTGCATCTTGTGCGCGCTGATGGAGAGCAGGTGACAGCCGAAGCGGCGGACATCGAATTTGACTTTGCCCGCGCCCTGCACGGCGTCGATGTGAAAGAAGACGCCTGTGTCCGCGGCGATCTTGCCGATGGCTTCCACCGGTTGCAAGACGCCGGTTTCGTTATTGGCCAGCATGACGCTGATCAGCCGCGTCTCTGGCCGGAGTGCGCGCAGAATATCCATGGGGTCAATGAGGCCGCTGGGCTGGGGCGCGACGAAGGTCGTCTCCACTCCCTGCTGCGCCATGCGCTTGGCCGCCTCCAGAATCGCAGAGTGCTCGATTGAGGTGGTGATGAAGTGGTCGCCGGGGTGCAGCAGGCCGAAGATGGCGGTGTTATCGCCCTCCGTGCCGCCAGAGTTGAAGACTACCTCGGCGTCATGGCAGTTGAAAAACTCGGCCATCGTTGCGCGGCCACGATCTACGGCAGTGTGAGCCTGCTGGCCGTCGAGATGAATCGAGGAGGCGTTGCCGAAGTGTTCCATCCAATACGGGCGCATGGCCTCCATCACCTCCGGCAGCAGAGGGGTAGTGGCATTGGCGTCCATATAGACTCGTTTCATCGGTCAGTCTCCTTTTCTTTTGATTGTACGGGGAATAGGAATTTGGCGCGTCCCATTCGCTCTCAGTGGGGGATTGGCGGGGCTGTGCTGTGAAGAACAGGTACTGAGTGGCTCGGCTCATGGTGCGGGCTCAGTTTGCCGCGCGCTCCGTATAGTTCTGCCTGATCCAATCGAGATAAGCACCGCTGCCCACGCTTTCAACCCACGCCGGATGGTCGAGGTACCAGCGAACGGTCTTGCGCAGTCCGCTTGCAAAGCCTTCAGCGGGATGCCAGCCAAGTTCACGCGCGATCTTTGAGGTGTCCATGGCATAGCGCCGGTCGTGTCCGGGGCGGTCCTGGACGAAGGTGATGAGATTTCTGCGCGGGCCGATGCCGGCACCGGGACGCATCTCGTCCACGATCTCGCAGATCGCGGTGACCACATCGAGATTCCTTCGCTCGCTGTTTCCGCCGATGTGGTAGGTTTCGCCGACGCGGCCTTTCTCCAGCACAGCGCGAAGGGCCGCGCAGTGATCCTCCACATAGAGCCAATCGCGCACGTTGCCGCCGTCGCCATAGACAGGCAGCGGCTTGTCCTCCAGCGCGTTGAGAATCATGAGAGGAATCAGCTTCTCTGGAAACTGGAAGGGACCATAGTTATTGGAGCAGTTCGTGGTGACGACGGGCAGCCCGAAGGTACGATGATAGGCCCGCGCCAGGTGATCGGCGGCGGCTTTCGACGCCGCGTAGGGGCTGTTGGGCGCGTAGGCCGCGGTTTCAGCGAAGGGCGGATCGTCAGCCGCGAGCGAGCCATAAACTTCGTCGGTGGAGACATGCAGAAACCGAAACGCTAGCTTGTCCCCGTCGTCGAGTTCTGACCAATAGAGCCGGGCCTGCTCCAGCAGGACGAAACTTCCCTGCACATTGGCGCAGATGAAGGTCTCGGGAGAAGCGATGGAGCGGTCCACGTGGCTTTCCGCGGCGAAGTGAACAATGGCCCGGGGCTGGTGCGCCCGCAGCAGCGAGGCCACGCGCTCCGCATCGCAGATGTCGCCAGGGACCAGCAGATAGCGTGCGTTTCCCTGGAGCGAGGATAAGTTTGCGGGATTTCCCGCATACGTCAACAGGTCGAGGTTGATCACGGACGAGCGGGTTTCTTTTATCCAATTCAGAATGAAGTTCGAGCCGATAAATCCTGCCCCGCCCGTGACGAGTATTGCGTCTTGCACCGTTGCCCCCTACTTCTCGCTGTCCAGTACACGCATCTGGGCCGCATCGTAGCGGGTTCCCGCCACGGCCTCGGCCGGAACCGCCGCTTCGATGGCCGCAAGCTCATCGGGGGTGAACTCAACGCCAAGCGCGCCCAGGCTCTCGGCCAGTTGCGCCCGGGAGCGCGCACCCACCACTGGAACGATGAAGCTGCCCTTGGCCAGCACCCAAGCAACGGCCAACTGCACGGGCGTAAGACCCTTGCCATGGGCAATTTCCTTGAGTTTGCCCACCAGTTGCCGGTTACGAGCCAGGTTGTCGCCGGTGAAGCGCGGAAGGTAAGCGCGGAAGTCACCGGCGGCGGCCGGCTGCGAACCCGAAAGCAGCCCCCGCGACAGTGCGCCATAGGTCGTGGCGCCAATGCCCAACTCCGCGAGCACAGGAAATATCCTGGCTTCCGGCGTGCGGCTGACCAGAGAGTATTCGATTTGCAGGTCCACGATGGGATGCACCGCCGCTGCGCGCCGAATCGTCTCCGGGCCCACTTCGGAGAGGCCGATCCAGCGCACATAGCCGACCTTGACCATCTCCGCGATGGCCCCGATGGTCTCTTCGATGGGCACTGTGGGGTCAAGGCGCGACGGCCGGTAGATGTCGATATAGTCCACGCCCAGCCGCTTCAGCGAGTAAGCCAGCGCGGTCTTCACCGCTGCGGGCCGGGCGTCAAAACCCAGCCAGGCGCCGTTTGGGGCTCGCTGCGCGCCGAACTTTACCGAGAGCACCACCTCTTCGCGCTGAAAGCGCAACGCACGGCCGAGCAGCATTTCGTTGTGGCCCATGCCGTAGAAGTCGCCTGTATCCAGCAGGTTGACGCCCGCATCGAGGGCCGCGTGGATGGTGGCGATGCTCTCGGCGTCGTCCGCCGGGCCGTAGATCCCGCTCATGCCCATGCAACCCAAAGCGATGGGAAAGACCTCAGGGCCGGTCAGGCCCAGTTTGCGCTGCGGCGTAGCCATTGCCGTCATGGTTTGCTTCCTTTCATCCTGCATCGTAGGATGCGGGCCTCAATCAGGCAAGGGCGACCCCGGTTCGGAGCCCTGGCGGCTTTTACCGTTCCAGCGATCATCGCATTAACTCATTGAATCTAGGCGGATTAATAACGGATTCTTCTGCCGCGATGCTAGACCTTCCGCATTTTCTGTTTCCTTGGCATCCCCATATCTGTCATACTTGATTGTGCCCATCAGGGACGTCCAATCCAAACAGTCCAATCAAGAGGTTGCATCAATGTCGGCAAAGTATGTCTTTGTGACGGGCGGAGTTGTGTCCAGTTTAGGTAAGGGTCTGGCGGCGGCCTCCATCGGCTGCCTGCTGGAAAGCCGCGGTCTGCGCGTGAACATCATGAAGTTCGACCCCTACCTCAACGTCGATCCGGGCACCATGTCGCCCTTTCAGCACGGCGAAGTTTTTGTCACCGACGACGGCGCCGAGACCGACCTGGACCTGGGCCACTACGAGCGCTTCACCCATGCGCCGCTCTCCCGCGACAACAACCTGACCACCGGCCGCATCTACGAGCAGATCATCCTCAAGGAGCGGCGCGGCGACTATCTGGGCAAGACCGTTCAGGTCATTCCGCACGTGACGAATGAAATTAAAAACGCCATGCGCAAGGTTTCGGCCAACGGCGCTGACGTTACCATCGTCGAGATCGGCGGCACGGTGGGTGACATCGAGTCCCTGCCCTTTCTGGAAGCTATCCGCCAGATGCGCCAGGAGCTGGGCCGCGAAAATACGGTCTTTGTTCACCTGACGCTGGTGCCGTGGATTGCCGCCGCCCAGGAGTTGAAGACCAAGCCGACCCAGCACTCCGTCAAAGAGCTGCTCGGCATCGGCATTCAGGCCGATATCCTGCTCTGCCGCTCGGACCGCAACCTGAGCCGGGAGATCAAGCAGAAAATTGCCGCCTTCTGCAACGTCGAGGAGCGGGCCGTGATTGGAGACACAACTGTGCCCTCCATCTACGAGGTACCGCTCTGCTTTGCCCGGGAGGGCGTGGACACGCTCATTCTCAAATACCTGCGCAAAGAGGCTCCCGAAGCCGACCTGACCAAGTGGAGAGACTTGGTTGACCGCTGCTACAACCCCAGGGACGAAGTCCACATAGCCATTGTTGGCAAGTATGTCGAGTATGAGGACAGTTATAAGTCGCTCAAGGAGGCTCTGACTCACGGAGCGGTCTTGCAGAACTTGAAGCTCAAGGTAACATGGATTGAGGCTGAGGGCCTGGAGTTAAAGACTCCCGAGGACCGCAGTTATGAGTCGCAGTTAGCTGGATTCGACGGCATCCTGGTTCCCGGCGGCTTCGGCAAGCGCGGCATCGAGGGCATGTTGAACGCCATCCGCTACGCCCGCGAAAAGCAGATTCCCTACTTTGGTATTTGTTTGGGCATGCAGACCGCCTGCATCGAGTTTGCACGCAACGTCTGCGGCCTCAAGGACGCCAATTCCAGCGAGTTCGACCCCGCCAGCCAGCACCGGATCATTTACAAGCTGCGCGAGTTGCTGGGCGTGGAGGAGATGGGCGGGACGATGAGACTCGGCGCTTGGACCTGCGTCCTGCAAGAAGATTCGCTGGCTGCGCGCGCCTATGGCGCAACGGAAATCAGCGAGCGCCACCGCCATCGCTACGAGTTCAACCGCGAGTACGAGGCCTTGCTCACGGGCGGCGGCATGCGCCTGAGCGGCAGCACTCCCGACTCCACTTACGTGGAGATTATCGAGCTTCCCGATCACCCGTTCTTCCTGGCTTGCCAGTTCCACCCTGAGTTCAAGTCCAAGCCACTAGAGCCTCACCCACTCTTCCGTGAGTTCATTACTGCCAGTTACAAGCACCGGCAGGCGCGGCTGGCGGCTGAGTCCAGTGAAACTCCAACCCTCACCAACGCCCTGTCGTCCTAGAGCGAACAGCTATAGGTTGTCGTCGTGAGTTACGAACAGCCGGGCGAGGAGCCAGGTTTCGCCGCTCCCGCTTCCTGTCAAGAGACTCCTCAGTGTTCGTTCAGGTCCACACTGTAAAGGTTGACAGTGGAGGTATGGACACTGACCACCGGCAAGTCGCCCGGCGCCAAGCCAATCAAGCGGTAGTCGGTTGCGGCAATGGGAAGCAGGTTGGTGATGGTGGCTACTGATTCCGGTTGTCCGGCGGGCACGGCGATGCGGTAGATGGGCTTGCCTTTTTCAAGAAAATCCTGGAAGAAGAGAGAACGGCCGTCGTGGGACCAGGCGGGATCGCCGACGCCGTGGACGGAGAGAGTGGTCCAGCGCTCTTGCGTCCGGTCGAAGAGCATGAGCGCCTTCTGGTCCAGGCGGATGGCGGCGATGTAACGGCCATCCGGCGAAAGCCGTGGACTGAAAAGCCCAGTAGAGCCAGGAATCTCCGTCACCTTGTGGGTCAGCAAGTTCAAAAGGTAGATGGCCTTGGGCTGTCGGCTGTCCATGCGGTCCGGCAGCCGGCCAAAGATAATCGACTGGCCATCAGCCGACCAGTCCGGGTCGGCTTCATTGCGGTCCTCATTGAGCAGGGGCATGAGCTTTCCGCCCTCCGCCTCGATCAGATAGACCTTCCAGGGTTTTCCGGGCTCCTTGGCCATCAGGGCCAGGCGGCGATTGTCCGGGGACCACTTCATGGTGAAGATGCGCAGCGGCGGGGTAGTCAATTCGATGCGCTCGCTGCCGTCGATGCGACTGCGCCACAGGGAGCCGTCAGAGGCGTTAAGCCATGCGACCCACTGGCCGTCCGGCGAATATTCGGCCAGTGCCGCAGCGCTCAGATTCTGGGCAAGAACAGTGAACATCGAGGATCTGGGCAGAGCGTGCAGCAGTTCGAATTGAGGGTTGGCGCCGATGAAGAAGATGCGATTGCTACCCGGCGATGTGCTGGGCGCCTCATAGTCCAGGGGGTCGTTGGTGATCTGCCGCGGCGCGCGGTCAGCGAGGTACCAGGGCCGCTCGCGGCGCGCCCATATCTCACTTCCGCCGCTATGCGAGGACTGGAAGACGAACTCCTCTCCATCGGGGGCCCAGCTACCGCAGCACTCCGAGGCGGGCTGGCTCCAGCCGGGCAGCAGAGGATGAGGATTACTCCCGTCGGCCGCCACCTCCCACAGTTCGGTGGTTTGGCGCTTGGAGTCGCGGAGGGTGAAGCGCAAACGCCGCCCATCCGGCGACCAGCGCAGCCAAAAAGCCCGGCCGGACGTGGTAATCAGCTTATGGGGATCGCTACCATCGGCCCCCACAATCGTTAGTTCGTTGCTATTGGCGATGAGCAGGCGGCGGCCGTCGGGCATCCAGGTTGCATCGTGAGCGAGCACGTTGGGCACACGGCGGACATCGCCACCGAGTGTGGGCACAATCCACAACGGCTGCTCCGGATCTGCCTGCAAATGACTGTGAATTATCAGCTTGGAGCCATCCGGAGCAAGCGAACCGATCAGCGGTGCGCCAAGCTCAGAAGGCAACTGGAAGTGGCTGATCTCGCCATTGGCGACCAGGGCGACGGCCAGCACGGGATTGCCGTTTTCCATGTGCGAGAAGTAAATCCGCGGGCCGTCGCTCGCCGAGCTGGAAAAGCTCTCCACGTCCAGATCATTCTTCAGCACATGCCCGGAATAGGTGATTTGCTCAACCCGGTAGGGCCTGCGGGCGGGTGAGCGAAGGAGCAAAGCAAGCCCCAGCCCCAGGCAAACGCACACCAGCGCCCCGGCGACCCAGCGCAAGTGGACTATACCGGCCGCTCCCAGCGCGGAGGTTGCGCCGGTTGAAGGGAGTGCGGCGAGTTGCGTGGAGTCTTGCTCCTCAATCGTCTTGACCGGGGCGATAAACCGGTAACCGCGCTTGGCCAGCGTTTCAACAAAACGCGGATTCTCAGCGTGGTCGCCCAAGGCTTCGCGCAGCTTGTTGACGGCGATGCCCAAGCTATGGTCGAAGTCGACGGTCGTATCCGCGCCCCAAAGCTGTTGCTGTAGAGTTTCGCGGGAGACCACCTCGCCGGGATGCTCGAGGAGTGAGGCCAGCAGCTTGAAGGGTTGACTTTGCAGCCGGATGCGGGCACCGGAGCGCCGCAGTTCTCCACTCCTCAGATCGACTTCAAACACGCCGAACTGGACCCGCTTGGCGCCGCAATTGTGCTGTTCTGTCGGCATCAGATCTCGGCGAAACTCCGGAAAGTAGTATACCGAAGTGGGCTAAAAAGCATCCAACTTCCGGTTGATGGAGGGATAAATAGCTGAGTTTCCAGGAGAGGCGCTCCTCCAACTCCATAAAACATCAACCATTTAGCGGAAGATGTTCAATTGATGGCAAATTGGCATGGTGTGAATTGACCACGACTACACCAGTGGAGTGTTGTGGTCACGGCTACGAGGAGAGGCGTTATGCGTGCTGAATCCCCGAACCTGAGCTGTCAACCGCATTTTGGAGGACAAATATGATGCATCTACCGTTCCGACCGCAAACCCGCGGAAAGCTTTATTGCAGAATAATTCTGCCCTTCCTTGTCTTGGCTCTTTCCTTGACAGGGATTTCCAACTTGAGAGCGCAAACTGATACCGGGCGCGTCGTGGGCACGGTTGTCGATCCCTCTGGAGCGGTCGTTCCCGGGGTCGCGATAACCCTCACGAATACCGGTACGGGCGCGGTGAACACGACCACTTCCGACGTTCAAGGCAATTTCCTTGTACTTTCTCTAGTCCGCGGCAACTACACCGCAAAGGCAGTCGCTAAGGGCTTCGAGCAGGAAACGGTCAGCTTTGAGCTGCAGGTTTCGCAGGTTAAGTCGATCAATTTTGTGCTCAAGCTCGGTGCTTCCACTGAGACCGTAGAGGTCACCTCGGCAGCCCCGCTGTTGGATACCGACACTTCGTCGATGGGCGAGGTAATCGAGGGCCAACAGCTTTCTGACCTTCCACTTAACGGACGCAACTTTACCCAGTTGGCACTTCTTTCGCCCGGCGTTACCAAGGGCGCCTACGGCAGCGTGGCTAGCGGAGTCAACGGCAACGCCGAGACCTTCCGCAACGGCGAAACCGGCGGCGCGGCGCTCTCGGTGAACGGTCTTGTTCCCGAGGCTAACAATTTCATTCTCGACGGCGTAGACAACAACGAGTCGCTCGCCAACTCGATCAACTTCTTCCCGCCGGTTGAGGCGATGCAGGAGTTCAAAGTCAACACCAGCAACGCGCCGGCAGAGTTCGGACGCGCAGGCGGCGCTGTCATCCAGGCCACCATCAAGTCCGGTACGAACCAGATTCATGGTTCTGGCTTCTGGTTTATTCGTAGCCAGGATGTCGATGCCAACCCCAACTACTTCGGTGGCACGGTGATGCCCTTCCAAAGGAACCAGTTTGGCGGCACGGTCGGTGGTCCCATCCTGAAGAACAAGCTCTTCCTCTTCGCCGATTACCAGGCCTTGCGGCAAAAGCAGCCGGATAGTCCGGCTTGGAACACGATTCCGACAGCCCTCATGCGCAAAGGCAACTTCCAGGACCTGCTGGGCAGCGGCCTGACCTCGATGCCCAATTCCCAATACACCGGATGCAACACCGTCACGCTGGCCAACGGAAAGATTGTCGACCCCAGCGGTGAGACTTCCAGTTACACTTCGCTGAACTCTACCCCCGGCGGCAGCGGCGCCATCTTCGATCCCACCACCTGCAAGCAGTGGAACTATAACGGCCAGCCCAACTATATCGACCCCTCGCGGCAAAATACGGCCGGCATCAACTACCTCAATGCCTTCCCAGTCCTGGCCCCCAGCAACATCAGTCCAGACGCCACGGGGCCGAACTACTTCGGTGAGTACAACTACATGAATACTCAACTGGAGATTCGCAACTTCAACGATTTCGATGGCCGCATCGACTGGATGGCGACCAAAAAAGATCTTGTGTTTGGCCGTTACAGCTACGGACAGGACGTCTTTGACAAGACTGTGAGTGTGGTGGGTACACCCTCGGGATTTGCAGCCGGCGACAACGTCAACCATCCGCGCGGTTTCGTCATCGGTGAAACGCACACCTTCACCCCGTCCCTCGTCAACGAATTCCGATTTGGCTACTCGCGTCCGCTCTACGGCTATGAGAATCCGTATGAAGGCGTGCCGTGGTCGCAGAATCTCGGCATCGTGAACGCCAACCGCAACGCATTGTTGGGCGGCGGCGCGCTGATCGGCGGCTGGAACTCCGAGATCAGCTACACCGGAGACGGCGGTCCCTATCTGGTTCCTCAACATGACTACCAATACACCGATTCGCTCTCGTGGGCGCACAAACAGCACACCTTCAAGTTCGGCGCCAACATCATGAAGCGCGGAGTGAACTTCTTCCAGGGCAACGATTCCAAGGGCTACTTCTTCACCGGCCCCGGCACCGGCGACTTTACCGGTTATGAAGCTTCGGAAGTTGTTGCGGGCTTCATGGACAACTACTCCATCTCCAACTCAACTTCGTATTTCGACACCAGCAGTTGGGAAACGGGATACTTTGCCCAGGATGACTGGAGGGTCAACAGCAGGTTGGTCCTCAACCTCGGCCTCCGTTATGACCTCTATACCTACCCGGTCGAGGCACACAACTATCAGTCGAACTTCAATCTGGCCACTGCATCGTTGTTGCGGGCAGGGACACCCGGGAACTCACGCTCCCTGATCGACACAAACTACAACAACTTCGCTCCTCGCATTGGTTTTGCCTATGATCTGACTGGCAAGCATACCGATATCGTGCGCGGCGGGTACGGCATCTTCTACTACCAGGTTCGCGGCGGCGTCGGCGACGTATTGAGCAACAACCCCGACTTCAACGGAACTGCCTCCTATAGCGCATACAGCGGCTATCGGGTCACATTCACCGGCCAAGTTCCGACGAACACCAATCTGAATCAAGGCACAGGCATCACTCAGACCGCCCTGCCGCTGCCCACCTACCCCAACACGGCAATCGAAGCCGCTCCCACCAACGCCAGCGTGATCTCCTACTCCAAGAAGGACCCGACCTCCATGGTCCAGGAGTGGAACCTGCAGTACGAGCATCAGTTCGGAATCAACACGGTTGTCGATGTGGGCTACGTGGGCGCCAAGGCCGATCATGAAACCAACACTTACAGCTACACCAACAATCAGTTGGTCACTGGCGCCAAGTTCTTCGGACCACAGGGTCTCGGTGTCACGGTCAACACCAACAACGGCACCTTCAAATACAACGCTCTGCAGGCGCGGCTCGAGCATCATCTGAGCAGTGGACTGCAGGCCACCGCAGCCTACACCTGGGGCCATGGCCTCGACGATGCCACCGGCGCCTATTCAGCGACGGGTGCTTCCACCATCCTCATGACCGCCAATGGCCCTCTGTTCCATGCCAATTATGGCAACTCCGACAACGACCAGCGCCAGACAGTTACCATCTCCATCCTCTACGAGCTTCCTTTCGGCCATGGCAAGCAGTTTGCTGGTCATCTGCCCAAGGCAGTCGAATACGTGGTGGGCGGATGGCAGATTAACCCCTTCTGGATGGCCGGAACCGGCACGCCCGACAACATCACCATCAACGGCGCCAGCTCCAGCAGCCCCAGCAATCGTCCGGATTACGTTGGCAACGCGAAGATTGGCGAGATGACGAAAAACTCCAATGGCACCTACCAATGGTTCCAGATCGGCGCTTTTGCCCCTCCGCCAACTACGCTTGTCGGCGGAAACGCAATCTACACGCGTCCCGGAACCCTGGCCAGGAATACCATCCCAGGGCCCGGCTTTAACCAGTTAACGGCCTCGCTCTTCAAGAACATTCCCATTGCAGGAAGGCTCGTAGGCCAACTTCGCTTTGAGGCGTATAACCTGCTCAATCACCCGGAGTTTACCAATCCTGATTCCGGCTATAATGACGGGAATTTCGGACAAATCAACGGAACGCGTCAGCATTCTGAGCGCGAGCTTCAGGGAGCACTTCGCTTCACGTTCTGATCTCTGCACTGCACTACTCACCCCCGCGGCAGTTTCTCATGAGCTGCCGCGGGCTTTCTCTTTCAACTCAACCTTCCTTGCCTGCGCAAGAACACAGGCTAGGGAATGACCGTCCGTTCACTGGCGGATGAGACGGTCCGGGGAGAATGCTGTGCGATCGCGGTCATATTTCTTTCTTGCTCTCTCGCTTTTTGGCGCGCTTGCCGCAGCCTGGGCGCAGGCTCCACGCCCACAGGCCCCGCGTATTGACAAGATCGATCCACCGGGCTGGTGGGTTGGCCTTCCGGACCCCATGCTGCTGGTGCATGGCGAGGGTTTAAACCGCGCGCGGTTTACTCTCGATGGCGCAGGCGTAACGCTCGACCGCAGCCAAGCCTCGGAGAACGGCCACTGGGCTTTCTTGTGGCTGAAGACCGCGGATGCCGTGCCGCAAACCCTGCGGGTGACGGCCACGAACGATCAAGGTCAAGCGAGCCAGGCCTTTCCGCTGGCCGAGCGCGCGCGCGATCCAAATGCGCATCGCGGTTTTTCCTCCGCTGACGTGCTCTATCTCATCATGCCCGACCGCTTCGCCGAGGGAAGCCCGGCCCACGATCAGCCCGGCAACGATCGCACGGCGGCGAAGGGCTGGCATGGAGGAGATCTGGCCGGCATCGAGCAGCACCTGGATTATTTGAAGGGGCTGGGCGTGACCGCGCTGTGGACCACGCCGGTGGCATCCAACGGCTCAATGCCTCAGTCTTATCACGGCTACGCTGCCACCGATCTCTACGCGGTGGACAAACACTTCGGCACGCTTGCGGATTACCGGCGTCTCTCGGATATGCTGCACGCCAGAGGGATGAAGCTGGTGATCGACCTGGTTCCCAATCATATCGGCGTGGAGCATCCGTGGATACTCGATCCGCCCGCGCCCAAGTGGTTTCACGGCACGCTTGAGAATCATCGCTTAATACAGGGCGACTTTTATGAGCTGGTAGACCCGCACGCGCCCCGCCAGGCTTGGGATGCCATCACCAATGGCTGGTTTACCGATGCCATGCCCGACCTGAACCAGGAGAATCCGCTTGTCTCGCGCTACCTGATTCAGAACGCGTTGTGGTGGGTGGAGACGGCGAATCTCGACGGCATCCGCCTGGATACCTTTCCCTACGTCGATCGCGCCTTCTGGCACGACTTTCATGCCGCGCTTCACAATGCATATCCGCATCTGACCGCCGTGGGCGAGGTCTTCAACGGCGACCCCGAGGTCACCTCGTTCTTTGCCGGAGGAGTAGCGCATCGCGGCATCGACACCGGACTCGACACCCCCTTTGACTTCCCGGTGTACTTCGCTCTGCGCGATGTTCTGACCCATGGCAAACCCATGACGGATTTAGCCAGAGTGCTTCGCCAAGACTCGCTCTACCCGCATCCCGAGCGGCTGGTTCCGTTCATCGGCAACCACGATACGACGCGCTTCATGACCGAAGCCGGCGGCTCCGCGGCGAAGCTCAAGCTGGCGGTGGGCCTGGCGGTTACGCTGCGCGGCATGCCACAGCTTTATTCCGGAGATGAGATCGGGATGACTGGCGGCGAAGATCCAGAGAACCGTCACGACTTCCCCGGCGGCTTTCAAGGGGACGCGCGCAGCGCCTTTACAAAGGCAGGCCGCACCGCTACGGAAGAGGAGATCTTTTCCTGGACCTCCGGTCTGCTGAAGTTGCGTGCAACTTATCCGGCACTGCAAACAGGGATCGAGCAGAACCTATTCGCCGACCAGGATGTCTTTGCATTTGTTCGCTCGCCGGACGAGGGCGGGTGCGCGCCGGATCACTCCAGCGGCAGGTTGCTGATCGTGGTAAACAAGGCTGAACGGAGCAAGGTTATCGATCTGCCGATGGAAGAGACGGCGCTGGCCGGATGTGCAAAGTTTCAAGCCACGGAACCGGCCACGGGAAATCCTCCTGTGGTCAGCGGCGGGAAGCTGCATATTGAAGAGCCGGCTGCGTCGCTAACGGTCTTCGATGTGCATTGAACCGCCGATCCTTTAAGCCGGTTGGCGAAGTCCTGAGGAGATTTCTGAAACAAAATGGATGCGTGGGGAGTTGAGCGAGGGCCGATCTGCGGTCAATCGAAGAGTATCTCCATCGAAGGGATTCCGATGATGAGTGCATGGCGGAGGTTGATTCGATTCAGTAGCGTGCTGCTGATGCTGGCGGTTGCGGTGCAACTGGCAGGTTGCGGAGGTGGAGGCGGTGGAAACAGCACTCCGCCGGTTACGACGCCGCAGGCAGCAACGCCGACATTTTCAGTGAGCGCGGGCCCATACACCACATTGCAGAGCGTGGCGATCACCGACTCCACCAGCGGGGCAACCATCTATTACACAACCAACGGTGCAGCACCGACGACCTCTTCAGCGGCGTATTCGGCGCCGATCCCCGTAGCTACCACAACAACCATCGAGGCGCTGGCCGTAGCCAGTGGCTATACGAACAGCAGCGTGGCCTCGGCCACTTACACCATCAACCTACCCGCGGCTCCGACGATTGCCTCGATTACAGACATCCACCAGGGATTCATCTACCAAATCGTGACCGACCGCTTCTTTGACGGCGATACGACGAACGACAATCCTTCCGAGAGTCCTAACCTTTATGACCCGAACGGCTTCACAAACCCGGCGAACGCCGACTGGAACCTCTATTGGGGCGGCGACCTGGCGGGGATTCAGCAGAAGCTCAGCTATCTCAAGTCGATGGGCGTGGGCGGCATCTGGATCTCGCCGCCAATGAGTAACATTCGCGTCAATGCCGGGGCAAGCAACGGCGAAACCGGCTACCACGGCTACTGGCCTCGCGACTGGATGCAAATCGATGAACACTTCGGAGACGACACCAACAGTTGGACGGCCTTCGACGCCCTGGTGACGGCAGCCCACGCCGATGGCATCAGGGTCTATGTCGATTTTCCCGCCAACGACTCCAATCCCATCAACGCCGGCGAAAATGGATCGCTCTATAACAACGGGACGCTGGTTACTACCTACTCCACTGATACGGGAACAACTCCCTACTATCATCACAACCCGAATATTTCGAATTTCGACGACCGCTATCAGGCGCAGTACTATATGCTCGAAGGCTTGGCGGATCTGGACCAGACGAATCCCTGGGTAGATTCATATCTCAAGAGCGCCGTTGAGCAGTTTCTGGCTCACGGCGTTGATGGCTTCCGATTCGATGCCGTCCTGGAAGTGAACTGGGGTTGGGAATACAGCCTGGAAAACACCATTGCTAATTGGAGCGGCTCCTCAAGCCCGGCCAGAATGCCGGGACAGCCCTTCATCTTTGGCGAATGGAATGAAGGCTCCGGTGATGCGTTATATCCGGATTCGGTAAAGTTTTCCAACAACAGCGGGATGAATCTGCTGGATTACACGCTCTACTGGCAACTGGCTGATGTTTTTGGCGCCAACGGCAGCTTTTACGATATCGACAATGAGTTGACGCTGGAGGACACAGGCTCGTCGAGCACCCCCGCGCAGGCCTTTACTCAGCCCAACGATCTGGTTACCTTCTTCGACAACCACGACAATCCGCGCATCATGTCGCAGGGTGCTGACCAAATGGCGGTCAAGCAGGCCATCAGCTTTCTACTCACCTGCCGCGGAGTGCCGGTACTTTATTACGGCGACGAACAGTATCTCTTCAACGACACAAATAGCGGAGGAGTCCCGTATAACCGCAACGGCATGACCAGCTTCGGATCGACTGACGCAGTGCTGCTGATTCAGTATCTTGCCGCTCTGCGCGCGGCCAATCCGGCCGTGGCCTACGGAACCATGACCCAGCGCTGGATTAACAAGGACGTGTACATTTACGAGCGCCAACTAGGCACGAATGTCGTTCTGGTGGCCATCAACAAGAATCCATCCACCGACCAAGCCATCTCCGGTCTCTATACGGATCTGGCGCCGGGGAGTTATGCGGACTATCTGGCTCAGACCATGGGCGGAATCGGGCTCGCGGTCACTGGCACGGTGGGGGGCAATAACCCGGTAACTAACTTCACGCTGCCACATCGCAGCGTCTCCATCTGGGTCTCGGCCGGCAGCGCGCAACCCTCGATCGGCAGTGTAACTCCGCGCGTCGCCAATCCGGGAACAGCGGTGACTATCAGCGGTACAGGCTTTGGAGCGACGGCGGGAGCGGTGAGCTTTGCCAGTGGATCTACAACTTTGCCCGCAACCGTGACTAACTGGAGTAATGGACAAATTACGGCAATAGTACCGACGCTCGCCGCGGGCACCGCCGCGGTGACCGTGACTCAAGGGACAGCAACCTCCAGCGCCGCGCCGTTTACAGTGAACACATCGACGTTAATTCCAGTCAACTTCAGCGTCAGCAGTACTCCGACGCTGGCCAGCACAGATGTCATCATGCTCACAGGAAACGTGGCGGAGCTGGGCGACTGGGCGACCACATGGAATGGGGCCATCGGGCCGGTCACGATTCCAGCCACAGGCATCGCACTACAAACAGTCTCGGTGCCCGCGGGA
Source organism: uncultured Occallatibacter sp. (assembly GCA_964420185.1). Classification (GTDB taxonomy): domain Bacteria; phylum Acidobacteriota; class Terriglobia; order Terriglobales; family Acidobacteriaceae; genus Telmatobacter. The sequence continues at coordinate 18,910 of CAYQSI010000013.1, read as the reverse complement.
GCCACGGTGCAGTTCCAGTTTTTTGTGCTGCACAGCGACAAATCGATCACTTCAGAGGCCGTGAAGCATAGTTACACCATTCCCCTTACCGGAGTAGGTGCAGCGGCCGTGACTTGGTAAAACTGATAGCCGTGGAAGATGTCCCATCTACGCATCCTATGCCGAACGGCATCGGGATATTCGGGGACGGAGTCGCACTTTAGGTTACGGCATTGCGCTATGACGTGCTTCGCGTTCGCGCCAGCCGGAACGTAGATTTCAGTGAGGGCGCATCCTGGGCAGTGTTGGCTGGACCGCGCGCGGCAAGTGTTCCGGTTACGCCCAAGGGCACGTCCATCACCGGAAGCGCCCGGAACGCTCGTCTATCACCAGATGTTTCGGGCTCAGCCTCCGAGCGTATTGTCTGAAACAACATGCACCAGACGCGAATGGCCTCTCATTCCTGAGAGGCCATTCACGTCTGTAAATTATTGTGGTTATTGAACTTGAAGATGGAGCCGAAAGTCGGACTCGAACCGACGACCTGCTGATTACGAATCAGCTGCTCTACCAACTGAGCTACTTCGGCATTCCCTTTTAAGATTGTACCGTTGCGCTCCTCTTCGGTAAAGCGTGTGCTTGTCCCGCGGACCTCGCGCTGGCCGGTGCCGAGGCAGCCGGAAGCGCCCCGCCCCCCGTACCTGCGAAGGCACGCTTGCCATCAAAAATTCATAGTGCCCGGATTGACTCCCCGTTCCAGCGGCGCTAATCTCTAGCGCAGATACCGGATTTGGTCGCCTACGCCAACCCGCGGTTACGTTCCTCGGCCCAGAGCTACGGCTCAGTCTTGTGCAGCGCCCCGCGATTTGCCTCCCAATCAGCCGCTTTTGCGCAGCCCATCGGTTGCGTTATAGGCTGGTTTTGCGTCCTCTCCGCCCTGTCTACCAACCCAACCCGGCTCAATTCAACCTCAATACGCCGCACTGGAGGCTATCGAAACCTTTGAAGACCGCTCTGGAGATCACGCCCAATCTTGAGCCCCTGTTTGGGACTCGCGATGAAAACCTCAGGCTCATGGAAGACTCGCTCGGTGTGCGCATCGATCTTCGTTCCGATGCCGTGCATGTGGAGGGACCGGAAGCGGGTGTCGCCCGCGTCCAGGGCATCTTCGCGGACTTTGAGGCGATGCGTCGGCAGGGTGTCAACCCGCACAACGGGGAACTGAACGGAATGTTGCGCCTGGTGGTGGCCGACCCTGCCACCACGCTGCGTTCGCTCTCCGACTCCGGCAAGCAGCGCTCCGCCGGCGTCAAGCGCACCGTCCAGCCGCGCTCCACAAATCAGCGCAAGTACGTCGAGGCCATCGAGCAGAACGACATGGTCTTCGGCGTCGGCCCCGCCGGAACCGGCAAGACCTACCTTGCCGTCGCCATGGCCGTCGCCGCCCTGAACGCCAAGAAGGTTAGCCGCATCGTGCTGGTGCGCCCAGCGGTCGAGGCTGGTGAGCGGCTCGGCTTCTTGCCCGGCACGCTCCAGGAAAAGGTAGATCCCTATTTGCGCCCGCTTTATGACGCCCTCTACGATCTGCTCGATCCTGAGAAGGTCGACAAAATGTTTGAGAAGAACGTTATCGAGGTTGCGCCGCTGGCTTTCATGCGCGGGCGTACGCTCAACGACGCCTTCATCATCATGGACGAGGCCCAGAACACCACCATCGAGCAGATGAAGATGTTCCTCACCCGCATGGGCAACAACTCCAAGGCGGTCATCACCGGCGATATCACCCAGATCGACCTGCCCAACCCGCGCAAGTCCGGCCTGCTCGACGCCATCAACATTCTCGACGGGGTCGAAGGCATCCAGTTCTGCCACTTCGAGGACTGCGACGTGGTGCGCCACGCCTTGGTGCAGCGCATCGTGCGGGCTTACGAGTCTCATTCGCAGCAGCAGGAACTTCCACTGGCCCTAGGCGAGCCCATCGAGGTTCCAGCGCGCGAAGACAGGCCTCAGGGGCAGCCGCTGCATCCGGCCAAACCGCAGTAGCTTAGTGCAAGATTGAATCTGGGTGCCCCACCCTCGCCGCGTCTTTGTTTTTGCGGCTAGGGTGGGAGACCATGAACCCCAAGCGCGAAGCGTGCCCTCCGCACCGCAGGTGGCTCCCGGAGGGAGGCAGGGAAAATAGCCCAGGGTGAAACCCTGGGTCAGCGTCCCACCATCCGCCTCGCCGTCCCGTAGGGCCGGCCCGAAGCCTTCCGGCAGGTGGCCCGCTCATCCAGCTTTGCCGGCCGATCAAGACCAAAGGACGATGAAATTCCACGAACCCGCGTAGAATGAGAGTTACCGGCAGCCGCGTACAACGCCTCCGAGCAAGATGATCCTTCTCGACCCAGACCTGGAACCCGACTCTGCGCCGAATGAAACTGCGGCGAAGAAGACGGCTGCGTCCGGCCCTGACAAAGCCAGGAAAATTCCCTCCGTCCGCACCCTGAGCCGCTTTCTCACCGAGGCGCAGGCCGCCGTTCGTCTGAAGGGCGAAGTCACCGTTCTCCTTACCACCGATACAGCCATTCGCAAGTTGAACCGCCAGTTCCGCGGCAAGAACAAGGCCACCGACGTCCTCTCGTTTCCTGCGGAGGGTTTGGGCGCGGAAGGATACGCCGGCGACCTTGCGGTCAGCGTGCCCACTGCGCTTCGTCAGGCCATCGAGCAGGGTCATTCGCTCTCTACGGAGATCAAAGTGCTTATTCTGCACGGCTTGCTCCACTTGGCCGGCTATGATCACGAGGCCGATCAGGGCAAGATGGCTCGCCGCGAACGCCAGCTTCGCGCCCGGCTTGCTCTGCCGCAAGGCCTCATCGAGCGCGCCACTTCGAGACCATCTGTCAATAGTTCTACCAATGCTGGGTGCCCCATCCTTTCGCGTTCTTTGCGAAAGGGTGGGAAACCTCAGACCTCAACGAGCGAACGGGTGCCCCAGCCCTCGCTTTTGAGACCTGAGAAACCACAAACCCCAATCCGTAGCCGGAGTTCCCGGCCATGACCTTCCTTTTCATTCTCCTCATCCTCTTTCTGGCCTTGATCGAGACGCTGGCCTCGTACATCAGCCGCGTCTACGCTGAGTTCGGCAAGATTCTTACCGGCGAAATCGAGGAGAACCTCGACGCCTGGGAAGAGTTGGTCGAGCCGCAACTGGGCCTGAGCCGCGAGCACGCGGACCTCTGTGCCGCGGTTTTGCAGCAGCTCGCTCTGGGCCTCATTGCGCTGGAGTTCGGCGCGTTTCTCTTCGATCACGACCTGCACCTGGCCCGGCCCACCCCCGGTGAGGTCGCTCAGGCTGTTCTTGCCCTGGTGCTGGTGGTGGTCTTTTGCAACCAGATTTTGCCTTCGCTGCTCTTCAACCGCACCCGTGGCCGTTGGGCGGCGCGGCTTGTCTGGCCCATCCGTTTGCTGCTCTGGCTCATGACGCCCATCACCGTCTTTGTCCGCTTCTTCTTCTCCGTAGCCTCGCTGGGCGAGAAGCAGGCTACACCCAAGGAAGAGACCGCCGACGATGTTGAGGCGCTGCTCGAAGCTGGCCAGGAGGAAGGCATCCTCGAAGAGAGCGATCGCGACCTGGTCCGCTCCGCCGTCGAATTCGGCGATAAGCTGGTGCGTGAGGTGATGACCCCGCGCCCTGAAGTCTTTGCCGTGCCTGAGAGCCTCACCCTGGAAGAGTTCCTCGAGCTGCTGCGCGTGCACAACTTCTCGCGCGTGCCGGTCTACTCCGGTTCCATTGACAACGTCACCGGCATCGCCTTCGCCCACGACCTGCTGCAAATCACCGACGAGGAAGCCCGCACCCGCACTGTGGCCAGCATCCAGCGCCCTGCAGCTTTCGTCCCTGAAACCAAGCGCGGCTACGAGTTGCTGCGCGAAATGCAGCGCGAAAAGCAGCACATGCGCATCGTTATCGACGAGTACGGCGGCGTCTCCGGCTTGGTCACCATCGAGGACTTGCTCGAGCAGATTGTCGGCGACATCCGCGACGAGCACGAGGCGGACGCGCCCATCGAAGGACCGCAGCGCGAGCCGGGCGGCGTCTGGCTGGTGCCCGGCAATTTTCCCGTCGATCAGTTGCCGGATCTCTTCGGCGAGCAGGCTGGCTTGGGCGATCTGGACGAGGCTTACGAAGCCACGACGCTCGGCGGCCTGGTCTGCGAAATTGAGGGCCGCATTCCGCTCCCCGGCGAGGTCGTTCTGCTGGAATCTGTCGGCATGCGCGTTGAGATCGTCGCCTCCACCGACCGCCGCGTCGAGCGCCTCCGCGTCTTCCCGCCAGCCGTGGCCAACCCAACGCCGTCAGAATAAGCCACACAAATCCGCCAACTTGCTAACTCGCTAACCCCGCGCAGCGGGGCTAACTTGCTGCTTTTGTTCACAAATCCATGAATCGCCCCGGCTTTGCTCATCAGGAGCGGGGTGCCCTTCGCGTCTTTGCTTTCGTGGCAAGGGTAGAGAATCACGAACCACGCCCAGCGGAAAATGCCGTAAACTCAGTCAGGAGCATTCCCCTTTGAAATCAGGATTTGTCGCTATTCTGGGCCGGCCGAACGCCGGCAAAAGCACGCTGCTCAACGCCCTCACCGGCGAAAAGGTAGCCATCGTCTCGGCCAAGCCGCAAACCACCCGCAACCGCATCGCCGGAGTGGTCGAGGTTCCGGCGCGCAAGGGTGTGCATCCGGCGGCGCAGATTGTCTTTGTCGATACGCCCGGTGTCCACAAGCCCGGCTCGCACCTCGACCGCCGCATGCTGCAGGAAGTCTACGAAGCCCTGGAGACCCGCGACCTGGTGCTGGTCCTCATGGACGCCACGCGACGCGTTCAACTCGAAGCCGCCGCAGTGCCCGCAGACGAGCCCGATCACACGACAGGAACGGTTTCGGTAGGTCAGGGCTTTAGCCCTGACATCCAGCAGAAGAAATCAGCCGGGGCTTTAGCCCCTGAGGTACGCTCTTCAGATAATTCTCCAGCCGCGGCATCCCCCAGGCACGAGCGCACCAATTGGGCCAGCGAAGATGAATTTCTCTTTGGCCTCATCCGCAAGCTCGACTGTCCGGTCTTTCTCTTGCTCACCAAGATCGATCTCGTCGCCAAGGATCATCTTCTGCCGCTCATCGACACGCTCACCCGGCAGTTCGGTTTCGCCCAGGTCATCCCCATTAGCGCCCGCAAGCGCGACGGCCTTGATCTGTTGACCCGCAAGATCGTCGAGGCGCTGCCTGTGGGCGAACGCTACTACCCCAAGGACCAGTACACTGACCAGCCGCAGCGTTTCATGGTCGCGGAGCTGATTCGTGAGAGCATCCTCGCCGAGACCGGCGAAGAGGTCCCCTACGCCTCCGCTGTTGTCATCGAGCGCTTCGAGGAGGCTGAGCCTCCGGCTCCGCCGCGCAAGAAAGGCCAGGCCCCGGCCCGCCTGCCGCTCACCCGCATCGCCGCCGCGATTTATTGTGAGCGCGACGGCCAAAAGGCAATTCTGATTGGCAAAGGCGGCTCGAAGTTGAAGGAGATCGGTACCAGCGCCCGCCTCAAGATCGAGTCCCTGCTCGGCACCCGCGTTTATCTGGAGCTGCACGTCATCGTCGAAGCTGGCTGGCGCGAGTCCAAGAGCTTCGTGGAATCCCTCGACTGGCGCAACCAGCTTGAACGCCTCGCCGGAGATCAGATCACCGAAAAGCCGCCGGAAAAAGACGAATAGGAATGGCGTTTTCGGCTTCGTTTTTGAGACATGTAAAGCTCTCTTCGACGATCGAGACGCAAACAGGTTCAAGAGGTGCGTCTCTACGCTCCCCTTACCGCCCCGCGCCCATTGGCCTTCACCGCGTACATCCGCGTGTCGGCGATGCCGATGATGGTGTGAACAGTGGCGCCGTCGGAGGGAGCAGTTGCCACGCCCACGCTGGCAGTCACGCGCAGTTTCTGTCCGTTCTTCATCTGGAATTCGGTCTCCATCAGCGCACGGTTCAACGCGATGGCTTGCGTCATCGCGGCTGCGGCGCCCGTTTCGGGCATCAGGATTACGAACTCGTCGCCGCCGTAGCGGAAACACCAGTCGTGCTTGCGGCTCAACTCTTGAAGCCGCTGTCCGGTGCGGGCCAGCAGTTCGCTGCCCACCAGGTGGCCGTGTACGTCGTTGACCATCTTGAAGTGGTCCAGATCGAGGAACGCCAGGCTCACCGGCAGCTCCCGCCGTCCGCATCGCTCCAGCTCCCGGCTCAGTACTTCGTAGAGATGGCGCACGTTGTAAAGGCCGGTACAGTCGTCCGTGATGGTCAACTGCTGGATACGAGTCACGTCGCGCGCATTCTCGATTGCGATGGCCGCATGGTCGGCCAGGATGTGCAGAAAAGCGATGGTGTAGTCGTTGAGCTGGTCGGCGCGCGGATTGAAAATCTCGATGGCGCCGTGCGTTCCTTTGCGTCCGCGCAAGGGAAGGGCGATGACCGAGCGCACGGTACGCGGCTGGGCGCCGTGCTCCTCCTTGACCCGCGGATCGTCCTGGGCCTCGGGAACCAGCAGCGTCTCGCCGTGTTGGACCACCCAGCCGGCCACGCCCTCGCCCACCTTCACGCGCAGGTTGCGCAGCGACGCTTCTTCTCTTCCCGCGGCAATCGCATAGTAGAGTTCCTGGCGCGCTTCATCCAGCATCAGCAGCGTCCACTGCTCCGCCTCAATGAACCGCTCCATGTGCTCCATGATGGTGCGCAGAATCGTATCCAGGTCGAAGCTCGAGGTCAGCGAGCGCGTCACCTCATGGAAGGCGAGAAGGTCGTCGAGCGGGATGCGGCTTTCCGCCTTTTTAGTCATTCGGGAGCCCAGCTTGGAAGTCTTCTCGCAATTCTTGCACACTGCGGTCGCGAGTGCGCCCACATATTCAAGATAGAACGTCAGCCGCCGATGCGATGGCGCGACTCCTTGCCCTGAACAACACAACAGCCAGCAGGGGTTAGTCCAGTCGCGGTGCGCCCCGGCGCAGCAGAACGCCGGCGACAGCGCAAACAACGATAATGATCAGCGCAACGGCGAAGTAGTAAGCGATCGGATGCGCCCAGCCCGGCGAGTAGCTCAGGTCCTGGCCCACCCACAACAGCAGGATGGCGGCGATGGCCGCAAATTGGCCGGCGATGACCAGCAAGGTGTGGCCCAGGTCGCGCCGTTTATCCAGCGCCTCCACTTGGTCGGGGGTCAGGTGCCGCTCTGCGGGGGGAAGCAGGGAATTTGCCATTTTTCGTTTCTCCAGTCTTCGAGTGGGCCGCGCGATTTCTTGATGGCCTCCCGGCCACGCCGCTCATACTCTCGATTCAATCACAGGTTGCGGGTGCCGTTCCAGCGGCAGAGCTCGACGGCTCATCAAAGGAGCCGCCGAACAAATCGCAGCCTGTTTATCCTCTGAGGGACCGCCAGCTTCACAAGAAACTTGCTCGGAGATCCCCGGATCGCCCCTCTATTGAGGCGGATAACCGACCGACTGAGCGTAGAGCGGATGCTTTTCGGCGGGCAGTTTCAGGGTCGTGGCGATGGCCGCTGCATCCTGCTGCCCGTGGAGGGCATAGAACCATGCGTTCAGCCCCTCGGAGGCCGCATACAGGTACACGTTCTGGCCGATGAACCCCACGTCCACTTGTGCATAGTCCAGCTTGGCGCCAGCCACGTAGACCAGGGTGACGGCTGCCTTCCCCGCGGGAGGTGCTCCCATCTTGGCGCGCATGTCGCCAGCCACAACCGGACGCAGAACGTTCGCCTCGGCCTCATAAACGTAGACACCCTGAGCCAGAACGACGTCCAGTTCGACTTCCTGCTTGTTCATGGCCGAGGGCGCGGTGCGGCCCAGTCCCGGCTTCACCTCACGTGGCCGGTTGACGCCAAAGGCCGCCCATAAGAGGTTGGAGAGGATTTGCGGCGGCAGCGGCTTGTCTGCGAAGGCGCGCGTGGTCTTGCGCTGGGCCAGGGCTTGCATCAGGGGCATTCCAGCGCTCATCTGCGGCTTGGGCAACTGGATGGGTTTGAGTTCCTGTGCGCCAAGAGCGGGCACGGTCCACAGCAAGGCGATTAGGCCCAACAGCGCAACCGGCCGCCTGGGGGCGAATAGGGCGGAAGTGTGCATGGTTCCTCCTCGATAAACACAGGTTGTGCACGCCTGCCTCCGGGTGTGCGGAACTGGGGAAGGGGTTGTGGCGATTCAACGTCGTAAGACGAATTGTAAGACGAAAAGCCGTGTGCTTGGGACGCGGGCGTTGGGAGAGTGGACACGGTGGATGCGATGCGCCGGTCGGTTGTTCCATCCCGGCTGCGATTTTGAGCGGAGTAGAAAGGAACCTGCGTTTTGCCTTCTTGTCGCGAGGGCGGGAAGGCAAGCTCACTCCGGGCCTCGCTCAGTCGGCGAGGAAGGCCACCGACTGAAGCGTGCTGATCTCGAAGGCTTTGCGGCAGCGAATGTTGGCGCAAGACAACTTTTCATCGCGTCTTACCATGTAAGACTGCGCCTTGGCGAACTTGGCGCGGTCGCGCTCGTCAGCGCCCCGGGGCAACTGCGCCCGTTTGCGCCGGACGATCCAAGTGACCTTGTACTCGCCCGCTTGCCCGCACTTGGGACAGGTCAGCGTGTGTGTGCGCTGTTCGGTCGTTTCCTTGAAAAATTCCCGCTCTTCCATGGTTCTCCAGCTCTCCATTCCGGCTAAAACCAGCCGCCAGAAACTGCGGCTCTTCCACTCCGGCTTAACTTCCTCCATACTCGTACTTGCCATGACGAAACGCAAGCCAGGGATATTTTCGGCAACCAAGGCGGTCAAGGCCAACGCCCGTGAGCGCATTGGCCAGCCCCGGCCCGTGCGCGTGATCGATACTGAGCCGCGCACCGGCCGCGCCGCCAAGCACAAACCCAAGCTCGACGAGATCATTCACCAGGAGGAGTAGCAATGGCCAAAGCAGTTGGAGTAGGCGGCGTTTTTTTGAAAGCGCGAGACCCCCAGGTTCTCTCTGCTTGGTATGCCACCCATCTGGGCATCAAACCGGGAGAGTCGGGCTCGCTGGTTTTTGAGGGCCCGGAGTCCGCCGGAATGACAGTTTTTGCTCATTTTCCGCAAGACACAACCTACTTCGGCGACGGCGGACAGCAATTTATGGTGAACTTCCGCGTACACGATCTGGACCAGTTGCTCTCCCAATTGGCCGCCGCCGGGGTCCGCATCGATCCCCACCGCGAAGACCACCCCTACGGACGCTTTGCCTGGATCTGGGACCCGGAGGGCTACCGGGTCGAGTTGTGGCAGCCTTCGCCGGAGTCGTAGGCTGGGGCGTCATACGATTCCGCGTCGATTGTGGGTACTGGAAGCGTAAGAAGCCGCGCAAGGCGAATCGCGACAGGCAGTTGACTTTGCCTTACGAGCCGGCCGCATGTCAGACCAATGTCATACAGTCGCAAGACGGCCACGGGCAGCCTTCGCGCCAGCGTAGGACACGCGGGAGCGTCCTACGCTGGTGTGGGATACTTCATACACCCAGAACGGCCTGGAGCGGTTCAATCCATCTTGATCCCGCGGAAATCCTCGGGCTCGGATGCTCCTGCACAATCTCAGTTTTTGTTGGAATCTTTCGGAGCGGAAGGTCTTGGATCCGTGCGCAGAAGAAAGCTCACGGATCCAATCGAAAGAGTTCAGCGTGGTTGTGGGTCTAGCTCCGGATGAATTTCCGCCGCAGAACCCCAGCCAGCCCGAGCATTCCTGAACCTAAAAGGATCAGGCTGCTGGGTTCGGGAGTGTAATCGACCGTTGTCTTGAAGGTCAGGGTGTCGTCCGCCGTATTGCCCGATGTTCCTTGTGGGTTGGTCCCGTCGACGGCGAGTTTGATGTTGTTGCTTCCAAAGGGGTTTTCATGTCCCTTGTAGGGAGCTCCGCCAACAAAGTCCAGGGTCAGGTCGATAGTGCAACTTGCCCCTTCCGCCAGGTTTGTGCCAACGGCGCAAGTTCCGCCGGAAACCGTAACTGATGTGACCATATCGAGGGGGTTATCCGAGTGATCTCCGATAGTGGCCTCAATGTCGGTGATATTGACTGAGTACGAATTTGGATTTTTGCCTGTTTTTGGTGTAGTGGTGGTGGTGTTGGTGACGAGAAAGCCGTCAATGGTAATCGACCCGGTATCCGAATTGACCGTCAGGGGCGAGGTAAAGCCACTGGGGGCCGTCACGCTGATCGTGGATGCTGATGCCGATTGAGTTGTGAACAGAATTGCGGTTGCTGCTAATGATGTGATTGCCAGGGCCCGGAAAAGCAAAGTTCTCTTCATTGTTTGATCCTCCAAGACAGCGGACCGGTGAGTTTGGAACCGACGCACACTCCCGCCGCTTGCTGAGAGCCGCGCCACTTGTTGAAACTTCAGTGGTGTCTCTCTACCTGCAATCCGGATGCCATTCTATAGAATTGAAAACAAATAACTTGTCCAGAGGTTGCCCTGTAAATGTGCAAATATTTGCAACTTTATAGGAAAAATTTTGCCTACATGCTCCGGACAGGATTCTCCTCGCGCAGCGAAAGGAACAGCTTGGCTTAGAGATGTTCGTGCACAATTTCAGTTTTTTGGGGGGTCTTTGGAGCGGAAGGTCTTGGATCCATGAGCGGAAGAAAGCTCACGGATCCAAGCAATAGAATTCAGAGTGGTTGTGGGTCTAGCTCCGGATGAATTTCCGCCGCATGACCCCGGCCAAGCCAAGAAGCCCGGTGCCGAGAAGGATCAGGCTGCGGGGTTCGGGTACAGCAGGAACAGTTCCATCGTTATGGACCTCTGTATCGAAGGAGGAAGTGGTTTCGTTGGTCAGAGCAGCGTGATTAATGCTGTCGTAGGCATCGGCGGTGATTGTAGTCGCGTTGCCCCCAGTAGCGTTCAATGCACCCGTGTTCTTGGTGACTTGCAGCACCAGGTCCATCTCGCAACTGGCGCCCGCAGCCAGCGTTGTACCGCAGGTCGAAAACCCGTCAGTAGGGTTTGTATCGGGGATTAATGAAGCTGTTGCCAATTCTGTCGTATTGGTTCCGTCAGGCGTGGTCTTGGCGGAGAGGTTGGTAAATGTGACTGCTTCCGTGTTTGGATTCTTGATGATGACGTTATCGATGGTGATTGTCCCAACAATCGAATCCAAGGTAAGGAGCCCCGAGTGGGGATCAGTCACTTTGAGCGCGGAAAGCGTGCTTGCTGAGGCCGACTGAGTTACGAAAACGGCTGAGGTAGCCAGGGCTGCGATAGCCGCGGTCCTGAAGAATATGGAGTATTTCATTGATTGAGCCCCTTATCTTGCTTGGGCGGATTGACGGATTTCGATCTGTGTCAGGCCTTCCCCGCCAACAAATAGCCTCCACAGTTACCTATGCTTCTTAGCTGTCTATAATAATCCCAGTGGGCCCATGTGCGCAACTTTTTGCACTTTCCCATACATATTAAAACAAAGCACTTAATTGTTAATCCGTGAATTAAGCGCAAAATATTGCAACTCTCCTGGGCAATAGTTTCCCCCCCACCGCTCAGGCCAGGATTCTCGGCGACCCGCGAAAAAATCGCCCGACTCAGGAATGTTGCACGGAATAGGGGTCGGGCAGTTGGGGTCGGGCGGCTTGCCGGCCGGTTCAGGCGGGCTGGGGGACGGTGGTGCGCATGGAGAAGATGCGGAACGGAACCGCCAGGTTCAGCAGCACGGAAACGGGCTTCCCGCAGGCGAACAGATACTCGCCAGCGCCCTCAATCGGATTCGCCGTCACGGGCCGGGGTTCGCTTCAGCTGCCAGAGAATGCGCCGGAAAAGGCCAAGAATGCGCCGCGTGTCGTGTTCTGAGAGGGCGAGCCGCCGCAGCAGCAGCCGCAGGTCGTGGCGATTGGCCGCCTGCATCGTGCGTGGCGAGTAACCGGCTCCCTGCATCGTCTCTTCGACCAACCCGGCCAGCAGCTCCAGTCGGCCGGAGGGCGTGGCATGGCCCGGCGCAGGCTCCAGCGGAGTCGTTTCGGCAGCGAACACCCGTGAAGCCAGCTCGTATAGGCAGACGGCGACGGCCTGGCCCAGGTTCATTGAGGGTTGGCCGGGGTCGGTTGGGATTTCGACCAACACATGACAAAATGACAGGTCTTCGCGTGTAAGCCCATGTTTTTCAGGGCCGAAGACCATGGCAATGCGACCGCCTCGCGCCAGCTCCTGGCTGACCAAAGGGGCCAAAAGGGGAAGAGCAACCACCGGTTGCTCAGGCTTGCGATAGGTCAGGGTTCCGGTGCCCACCACCAGCGTTGCCCCGGCCACAGCCTCAGCCAGAGTCGCTGATTCCGCTGCGTTTAGAAGCACTTCCGGCGCGCCCACCGCCGACCGGGCCTCCCGCCAGTTGGGCGCAAAGGGCGCAACCACCGCCAGCCGGCGAAAGCCGAAGTTGGCCATTGCCCGCGCCGCCGCACCTATATTAAGGGGGTTGCGCGGCGACACCAGCACCACGTCGAGTGACTCGCGTTGGGCTTCAGGGAGCAAGGATTCATTGTAGTTTGTTGCTTTGAAAGGGCGCGGCTTCACAGGTGCAGAAAAACTCGATTACGGCCCTGATCCTGTCAGGGGACGACTTTAGTTGTGCCATCAATACAGCATGGCGGCGCATATTAGCCATTGAGTAGCTTATCCTTGCGCCGCTTATATATTGTTGAGCCGCATGGAGGTTACCCCGGCGGCGCGCAGCCAGGCTTGGCCACGCGGGTATATATTGAATAAGTAGCAGGTTCCTCTTCCTCGCCTCCTGTGTTACAGGCTTCGCGCCAGACGAGCACGGTTCAAGTACGCAACCGAACGAATGGAGCCGCCATGAGCGTCATTAAGAAACAGGACGTAAAGAGCCAATTGCCGGCCGCTCAGGCGCGTATCTACATTAGGTCCATCCAGGAAGTAAACATCCCCCGGCAGACGAGAAACCTAAGCAGACAGTTTCTGCGCGGCAAGCCAACTGTTTCGGCAGACTAGCGCTGAACCGTACGCCATGCACTAAAAAAGAGATTGTGCGGAGAGTTTGTGCGCGGCGCCGATGCAAATAAAAGGAGAACAATATGTCTTCACCAGATACGCTCCATGCTGAAATACCTGTCGAGAGCCCTCTGCCAGGAACTTCCCCATCGATTACTTTGAAAGCCAGCAACCTGCCTTTGCCTACGCGCATTGCATTTGTTGGTAACTATCTGCCGCGCCAGTGCGGCATCGCCACTTTTACTACAGACCTATGTACGGCACTTGCAACCGAATACGGAAGTGAGCGATTCTTTGCCATTCCTGTCAACGATCCGGACTCAAGCTATGAGTACCCTGAGCGGGTGCATCTTGAAATCGAGCAAGAGGATCTGGCTTCCTATGAGCGGGCCGCTGAATTCCTCAACTTCAAGGGCAACGATCTTGTTTGCCTGCAACATGAATATGGCATCTACGGCGGGGTCGCGGGCAGTCACATCCTGACGCTGCTGAGCAAACTGAGAATGCCGGTTGTCACCACGCTTCACACTGTTCTGCGTGATCCAGATCCCGACCAGCGTGCCGTGTTGGAAGAGATCGCGCGGCTTTCCGATCGTTTCGTCGTCATGAGTGAGCAAGCGGCCCACTTCCTCCGTGAGGTGTATCGGGTTCCTGGCGGAAAGATCGATGTTATTCCGCACGGCGTGCCCGATCTCCCATTTATGGATCCCAACTATTTCAAAGACCAGTTCGGCACTGAAGGTAAGTTCGTGCTGCTTACCTTCGGCTTGTTATCTCCGAACAAGGGCATTGAGAACGTCATCAAAGCGCTGCCGGCGATTCTGGCAAAACATCCGAACGTGGTGTATGTCGTCACTGGAGTGACCCATCCGCATATCCGGCGGCGCGAGGGCGAACGCTACCGCAATGAGCTGCTGGCGCTCGCGGCGCAGCTCGGCGTTTCTTCTCAAGTAATCTTCAATAATCGCTTTGTGAGTAATGAGGAGTTGATCGAGCACGTGGGAGCAGCCGATATTTACATCACCCCTTACCGGCAAGAGGCGCAGGTCGTTTCTGGTACGCTGGCCATTGCGTTCGGCGCGGGAAAACCAATCATCTCCACGCCCTACTGGCACGCGAAAGAGTTGCTAGCGGAGGGGAGAGGCGTGATTGTGCCGTTCGAGAATCCCGGCGCCATTGCGGATGCTGTGATCGAATTACTTGAAAACGATGCGAAGCGTCACTCCATGCGCAAGCGGGCGTATCTCTACTCGCGGGCAACGACGTGGCCCAGAACGGCGCGGGCGTATATGGCAAGTTTCCAGCGCGCGCGGATCGATCGCACGCTGCACCCGCGAGCCGAGTTGCTGAAGTGTGTCGCCGTAAATGTTGCCGATACCCTGCCTGAGCTGAACATTGCCCACCTACTGAGGATGACCGACGACACGGGCATGTTGCAGCATGCAATTTTTTCAGTGCCCGATTCCCGGGAGGGCTATACGACCGATGACAATGCACGCGCGCTCATCGTGTCGACTCTTCTGGATGAGTGCACGCCGCAGGCAGACAGGCAAGAATATTCCAAGCTTTCCCATCGCTATCTTGCCTTCTTGTGGCTTGCTTTCAATAGGGATACCGGAAGGTTCAGAAACTTTCTCGGCTATGACCGTCGATGGCTGGAGAACGCCGGGTCGGAAGATAGCCACGGCCGCGCTCTGTGGGCCTTGGGGAAGGTTCTTGGCCACTCGCAGGATGCGGGGTTGAGAGGAGCCAGTGGAAGGCTCTTTGAAGCATCGGTCCCTGCCGTGCTCACGTTTACAAGCCCTCGAGCGTGGGCATTCAGCATTCTTGGAATGCAAGCTTATCTTGACTGGTTCCCCGGAGACCGGGCCATCCAGAACCTGCGCAATGTGCTCGCAAACCGGCTTCTGGATATTTACGAGCGGGCTCATTCCGAGACCTGGCAGTGGTTCGAGAAGAGTCTTTCCTATTCGAATGCCAGGCTGCCGCAGGCGCTGATCCTTGCTGGATGCCGAAGCGGCAACAAGAGGATGATCGAAGTGGGGATCGAGTCTCTCCGCTGGCTTGTTGCAGAACAGCACCGGGGAGATGAGAATATCTTTGTCCCGATTGGTTCCAGTGGATTCTTCACAGAGGGTGGCGAGAAAGCGCGCTTCGATCAACAGCCGGTCGAGGCGTGCGCCACGATCTCTGCTTGCCTGGAGGCGTACCGGCTTACACGCGAGAGCAGTTGGCTTGAGGAGGCGCAGCGCGTCTTCGGCTGGTTTTTCGGTAAGAATGATTTGCAGGTTCCACTCTATGACGCTTCGACAGGTGGGTGCCGGGACGGGCTTCATCTCGACCGCGCCAATGAGAACCAGGGCGCTGAATCAACGCTCTCGTTCCTGACGGCCCTCCTCGAAATGCAAGGGGCGAAGGTAGCAAACACAAAACAGGAAATCTCGGAATAAGTTGATGTTTTGAAGGGACGTGCTTTGCAGGTTGTGGAAAAATTCGTGTAATGTGTTTCGAAAAGGGTTTTGTATCAGGGCACGACTTTAGTCGTGCCGCCAAGGCAGCAAAATCAACTAGGGCTTTAGCCCCTGAGGGATGTTTTTCGGGAGTTCGGATCAAACCCAGGCCTTTTTCCGCAGCCTGTTTAACCCCCGGTAACTTGTTCAGAGATTCCTAACTGTACCAGGAAATGAGTGTCTATACTTGGACCCGATCATTCCTCCAGTTGCATCGGCGGAGTCAACCACCGCGGATAAATCGCATGTGGAGACGCAAACAGGGCTTCCCCTGTTCACCCGCTATTCCGGCAACCCGATCCTCAGCCAGGAGAACTGGCCCTACCCGATCAACAGTGTCCTCAACGCGGGCGCTGCGCGGTTGCCAGATGGAGACACCCTGCTCCTCTGCCGCGTGGAAGACCGGCGCGGTCTTTCGCATCTTTGCGCCGCGCGTTCTGCGAATGGAATCGATGGCTGGCGGATTGATCCGCAACCCACGCTTCCGGCAAACCCGCGGGAGTATCCAGAGGAAATCTGGGGCATAGAAGATCCGCGCATTACCTATGTGCCGGAACTCGATCAATATGCCGTGGCATTTACCTCCTATGCGCGCGGCGGTCCCGGAGTTTCACTGGCACTGACGAAGGACTTCCGAAACTTTGAGCGATTTGGCGTAATCATGACGCCGGAAGACAAGGATGCAGCGCTGTTGCCGCGTAGATTCGGCGGGCGCTGGGCTCTGATCCATCGGCCCACGACGACGCTGGGCGCTCATATGTGGATATCGTATTCTCCGGATTTGCGGCATTGGGGTAGCCATAAAATCATCCTCGCGTCTCGGCGTGGAGGATGGTGGGATGCGAACAAGATTGGCCTGTGCTCTCCGCCGATTGAAACCGAAAAAGGGTGGCTGACGATCTATCACGGAGTCCGGCAGACGGCATCGGGGAGCATCTATCGCCTGGGCCTTGCGCTCTTCGATCTGGAACGTCCTGAGATCTGCCTGCAAAGGGGAAATTCCTGGGTTTTCGGTCCGGAAACCCCGTATGAGCGTGGCGGAGACGTAAACGATGTTGTATTTCCGTGCGGACAAACTATCGGCGCGGATGGAGACACCATCAATCTGTATTACGGGGCGGCCGATTCCTGTGTGGCTTTGGCCACGGGCAGCGTCCGTTCTCTGCTCTCCTGGCTGGAAGCGAATTCGAGCCCAGAGGAAGCAGATGCTCTTTAGCGTGCACGATGGCATCGCCGAAAGGAACGAGCGGAATGGGCAATACGAACTGGAGCTGGCCCGATTGGGTGCCGCGGGTGCTATGGATACGGCGCAAATGTCCGCGCTGCAACTCTGTCCAATTTAAGCCAGCCGAATTGCGTCCGCTCGATAGCCTTCTTGGCCTCTTTGCGCTGCGCCCGGTTCGCTGCACGTTCTGTTGGCGGCGCTACTACTGGGTTTCATTGCGTGAAGTTCCTGCCGGATGAAGGCCTGAAAGAATCGGCGAAGGCCGGCGTGCTTGCCGAGAATAACCCTCCGTTGGCGCACACTGGTAGAGATGAAGCAAGGAAGCGAAACCCCTGTCTGCCGGAGAGAAGTCATGCGCAACATCTCCCTACCCCCCCCTGGGCGCCCCGGATCCGGAATTTAGGACCTTGGAGATGCACTCCGAAAGGGAAAATTGCGTTTTTTGCCCGTGAAACTGCGGGGCTGTCATTAACTAATGTAGTTTCAAATACTTACGCGACCACCCTGCACGGAAACACACACACCGTGAATCTGCGCAACTCTGCCGGGGTTGAAACCCCTGGCTGACTCCGTACCCTTCAAGGCGCCTCGGACGCGAGACGAAAAAATGGTCTGGCTAGAAGGGATGATTTGGTCTAGCCTCATAGGATGATCTGGACCAATCCAGCCGAAATGGCGTTGCACGAGTTCACACGGGAGCCGCTGGTGCGCTTCTCTGTGCTGGCGCTCAGTTCGATCTTTTTTCTGGTCGATCCGTTTGCCGCGATTGGGTCGTTTCTTGCAATTACAGAGAACGCCACCCCGGCGCGGCGCAAGCGGATGGCGCGCGAAGCCGCCCTCACCTGCTTCATCGTGCTGACCAGCTTTGCTGTGGGCGGCCAGTTGATCTTCCGGCTCCTGGGCATCACGCTGCCGGCCTTCGAGATCGCCGGGGGACTGATTCTGTTGCTGATCGGCCTGGACATGCTCGAAGCCAAGCGCTCGGCGACCCAGGAGGCCTCTGGCGACACCGAGGAGGCCTCGCATAAGGAAGACGCCGGAATTGTGCCCTTGGGGATTCCCATGCTTTCCGGGCCCGGCGCGATTTCGTCGGTGATGGTGCTGGTGGGCCAGGTGCCAAAGCTTTGGCACTGGGAGATGGGGGCGATTCTGGGCTCGATCGCGCTGACCGCTCTGATCTCTTATTGGGTGCTCTCCGGGGCGGATCGGGTGCGCAAGGTCATGGGCGAGACCGGAATTCGTGTTCTGGTGCGCGTGATGGGCCTGCTTCTGGTGGCACTGGCCATGCAGTTTTTCGTCAATGGACTCACAGACTTAGGCGTGATTGCGCGGCCTTGATGGCCGAGTTTCCCACAGAAGTGGCAGTTTCCCACAGGCTGTGGACTTGCAATCCAACCCAGGGGTTGCTATTCTCTGAAAGTTGCAACCGAGTGACAAAGGCTTTGCCTGTGTGTCGCTTGCAAACAAGGGTGGTGTGTGCTACTCTTGGGAAGTTGCAAACAAGCAGTAGAGCCTCCCGGTGGCCGATTGGCCTGCCCCGTTGAGGGAAGTGGGAAGCCAAAGATGATGCTGGTTCGTTGGGTCAGGTGAGGCAATAGCCCCTGCACCCCTGTAGGGAAACCCTCAGAGAACAAGCCATTGTTAGACCCAGGAGTTTATCTCCTGTGAGCCCTACCGGCTCAGGCGCGGATTGCTGGTCGCTCTTTGATATTTTGCGCTGCGCGACGCTTTTGAATGGGACTCATCCCGGCCAGGCTGATCGAGACTTGCATGCGAGGAACACCCGCCAACAGTGAGTTGGAACGGCCTCCGGTGAGAGAAAAGATCGAGCTTGACAGTGGAGTGAAAGTTCGATATGTTTAAAAGGTTCGCGCAAAAAACGCTGGCAGACGCGGTCAAACGCGGCGCTGGCCGAGCGCAACAAGTTCGAGGACAACCTGGTGTAACAGCCGGGCCTCGATCCAAAAGGGAACCGCTTAGGCGGAGTGCCCTAAAGGATCTTTGACAATTAGGTTGAACATGCCAGTCGTGAGAAAAGATCAGGTTTGGCTTGATCATTCTCACTAAATAGGCATCGCGCGTTTTCGAGCGTGCGATGCAGCTGAACCTAGTCGGCCTCCGTCGGTCTAGGGGAAGCAATCAGGTTTCAA
This sequence comes from uncultured Occallatibacter sp., assembly GCA_964420185.1. Classification (GTDB taxonomy): domain Bacteria; phylum Acidobacteriota; class Terriglobia; order Terriglobales; family Acidobacteriaceae; genus Telmatobacter. Next base: position 32 of record CAYQSI010000013.1, on the reverse strand, counting down.
ACGAGAGTTTGATCCTGGCTCAGAATCAACGC
>CAYQSI010000012.1:0-74265 GCA_964420185.1 uncultured Occallatibacter sp. | reverse complement strand
GTGCAATATGTGTCGGTTACAACGATCAACCCGATTTTAGCCGGACACTACTGAAAATCCAATTATAAAGCGGGGCAATCTCCTTCATAATAGTCTTCTTTCATGAGTTCTCTATTTCTGCTCGGCTCACTTTGATGATCAGCCCCGGTATTAATGGACCATTCTGAATGTTAGTTTTCGGATCGGTGAAGGGTCCGGAAAATCTGTACCACTCAGAGAGTTAGTTCTCGGCCTGTTTGAAGGGCCCGGATGGGCAATGAAACGCCATAAAGTGAAAGTTGTGGGTTGACGCGTTAAGCTGAAGTCGATAGCCAAAAGGGATGAAGTTTCTCATTTCAATTTGCTATATCGACTTCGGCTTGCAACGCGAAATATTGGTTCACTCCCCTGTAACATCTATAACTTAATTATTTTCTTGACCTTGCGGTCCATGGAGGTTCTCAGTGCCTGCCGGATCATCCTCCATCAAGTAAACTGCGGCCAGTTGCTGAATTCGGGCAGGTGCGGCCTTATCAAACGGAGCGCCGCGCATTGTTACCGAAGAACCTCACGGATCTCGCGTTTTCCCTATTGCGCGACTTCTACCGCGGGGGAAAACGTTACTTGAATATCTCTGCCTCGCTTCACAGCAACTGTGACAATGCTTTACCCCAACAACTGCCTGGCCACCTGAACATATAAATCGACGGCATCGAGCAATTCCTTTTTTGCCAACTTCTCAGCGGACGTGTGGGCTGCGTGAATCGACCCAGGCCCCAACAACAGTGGCTCGCCCCAGTTCGAGAGCTTCGGAATGTCGGTGGTGAACTTGGCGATCATGGTAGGCAGGCCCTCGACGGCGCGCAGGCGGACGAAAGGAATTTCCAAGGTGAAATCCACTTCGGCAAGGCCTGCGGCGGCCTTTTCGAGCGCGGCGCGGACGGGTGCTGAGTCGCCCACTAGGCGGACCAGCACTTGGGCCTCGGCTTGGTCGGCGATGACGTTGGGAGCGTGACCGCCCTGGATCTGACCGATATTGAGCGTGCTGGAACCTGCGTCTTCACTGACGGGCAGCTGAAGGGTGAGCAGCTTTCCGAGCACCTGGATCAACTTGTGAACAGCGCTGTCGCCGAGTTCCGGATAAGCTGAGTGGGCCATCTGGCCGGTAGATTTGAAGACCGCTCGCAGAGAGCCTTTGGAGGCCAGCGCGAGGCGATTGTCTGTGGGCTCACCGTTGATAAGGAAACGGCTGCCTTTGGGGGTTGGGTTAGCTGTCTTGGCGCCGGCCGAGTCGCGCTCCTCTCCGGATACAAATAGCAACCCAATCCGAAACCCTGTAGCTCGCAGCGCCTCGGCGGCCGCAATCTGGGCGGCCAGAATGCCCTTGGCATCGCAGACGCCGCGACCGTAGAGGAACTCCGTATCTTCACTGAAAGGTATATAGGGTGGCACGGTGTCCATGTGGGTGGAAAACACGAGATCCGGCGTCTGGTCGGCTACGCCCGCATAAACATTCCAGCGCTCATCTGCGATGGAACTCTCGGACGGCTGGGGAACAGGTGTCTTTTCCACTTCCCATCCGCGCCGGGTGAGAAAATCTGCCAGGAAATTGCCCACCGCGCCCTCATGGTAGGTGGTTGATTCTATCTCGCACAATGCGCAAGTAAGCCGGATCGGATCAATGGAATCGGCGGGGAGATCGGCGGGTAGAAAATCAACCATGATACTGCCAGAATACCTTATAAAACCGTCGCACAAGTCATGATTTGTACCGCGGGAGTTATTTGCGCCAGCCATCTGGACGGTCTATAGGCTTTATTCATAACAGTGGGCCGGTCGCGCATGGAGAGTGGCAAGAGAATCTATAGGTAGTACCTATGGAATTGGCAGTCGTGCCGTGGCATTCGTCTTATGCGTGCTTGAGCGCGGCTCTTGATAAGGAAGGTATTAACAGGTCTAACGAGGAACTTTGGCCAACAGACTTGCGGCCGTTGGTCACTTTCAGTTCATGAGTCTCGCCTAGCGCTGATAACACTGTCTGCGGCGTCGCCTGCTTCATCCGGTTCAGGAACATCTCTCGTTTTGCTCTTTCAATAACTTCGAAGCCAGCAATTTGACCGCGCGGTCCTCCCTGAACGATTGCCAGAGCCTGAAGAGGCCATAGATCGTCAATCCTGTCCCAATGATCAGGTCAAGACGGCGCCCAAAGAGTCCCGGAGCCAGCAGTCCCGCAATCGTAAGCAACCCTCCTACCGCTATCGTCGAGCCTGCAATCAATCGGTTCGGCGAGCCATGCGTGCCGACGTACGCCGATGAGGATACAGCCTCGTCCCCTATCGGCGTATCGAGCAACAAGAAGAAGGCCTTCGTGCGATCTACCTCATTCTCGCTAGGCTTGCAAAACATGGTGGTGACCCACATGGCCGCAAAAGTGACGAATACGCTAACAAAAATCGATATTCCTTCAATCCGATAATCCATCTCGCCAGTTGGGTCGTTGGCGGAACGTTGCAGAGCGTAGCGTACAAGCAGGGTGCCGACGCCTGATATGAGACCGGCCGCAAAGCCAGCATATGCGCCTGTGGAGTGAAGCTTGCGCCAGCACAACAGCGCGAGCAGCGGAATCATTGTAGGGGCAAGCAGAACACCGAAGGCTGTAACCATCAACTGGAACAGTGACTCGCTATGGCTGCCCGCAATCCAAAGACTCAGCAACACGATGATCACTCCAAGAATTCCGGTGATCAGACGCCCGGCGTATACCTGTTCCCGGTCAGATGCTCCCGGACGCAAGACACGCTGCCAGAAGTCTTTGGTAAGGACACTGGCAATGACATTCAGGTCGGCACTGACGGTAGCCATCGTGGCAGAAAAAAGCGCTGCAACGATCACACCGAACATGCCTGCCGGCAGCAGGCGAAAAACAAGCTCGATATAAACATCATTGCCGCGATGCTGGGCAACCATGTCCGGCAGGAGCCCATGACCAATGACCGCTGGAAGCAGCAGAATTGGCGTACCGACAAAGTTGAGGACCGCCGAAAGGTAACCTACCTTGCGCGCCGATTTCTCGTCGGGCACGGAATAGAACTTTTGCGCGAAGGCCCAACTGCCGTTATAACTGATCATCACCAGGACGCCATATCCGACCACATAGGTCCAGCCATAGGGTCCATTGGTCCAATGCAGCAGGGCAGGCGGAATGGAATGGAAGGACGCGTGGACTCCTCCCAGGTGGATGATTGCCACTGGCAGCAGGAGCAGTATGGCAAGCACCTTCATCAGGAACAGGATATAGTTCGTAACTACGAGGGCTAGCAGGCCGCCCAGCATGGTGTAGATAACCATAATGGCGCCGCAGACAACAATTGACGTAGTCATATTGAGGCCTGCCGAAACGGAAAGGAACAGCGCCGTGGTAAAAAGTTTCAGCGAATCTTCGAATATCTTGGCAGGAATAGACGACCACGCAAAGAGCTGACGCACGGCGAACCCGCAGCGCTGCTCAAGAAACTCAACGGGAGTTATGATTCGAGCCCGGCGCCAGCGACTCGCAAAGAATCGGCCGCCAACAATGCAGGCTGGTACGCTCATCCAAAAGAGAAGAATGGCTACCAGCCCGTATTGGTAGGCGATCTGGGAGTAAACGATAAAAGTAAAGGCGCTGAAGCCTGACATGTAATGCGAAATACCGGCCAAAGGCCAGGAGACCTGATGGCCGCCGGCAAAATAGTCGCCGGCGTCTTTTTGCGCCCGCCGTGTATAAATCCCTATAAAAAGCACCAGCGCGAAGTAACCGACGACAACAATATCGTCCGATAGCGCGAGATGAACCGAGGACATGCCAGTGACTCCATTGTTGAAAAGGTGAGATAGGCGCAAGAAACGCCTGCCAGCTATTTTTCCGTAGCGATTGGAAATTCTCGATCCTGCGCGGATTTGATGAGCCAGACGTGTTCGCGAAATCGCTGCTCCCACTCTGCCACGTCACCTGGCGCGTAGGTGTAAAACCCTTCACCATCGATCACACCGCGCGCATTCTCGCGTACTACGCCATGAATAAACTTTTGAGAAGACTCTTCTTTGCAAAGTCCCGGAAGAACATTGTCCATGGCGTGGCAATAGAGCGAAGGTCCGCCTGTTAGATCGATCCAGCGCAGAGGACCGCAGACGGCGGCCCAGAGACCGACGGAGTTGCGAAACGAGCGATCGATGGTTTCGGCATTTGCCACGCCAGATTGCAGAAGATGGAAGGCTTCACGATACATCGCGTAGGCAAGGCGATTGGCGATAAAGCCCGGCAGATCAGCGGAAACTGCGCAAGGCTCTTTGCCCACGCTGCGGGCAAGTTTCTCGGCGGCTGCTACCGTCTGATCGTCGGTCGCCGCGCCGCGCACGATTTCAAGGAACCGTGTGGCATGCGCCGGTTCTGCCCAGTGCATGCCCACTAACCGTTCTGGATGCAGGCACTCCGCCTGCAATTCCCCGATGGGCAAGGAAGAAGTGTTGGTAGCAATTGGCGTCTCTGCAGACACGATCGATTCGAGGCGTCGATAGAGGGCGCGCTTTGCCTCCAGGCATTCCACGATGCTTTCGATCACAAAGGAACAATCGGCAAAAGCTTCCAGGTCGGCAACGTGAATGAATCGGCCTGGCCACTCGTCTATGAGCGCTGAAGGATACTGCGCATGCTCGGCAAGTTCACCAATGGCCAGGCGAATCTCAGCTTCCGCGAGAAGATACTCATCTGGGTTGGGCGTGTAGGCCGCGACCCTATATCCATGCGCCAGCAGAGATGCTGAAATACCGCGCCCCAGCAAACCGAGGCCGGCAATACCTATGCATTCCATGAGAGGCCCTCCTGCCTTCTCGACTGTGGTTGCCTCTTGACGCAAAGGTAGCCCGGATTCGGTTCAGAGCATAGCCTGCACCCTGTGCCAGTTCAGTGAATCCGATCGCACGTGGCTGACATAACTAAGCTCAAGGGGGGCGGCGGTTGCCGTACTGTCTTAACTTACGCAACCGCGCGCGGCCACCTGCCAGATATTCTCCACCACACCTTTGCGCACGGCATAGATAGTGTTATGCATATTGATTGTGGTGCAGACGTGATTAGGGATTATCGCCAATCTCTTTCCAACCTTGTAAGGAATCGACGAGCCGGTAATATCCAGATGGCCGTGTTCCTCCGACATGGTGTAGAAAACGGCATCCGGGTCGCCTAGTATGAGGCCGAAGCCGCGGCCATCGCCGGTCAGCAAGCGATCCGAAGAAAACGTCTTGGAGCCGCCATCGAGTATGGCGCGGCCTTTGACGGCAGTGCTGACGACTGTAGTGAGTACTGTGAGCGCGCATTGCTCAACCTGTGCAAAGCCGGCTTTCAGGAGATTGCAGTCGTTGAGCGGGTACATGCCGGGCCGGATTTCGGTGAGGTGAGAGAATTCGGTGGAACGCAGCGCAGTAGGGCTGGAACCTCCACTGACCACCTGAACTTCAAAGCCCGCTGAAGTCAGTGCGTCATAAGCAGCATCGACCTTCGCGTTCACTTCGGTCAGCAGGCGGTCCTGTTCCGGACCTTTGACCATCATGTGGCCCGGGTAATACATGAGTCCGCCAAAGCGAACATTCGGCAGGCTGTCGATCACGCGTGCCAGTACAACGGCATCCTGCGCAGTGGCAACACCGCAGCGGCCAAAGCCGACGTCGATTTCAACGAGCAGCGTAAATGATTGATGGACGCGAGCTGCGGCAGCCGATAGGCAGTTCGCGGCTTCAGGGGAGTCGATGGAAACCGATATGGCAACCCCCTCTTCCACCAGACTGGCAAGCGCCTGTGCCTTGGCCGCAGAGACAATGGGGTAAGCAATCATGATGTCGCGAATGCCACTGTCTGCCATAATGGCGGCTTCAGATGGCTTGGCTGCCGCGATGCCAATGGCGCCGGCGGCTATCTGCCGCTGGGCAATTGCGGGAATCTTGTGGGTCTTGATGTGCGGGCGAAGCGCTACATGCGCACTCGCGCAGTAGGCAGCCATTTGTGCGATGTTGTGCTCCATGATATCGAGATCCAGCAGCAACGCTGGGGTATCAAGCTCCGAAATATGCATGTTCATTCCTCGTATAGCCTCCGGCGAGAGAGATGGCGCCGGCGCAGGTCTTAAGCTTGTCGGCGAGCCGTGGCAAGTTGTCCCCATTGATTTGCATGGTGGTGCCTGCAATGCTGATCGCACCGCCGATTGATCCATCGGTTCCCAGAATTGGAGCGCCTAGACATCGATACCCCAGCTCTTCCTCTTCATCGTCGATGGAATACATTCGTTGACGGATCTGAGAATAATCATCGCGCACGCGCCGTAGCGACGTATGCGTGTTTTCGTTGTTCCGCGGAAAGCCGTGGGTTCGGAAAAACTGCTCAATCTGTTCGTCCGAGAGAAAAGCGCCAATCGCTTTTCCTAGTGCGGTACAGTGCATGCCCATAATCTTGCCGCACCATGTGGCCATGTGGCTCGAACCGGGCGGGTCAAATTTGGCGATCAGCACGGCCTGGCTGTTTTCCGGTGCAGCCAGATGAACAGTGAGGTGTGTGGATTCCATCAACTTGACAAGGTGAGGTGCGGCTACCTCGCGAACGTGAAAGTTATGCAGAGAGCTGTTCGCAAGCGTAAGGAGCTTCAAGCCGAACAAGTACCGGCCCGTTTGCGGACTGCGGAGAAGATAGCCATTGCGCTCCAAAGTGAGAAGCAAACAATGGAGAGAACTTTTCGGCACTCCCGAAATTTCCATAAGCTGCGATGCCGAATGGCCGTTTCGAGAACTAGCGAGGGCTTCCAGAATGCGTAAAGCCCTTTCTACGGCTGGAATCGATGGCGTCTTTTGGGCACTCATAGTAGAATCCCCCGAATAAGAAGTCCCAAGGTCCCTGAAAATTGGATTATTGCATGAACATGAAACACTTGATTACCGATTGTCCAGCGGGCTGGACAATTGCGTCAAGGGCAACCCCTTTCGAAGCACCAGGCGAATCCCCATGGGCGGAAGGCACGGATCGGAATACGTTGCCGCGGCCGTGATATGCTCTGGGTCGAAAACCGTGAGATCCGCGACGAGGCCTTTGGCAATCCTGCCGCGATCCAGAAGGCCCAGACGGCTTGCGGGAAGCGAGGTGATCTTGCGGATGGCTTCTTGTAGACTGAGCCAGCCGCGGTCTCGGCAGAGACTGCCGAGGAAAAACGGAAATGTGCCGTATAGTCGTGGATGCGGCGTGCCCTTCACGTAAACGCCGTCTGTAATTACAGAGCAGAGCGGGTGTGTCAATAGCGCGCGAAGGTTCGATTCGGATTGATTGAAAGCGATAATGTTGATCTTGCCGTGTGTCTCCAGCAAGAGGTCCAGCACGGCAGCTTCCGGGGCGACTGAGCGCTGCCTTGCTATTTGCTCGATGGAGACGCCTTCCAGGTTCTCTCCGTTTGGAAGGGGAGCATGAGCCGCAATGAGGATGTCGCACCAGCGCTGCGCCGTCTGGCTGCGAAGAGATTCTTCCAGGTTAGCGCGCTGCGAAGGGGATGAGAGCAGTCGTTCGAATGTCCCGAACCCCTCCTCGAAAGCCTCCTGGGGAACGAGTTGCCCCAGAACAGTAGACCCGGCAAGATAAGGATAAGCATCAAAGCCGACATCGATGCCCGTGGCGCGCGCTGCTTCAATCCGGTTAAGCGCGAGTTGCTGCTTGTGCCAATTCGCCCGGCCAACGGCTTGCAGGTGTGAAATCTGCAAACGGCAACCAGTTCGGCGCGCGAGGTCCAACTGTTCGTCCAGCGACTCGATCAGTTGCCAGGAGTAGCTGCGCATGTGTGTTCCATAGAGCTTTCCATGGCGGGCAACAACCAGGCACAGGGCTTCAAGTTCTTCGCGAGGCGCGGTAGCGCCGGGAGCATACATCAGGCCTGAAGAGAGGCCTGCCGCCCCCTCGGAAAGCGCTTCGTCCAGCATGGCGCACAGGATTTCTGTCAACCGCTGTCCGGAGATTCCGGGGGCCTGCGCTATGGCCGCCGTGCGCAGCGTTCCATGTCCCACAAGTGTCTCGATGTGCGCCATGCGGCTGAAGCGGCGGCTGGCCACGAGAAACTCAGTCGCCGAGGCAAAGCCGCGCGAATCGCCCAATATTCCCTCGTTGTAGCTTCCAACGATGCCTGCATGGCCGCCGGTGGGAAACGCTGAAAAGCCACAGTTGCCGACCACCTCCGTGGTGACGCCCTGCAACGCTTTCGCTTGGTCGCAGTCGAGCGTTTTCAGGTCGGAGTGACTATGGAGGTCAATGAATCCGGGGGAGACGGCGAGTCCGCTGGCGTTGAAAACGGGCACGCCGGGAGGCGGCTCCATCTCGCCGAACTCGGCGATGCGGCCATCGCGTACGAGAATACTTGCAACGCACGGTGCAGCACCCGTGCCGTCGAAAATCAATCCATCACGCAGAAAGATCGTAGTCATTATTGTTTAGCATAGCGTCGAAAAAAGGATTCCAAAAATTATACTCAGTGCAACAGAGCACAAAAAGTCCAAGCCGCGGGACGATGGCGGCGCCGCGGTAGATGTTGAGTATGAACAGGATTTAGACTCAGCAACGTATGAACAGAATCTGAACTCGGCGCAACGAATGGCGACGATCTCTATGGAAACCAGGAGAGAAAAGAATGATTGATTGTCACACGCATCTGTGGCGCGAAGAGGACTGGAGCGAGGAAATGCTTGCCGAGGCCAGCATCGCGCGCGGTGGCCCGGCGGACGTCGAAGTGTCGGAGAATGCGCATTTGGCTGCGATGGCGCCTGTCGAGCGGGCCATTGTCTTTGGATTTCACGCGCGGCACCTCGGTTTTGTCGTGCCCAATGATCGCATTGCCCGCTATGTGGCGGCCAACAGAGAGAAGCTGCTTGGTTTTGCCTGCATCGACCCGAACGAGCCGGACTATATGGACGAACTGGAGAGGGTTTTTGCGATGCCGGAGTTCTGTGGGCTGAAGCTTGCTCCCATCTACCAGAATTATCATCCGATGGATCAACGGATGCAGCCGGTGTATGCCTTCTGCGAGCGGAGAAGCATTCCCATCCTCTTTCATCAAGGAACAACATTCCCGCGTCGTGCGCCACTGAAGTACGCTTTGCCGATTCAGCTCGAAGATGTGGCCATGGCATATCCGGAACTGCGCATCGTGATTGCTCACCTGGGCCATCCCTGGGTTGAAGATACGATCGTGCTGATTCGCAAGCAGCCGCATATGTACGCCGACATTTCGGCGCTCTATTACCGTCCATGGCAGTTCTACAACGCCCTGATGCTCGCACAGGAATATGGAGTTATGCACAAACTTCTTTTTGGCTCCGACTATCCTTTCACCACGCCGGCCGCCAGCATTGCGGCACTGCGCAAGGTGAACCACGTCATTGGCTACTCCGATCTACCGCGCGTGCGCGAGGAGGCAATCGAAGGCATTTTGCATAGGGATACTTTGAAGCTGCTGCAGATCCCGTCGTAATGTTTGCGTCCAATATGCTGAACGCGCAAAGGCGCAAATTACAGCAAACACGGCGCAAATCCCCGCAGAGGAGATAAAGTTCTGACATGAATACGCCCTTTTCACGTAGAGCATTGTTGCAAATGCTGCCCGCGGCAGCTGCGGTGCAGATGGCGTTGCCTGCTGTAGCGCAAGGAGTGCAATGCGCCAAGCCAGCACTTTCACGCGCAACCCACGCCGAAGATCGTGGCGTCTGGATTCACCCGGAGCGGTATTTCACCACATCGGATGGCAAGGCCGGACGGGAACAGGTTCGCGCGATGGTCCGCAGGTACGCCGATGCGGGATTCAACCTTTTGTTGCCGTGGACTGTTAGCGGTTATCTGGCAGCACTTGACGATCCGCGGCTACAGGCCAGGCATCCATCAGCAACCTGGGATGCACTGGGCGCGATCATTGACGAGGCCGCAGTCCAGGGGATGGGTGTGGACTTGTGGTACAGTTTCACGGATTATCGCGGCCCTGCGAGTCCGGAGTTCGACGCTGCATACGGTGGTAATCCCGCCTGGCGCGCGCTGAGTGGCGCCAGGGCGCGCACCGGAAAAGATGAAGGCGATGGCGCCTGGGTCGTATGCCCGCAGCACGTGGAAGCACGGCAATGGCAACACAAGCTACTCATGCGCACCCTCAAGCGATATCCGAAAGTGCGCGGCTTGCACATCGAAGAGCCAGGATACGGAACAAAAGACTACTGCTTGTGCGAGTTGTGCGTGCGTTTGTTCAAGGAGATTCATGGGTTACCGCTCGCCGAGCACCTGCAATCGCAACAGGCGCAGGACCTGAAAACGATTGGTAACAGCGCCTTCGCATGGGAATTGCGCGAAGAGTTGCAGAGCAAGGCGCCCGGCATTGTGTATTCAATGAATGGTGGCAACGATTGGCGTGAAGACCGGGTGCAGGGGCGTGACTGGGGCCGCTGGGCTCTTTCAGGCTGGATCGATTCGTTCGTGCCGCAGGTGTACGAAGAGAAGATGGACGCGTTTCGCAAGCAGTTGCAAATCACGCTCGACGACATCGGCGCCGCATGCCCGGTTCATGCCGGCATTGCTTTGGCCTGGAGCGGAGGCAAGAACGACATTGGTACTGTGCTTCGGCAGATTGACCTTGCGCGCGATATGGGGTCGCAAGGCATCGTGCTCTTTCATGGAGCAGCCTTCAGCGATGACGACCTGAAAGCGCTGAGACAAGGGCCGTTCAGGAACGCCGGAAGATAGATGGCCGGCAAGCCGGCGATCAGCAAAAGGAAATTGCGGAGGCAGGATGTGCGCTCACTCTAGGCGCATCTGCCTCCGCCTAATTTTTGTCCGCAAGCCTAATATTTATTAGCAAGAATGTGTTCAAGCGACGGCTTTGCATCGCCAGGCTGAAACGCATGTTTTGCGCGCCAAACGCGCTCTTGGAACCCGATCCAGAAGGCCTGTTCCCGTGACCAGCGCGCCATTGGAGTACTCAACCTATAGGGACGGTATTCTGAGAGCCACGAGGCGCGATACTCTTCCATGTACATGCCGGATTGGTCGATTAGGTCTTGAACCCTGCTGTGATTGCGCCCCGCGGTTTCAGTACCGAGCCGAAACTGTATATCTTCGGGGGAAGGGTGGTCTGGCAACCTTTGGAAGTTGTCGTCGATCTCGATGGCGTAGAGAGCGCGCGTGGCCGAGTAGTCCACAATGTGCGCAAGCGTTGCAAGAGTTGCAAGTGATTCGTCGTTCATGCCCTCGTGAGCCAACTTTTGCAGTGCCTGCTCGGCGTCTTCGGCATGCATGCGCACGGCGCGAAGATCCGCCGCGTGCTGGCGGGCTCGACCGAGAAACCTGGCTTCAAATGGATCATCAAAGACCCGGAACGCGGGCTCTCCGCCAAGAGACTGCTTAAGAAGGGTCTCCGCTGTAGCCAGGCTTTCGTAAGCAACCGCAGCGGGCTGTACTGCTGCGGCTGGTAGCGTCAACTCAGTGTAGCGCAAGAAAAATCCCGACTGCTTCACCGGAGAGGACTCCCACGCCGCCGCCGCTCCAAAGGCAACGCCAGGCAAGGCTGCGCGATGCAGCGGGAGGCCTGAGTCAGACCACAACGTGTTGATTAATCCCAGAGCACCGGCGGCGCGAGCGGCCTGGGCCATTCCGTTGATGTTAATGAATGAAGTGTCATAGTCTGGCACAATATCATCCCAATCGGAGACCGCGGGAGCGACGAGTAGAGGAACCTTATTCTGGTGAAACGGCGCCAGAAGGGAAGAGTAGTCCGTTCGGGCATCATAGAACCATGGCGCAGCCACCGCGCCCTTTGGAAGACTCTCCGCAAGGCGAGGGTACTTGTTGAACAGGAACGCACCTTCGTCAATATCCGCCCAGAAGATTGGCCGCTTGCCAAGCGATTGAGCAACCTCTGCTGTGCTGCGTAAATGATTTGACCAAAGTGTGTCCGGGGGGAAGCCGCGACGTGACGCGATGTCCATGTGATCGAGTTCAAACGGCTCGTCAAAGCCAATATGTATCCAGGGACATGGGAAGAGTTCAGCAATTTGACGCATCCAGCTTTGCACAAGAGACTGGGCTTCGGGATTCGCAGGGTTCAGTTCTCCACCGTGCGGCATTGCGCCAAGCGAGGACATGTGCTCCGTCGCCAGCAGGTCGTGCAAATGGCCATAAAACTCTACGCAAGGAACAACGTCGATGTGGCGCTTCGCTGCATAGTCAACAAGATCACGAATCTCCTCGCGCGACCAGCGATTTCCTTGGTCTGGGGGGACAGGGTTGTTCAAGGGAAGATTGGTCTCGGCGTAGAGATAGAACTGATTGATCTTCCAACTCGCTAACATATCGAGCAGTTGATGCATGGCTTCCATCGTCGGCATTGGTCCATGGCTGGTGTCGAGCATTAGTCCTCGATATGCCATTGCGGGTCCATCCTCAATCATGACTGCTGGCAAGATTGCAGTGGTGCGTGTTGAGGGGTGTCCGAGCAGTTGGAGCAACGTCTGTACACCATAAAAAAGACCGGCGGAGGCGGTCGAGCGCAACTCCACTCCGGAGCCGGCGATCGAGAGCCGGTACGACTCAGGGGAATTCAGTCCTGTAGCACTCTGTGTGCCGGGCTGCGAAAGGGGACGAGCTTCATCGGTGAGAAGAATGTGAGGATTGCCGGCGGGATCAAATATATCCGTCCCTGCCAGCATGACCCGAAATGGATGGCCGCAAGCTCGCGCAAGAGCCTGGGTAAGCATCTCTGCCGCAAAAAGATCAGAAGTGCGTGATGCTAGCGGCGAATCAAGCGCAACATATGTCGAGCATGCGTCGAGGTGTGTTGTGCCATAAACGATACTTGCAGGTGCGGGCAGCAGAGAGTAGGTCTGTGCGGAAGCACAATATGATCCTAGGAAGCTCACAATCGCCATGGACGTGCCTGCAAGAAATCTACTGATTAGGGTTGGCAAAGAGATCTCCGTGGTTGAGATGGCCTGTAAATCTTGTAGCTGGGCTGCTGTTGGTAAAATCGTGCGTGGATGACCAGTGCAGCATTAACTCTTCAATTCTCTTGAACAATCACGCCCGCTCACCCTCCATTGGCCCTCATGTCTGGCAATTGTCCAGCATCCAGGACGATTTCCTGCTTAGGCTGAAGATATTCATTGTATTCGATCATCCGCCGCAGCAAAGTGATAATCACAGAAGGCCAGTAGGCGCGAGTGCGGCAAGGACGCAAAGGCTCCATACTTCATTCGCAAGTAGTGACGGTCTGAGTGCAGAGTTCGTGCTTTAACTGACGCACCTCGCGCCGCCATCCAACAACTTATAAGCAGATCAAGGATGATACCCATGCTACTTCGCACCAGATTCGGAATGCTCCTCGTACTGATGCTAATGGCAGCCTGTCCAATTGTGGCCCAGACTGTTTCGGGAACACTCACTGGGACAGTCTACGACGCCAATGGGGCCGCTCTCAAAGGCGCTCACGTAGAGGTTCGAGATGCCAGCACAAACTTTTCCATCTCCTCAGTGACCAACGATACCGGTGGCTATACCGTCACCAATCTCCAGCCGGACACATATCAAATTACGGTCTCGATGCCGGGATTCAAAACATCGATTATCAACAACGCAGTCCTACTTACAAATCAGGTGGCGCGCAACGACTTCCATCTGGAAGTGGGTGGCGCGACTGAAACAGTGGCCGTAAATGCGACAGCTTCGGTTATCTCTACCGAAAACTCACCTATTGCAAGCGTGATCGATTCTCACGCAGTTGACATCCTCCTGGTCAATGGAAGAACAGTTGACCAGTTGCTCGCGACCGTGTCAGGCAGTACTTCGGATGGAGCTCTGACCTCGACGCCCAATCTTGCCGGCAGCCTGAGATGGGGCGGCGTCTATTACACGGTAGACGGTGGCACGTTCAATGATCTTGGCAATGGTTCTGCGGCATATAGCTACTCTACGAATCTCACCACCATGCCCTCGCTCGACACGCTCGAAGAGGTGAAGGTGCAGACGAATATGGCCAATGCCGAGTATGAAGGCGGCTCGGCGATCTCCATGGTCACTAAGTCTGGAACCAACCGTTTCCATGGCAGCCTCGTTGAATTCAACCGCAACCGCGCACTCTCGGCCTTCACCTACTTCACCAGCCCGGGCTCCACCAAGCCTACCTTTAATCGTAATGAGTTCGGTGGAACAATCGGCGGACCCATTCGGAAAGACAAAACATTCTTTTTCGGGAGCTATGAGGGATTCCTCGAGCGCCAGGCTTCTTACGACGTTTCGACGGTACCGACAAATCCCATGCGGACGGGCGATTTCACAGCCCTGCTTGCCCTATCCACACCCATAGTTCTCACAAACCCCGCCACCGGACTGCCATTTCCCACAAGCAATGTCATCACATCCGGTGGAGCGGCCATTGATTCGCGTGCGACAGCGCTGCTGTCCTACTACCCGCAACCGACGGCAGGTTTAACAGGCCTTGTAAACAACTTCAACGCGAGCATTGCCGCAAAGTATGACACAAAGCGTATCTCACTCAAGATTGATCAGATTCTGAAACATAACAATACCCTCACTCTCGGTGGTGGCTATTCCGATGGCAACCCATATTTCGTTGCCAGGGGAACACCGCCTACTTACGGCAACTGGAGCGATGCAGGTTACATAACGCAGTCCGCCTTCGTGCGCGACGTCGCTGTCCTCTCTCAAACCCTGGTGAATGAAGCTAGGTTCGGGTACTTCAGCCACCGCAGCGTCCGAGTTGGCCAAAACACCGGCTATAATCCTGCGACCCTCTTCTCAGGTCTCTATTATCAGGCCGGCATGATTGGCGGCTTGCCAACTCTTAACATGAACGACGCAAACTACTCCTACCAGAATTTGGGAGACTACGGTGGCGCCGGGCATGCTCCAGAGACCACACTGCAGATTACCGATAACCTGACAAAGCAGTTGGGCCACCACACGCTGAAAGCTGGCCTGAGTCTCAACTTCAATGCTGTGGATTCAAAGCCGGGGACCAATTCAAGCGTCTTGGGCACGTTCAATTTTGATGGCACCTACACGGGCAACTCATTTGCCGACTTCCTGTTAGGCGATGTCTACTCGGATACCCGTGCCGCAGCCACTGTTCCCGTCAACCTCCGGTATGAGCA
This sequence comes from uncultured Occallatibacter sp., assembly GCA_964420185.1. Classification (GTDB taxonomy): domain Bacteria; phylum Acidobacteriota; class Terriglobia; order Terriglobales; family Acidobacteriaceae; genus Telmatobacter. The sequence goes on along the minus strand of CAYQSI010000012.1, from coordinate 59,085 downwards.
GTATGGATTTTATGTCCAGGACGATTGGAAAGTCATACCTCGCCTCACGTTGAATTACGGACTTCGCTATAGCTTCCAGACGGTCCCCAACGAAGGACATGGAGACATGACAAACTTCGATTACCAGACCGGCCAGTTGGTCATTCGCACCAGCGGTGGAAAAATGGGAAGTGGCGTGAATCAGACGATCCTGGGCCAGTACCCCTATACCACCTCAGAGGCCGTTGGCTGGGGATCGCAAGTCATCACTGCGGATATGAAGGATTTTGGCCCGCGCTTGGGGTTTGCTTATCGCCTGACGGGGGACAGCAAGACAGTTCTGAGAGGCGGCTATGGAATCTTCTATAACTTCATTCCGATGTACATCGGAATAAACCAGCTCGCCCAGTCGAACTATCCGTTCACGCTATCTCAAACCTTCAGCTCCGCTACTACTACGACACCGTCGCTGACTTTGGCCAATCCATTCTTCACAACGCCGAAGGTTACCGCCAATCCGACAATCTTCTCAGTAGACCACAATCCGAAGAATGCCCGGGTGCAGCAATGGAACCTTACGCTGGAGCAACGGCTCCCTGACGAAATTGGTTTGCGGATTTCGTGGGTTGGGAACAAGACTACGCAAGCTCCGTGGTATCTCTATCAGATGAACTATCCAGTTGTGCAGACGCAGGGCGCTGTACAGGCCAACCGTCCCTATCAGCCGTGGGGAACAATCTATGGTCTGGTGACAAAAGGGGCCGCGGAGACCAACGAGTTGCAGATCGAGGCTACCAAGCGCTACAGCCATGGTCTGTACCTCCAGGCAAGTTATACCTGGGATAAGTCTCTCAACAACGTACCCATCAGCAGCAGCCCGCAAAACCCCTATAATCCAGCTGGAGATCGAGGCCTTGCGGACGGCGTGTTCCAGCAGAATACCTTTGTGAACGCAAGCTGGGACATCCCTCTGCGCGGACACGGTGTGCTCGGCGGCGCGATTACAGGTTGGACACTTGCTGGAATGGCTCAACTGCGCGGCGGAATGCCCTTCACTCCAACCTTCACAGCTGTCACCCAATCGTCGTACACTGGCTGGCTCGCAACACGGCCAGATGTTGTGCCAGGCGTGAATCCTTATGCGGGTGGCGGGTCGATAAAGCACTGGTTTAATCCCGCGGCCTTTACTCGCCCAGCGCCATTTACTTACGGCAACGCAAGACGCAATAGCCTGCTTGGACCGCACCAGGATGTCGTGAATCTGAGCGTGCAGAAGCTATGGAGCGTGAGGGAACATTATAAGCTGACGCTCCGTATGGATGCCTTTAACGCGTTCAATCACACGTCGTTCTGGTATCCAAGTGCGAACATCAGCAATACTTCGTCTGTTGGAATCATCACTGGCACGGATCAGGATAATCGCGAGGTCCAATTAGGCGGTCGACTCACCTTCTGATTTGGTTCCTTGTCAAGTTGCACTTGCAATGCGCGGAAGAAAGTATCCTTCTGCGCATTGCAAATGCACAGTCTGACAACTACATTCTGAAATCTTTCAACAATCAGTCAGCCTACATTGCTGGCACGGCAAGCGGCCTTGAACTAGACCGGCATTGAAAGGAATCATGTCTTCGCATCGGCACTCGGAAGAAATTCTTCGCCACAATTTGCGCTATATTCCCGGAGGCATTGTCTCCACTAACCGCGCGGTTAAACCATCGATTGCCTTTACCAAGGCCAAGGGCGCATGGCTTTGGGACGCGGACGGCAAGAAGTATCTTGACTATCACGCCGCGTTCGGACCATATGTTCTTGGGCATAATGATGACGAGGTAAATGCGGCAGTCTCAGCGACGCTGAGTTCAGGGGCGAGCCTTTTCGGATCCGGCCCCAACGTGCTTGAAGGCGAACTGGCGGAACTGATCTGCGCAAGTGTTCCCATGGTTGACTGCATTCAAATGCTGAACACTGGGAGTGAGGCAACGTATCAGGCAATTCGTCTAGCGCGGGCGCAGACTGGGAAGATCCACATCATTAAGCCTCAAGGTGGATACCACGGGTGGCATAACGACGTTGCAATGAACCTTATGTCGCCGTTGTCGGAGATCGGACCTTATGTCAGCCCCGGTGAATACAAGCGCATGCCAATAAGCGCGGGCATTCCCAATGAGCATATGTCCATTGTGCACGCGGTAAATTTCAACGACCTCGCGTCGGTGGAGTGGGTGTGTGAGCGATACCCTGTCGCGGCAATGATCCTCGAGCCGATATTGCAGAACATCGGCGTAGTGAAGCCGGATCCTGGCTATCTGGGCGGGCTGCGAGCGCTTGCCGACAAGTTCGGCTTTCTGCTGATTTTTGACGAAGTGAAGACCGGTTTTCGTCATGCACTGGGCGGCTACGCCTCGTTATCCGGGGTACGTCCAGATCTAATTGTCTATGGCAAAGCAATTGCGAATGGTTTTCCCCTAGCCGTACTGGGAGGAAAACGCGAATACATGGATCTCTTTGTGGCCTCCGATCCGGCAAAGCAGGTGTTGCTGGCGGGAACTTACAATGGCCACCCGGTTCCCGTCGCAGCTGCGATTGCCACCATTAATAAACTTGCGGCGAATCATGGCGAGATTTACGGCCGGCTTGAATTCCTTGGGGCGCGGATGCAAGCGGGGTTGGAGAGCATCCTAAAGGACCTAAGGATACAAGGCTGCGTTTCACGGCAAGGGTCCGCTTTCTGTCTTTACTTCATGGAGAAGGTTCCACGGAACTGGCACGAGCTGTCTGCGGGCAATGACTTTGGCTTTGACCTTAGCTTCCGCAGACTATTGATCGAAAGCGGCGTGTATTTTCTGCCTTTGGCGGTCAAGCAATGCTCGATCTCGGCTGCGCACACCGAGAAGGACATAGATTTCACTTTGGAAGAGGTTGCGAAAGCTCTGAAGACGTTGCGAAAGAATGTAGCGTAATACGTTACTTGGAAAGAGAAGTGGCGGCGCCAAATACTCCGATGGGAATCTGCCAAGGAGAGCGCCGCCATTTTCTCGTGATGAAGCGTATCCTGAGATGGAGTCGCGCCAAGGGTGGGTCGGGATGGTACGTGATATATTCCTCAGCAACGGGCAGGTGCTCGACGGGGCGGGCAGCAAGCCATTCTTGGGAAGTGTGCTGCTGCGTGCAGGCAAGATCGTTGCGTGTGGGCGGATTGAACCACCGGCGGAAGCAACGGTGCTGGATTGCACTGGACTCGTGATTGCTCCAGGATTCATTGATGTTCATAGCCACTCAGATCTGCATATCCTTGCACAAAAGAGAGAGAAACTGCATCAAGGCGTAACCACAGAGGTCGTTGGCAATTGCGGGTTCTCGGCGTTTCCTCTCGGTGCACATGCGGAGGAGTTGCGCAGCTTTGCCAACGGCATTCTTTGCGGAGGAACTGAGTGGGGATGGGACTCTGCGAAAGAGTATCTCAGTGCTGTCCACCAAGATCAGTTATCTGTTCATGTGGAGTCGCTTGTCGGCCATGGGAGCTTGCGCGTCGCGGTAGCTGGCCACGCGCAAGGCCCGCTGGATCAAGTTGAAATGCGCGCGATCCTTGCGGCGCTTGATCAGGCTTTTACCGACGGCGCAATAGGATTTTCAACGGGACTGATGTATGCCCCCGGATCGAGCGCGCCGCGAGAGGAACTTGTTGAATTATGCAAGGTCGTTGCACGCCACGGCAAGCTCTACTGCACACATATGCGCGATTATGGCTTCAAACTGCTTGAAGCGATCGATGAACAGCTTGATCTTGCCCAGGCGTCCGGGTGCCGTTTACAGATTTCACACCTGCAGGCGGTAGGTAAAGCCAATCGTGAGCTGAATGACAGGGCTCTGAAGAAAATTGAAACGGCGCGGGATCAGGGTATTGACGTAGCATTTGACTGCTATCCCTACATTTCGGGAAGCACGGTGATGTCACAGTTGCTTCCGCAGACGGCGCTTGCGGGCGGTGTGGAAGCCCTACTGGAAAGGCTTGCCGACAAGGCGACGCGGGCACAGATCGCGCGCGAGACCCAGCAGTCTATTGCAAACGACTGGGATGAACTGTTGGTCAGTGCAGTTGGCTCAAGCAAGAACGCACACTGCGTGGGCGAAAGCCTAAAAAAGATTGGAAAAGACCGTGGTGTCGATCCGATGGAAGCGGTATTTCAGCTTCTCATAGAAGAGCGCTGCGACGTAAATATGCTGGAATTCAACCAAAGTGAGGAGAATCTTCGCACTAATATCTCTCACCCACTCTGCATTGTAGTCAGCGACGGATTCTATGTGCGCGGACGGGCACATCCGCGCTTGTATGGAACGTTTCCAGAGTTGCTGGCTCGCAGCGTTCGTGACCCAAACTGGCTTTCCCTAAGCAGTGCAGTCTACAAGATAACAGGCTATCCTGCACAGCGCTTCGGGCTCGAGGGAAGAGGGCTATTACGTTCTGGATATGCCGCGGACGTGACGGTTTTCGATCCCCAGAGCATTTGTAGCCATGCGACCTATGAGAACCCGGAAGAGCCGCCGACCGGCATTCGGTATGTTTTCAGGAATGGCTTACAGCGTTTTCCCGAGCATGATCCAGGAACGCCATAAGAACAGTACTGCCGAGAATCAGTATGCCTCCTGCAATCGCGGCCGTAGTCAGTCGCTCACCCAGCCATAGCGCCGCAATTGGTATGCCGAATAGCGCTATCAAGTAGTTTGAGAGGGCTGCCTGAATGGCATCCAGATGCTTGAGAGCCTTGAGAAATAGAACCATCGCGAGAAAAGTGTGAAAGATCGTGAGTGAGCCAAGCCCTGCACAGGTGTGCCAGGTAAAGTGGGTTACACGGAGCAGACTACCCGCCTCAAGCACAAAGACAAATGGCGCCATGCAAATAGAGAGTAACAAGTACGTCCAGAAAAGCATCTCGATCGGGGTGTGAACTTCGAGAGCCTTCTTGCCATACGAGTTATAAAAACTGCTGCCTAATATAGCCATAAACACAAGCAAATTGCCGAGCAGTTGACTGCGATCCAATCGTACCTGACGCAGGGTGCCACCTGATGCCAGCACTACGCCACCTAGTGCGAGGCCAAAGCTGATCCAGCGAGTTGAGGTCATGCGTTCCTTCAAGAACAGGACCGCAAACAACGCCGTTGTGACCGGAAGTGCAAGACTGATCATCGCAGAATTGCTGGCCAGTGAAAGACGTGTGCCGAAGGTCATCAGTAATTGACCAGGGACAACGCCTAAAAAGACAAGGAGGAGATAGGTCTTAAGCAAACCGAGCTTTGAGAAGCCCCTCAAAGGTGGGCGCATAGTTGCGTGGGCATGCCGGCGTTCAGCGCGGACGATTGGCAGAAGCATGAACACGGAGAGGGTGGTGGGAATCCAGACAGTCGCTAGCGGGCCAACCTGATCCTGAACCAATTTGATGCAGGTGAATTGCAGTGCCCACATCAGGTTGCACGCGAACAGCAGGCTCCATGAAATCAATGCTGAGGGCTTTTCAAGGGAGTCTGGCATCAAGCTTGGTGCCTCTTGACGACCTGCTCGATGTCGTAGGTAAATTCAACCCAGCGGCGCTCCCACTCCTGTGCGCTTTTGCGTGTATAGTTATAGAAACCTCGCTGATTCTGGATGCCGTGAGCGTTGGATTTCGTCATCTTCCGCATCAGGTCGGGGACATCTGTACTGTTCGAGAGCTCCGGCAGAAGACCTTCCATCACGGCCGCATATGCCGGGATACCGGTAAGGTCCATCCAGCGAAAGGGTCCGGCGAGCGTCGCCCACCATCCGATATCGTTGCGGAAAGAACGATCCACGGTTTCGATATCGGCAATGCCACATTCGACCAGATGGCAGGCCTCGCGAATCATTGCGTACATCAGGCGATTGGAAAGAAAGCCGCGAATATCCTGTTTGAGTATGGTGGGCTCCTTTCCGCAAGATAGGCCGAAACGCTCGGCAGCGCGCAGGACCGCGGGGCTCGTTTGTTTGCCGGGAATAATTTCGAGATAGTGGAGAATCTGAGCCGGTTCCCCCCAATGCATACCCACGAAGCGGCGCGGATGTATCTGGCCCTGCTGCAAAAGTGTGATGGGCAGGCTGGAGGTATTTGAGGCGATGATAGTGCGTGCGGAAACAACCTGTTCCAGCGCCTTATAGAGAGTTCGCTTGCTTTGGAGATCCTCTGGAATACACTCCAGTACCAGCCAACAATTCTTGAGCGCTTCGACAGACGCGCCCAACTGGAAGCGAGATTCCCATCCACGCAGGCTGGCCGCGCTCAGGCGCTTGCGTGCGCGAAGATCATGCAGCGCACCGGCTACGTGGGTTGTAGCTTTCTTGCGCGGCCCGGCGCCAGGATCAACACCAACCACAGAATACCCATGTGCGATCAGGCACGTGGCAATGCCACGGCCCATCAGTCCAAGCCCGACCAAACCGACCGGGCCGCGTTCACGATCCGGCATAACAGCGAAAAGAGGAATGCGTCTTGCAGTCACAATACAATCAGTATCCAACATCCCGCGGTTCGCGTATATAAACCATCCCGATTGCTGGACGCGAAGTCCCTGTTCCTGCTCCAAAAGTGCCGACATGATTTAGATTTGAGATTCGGAGGGAGGATTCCACTTAATGGCGAGGCGCGAGATCAAGCATCCCAATCGCAATGCCTACACCGGAGGCTACGCAGACGGTGTGGTGCTGGACCGATGGCTTTATGTGAGCGGGCAGGGCCCATTGGATCTGTCCACAGGAAAAGTGGTTCCAGGCACGATCGAAGAAGAGACCAAGCTGACGCTGGAAAATGTGGCTGCCGTGTTTGGGCAAGTAGGCTGTACAAAGGCCGATGTGGCGAAGTGTACCTGTTTTCTGTCGAAGATCGAGGATTTTAAAGGTTTTGACAAGGCATTCAGCAGCTTCTTCCAGGGGGTGCGGCCAGCACGGACTACGGTGCAGGCGGTTCTTGGGCTTGGCATCAAGGTGGAGATTGACGCTGTAGCGCTTATCCCCAGCTCCTCGAAGGGAAATGAGAATGACTGAGAGTTTCCTGATTGGCGCGGCTCACAGAGTCATTACGCCCTCATTGGGATCGCCGATGGCCGGCTTTGATGCCCGCAAAGGCGTGAGCACCGGAGTTCATGACAATCTGCATGCAAGCGCCCTGGTTTTTGAGCACAATGGCGTCTGCGCTGCGATTGTTAGCGTTGAAGTGATTACGATCTCAAGAGATTTTTCCGCAAAGGTGCGGAAAGAGATTGAGCGTATTACGGGAATTCCGGCAGGAAACATTGTGCTGTCGGCCACACACACGCACTGCGGTCCTGTGACGCAGAATCATTTCTTCAATCAGGGCCAGGCGTTGGATGAACAATATCTTGAATGGCTGGCAGGAGAAATTTGCGAGGCGACGCAGGACGCCTTTGCTCAACGCGCCCCGAGACGTTTGCGCACAGGCTTCGCCCGCTGTGAGGGAATAGCTACAAATCGGCGAACAGCGGATGGCCATCCATTCGATCCCCTGGCCGGAATTCTGCTCGTCGAAGAGCCCAACGGAAATCCGTATGCAGTGGCCGTAAGCTTCGCTTGCCACCCAACAGTGCTCGGTCCGAATACTCTTGAAATTTCAGAAGACTTCCCGTTCTTCACTCTTGAAGCACTGCGTAAGCAGCTTGGCCAGGGGGTCGAGGCCATGTACTTCAATGGAGCCGAGGGGGACCTTAGCATTGGCCATAAGAGCGATTTAAGCGCGGTAGGAATTATCGAGCCCTATCGCAACTTTGAAACGGCTCGCCGTTTGGGAGAGACACTGGCGGGGGCCGTTCTGGCCGCCCTTCCCACACTCGAGCGGGAGACCGGTCCGCTAAGCGTGCAGCGGATCACCGCGCGGCTTCCTCTGAAACAGTATGCGCCGTCGAAGCAGATGACCGAGGCACGCATACTTGCACAGAAAGCTATGGAAAGCGCTAGTTCACTGCCATTAGCAGAGCAGCTTCCGACGCGCCAGAGGAGCCTCTTCGCGCGCATGGAGGAGTATTACGCAATTCTGTATGAGGCTGAGAGTGGAGAGAGTCCTAAAACGCTGAATACCGAACTTACCGCGATCCGATTGGGCGAAACGTCTCTGGTTACCCTTCCGGGCGAGATATTTGTAGCGGTGGCATTGGGAATTCGAGAACGTTCGCCGATGGCCCGGACGATGTTTCTGGGGCTGGCAAATGATTACATCGGGTACCTCCCTTCCGAAGGCGCCGTGGTCTCTGCCGGATACGAGGTGGTGGCATCGCGTGTAACCGCAGATGCGTGGCGCACACTGCAGGACGCGGCATTGGACGTACTGCATCGGCTGAAAGCCGAAGGCTGAAAGGGGCTGCATGGACAGGAAGATTCGCGTTGGAGTCATCGGGCTAGGCATCATGGGTGAGCAGTACGTTCGTTTCTATCAGGACCATCCCTGGACCGAAGTTGTGGCAGTGGCTGCTCGCCGTGCTGAACAGGCCGCCGTACTGGCAGCGCGGTACGGCGTGGGCCGCAGCTACTCTGACTGGATGGAGTTAGTGCAGTCGCCGGAAATCGACGCCGTATGCATAGCATTGCCCGATCATCTGCACTATGCCGCTGCTACCCTGGCGATCAGGAACGGCAAGCATGTCTTGATTGAAAAGCCGATGACTACCGATTTAGCCGAGGCGGATGAGTTGGTCCGGCTAGTGGAAGAGTCAGGAGTGAAAGTGCAAGTCGCTTTCAATCATCGCTGGCTCTCCTCCTACCACCAGGGGCATACGCTGATCGCGCATGGAACAATTGGCGCGCCGCTCTTTGCCTACGCCCGCAAGAACGACACCATCTATGTGCCTACGGAGATGCTCAGCTGGGCCGCAAAGACAACGCCGGCATGGTTTCTGAGTTCCCATGACATAGATCTGGTGTGCTGGTTCTTTGGCAGCGAACCGGTCGAAGCGCGCGCCTGGGGAGTCAAGCGGGTGCTCGCGGCGCGCGGCATTGATACATACGACATGATCTCGTCACAAGTGCGTTTTGCCAACGGATCGCTCGCGACTTTCGAGTGTGGCTGGATCTATCCAAACAGTTTTCCCACGATTGTCGACTCTTTCGTTGAAGTCATCGGAGAGAAGGGGCATCTGCACTTCGACCGCAAACGGGAGAGCATGGAACTGAGCACGCCAGAAGCGTTTACTTATCCCAAAAGTTTTCTCTCGTGCGAAATTTTTGGTATACCCCGCGGCGCGTATCCAGCGTGCCTGGATGACTTTGCCCGTGCAATCCACGACGACCGTGCACCAGCCGTGGGTGTGCGGGATGGAAGGCGTGTGACGGCGGTATTATCAGCGATCCATACCTCTCTCTTATCTGGAGAATCCGCTCCCATACAACCGCCCGCATCTGTGCGGGGCTGAGGAAACCATGAGCCAACGTTACGCAAAATCGATAGCCGCACTAGAGCGGGCGCGCAACACGCTTGCTGGAGGAGTTACCAGTAGTGTTCGTCTTTCAGACAAGCCGTTGCCCTTGTACTTTGACCACGGGAAGGGGGCACACCTTTACGATATCGATGGCAATCGCTACATCGATTACGTGCTGGGCCGTGGTCCGCTCATCCTGGGCCATTCGCATCCGGAGGTAATTGCTGCCGTTGAAGCGCAGTTGGAGCGCGGGCAAATTTATGCAGCGCAACATGAGCTGGAGTACGAGCTTTCCGAACGGGTCGTCAAAGCAGTGCCTTCGGCTGAGCTGGTGCGTTTTGGTATCTCAGGTTCGGAGGCCGTCCACGGCGCGTTGCGCCTGGCTCGCGCGTATACCGGCCGGCAAATGGTGATCAAGTTTGAAGGCCAGTATCATGGTTGGCTCGACAACGTTCTGTACAGCCTAGCGCCGGATCCGGCAAAGGTCGGCGACCCTCTGGCTCCCGCAACTCTGCCGGAGTCACTTGGCCAGTTTCCTGCCTCAGATTCGCATCTGGTTACGCTGCCCTGGAACAATCTCGATGTAATGGCGCGCTTTTTGACCGCACACGAGGGAGAGGTCGCGGCGATTATCACCGAGCCGGTCATGTGCAATACTGCCGTGATTCCGCCTTTGCCTGGATATCTTGAAGGACTGCGGAAACTCTGCACGGAACATGGCGTAATTCTGATCTTTGATGAAGTTATTACGGGATTCCGTCTGTCGCTGGGCGGTGCCCAGGGGCGCTTTGGTGTATCGCCCGATCTCTCTGTCTTCGGCAAGGCCATCGCCAACGGAATGCCCGTAAGTTGCCTGGCAGGCAAGGCTGAGATCATGGATATGATTGCGCGCGGCAAGGTGGGCCATGGTGGAACCTACAACGGCATTCCTCCCGCGGTTGCGGGCGCAGTGGCCACGCTGGATGTTCTGGCAAAGGACAATTCCGCCGTGTATCAGCAGATGGAGGAAACCGGCAGCGCTCTGATGCAGGGTATTCGTGACCGCGCAGCCAAGTTGGGTATACAGGTGGTTGTCCAGGGTTATCCGCAGATATTCTATCTCGGATTCCCGCTCGACCGCGCAGCCCATCCGGAGGGCGTGTTCGATTACCGCTCGTCGCGTGGAATGGATCACAGCCTTTACGACAAGTTTGTTTGTGGAGCCGTAGATCGGGGTATACGCATCATTGCGCGCGGTAACTGGTTTATGTGCTCGGCATTGAGCCGCAGCGATGTGGAAGAAACACTTGCTGTCGTAGAAACGGTGTTTGCGGAAGACATTTTGCCATGCGTGGCATCAAGGGGAGCGAAGGCATGAAGCTAGGATGGGTAAATTTGGATGGACAGAGAGTTCCAGCAGCGGCATTCAATGGCACGGCGGTGTCTCTCCGCGATGTTGCCTTTCCGGGCGGCTGGATCGCCGCCATCAGAGAATGGGAGCAATACGCGCCGTTGTTGAAGAAAGCAATTGCAGTTGGTCAGCCAATCGCCTCGCCTCAGTGGTTGTGCCCGCTGCCGGACCCGCCGAAGTTTCTCTTGTTGGCAGGTAACTTCCGCGCGCATTTCGTCGAGGCAGGGTATGCTCCCTTGCCGGAAGGCGCTCAGACTCCGCAGTTCTTTATCAAGCCACGGACCACGCTGACGGGACCTACTGACACAATTCCCTTGGTTCGCGCTAACGTCGCCCTTGACTACGAGGCTGAGCTTGGCGTGATCATCGGGAAGTCACTGCCGCGCAATGCGACCCGCGAGCAGGCCTTGGATTCGGTCTGGGGTTACACTGTTGTCAACGATGTTTCGGAACGCAAGCTGAATGCAAATCTCGCAGGACGCCACATGCGGGAGCGCGATGATTTCTTCGATTGGCTCGTTGGTAAGTGGTTTGATGCGTCGACTCCAATTGGTCCCTGCTTGGTAAGCAAGGATGAGATCGCCGACGTCGGGAAGCTGGAAATCATTGCACGGCTCAATGGCAAGGTGGTGCAGCAGGCGCCATGCTCGGACATGGTGCACGATATTGGTCAGGCTCTTGTTTTCATCTCGCAGATTGTTACCCTGGAGCCAGGCGATGTGATCAGCATGGGAACACCAGCGGGCGTGGGCATGGGGTGTGGCCGCTTCCTGGGCGCCGGCGACGTGATCGAGTGCGAGATTCCTGGTATCGGCATGCTTGCAAATCGGGTAGTTGAATGAAGCTTCAGTTCGTGAAGCCTCTGGCGTCCGTGCTGTTGCTCATATGCGTGAAAGTGTGTCTTGCGGGGCAGGGAAACCCGACTGCCCCGCTCCAGCCAGTTGCGCTCGTCGATGATTTTAGTGACGGGATGCGCGATGGGTGGGAGAGTTATCCCCTAGTAGAAGATGACGGTTATGATCCGTCGCTAAATCCGATAACACAAGAACGCGTGCATGGATTGACGCGTGAGGTTGTCCCTGTGCAGACAGGGGAACTGCGTATTGGATTTGTGCGTAAACTTGATTTAGTCACGGGAAACAACGGAGAAATATCCTTCCAATATAAGTTGTCTCAGCCAACTGCTGCGCCCAGCGTGCATGTTGAGTTGTTTGATGGAAGCCAAAGCCAAACTCTTGACTTCAGCGCCACCACTGGAGGCTGGCAAAGCGCAGCCTTGCATCTCCCCGTCTCCAAAATACATCTCAAGGCAGTAGCGATCTATCTTGTTCTGCCAGACGCAGAGGCAGGGAATCGCGTTCAGTTTTCCATTGCCAAGGTTGAGATTCGCGGACTCGCAGTACCGCGGCTGCAACTGTCCGCACCCAGCGCGCTATGGGATGAACATCGCGGACTCTATTATCTTGCCTCGGCATTGCGGCCCGGAGACAAGTTATTGCCACACTTCAACGGTCCTGCCTCCATTACACTGGCTGCTCCAGATGGCAAACAGGTGCCCACTGCAAGCGATGGCTCTTACACCTTTACGGTGAGCGATCCGATAGGAATCTGGTCGCTTCACGCGCATTCAGCTGCTGGGCAGGCCACTGCTCTTCTGTTGCTTCTTCCCGTGGCTCACAAGGGGCTGGTCTTCGATGTGCCTCCAGCACTTTCTTCTGAGTTGTTGGCGCAGATTCGGCTGTATCGCGACAAGCTGGCAGCCAAAGTTCATGTGGAGCTTGGGCCGAATATCGCGCAGTATGACGATCGCTGGTTGATTGCCGGTTTGCCGTCCTATGCGGCGCTGCTTGAACCACCCGCTGAGCTTGCACTGATGGATGCGGTGCTGTACCAATCCGAGGGAGATAAGACAGCACTGGAGCAGTCCCGCTCTATCCTGTTGTCGATGTGCAGTTGGCCGACCTGGGTGCATCCGTGGTTTCCCGCGCACGGATATCGTACCTATTACCCGGTGGGAATTGTTGCCAGGGATATTGCGCTGACACGGGAATATTTGGGAGATTCTCTTACAGCGGCCGAGCGAAGTACTATCGATAAAGCTTTGCTGAAGAAGGCCATTGTGCCGGCCTATGAAGAGTATGTTCAGGCTGATCGATTGCCGTTCAACGTCAGCAACTGGATCGGCAATATTTCAGGCGGAAGCCTGCTTGCTGCGTTGACGATCAAAGATCCGGCAGCGGCCGGTTATGCGCTCGGGTTGTTTGAGAAGGACCTTGAACATATTCATGCCGCCTATACCCCTGATGGAGATTACGGCGAAGGGACCAGCTATCTTCCTTTCGACATGGAGATGACCGCGATTGTTGCCGCGTCCGCCAAACGAAACCTGGGGATAGACTTGGACCCGCTGTTGGGAGATTCCGACAAGTACCTGCGCACCGCCCTGTATGGGCGAAGCTTCATCCTGGATTTTGGAGATACTCACGCTGACCTTGCATCGGTTGACGTTTTTGCATACATGGCGGCGGCTGGGATAAGCCATGATACGACGGCATTCTATCGCGAGCATAGACAGCCGGAAGCTGACCGGCTCATTCCCAGAATTCTGTGGGATGGCGACGCCATGAAGCAACGGGCGGTTCCGACCGTCGCACCATCCTCTGCACTCTTTCCGATCAGTGGAAAGGCGATTTTGCGCGATGGCCCAAGTCCGGCCGCAAGGTTGGTTGCCATGCGCGCCGGTGCTAACTTCAACCACAATCACGCCGATCAGGGCAGCGTGTCCATTGCCTCCAATGAGGAAGCGGTGCTGGATGAAGCTGGGTATGCAGACTATTACAAGGATCCTTCCTATTCGACCTTTAACATTCAGGCTCTTGGACACAACGTGCTCCTCGTTGATGGGGATCCGCAAAGTCAAATATGGCCTGGCAATCATGAGCTTGGGGGTTTTCCATCCTTTCGTAACGCCTGGCTAGGAAAGGCTATCGATGTTGTGCAAGCCGACCTGACCACAGCGTATGGAGGCAAGCTCAAGAGTTACACGCGGTGGGTAATTGCTCCCAAGCTGGGCCCGGTGGTGATTGTCGATGAGATTACAGCCGATGCATCGCATCGCTATTCCTTGCTATGGCACCCGGCTGACCCGCCTGTAGTCGCCAATCAAGACCAGACGGCATTTGTGATCTCCGGCAAGGAACATAAATGGGAGGCGCGGTCTTTTGCCTCAACTGCTGTTTCGCAGATCGTGGAACCATCGCCTCTCCCGCTTGCCAGTTATGCGCGCTCTGAGTCGGAGTTGATTGTACATCCGCACCATGTGGAGGTGGTTACCAGCGAACCGGTACAACGCGCCGCTTTTGCCACTGTTTTTGCACCTCTTTCGCGGGCAACGCCGAATCAGGAACAGGCGAAGTTCATGGCGGATGGAGGCGTGACGCTTACACTTGGCAGTTGGCTCCTGCGTGTTGCAGGTGATTGCACAGCGAAATGTAACGCGGCGTTCATTGCGAATTGGGAGGATGGATTTCTTCTGATTCGCGGAACGAGTCTGGTTCTACCGGATCAAATGATCGAGTCGGATGTGCCGCTGAGTCTGGAAGCAGAACACGGCAACGATGGATGGCAACTACGCATCGAAACGGAAGCGCCTGCTATCCTGCGGCTTAGCGGCTTTGGTCTCGCGGCCTCCTCCAGCGGCAAACAAGTGAGCACAGACGGCAAGGCGCTCATTTTGCACATTGCAAAGGGAATCAGTGAGTGGAGCATTCGTTAGCAGAGGCCATTCATGACCGGTAGAAGCACCGGAAGGTTTCCATCTAGCGCAATCCGGCGAGGCACAGCCCCCAACCCGCCGACGCCGAACCGCTGCTGCTCGGTTGAGCCGCGCGCACTCATAGAAGTGAGCGGAGATTGCCGGCCGGATGTAGCGATATGCTTTGGGAGCGCCCCGCTCCGTCGGGCAATTCGACAGCAGTCTCATCATTCCATAAACGACTGACTACAAATATCTTATACTCTTCTCGAGATGTAGTTTGGTGAAGATTTCACCTGATGCGTAAATTAGCAGTGAAACTTTCACCTTACGCGGTCAAAGACTTTCATTTAATGGGGGTTCGAAACCCAAAAATGATTGAAAAATAAAGGCCGACGCTTTCACTTTATGCGTCAACCCACACTTTGCCGGGGAATATTTACTCGATGCGCGCTGGTGCCAGCTTGGGGGAGATGGCATGGATGATGATTAAGGCAACAGGGTAGACGAAGCATGCGAAGACAAAAAGCGGCACATAGCTGTGGGTTAAGCCCACGATCAAGCCGGTAGCGGGTTGCAACAACATCCCGCCACAGGCGCCCAACATGCCGCCGATGCCGGTCACGCTGCCCACTGCGGATTTGGGAAACATGTTGGAGGGCAAGGTGAGCAGATTCGCCGACCATCCCTGGTGTCCGGCGGTTGCCAGGCCCAATAATGCCACCACCACCCACAGATGATGAATGAACGGAACCGTAATGATCGGCACGACGGCCAGCGCGCAGAGCAGCATGGTTGTTTTGATGGCCATGCTGACGCTTCTTCCGCGCTTGATCAGGAACGACGCGATCCACCCTCCAGCTACGCTGCCAATGATTGAGATCCCGTAGGCCAGCATAACTGGCACCCGGTTGGCGGAGAGGCTCAGGTGGAAGGTGGACTGCAAGTAACCCGGTATCCAGAAAAGATAAAACCACCAGATGGGATCGGTGAGAAGTTTGGCGATTGCGAAGGCCCAAGTCTCTTTGCATGGCAGCACGCGGCGCCAGGGAATGCTTTCTTCCTTTTCCGCCGGATCGCTCAGGATCAAGGCCAGTTCGTCCGGGGAGACACTGGGGTCCTGTTCCGGCCGGTGATAGTAGGCAAGCCAGAAGATGAGCCATATCAGGCCTGAGGCTCCGACGACGGCAAAGGTGCCGCGCCAACTGAACAGGACCACCAGAAAAGGCACTACCAGCGGGACGACGATGTTGCCGACATTGGCTCCGGAATTGAAGATGCCGGTGGCCAGGGTGCGTTCGCGCTTGGGAAACCACTCGGCGACCGTCTTGTTGCAGGCCGGGAAGTTCGCTGCCTCTCCCAGGCCGATCAGGAACATGGCAATGCCAAGGGTGACGACGGAAAACGCCGCGCCCGGAAGCATCGCTGCCAGGCTCCATAGAGCGATGGCGATGGCAAACGCCTTACGCGTTCCCAGCTTGTCGGTCAGTCCGCCTGCCACCAACATGCCGATGGCATAGGCTGTCGTAAACGCACCAAGAATCAGTCCGTACTTGACGCTGTCCAGTCCTGGGATCACGCCCTCGAGAAACTTCTCAAGGTAAGCGATTACGCCGCGGTCCACGTAGGCAATCACCGTGGCCATAAACAGAAGAGCGCAAATCACCCACCGTTTGTGCGAGGTGCGATTCGCGGGTCCTGTTGTTTGAGAGAAAGCGCGGGATTCGGAACCATCTGAAGGCATTTCGTCAGACTCCTGAAGCACTCAGGACAGAATTTCCATTTTTCTTGCCCGTCTGCGGACCAATATACCTTCAGTTGCTCCCCGCTCGCGAGTCTTTTCTGCATCCTTCCAAGGTCAAAGATCCAGGCATTCCCAGCAGGGCCTTGGCAGGGGCCGATCAGGTCAATATTGGGTTTCTTGCAAAATCTTGGATGCAAAACTATCCACTTTAATACTACAGTCGAAATTAATATTTACAGTCGAAAAAGATAATCCAGTTTTGCGCCCCGACAGCCGAACTGTAAGTGATGCCCAACTGTTTGATTTTACAGCAGATAGGAATTTTGGTGAAGGACAGGTCTTAGGCTTTGGAACAAACGCAAAAAATATATTACGCTGATGCAACCGGGAGTATATTTGTCCGTAGCGTGAGGCAAAATTGGGACACCGGCTAGGTGGTCTCTAAGTATCGACGGTTTGCAATTCTTCCTTACCAGTTGACGAGTGCTTGCTTGTCGTGTTCGAGTATGTATGTCGATTTAGTTTGGCTCAACAATAAATCCTCCGCCGCTTGTTAGCTAGTGCTCACGCCGGAGCCGGCGATAGTCACAAACAGCAGCCTCAAGGAATGGATCGCATGAAAGAGCAGAAATCCGCAGTCGCTATAACCGCCCGCAAAGCTACTCCCGTTTATAAAGATGCCAAACATCTCTCCGCCAGGCGTGTGAAGGACTTGCTCTCGCGCATGACGCTGGAGGAAAAGGCCGCTCAGATGCTGTGCATTTGGCAGAAGAAGGCCGAGACGCTGGTGGATGGGGACGGCAACTTCGATTTCCAGAAGGCGAAGAAGTCGTTTCGCGACGGCCGCGGACTAGGCCAGGTCGGCCGTCCAAGCGATGCCGGCGGCGGCAAGGACGCTCGCACGATGGCGGAGTTGACCAATGCCATCCAGAAGTTCTTTCTCGAGAACAGCCGCCTGGGCATCCCGGTTATCTTCCACGAAGAGTGCTTGCACGGACACGCCGCCCCGGATGGAACCAGTTTTCCGCAACCCATTGCCCTGGGCGGAACGTTCAATCCCGAGCTGGTGGAGTCGCTGTTCGCGATGACGGCTCTCGAAGCCCGCCTGCGCGGAGCGCACCATGCGCTGACCCCGGTGGTGGATGTGGCGCGCGAGCCTCGGTGGGGCCGCGTCGAAGAGACCTACGGCGAAGATCCTTACCTGGTTTCGCGAATGGGCATTGCTGCGGTGCGTGGCTTCCAGGGAGACAGGAGCTTCCGGGATAAACGTCATCTGCTGGCGACGCTGAAGCATTTTGTAGGGCACGGACAGCCGGAATCGGGCATGAACTGCGCTCCGTCAAATGTCTCGATGCGGGTTCTGCGCGAAACCTTCCTTTACACCTTCAAGGAAGCTCTGCGCGAAGCGGGAGCCGTGACGCTGATGGCGTCGTACAACGAGATCGATGGTGTGCCCTCGCATGCGAATAAGTGGCTGCTGCGGGATCTGCTGCGCAAGGAGTGGGGCTTCAAGGGATTTGTGGTATCGGATTATTTCGCCATCTGGGAGCTGGGCTACCGGCCTGACACGCATGGCCACAACGTCGCCAAAGACAAGAAGGAATCGTGCGCGCTGGCAGTGAATGCGGGCGTCAACATCGAACTGCCCGATCCGGACTGCTACTTGCATCTGGTGGAACTGGTGAAGAAGGGAGTGCTGAAGGAATCGCAACTCGACGACCTGGTTGCGCCGATCCTCTTCTGGAAATTCGAGATGGGATTGTTCGACGACCCATACGTCGATCCCGATGAGGCGGAGCGCGTAGTGGGATGCGACGAGCATCGCGGTCTGGCGCTGAAGGCGGCGCATGAAGCGATTACCCTGCTCAAGAACGAGAACAACATTGCGCCTCTTGATCTGAACACCATCAAGACCATCGCGGTGATCGGACCTAATGCGAACCGCGGCCTGCTGGGCGGATACAGCGGCGTGCCGAAACACAATGTTACGGTACTGGACGGCATTCGGGAGAAGGCCGGGAAGAAGGTGAAAGTCCTCTTCAGCGAGGGCTGCAAGATCACCATCGGCGGCTCGTGGAACCAGGATGAGGTAGTGCCGAGTGACCCGGAAGAGGACCAGAAAGCGATTGCCGAAGCGGTACAAGTAGCGCAAAAGGCCGATGTCATCGTACTGGCGATCGGCGGAAACGAGCAGACCTCGCGCGAGGCATGGTCGCTGCAGCATATGGGCGATCGCACCAGTCTGGACCTGATTGGACGTCAGGATGAGCTCGTGAAAGCGATGCTCGCGCTGGGTAAGCCGGTCATCGTTTTCCTGTTCAACGGAAGGCCCCTCTCGATCAACTACGTCGCCGGGAATGTGCCCGTGATTTACGAATGCTGGTATCTCGGCCAAGAGACCGGGCGCGCGGTTGCCGACGTACTGTTCGGCGATTACAACCCAGGCGGTAAGCTTCCGATTTCAGTGCCTCGCTCGGTAGGTCATCTGCCGGTGTTCTACAACTACAAGCCGTCGGCACGGCGCGGATATCTGTTCGACGATGTCTCGCCTTTGTATGCGTTTGGTTATGGATTGAGCTACACGAGCTTTGCCATCAAGAACCCTAGGCTGACAAAGAAGAGGATTCGGACCGGCGGCTCGGCGCAGCTGGTGGTGGATGTGACCAACACGGGCAAGCGTGCGGGAGCTGAGGTGGTGCAGCTTTACATCCGCGATCTGGTTAGTTCGGTGACGCGGCCGGTGAAGGAGCTCAAAGGTTTCCGAAAGGTCTGGCTCAAGCCTGGAGAGCGCACTGCGGTCACGCTCGACATTACTCCAGCGCTGCTTTCCTTCTACGACATCAATATGAAGTATGTCGTGGAACCTGGAGATTTTGAGATTATGGTGGGCAACTCTTCACGCGATGTGGATCTTCAGAAGTTGACCTTGCAGGTAACGAAGTAGGCTGAGCCGGGAATACTGGCGAATGACGAGGCTGTAATGGTCGAGAAACTATCTTTCGCAGAGAAGTCCGGTTATGCCTTGGGCGACATGGCGGCCAATTTTGTGTTCCAGGCCATGTTGGCGCTGCAATTGGACTTCTACACTCACACTTTTGGCCTTACCGCGGCGCAGGCGGGAACGCTCTTCCTGGTAGCGGGCCTCAGCGTAGCTTGCCTCAATCCGATCATGGGCATGATCGCCGATCGCACCAGCACCAAATGGGGCAAGTTCCGTCCCTGGCTGTTGTGGACAGCGGTGCCCTTCGGCATCATCGGCGTCCTCACGTTTACAACGCCCAGTATCAGCCCGGCCGGAAAGATCATCTACGCTTGGACCACCTATATCCTGCTCAGAATCATTTACACAGTCAACAACGTGCCGTATGCCTCACTTACGGCCGTCATGACCTCGGACCCCGACGAGCGTACCAGCATCGCGTCGTACCGCCAGATCGCTGCCAACTCCGCCGGCTTTATTGTCGCCAGCCTCGCCATCCCCATGGTCAGGTTCTTTGGCCGCGGCGATGACGCGCGTGGTTACCAGTACACGATGGGTCTGCTGTCGTCCCTGAGCGTGATCTTTTTCATCATCGCCTTCTTCGCCACCAAAGAGCGCATCCAGCCCGACCCGCAGCAGAAGACCTCTCTCGGTCAGGATCTTGCAGACCTCTTCAAGAACCGTCCATGGATCGTGCTCTTCCTGGCCACCTTGTTTTATTTCACGGCCATCCTGGTGCGCGGCAATGTTATGCTGCCCTATTTCAGATTTGTTGCAGGCAACGTGAACCTCTACGCTTGGTTCAATGGTTTCGGGCTTGCCTCACTGCTCCTTGGCGTCGCTTGCTCCACCGCTGTGTCCGTCCGCGTGGGCAAGCGCCAGCTCTTTATCGCGAGCATGTTATTGGCGGGCGTCTTTAACACGATGCTGTTGGTCATTCCGCCGAATGCTCCCTTGGCGATCATCGCAGCAGAAGTGCTTCGCCAGTTCTCCTTCGGGTTATCGGGCCCCATCCTGTGGGCGATGATGGGCGATGTTGCCGACTACGGCGAGTGGAAGACAGGCCGCCGCGCCAGCGGTACGGTTACGGCCGCCGTCGTGTTCGCCCTCTGGGTAGGCATCGCTCTCGGCGGCGCTATCGCCGGTTGGCTCTTCGCTCTGTATGGCTTCGTGTCAGAGGCTCAGGTGCAGACGGCGCACGCGCAGTCGGGCATCCTCTTGACCGCGAGCGTCTACGCTGGACTGGCTTTCTTTGCTGCGGCGGCCTGTCTGTTCTTTTATCCCATCACGCGAGAAATGAACCAGAAGATCGCTAACGAACTGGCCGAACGGCGCAAGGCGTTTGCTCCATCCACAACCTCGTAGACTTGCCATCGATTCGGTAAAGGTTCAGAAATGAGGAACCATGTTAAAGAAAACGGGGACAAAGGCGCGATTGGTAGTGTTGGCGGGAGTTATGGCAGCTATTGCGGCTACAGCCCAGGCTCCCACATCTCTGAAAGAGGCCTACCGAGGCAGTTTTCTAATTGGCGCGGCAATCAACTCCGCCCAGATAACGGGCCAGGATAGCCGCGGAAATGCAATCATCGAGACGCAATTCAACGCCGTCTCGCCGGAAAACGTCCTCAAGTGGGAGAACATCCATCCTCAGCCAGGCGCGTACGTCTTCGATCTTCCCGATCAGTACGTCGCCTTTGGGGAGAAGCACCACATGTTCATCGTAGGCCATTGCCTGGTGTGGCATAACCAGGTTCCTGCATGGGTCTTCCGCAATGACAAAGGAGAATTCGTCGACCGCGAAACCTTGTTGAAGCGCATGCGCGACCACATTTACACGGTTGTCGGCCGTTACAAAGGACGTGTTCAGAGTTGGGACGTGGTTAACGAAGCGCTGAACGAAGACGGCACCCTGCGCCAGTCTCCATGGTTGAAGATCATCGGCGAGGACTATATTGCGAAGGCCTTTCAGTATGCGCACGAAGCCGATCCTCAGGCGCAGCTGACTTACAACGACTACGCGCTGGAGAATGAACCCAAGCGCAAAGGAGCGCTCGCGCTCATCGCCAGGCTGAAGGCCCAGGGAATCCCTGTCACATCCATCGGCCTGCAAGGGCATAACAATCTCAAATGGCCCTCGATTGAGGATGAGGACATCACCATCTCCGCCTTCGCAAAGCTCGGAGTTAAGGTGGTGATCTCGGAGTTGGATATCGACGTGTTGCCTCGCGCTATGCGGCAGCAAAGCGCCGAGGTCTCCCTCAATGTTCAACAGGACCAAAAACTGAACCCCTACGTCAGCGGATTGCCGCAATCCGTGCAGCAGGAACTTGCGAAACGATATGCCGACTTATTCGGCGTCTATCTAAAGCACCGCGATGTTGTCACCCGGGTGACGTTCTGGTGCGTGACGGACGGAGATTCCTGGCTGAACGACTGGCCGGTGAAAGGGCGCACCAGTTATCCGTTGCTTTTTGATCGCAGCGGTCAGCCGAAGCCGGCCTTTCATGCTGTCATCCGAGCAGCCGCTGACAGCAAACCAATCAATCAGGTTTCAAAATAATGCGAATCACGGCGTGAACAGGGCCAGGGGAACGGCATAGCCCATAGCCTTGTAACCGGCGGGTGACGGATGCAGGTGGTCGCCGCAGTCATAAGTGGACAGTAACTGTTCAGGATGCTGAGGGTCGCGTACCACAGCATCGAATTCGATGACCGCGTCGAAGTGCCCGGCAGCGCGAATCCATTTATTCACCTCCTGCCTGTCAATCTCGCTGAGAGGGCCGGGGTGGTAGTAAGTTGAGCCAACAAACGGAGTAATCGTCGTTCCATAAACACGCAGCCCGTGCGCGTGGGCGCGCGCGATGATCTGCTGATATGCGGCCAGCACCCTCCGTACCAAGGCGGCATGTTCTGCTGGAGACACTTCGCCGTCCCGAGTCAGTCCACCTAGATCGTTGACACCCTCCAACACGATGATCCATCGCACCCCCGCGGGCGCCAGCACGTCACGGTTAAATCGAGCCAGAGCATTTGGCCCCAGGCCATCGGTCAGCAGATGATTCCCGCCAATACCTTGGTTCGATACGCCGATGTTTTGCGTCTCGGGCGCGCCATGCAGACGTTGCGCCAGCACATCTGTCCAGCGATCATTGCCGTTTATGGTGGCGCCGTGTCCGTCTGTGATGGAGTCCCCGAGAACCACCACCGTGCTCGCTCCCGGCGCAGCCTGCACGTCAATCTCTGCGACCTGGTACCAGTGGTCCACATGCTTTGGTTCCGTCAGATCCGCAGCGCCGACAAAATCTCCGTGTACATAATAAGAAGTTTCTCGGGCTCCCGGATGCCCTGTCTCTCGCGCTGGCGGCAGATCCAGGTGAAACGTCACTGCCAGATCTGACAACGGCGTCACCGCAAACTCCAGCGGGTCTGATACGAACTCCGCCCCCGGGGGAATAGTCACCTCGGCGCTGCCTGCGAAGGTCAGAGGCCGGTCGCTAGTGATGTCGATCGCCGAGGTCGACGGCGAAAGCGGCCTTGCGATATGCACAGATGTGAAGTGCAGCGCCTCGGTTCCGAACGCATTCGACAGATGTACCCGTAGCGCCGGTCCTCCCACTGACAGGTGATAGATCTGCCGCACTGTGGCATCACGCATATCGTCAGCCGGCAACGCATTCTGCGGCTCGGGAACCTGTTGCGAGGCTCCCCAACTGGCTACCCACACTCGCGCCTTGACTGCGGGGGGAAGGCTAGCCTGCGCCCATACGCAGCATGCAAGGATCACAAAGCTGAAAATAGCTAAGAATTCTCGCACATGTTTCATAAGAAGCGTCTTACCATGGGGCTCCAAGTAAATTGCTTTTGCAAGACTTGGCAAACTATCACTCTGGAGCATTTCCGTGCCTCTTTCGTTCATGTTGACTCTTCTGCTCATAAGCCTCCCCGGTGTTTCTGCAGTGTGTGTCCCCGCGGTAGCAACCAGGAGTCTGTAGTGCCTCTCATGAATTGCTCGCAGGCTTCGCGGCCCGTAATCGGAAGATGATCCCGCCGGCCAGCATGAGGGACATGGACATGACTAGATATCCGGCGCGCGAATTGCCGGTAAGTGCCTGAAGAAGTCCAACCAGCCATGTGCCGGCAAACCCGCCCAGTGCCCCGCAGCTATTGACGAGGGCCATCACTTCGCCGGCTACGTTCTTAGGCAGCATTTCCGGCACGATCGAGAAGAAGGGTCCGTAAGGCGCGAACATGGCGCCGCCGGCGACAATCAAAAATGCATACGCCAGCCAAAAGCTGTACCCAGCGGTCATGGAAGAGATGAACAACGCGACTCCGGCAAGCACCAGAAACGGGCCGATGTAGCGTTTGCGGTTGAGCGTCCGATCGGAAAGATATGCGACCCCCAGCATGAGAACGATTGCCGGCAAAAAAGGAACGGCGCTGAGCAAGCCAACCATCTCAATCCCGCGCGCCGATCCAGCGCCCACCATGGTGGGAAGCCACAGCACGAAGCCGTAAAGCCCGGCGCTCCAGCAGAAATATTGCGCGCACAGCAGGAGCACGCCGGGCACGCGCAGTGTCGTCCGGAAGTTCGCCATTCGCGGAAGCATCTTCTGCTCCGACTCAAGCTCGCTCGCAAGTTGGTCGCAGCAGTCCTTGATCATCCATTGCGCCTGCTGCGGATGGTCGCGCACCACCAGAGTCCAAATGAATGCCCAAAGAATCGCTGGAATTCCTTCCAGAACGAAGGTCATCTGCCAGCCGACGGCCTTAATCAGGAATCCCGTCACAGCAGACATCCATAGAACTGTAACCGGATTACCCAGCATGAGAACCGCATTCGCCCGCGATCGCTCCGCATGCGTAAACCAGTGGGTTAGCAGAATCAGAATCGCGGGAAAAATCGCACTCTCCGCTACGCCCAGCAGGAACCGGTCCAAAGCCAGCAGCCAGAACTCCCGAATCACGCCCGTCAATGCCGCCAGAGCGCCCCAGCAGATGAGCGAAAAAAAGATCAGCCGTGTAGCGCTCTTGCGCTGCGCGTAGGCTGCTCCCGGTATCTGAAAGAGAAAGTAACCGAAGAAGAAGAGCGATCCTAGAAAAGCAGATCGGGAGTTGTTGATGTGGAGCGTTTCTGCCATCCCGGCTGCCGCGCCGAAGCCGTAATTAGCTCGATCGAGATAGGCGAGGCTATAGGTAACGAAGACCGCTGGCATAAGGAATATCCAGCGGCTCCGCAAACCCCACCGCCGCTTCGCCGCATCCGGGACCTGTTCATCAGTCACACAAGCGTTATAACATCTCTCAGAGCAGGCGCTCCACTTCAGCGGATCTATCTACACTGAGCCTGAGAGTATCTTCCTGCGCCGGGAGGAAAACGGATGGTAAAGCCTGACAAGGTTCGGAGAATCGAAAGGATCGCATGGGACCTCAGGGCCGACGTCGTGAGGATGATCGGTGTCGGCAAGGCGGGACACCTCGGCGGTTCGTGCTCTCTCGCTGAGATTGTAGCCGTCCTGTACTTCGAGAAGATGCGCTTCGATCCCCAAGCGCCAGGGGATCCATGCCGAGACCGCTTTCTTCTCAGCAAGGGGCACTCCGCTCTTATCCAATACGCGGCCCTGGTTGAGCTTGGCGTCATTCCGAGGGAAGAGTTGGGTAAGGTGAAAACCCTCGCGGGCAAACTGCAAGGTCATCCCGACATGATGACCCCCGGCATCGAGGCGGTCACGGGCTCTCTCGGACAGGGACTTTCCATCGGCGTGGGCATGGCGCTCGCCCTGCGGCTCGCGAAAAGCTCTTCCCGGGTGTACGTAGTTATGGGCGACGGCGAGCTTGCCGAAGGCCAACTGTGGGAAGCGGCAATGGCTGCCTCGCGCTATAAGTTGGATTTCATTACCGCCATTCTGGATCGAAACCGGATCCAGGCCACGGGGCCGACAAAGGAGATCTTCGATATCCCCGACATACCGGAGAAATGGCGGGCTTTCGGATGGAACGTGTTGAGCGTAGACGGTCACGACGTGGGTGCGATCCTCGATGCCCTGGATGAGGCGGCCGCGAAAAAGGGGGCTCCCACCGTGATCGTGGCGGATACGATCAAAGGGAAGGGAGTCTCTTTCGCCGAGAATCTCGCGGCCTTCCACAACGCTCCCTTGACCCAGGAGCAATACGACCAGGCGCTGCATGAAATAGAAGAATCCGGGAGGAAGCTGCAATGACGTCGCCGAACCTGAGAAGCGCGTATGGTGCCAGCCTTGTCCGGCTGGGGAGAAAGGACGGGCGCGTCGTGGCCTTGGAGGCGGATCTCGGGAAATCCACGCAGTCGGTCATGTTCCAGGCGGAGTTTCCGGACCGGTACTTCCAAATGGGAATCGCGGAACAGAACATGGCCTCCACCGCGGCGGGGTTCGCCCTTGCAGGAATGATCCCCTTCATCCATTCCTTTGCCGTGTTCGCCTCCGGGAGGGACTACGATCAACTCCGCAATTCCATCTGCATTCCGAATCTCCCTGTCCGCATCTGCGGGTCGAGCGCCGGGCTTTCAGATTTCAGTGATGGAAAGACCCACCAGGGCGTGGAGGACGCTGCCCTCATGCGCGCCCTACCGAACATGACCGTGCTCTGCCCCGCGGATTCCATCGAGGTTGAGAAGGTGATGGACTGCCTCCTGGATTGGAAGGGGCCGGTGTACATCAGGATCAACAGGAACGATCTTCCCTTCGTGTATCCGTCTGAAGAAACTTACTCCATCGGTAAGGTGACCATGCTGCGGGACGGGAGTCACGCGGCGATCTTCGCTTCGGGGATTATGGTTTCCAAGGCTCTTGAAGCCGCGGCGGCCCTTGCGTCGGAGGGAATCTCTGCGAGAGTGCTCGATGTCGGCACTCTCAAGCCCCTGGACCGCGACGCGGTGATCCGCTATTCGGGAGGAGTGGACGCCATCATCACGGCAGAAGAGCATTCCGTAATCGGCGGGCTCGGTTCCGCCGTGGTGGAGGCGCTTCGGGGAGTCGCTCATGCGCCCGTAGAGTTCGTGGGCATCCCTGACAGCTTCGGCATATCGGCGGAGAGCTATGACGATCTGCTCGCGCATTTCGGGCTCACCTCGGACGCCATCTCCAAGGCCGTACGAACGATTTTGAGAGGGAGAAAGAAATGAACATCGGCTTCATCGGACTGGGCATCATGGGCAAGCCCATGGCGAAGAACCTCCTCAAGGCGGGCCACAAGCTCGTCGTATATGACATTCTCGATGCGCCGGTGGGTGAGCTGGTTCAAGCCGGCGCGACGGCGGGTGATTCTCCCAGGGACGTAGCCTCGCGGTGCGAGCTCATCATCACGATGCTGCCCAATTCGCCTCATGTGAAGCAGGCGGTATTAGGAAAGAACGGCGTGATCGAAGGGGCCAAGCCGGGAATCGTGCTCGTCGATATGAGCTCCATAGCGCCCCTTGTGAGCCGCGAGGTGGCCGCCGAACTCGCCGGCAAGGGAATCGAGATGCTCGACGCCCCGGTTTCTGGCGGCGAACCCAAGGCCATTGACGGAACGCTAGCCATTATGGCGGGCGGCAAGGACGCCGTTTTCGAGAAGGTGAAGGACGTGTTGCTGAAGATGGGAGCGAGCGCCGTCCTTTGCGGAGAGATCGGCGCGGGTAACGTGACCAAGCTCGCTAACCAGATTATTGTTGCGCTGAACATCGCCGCAATGTCGGAGGCCTTCGTCCTTGCGGCCAAGGCGGGAGTTGATCCCGAACGGGTCTTCGATGCCGTCAAGGGAGGCCTCGCGGGAAGCACCGTCCTCAACGCGAAGGCCCCCATGGTCCTCCAGGGAAACTATAAGCCCGGATTTCGAATAGAGCTGCATATCAAAGACCTGCAGAACGCGCTTGATACGGCGCACGAGACCGGCGTTCCGATTCCACTTACGAGCCAGGTAATGGAGATGATGCAGGCCCTCAAGGTTGACGGGAAGCAGACTGAAGACCACGGAGGCCTCATTCAATTTTACGAGAAGCTCGCCGGGGTCAAGGTCCGCAAAGGAGGTGTGAAGTGAGCGCGATGCGTCTTTCGGGCAAGACCGCACTTATCACGGGCGCCGCGGGAGGAATCGGCGCGGAGATCGCCCGAAGGTTTCTGGAGGAAGGCGCCTCGGTATTCGTGTGCGACGTGAACCGCGAAGAGGGGGAAAAGACGGCCGCGTCCATAGGCGCGATTTTCATTCCACTCGACGTCACTTCGGAGGAAAGCTGGAAGGCCGCGCTTTCCGCCGTGCTCGGGCGGACCGGACGCCTCGACATCCTGGTTAACAACGCGGGCATTAATGTCAGGAAGAACATAGAGGAAATGCCGGTGGAATCCTTCGACGCCATGTTCGCGGTGAATGTCAGAGGACCGTTTCTTGGGATCAAGCACTCTCTGCCGATCATGAGGGCCGCGGGCGGTGGGGTCATCCTCAACATGTCCTCGATATGCGGCCTGGTCGGCCACAGGTACACGAACGAGGCGTATACGACGACCAAGGGTGCCCTGACCCTGCTCACGAAATCGGTGGCCGTGAGATACGCGAAGGACAATATCCGCTGCAACTCCGTCCACCCCAGCACGGTGGAAACCGCCCTTGTGAAGGCCATGCTGAAGGACCCCGAGCGCCGGACAGAGAGACTCGGCGAAGTGCCTCTCGGAAGGCTTGCCAGCGCAACAGACGTCGCGAACGCGTTGGTCTACCTCGCGAGCGACGAAGCCTCGTTCATCAACGGAGCCGCGATTCCTGTCGACGGAGGCCTCACGGCGGGGTAGGCGATTTCTACGATCACGTTTCTTCGGCGATCCGAGTCTGCTCTGTACAAGCGGCAAAGGACATTCCTAACCAGTAAATCTCTGGGCACCCAAATGTGCAATATTCGCAGTCCATTTTGCGATCTTCTGAAATATCCCCCTCTGTGCCAAGATGATCTTTTCCATGCCGAGGTGATAGAACGGTGTGGTAGCCGACGAACGGGTCGGAGGGACAGGCATGCCAAGGAAGAGAATCGATTTGTTTGCGAGCCTTGCGGGTGTGTTGGTTCTGGCAGGCGGGCTGGCCGTCCATGCGCAAACGGCAGAGCAGGCATGGTTGCGCTACGATGGCTCGCACAGCCGCATCTTCGTTCCTCTCAAGGTGCGCGCTCTCGGCGCGGGAACCCTGGAGAAATCAGGCGTTCAGGAGCTGCAACGAAGCCTCCCATCCATCTCCGGCGTGGGGATGACGGCACGCGCGAGAAGTACTTTCGGCGGGGAAACCATTATCGGCACGGTGGAAGAGGTGCACAAAGCCTATCCGGAGCTGCCCGTTCCGGCCGATCTCGAACCGGAGGGATATTGGATTTACTGGAGCGGTGCCACCGGTGACCAAACCCTGATCGTTGCCGGCGCGGATCAGGTCGGCATTCTCTATGGCGTCTTTGCTCTGCTCCGCCTTCCAGCCAGAGGCGAAGCCTTCAATCTCCACGACTACCCGCTGCGCGAGCATCCCGACCTGCCCATCCGCTGGGTGGATGAGTGGGACAATCCCGACGGGACTATTGAACGTGGCTACGCGGGGCGGTCGATTTTTTTCGAGGGCGGCAATGTCCGCGAGGATCTGGCAGCGGTGCGCGAGTATGCGCGGCTGCTGGCATCGGTGGGCATCAATGGCTGCAACATCAATAATGTGAATGCCGATCCTCAGCTCATCGATTCCGGCCACCTCAAGCAAATCGCCCGCATTGCGGATGCGATGCGTCCCTGGGGCGTCCGCCTTGCCTTGAGCGTCGCTCTAGCCAGTCCGCAGAAGATTGGCGGCCTGACAACCTACGACCCGGCCGACCCGGCGGTCAAAGCCTGGTGGACAGCCAAGGTCAACGAAATTTATTCCCTCATCCCCGACTTCGCCGGCTTCACCGTGAAGGCCGACTCCGAAGGTCAGCCCGGTCCAGCCAGCTTCGGCCGCACGCCCGCCGACGCTGCCAATACCCTGGCCGCCGCACTTGCGCCCCATGGTGGCGTGGTCCTCTATCGCGCCTTTGTATATAACCATCACCTCGACTGGCGCGACCCGAAGGCTGACCGCGCTCGCGCCGCTTTTGATATCTTTCAACCGCTCGATGGCGCCTTCGCACCCAATGTTGTGGTTCAAACTAAGGAAGGCCCTATCGATTTTCAAGCCCAGGAGCCGATATCACCAATCTTCACAGGGCTTCGCCAGACAAGTCAGGCGATGGAGATTCAAGTCACGCAAGAATACACCGGCCAGCAACGCCACCTGGTCTATCTCGCTCCCATGTGGAAGTGGGTTCTCGATTTTGACTTGCGCGCCGGCAACAGATCTACGCCGGTGAAAGAGATTATCGCGGGCAAGGCCTTTCATCGGCCCCTCGGAGGTATGGTCGCCGTCGCTGGAGTAGGGCGTGATGGATGGCTTGGATCGCCTTTGGCGTTGGTAAACCTGTACGCCTTCGGCCGTCTGGCGTGGAATCCCGATCTCACCGCGGAGCAGATCGCCGCCGAGTGG
Source organism: uncultured Occallatibacter sp. (assembly GCA_964420185.1). Taxonomy (GTDB): domain Bacteria; phylum Acidobacteriota; class Terriglobia; order Terriglobales; family Acidobacteriaceae; genus Telmatobacter. Next base: position 29,273 of record CAYQSI010000012.1, on the reverse strand, counting down.
ACGCGCCAGAGCATCAGCAACGAGCCTGCCGTGGTCAGCACGGTGACAAAGATGCTGATGCAATCCTGGCCGGCTTATGTGAACTACACCGGGCCGCTGGGCATGCAGACCCTTACCGACATCACCGGAAGCCACTACGGACCCAACATCGAGTCCAGCGAGGGCAATGGCTGGGGCCAGTGGCATCGCGCCGACCATTTGGGCGTGGGTATGGACCGCAGTGTGAAAACCGGCACCGGCTACGTGGGGCAGTACCCGCCAGAATTGGCGCGCGTCTATGAGTCGCTGGCGACATGCCCGGACAATTTGCTGCTCTTCTTTCATCACGTGCCTTACACGTACAAGCTTCATTCGGGCCAGAGCGTGATCCAGTACATCTACGACAGCCACTACGAGGGCGCGGCTCAAGCGGCACAATTAGTGGACGAGTGGGCATCCATCCGAGGGCGCATCGACTCCACACTCTACGAAGACGTGCGCGCACGGCTGGAATATCAGGCGGGCCACGCTATTGTCTGGCGCGACGCGATTGTGCAGTATTTCCTGAAACTCAGCGGAATCCCCGACGTACATGGACGCGCCGGCCGCTATCCCGGACGCATGGAAGCCGAGGATGCGCGGCTCACCGGTTACAAGGTAATCGACGTGACTCCGTGGGAAGATGCATCTGGGGGCCGTGCCGTGAGCTGCATCCCATCAGCGAATCAGCAGAGTTGCTCGGCGGAGTGGACCTTCACTGGCGCCGCAGGCCGCTACGACATTTTTGCCCAGTACTTCGATCTACAAGGAGGCGCGGCAAAGTTGGAACTCCAGCTCAATGACCAGCCCGTAGACTCTTGGACCGCCGACGCCGCGTTGCCCTCCAGCCGCCCCAACGGCGACAACTCCACTCGCCACACCGTCCGCGGCATAGAACTCAAGCCTGGAAATCTGCTGCGCGTGAAAGGAACTCCGGACAAAGACGATCCCGCCGCACTCGATTACATTGAAATTGTGCCGTCAGCCCCACATTGGTCAAAATCAACCCCACCCTGGTAGAGTCCCAAACGAATGCCCGGCTCACAGGAAATGCCGGGAGGATGGGCATAATCCGGGAGGATATTCACTCATGCCGTCTCGCCGCTGGCTTTCTGTTGTAGTGATAGTTTTCGCTTTCTTCACCGTCGGCACGTTCGCGCAACAGGACGCCTGGCAGAACACCAAACTAACTCCGGCGGAGCGTGCTCACGACCTTGTTGGCCGCATGACCCTGGATGAAAAGGCCTCCCAACTGGAAGACTGGGCGACAGCGATTCCCCGTCTTGGCATTCCCGACTACCAGACCTGGAATGAGGCCCTGCACGGCGTAGCCCGCGCGGGTTACTCCACCGTCTTTCCCCAGGCCATCGGCATGGCCGCTGCCTGGGACCCAGGCATAGTTCGCGAGATGGGAGAAACCATCGCCACCGAGGCCCGGGCGAAGTACAACCAGGCCCAGAGGGAGGGCAACCACCGCATTTTTTATGGGTTGACCTTCTGGTCGCCCAACATCAATATCTTCCGCGATCCCCGCTGGGGCCGCGGTCAGGAGACCTACGGCGAAGACCCGTACCTCACCTCCCGGCTCGGTGTGGCCTTTGTGACCGGTGTACAGGGCGACGACCTCAATCACCTGCGCGCCGTGGCCACCAGCAAGCACTTTGCCGTGCACAGCGGGCCTGAGACGCTGCGTCACGGTTTCAACACCAACCCCTCGCCGCGTGACCTGGAAGAGACCTACCTGCCTGCCTTTCGCGCCACCGTCATCGAGGGCCACGTGCAGTCGGTGATGTGCGCTTACAGTTCCATCGACGGTTGGCCGGCCTGCACTAACATGATGCTGCTCAAGGAGCATCTGCGGGGCGCGTGGAACTTCAAGGGCTTTGTCGTCTCCGACTGCGGCGCCATCGTGGACGTGAACCAGGGCCACAAGAAGACCGCGGACATCACCCACTCCGCCGCGCTTGCGCTGCAGGCGGGCACTGATCTCTCGTGCAGTATCTGGACCCCCGGCTTCAATACGCTCGGCGACGCGGTCCGTCAGGGCCTGGTCAGCGAAGACCTGGTCACCCAGGCAGCCGAGCGCCTTTATACCGCGCGCTTTCAACTCGGCCTCTTTGACCCGCAAGGCTCTGATTGGCGAGATCAAGTCTCCGCCTCCGAGGATGCATCGCCCGAGCATCGCCGGATTGCGCTCAAGGCGGCCGAAGAAAGCATCGTCCTGCTGAAGAACAATGGAGTCCTTCCGCTAAAGAGAGTTCCCGGCCACATCGCGGTCATTGGCCCCACCGCGGATCTGCTGCCGTCCATCCTGGGCAACTACGTCGGCACGCCGGTCAATCCAGTCACGCCGCTGGACGGGCTGCTGAAACAATTCACGAGTTCATCCATTCTTTATGCGCAGGGCTCCACGCTCGCAGTCGGCGTAGGCGTGCCCGTCCCCCGCAGCGCATTCGGCTTCAACAAGGGCCTCAAGACGGAGTTCTTCGCCACCCCGGATTGGACAGGGCGTCCCGTCGCCACCGTCACGCAGCCCAATGTACAAACCGACTGGGAGAACGCGATGCCGGTGTCTCAGTTGGACACGCATGATTACTCTGTCCGCTGGAGTGGCACGCTCACTGCGCCCGCGCCCGGCCACTACCTCTTCACCCTCGAACCGGGAGACAGCTTCCCCTACTCGCCGGTCGAGAACTACCGCTTTGTCCTCGACGGCAAAGTGCTCGGCGAAGGCAGTCTGCGCCAGGGTAACGATATTTCGGTGATGGGCAACTTTCAGGTCATTTCCGGCGCTTCGCCTACTGCTCCGCAGATCGAGCACTTCCCTAAAATTCCCTCCATCGCAGTCGACTTCATTGACACTAAGCCGCACGACTTCCGTCTGGAGTATTCTCACTCCGGCGACCAGTTCGGCGGCGGCCTGACCCTCAAGTGGGAAGCTCCCGCCCAGGCCCAGCTCTATGAAGCCGTGGCCCGCGCCAGGGAATCCGATGTGGTGGTCGCCTTCGTGGGACTCTCGCCGCAGTTGGAAGGCGAGGAGATGCGCATCAAGATCGACGGTTTCGAAGGCGGCGACCGCACCAGCCTCGACCTGCCCGCGCCCCAGCAAAAACTCCTGGAAGCTGTAGCCGCCACGGGCAAGCCGCTCATCGTGGTCTTGCAGAGCGGCAGTCCCGTCGCGCTCAACTGGGCTAACCAACACGCTGATGCCATCCTTGAAGCCTGGTATCCCGGCGTCGAGGGCGGCACGGCCATTGCCCGCACTCTGGCTGGCCTGAACAATCCATCCGGCCGCCTGCCCGTCACCTTCTATGCCTCGCTTGACGGCTTGCCCGCCTTCACCAACTACGCCCTTCACGACGCAACAGGGACCCGCACCTACCGTTATTTCACCGGCAAGCCTTTGTGGGGCTTCGGCTACGGCCTCAGCTATTCCAGCTTCAAGTACGGTCTTGTGAAGCTCTCCGCCGGGATGCTCAAGGCTGGCGACCCCATGACCGCAACCGTCAACGTGACCAACACGGGCGCCGTCGCCGGGGATGAGGTGGTCGAAGCCTATGCCAAGACCCCACAGTCCGATGGCCCGATTCACTCTCTGGTGGGTTTTCAGCGGGTTCACCTGGCGGCGGGAGAGAGCCGCGAAGTCATCCTCTCCATCGATCCCCGCGCGCTTTCGAGCGTTAACGACAAGGGTATCCGCGCCATCTTGCCCGGCAAATACACACTGAGCTTGGGCGGCGCCCAGCCCCGGGAGGCAGCAGCCAAATCCGAAGCCGGTTTCACCATCACCGGTTCGCTGGACTTGCCTGAATAGCCTTCCACCTGCCACGGAACCACGCCGCGGGTTCGACCAGTTTGTCTGGGTCCGGGGGCGTGGGTCCGGGCCGCTCTGCCAGCGCAGAGAAACACAAAAACGACTATTATTCGCAGATCAAAGATAAATGCTGGATTTGCACCCAGAGAGCCTTGACGGGTAGTTCCGCGAGCATAGGATTGCATTTGGTGGTATATTTTCGTTTACAGGCGCTGGGCGGCAAAATAACCGCTCTATCCTGTGAACGACTGGTTTTCCCCGGGGGGGCGGCCAGAGAGCGTTGCCGGTTAGCGGATTTCATTCATGGATCGAAGTTTATTCGATCTGAGCTGAAGGGTTGCAGCGGATCGGGGGAGCGGCAATGCTTCGGTGCACAGATTGCATGATGTGGTAGTTGAGGAGTTCGGCAAGGTGAATATTGTGGTGAACGCGGCCGTGATCACCTACCAGGGGCCGATGCTCAAACTGGCTTTGATTTGTCGCACCAGCGGGCCACTGAAACTCAAGAAAGTATGACCTTGCAACACATTGCGAGGGAACCGGGAATGCGAACCGACCGAGACTATGATGAAAGATGCTTTTGAAGTTAGGAATCCTGATTTTAGTCTGAGCCCAAAGACCGGGATGACTAGGGAACACTACATCGAATGCGCCAAGTATGTGCTGCAAAGGGCATTCCGGCACGTGAAATCGTTTGACTCGCCAATCGTGTTTCCGCAGGTACCGGGCAAGTCGTATCCGCAGCCGAATGCACCGGAATGGCGCCATCGCTCCAACGAGTTCGAAGCGCTGGAGAGAACCTTCAATCTGGCGGCTCCGCTGATCCACGTCGATCCCGAGGTCAGTATCGGCGATATAAAGCTACGCGATTACTACGCCAATCAGTTCTACAATGCGATGACGCCGGGGCATGTGAACAGCTTGCCCATGCCCGAGGACTTGCCGGACGCCATGTATCAGTTCACCTGCGAGTTCGGCGGCTTGGCGAAGACGCTGTTGCTGATGCCCGATGTTTTGTGGCCGTACCTGACCCAAAAGCAGCGCGATGAAATGGCTGTCACAATTTCCAAATGGGCCCATTACCGCACGACGCAGAACAATTGGAGATTATTCAACATCTGCGCGCTCTCGCTTCTTAAGAAAAACGGATATGACATCGACGACGATCTGCTGAAGAGCCATCTGCAGTGGGTTGCATCGTATCACGCGGGCAACGGCTGGTATCTGGAGCAGAGCTACAATTACTACACAATCAGCCTCTTTGTCGTTTACGGCACAATCTGGAGTCGTGCCTTCGGCCGCGAGCACTATCCGGAAATCGCCCGTGTGCTCGAAAATAGTTTTAAGGAACTGTTCAAAACGTATACCAGCTTCTTCGGCCGGAACGGCTTTATCAATATGTGGGCCAGGAGCATCTGCTACCGCCTCTGGATTTCGGGCGGCTTTCCGGTATCATTCCTGCTCGACTCGGAACCGCCGATCGACCCCGGTTGGGCGAGGCGGCTCTGTTCAGGATCGATTCTGCAATTCACGGGGCGGGAAGACTTTTACGAGAACGACATTCCCAGCCTCGGCTTCTACCCCCACCGGGAATTCGCGATTCAAAACTACAGTTGTTCGGCCAGCCCATTCATCATGTTCCTGCCGTTCATCAGCCTGGCGCTGCCGGAAGATTCTCCGTTCTGGACCGCAAAAGAGAACGACGGAATGTGGGACGGCTTAGGAAGGCGCTCGAAACGGATCGTGCTCGAACGGCCAGGCATCGTACTGGTCAACCACGGCAGTAGCGGAGCTTCCGAGATCATCTCCGGCAAGGTGTACGACGACGATCACAACTACTCCAAGCTGGTGTTCAATACCCATTTCCCATGGGAAGACCACAACCCGAACGGCGGCACATCACAGGAGTATAGTTTCCGGAGCCTGGACCCTCGCGATCTGAGGGGTGTGGACATCAATTTCTACCTCACAGGACGCGCGGTCGATAACGCCGCGGCGAAAAGCGCTGCCTACGTAACCTCGCAAAGCATTCTCTTCAATGGTGTGCGCGACGGTGTTCTTTACCGCCAATTGATCATGCGGAAACCGCCGAACAACGGAGTTGGATACATCATCGACCTCGCGGAGATCACGGTTCCTGGAGGCGTCATCCGCGTCGACCGCTGCCGGCTGGCCTTCGAGCATGAGCTCACGCTCGGCCATTTCGGCCTGCCGCATTTCGGCGGGAAGAAGGCCGTCTTGCACACCTTCGAGGACGAGATGAAGCAAGGGATCACGGCATCGATTCCGGGCAGATCAGTGGCGATGATGGCTTATAGCGGCTGGGACACGATTCAGAGTCAGGTTCGCAGCGGCTTCAATGCGGAAACGGATGAGAGTACTGTGCTGTTCGTCCATCGCAAGCGCACGGCCAAGAACCCGGCGATGGAATTGATGATTACGGCGATGCTGCACAAGACCGATGACACCCCATGGACGCCGGAAGAATTGGACCCGCTGAAGGCTGTTCGGATCATGGAGGTGACTCCTTCTGGTTCCGTCCTTGGTGCGGAGATCACGCTGGCAGATAACACTATTCATCAGGTCGACTTTAAGAATATCGATGGACTTAAGAATTGCTGAAACAAAAGGGGGTAAGTTTCGTGAGTTGTCCGCTGGCTTGCCCCCAAACAGAGAAAGCGGTGGACCAGATTCCACAATGAGAGCGAAGCCGGACTGAGAAGGAGTAATGATGATCACTCGCCGGGATTTGCTGGTTGCGCTGATCGCCATGGCTGGCACAGCCGGGGTCTTCGCCCTTGCTGGCCAAGCGCCGGTGATGGGCTCGGAGGTCTTTGATTGGAATTCGATTTCCGCCACGCCTACAGCGGTTGGCTCGGTACGCTCGTTCTTCAAGTCGCGTACCGCCACACTGGACGAACTGGAGATACACGTAACAACGCTGCTTCCAGGCATGACCTCGCATCCGCCGCACAAGCACCCGAATGAGGAACTGATCATCGTGATGCAGGGCACGGTGGAAACCTTGTCGAACGGCGAGTGGAAGCGGGTCGGGCCCGGCTCGGTGATCTTCAACGCCTCGAACCAACTGCACGGGTTGAGAAACGTGGGTTCTGGCGAGGCCATCTATCACGTCATCAATTGGAAATCCGCCACGACTCAGGCAGCGCAGAAGCCATGAGTTAGCTCAATGATTGCTAAAGCGCTAAGTGGAATGCGGAACAGAACTCTTGCGCAACACACAATCTGCAAGCCGGCGTGGGTTCCAACTTTCCTGCCAAGCGCAAGGGAAAAATGTCCGGCGAGGAGAAGTCAAGCTTATGCAATATGAGAGGATTGGCCGGCGTAACTTTCTAAAGACCGTTGGAGCTGCGGGTATGTTATCGACATTGCCGGAGGCAGCCTTCGGGTTGTACGCGAGTGGCGGACATATTGCTCATGAGGTCGCCGCGCCCGGAGCCGATGAGGACGCGAAGCCGAATCACTCCATCAAGTTCGCCGTGATCGGCCTCGACCATGCCCACATCATGGGCATCACGGCAGCCGTGATCCGCGGCGGTGGGGAATTAGTGGCGTTTTATTCAGTGCTTCCCAAGGCAATCGCCGAATTTCAGAAAATATATCCCCAGGCGCGATTGGCGCAGAGCGAGGATCAGATACTGAACGATCCATCGATCCAGCTTGTGGCCAGCGCATCCATCCCCAATCTGCGCACGCCGCTCGGCATCCGCGTCATGAAGCACGGCAAAGACTTTCTCAGTGACAAGCCGGCCATCACAACACTGGAGCAACTAGCCGAGGTGCGCAAAGTTTCCGCCGCGACCGGAAGAATGTTTGCCATTATGTACTCTGAGCGGCTGGAGGTGCGCGCCGCCGTACAGGCTGGTTATCTGGTCAAGGCAGGGGCGATAGGCAAGGTCGTGCAGACGATCAATATCGCGCCCCATCAGGTGAACGCCCCCAGCCGCCCCGATTGGTTCTGGGACCCTGCGCAGTACGGCGGCATCCTGTGCGACATCGGATCACATCAGGCGGACCAGTTTGTTTACTACACCGGCTCGACGAGCGCGGCTGTGACTGCGTCGCAGATCGCCAACGTGAATCATCCCGGCCATCCGGAGTTTCAGGACTTCGGCGACATGATGCTCCAGGGCAACGGCGGCGCGGGATATGTGCGGGTGGATTGGTTCACGCCCAATGGTCTGGGCACGTGGGGCGACGGCCGGCTGTTCATCTTGGGGACAGAAGGTTATATCGAACTGCGCAAGTATCTCGATATCTCCGGCCGGCCGGGTGGCAACCATCTGTTTATCGTGGACCAGAAGCAGATTCGCTACATGGATTGCAGTAACGTAGTGCTACCCTTTGGGCGGCAGTTTGTCGCCGATATTGTGAACCGCACCCACACCGCGCAGGATCAGCAACAGGCGCTTTTGGCTGCCGAGTTGGTGCTGAAGGCGCAGAAGAGCGCGCGGCGTCTCAACTTCACCGTGTAGGCCACAGAGGTGATAAAAGTCGCGCAGGAGGCAGCTTCATGAGAGCAGTGGGCAAGAGCAAAGATTGGCCGCGCAGATCGTTTCTGAAAATGTCGGCAGGCGCTGTTGCAGCGGCCGGCTTTCCGGCGATTGTGCCGTCTTGCGTTCTGGGGCAGAAGTCCCCAAGCAACCGCATTAACATCGGAGCGATCGGAGTGGGCCGCATCTCCCGCGGCCACGATCTGCCTGAAATCTGGAAGTACGACCAGGCGCGCATTGTGGCCGTCTGCGATCTCGACTCGAAACGGATGGAAAAGGGCAGGGAACTGGTCAACGGCTACTATGCCCGGAAGACCGGCAAGGAATACGATGGCGTAACTGCCTACCATGACTACCGCGAGCTGCTGGCCAACAAGGATATTGATGCGGTAGTGATCAGCACGCCCGACCATCAGCACGCGATTCTCGCGGTGGATGCGGTGCATGCCGGCAAGGACGTATACCTGCAGAAGCCGGCATCGCTGACCATTGCCGAGGGACGCGCAATGAGCAATGCAGTGATGGCGTCAGGGCAGATTCTGCAGATCGGATCGCAACAACGGTCATGGAAACAATTTCACCGCGCGTGCGAACTGGTGCGTAATGGCCGCATCGGCACCATCAAGCATGTGGAAATAGGCTTGCCGGGCGACCCCAGCGGGCCGGGCGCGCCGCTCATGCCGATACCTCCCAACCTTGATTACGATGCATGGCTGGGGTCCACGCCGGAGGTCTATTACACTGAGATGCGTGTGCATCCGCAACAGGACTTCGGACGTCCCGGCTGGCTGCGCTGCGAGCAGTTCGGGGCCGGCATGATCACAGGCTGGGGCGCGCACCATGTGGACACGGCTCACTGGGGCATGAATACGGAATACACCGGACCGATAGAGGTGTGGGGCTCAGCAGAATTTCCGAAAAATGGGTTATGGAATGTTCACGGCAAGTTTCTGACACATGCCATCTATGCCAACGGCATCACCATGAACATCAGCGGAGATTTTCCCAACGGCATCAAGTTCTACGGCAGCGAAGGATGGATCTTTGTGACCCGGGATGCTGAAGTTACGGCGTCTGATCCGGGCGGCAAACCGGTAACACTGCAACCGCTGATGGCCAGCAACGCAAAGATTCTGGAGAGTGTGATAGGGCCCGAGGAAGTTCATTTGTATCAAAGCGATGACCAGCATGGCAACTGGTTGGATTGCATTCGCAGCCGAAAGATTCCCATTGCGCCCGCCGAGATTGGACACCGCGCGTGCTCAACTTGCCTTGTGCACCATATTGCGATGAAGACGGGGCGTAGATTACACTGGGACCCCGTTAGAGAGCGTTTCCACAACGATGATGAGGCAAACAGTATGCTGTCGCGCCCGCAGCGTTTTCCCTACGTAATGAGCCAGTAGAGTCGGCGAAATAGAGCGGACGGACAACCTGCTATTCTGAAATGTGGAGTTTTTTACGGGCGGAGTCAACCTGCAAGAATGAATTCAACCTCACGGTCGGCACCTACAACACGTGGAATCAAGCGCATCGACCTGGCTTATGTTCAGTTGGCAACCAGCGAAAGTGCGCGGGATATCAATCGCGATGTGGTTCTGGAGATCATCCGATCCCAGCAGCCTATATCCCGTGCCGACCTGGCCCGGGCCTCCGGCTTGCAACCCAGTACAGTCTCCTCGATTGTCGAGCAGTTGATCGCAGAAGAATGGGTAAAGGAAGGCGCCATTGAACGGCGGCCTCGCGGCAGACATCCTACCCTGCTTGCGCTCAACGACGGGTTGGTCATTTTGACAGCCGATATAAGACCGAAGCAGGCCATTGTCGCGCTTCTCGATCTGAACGGTCGATTTCTTGCGCGCGAGGTTGTGCCTCTTGTCTCCGAACCCGAGAGCGCGATCAACAAAATCATCTCCTGCATGAAAGCGATGCGCGCGGGCCACTCCAATTACTCCTTTGAGGGAATCGGCATTAGTATGCCGGGCCGTGTTGATTCGGAGTCGCAGCGTCTTATTCTTGCTCCTAATCTGAAATGGGGCAGCTACAACATCAAGGGCGCCATCGAAAAAGAGATGCGGCTACAGGTTGAGCTGACCAACGCAGCCAATGCAATTCTGCTTGCGGAGTTATGGTCAGGAAGGCTCGACGGCATCCGCAATGCGGTGCTCATCACGGTTTCGGAGGGGGTTGGGGGCGCCATTCTAGCCAATGGACAGATTGTCACCAGCCGCAGCGGCTTGGCCGGCGAGTTTGGCCACAGTCCGATTGACCCCACCGGACCCCTTTGCGGCTGCGGACAGCACGGGTGCTGGGAGGTCTTTGCGTCTTCAAATGCGGCGATTCGGTACTACACGGAGATCCGCCCCGAAGAGGCGTCAGTCAACATCCATGAGTTGCTCCACCTGGCCGAAGAAGAAGATCCTGCGGCGCTAGCAGCGCTGACTCGCCAGGCCACCTGCCTGGGCCGGGGTCTACGGCTGGTTACCGCCGCGCTCTCCCCGGAAGTGATTCTGATTGCGGGCGACATTACCACGTCGTGGGCTCGCTTCGGCCCCACGATTCAGGCCGAATTGGAAGCCACCATGCTGGCCGGGGATGCGCCGCAGTTGGGAATCACCAATGACGGTGAATTCGCCAGACTGCGCGGCGCAGCGGCGGTTGTCTTGCAGCGCCATTCGGGCTCTCAACGTTCAAGGTTAAAATCAAACAGAGCCAAAACTCCGCGTCCAGCAAGCACTTAGCTCGGCTCAGAGCATTTTATTCTGGACTAAAGAATAGATGCCGGGCAATCCCTCTCCATGTAACTTTGTCTCCATACGCATGCCGGAATATGTGAACTGTCAAGCAGGCTGCCTGGGTGTGATACTCAGACGGCTATTAAAAACGGCAGAGGCGGGTACTTTGAAAGCGTTGCGGAGGCGAACGACATGGCATATTGCTTGCGTGAGCTTGGAATCCAGAGTTTCGCGAGGGAAGACAGGCCATGACCGATCAGCAATGGAAGATGCTCATCGCTGTCGTTCGCGGAGAAGCGATCCGGCCTCTCCCGACAGCTTTCATCATCGATAGTCCCTGGCTCCCGAATTGAGCGGGCCACACGATCTTGGATTACTTCACCAACGAAAGTATATTTCTGGAAGATAATCTCAAGGCCGTTCGCACCTTCCCGGAAGCGATTTTCCTGCCCGGCTTCTGGGCCGAATACGGGATGCGAACGGAACCCTCGGGTCTCTATCTGGGGCCAGAACGAATTTCCCTTCGCCGGCAAGGTATTGCACTCGCCGTCCGAGGTCGAGCATCGGAAACAGCCCGATACGCGCAAACAGCGCTTGCTGCCTTTTGTGATCAAGCGATGCAAGCACTTACAGTTGGAGATCGAAAAGGCCGGCCACAAAATCCGCTTCGCGGTGGCCCGCGGCCTATTCGATATCGCCTCGTTCCCGATGGGGGTGCCGGAGTTTTCGGAGGCGAGCGCGTCTTTGCTGGAGACGGCAGGGTTCAATTTGCTCAACTTCGGCATGCAGTACAAACTGACGGAGATGAAGGCCCGGACGAATAACCGGATAGCGCTTATGGGAAACATCCCTCCCAGCGACGTGCTGGCCGAAGGAACGTCGGCTGACGTGAAGCGCTCGGTCAGGAGATGCTGAACGCCCTCGTTCGCCGGTTATGCTTGATTATTTCGTGTGGGGGAGGAATGCTGCCTCATGCGCCATGGAGAATATAAAAGTGCTGATCTCGATGGTGGCAGAGGAGACGGGGTAGGTTGCGGACAAATGGAGAGGAGGGCTTAGGTATCTTCGGCAGCCTCAATATTCCAAAAAACATAACCGTGTCTCTCTTTTTCACCGCTTTACTGCGATGCCAAAGTGTCTCGCCGCTCCTGAGTAGAAGCTATCTCATAAATGGGCTTTGAAAGGGCACGGCTTTAGCCGTGCCGCAAAACGCCCAATCAGTCCGAGGGCTTTAGCCCCTGAGGGACGCATTGCATGGGCTGAACCGCATTTATGAGATGGCTCCTAGAAGTTGGAACCCAAACAAAACATGGATGATGTAGCCAAAAAGCGGGCCTTCTTACTGGCTAGAGTGGCCTTTCTGCAGTTTTTGACATGCCTTCCTTACTGTTCAAACATACCTTCAAGGGATCAGCGAAGATATAATCGCATTTTTTCTTGACAATTCTACAGAATTCATTCTATAGTTCGGGTCGCCAAGTAAACCGCGACCCAAGCAGCCTCCAATTGTTCCGACGGGCGGTTTTCCGGGCATAAACGATCGCCAGTCAAATGGGATCAAGGGATTGCGGCAGATTCAAGGCTGAGCTCCCGCGAGAAGCTTCGTGGTGATTGGCAAGAATGGGGTCAATTCACAGCTTCAGGAGGAAATCATGTCAGGAAGGCCAGATATGAATCATCGATTCAATGCATGGGCTACCGGAGCCCTACTGGTGGCGGTTGCGCTTCTCACGATCTGTTTCGGAAGCAGGACCGTCAATGCGCAGGTCCTTTACGGGTCGTTGTCTGGCACAGTCACCGACCCCAGCAACGCAGCGATTGTCGGAGCCAAGGTCGATGCGCTCGAAGTGCAGAAGGGCATCCATCAGGCTGCAAACACTGATAGCAGCGGATTCTACCGCTTTCCCGAATTGTTGCCAGGCGTCTGGAAGATCACGGTTTCCGCTTCGGGCTTCAATACGGCTGTGACCAGCGAGGTCGAGGTGAATGCAAATTCGCCTGTTCGCGTGGATGAGAAGCTGACGATCCGCAGAGCTGAGGCATCCATTACAGTGAACGCCGCGCCCCCGGAGATGCAGACCGATCGTTCTGACGTGCATATAGACATTTCCCAGACTGAGCTGCAGGAAATGCCTATGATCGGATCGGAAGGAAAGAACTTCCAGGATCTCCTCCGAATCGTTCCCGGAGCAAACATGCCCGCGGAAAACAACTCCGCGGCCGGCAACCCTGCGCGAGCCATGACGAGTAACGTCAACGGCATGTCTTCTCAAGGCAACAACACCCGCATCGACGGCATTTTGGATGCTTATCCGTGGCTGCCGAACAACGTGGCTTATGTTCCTCCCTCCGATTCCATCGAAACGGTCAATGTCGCCACGGGCTCGTTTGACGCTGAGCAGGGCAATGTCAACGGCGCGGCCGTTAACGTTCAGACCAGAACCGGAACGAACAAATTCCACGGCGACGCTCACGAGTTCCACACTGACGATCAGTTGAAGAACCCGACCTACTTCCAGAATCCCGCCACATTCAAACGGCCCGTCATGATCTTCAATCAGTATGGCGGCGCGGTTGGCGGTCCGATTTTCAAGAACAAGCTGTTCTTCTTCGGCGATTATGAAAAAACATGGCAAATCCAGGCGCCTTCAGGTGGCAACCCGCAGACAGTGCCCAACCTGGGTCTGGATTACGCAACGGCAAAAGCTGCCGGATACTTCGATTTCACGGGATTCCAAAATACGACATACGGCCTCTATGATAAGGCCACCTCTACCCAACCAGCCGGACCGTCTCATATCTACGATCCACGCACTGGAACTGCGACCGGCTCTGGCCGCCAGATTATCTCTTGCAATGGAGTCCAGGACAGGATCTGTTTAAGCGACGTAGACCCGGCCGCATTGACCATGGCCAGTCTAATTCCCGACCCGACGACGGGATATGCAACCCTTGCCACTAACAACTATCTCGACAAGTACAAGGGGTATTTCAAACGCGACAACTACGACGCCAAGGTCAATTTCGTTCCGTCGGACAAGACGAACATTTTCGGAAAGTTCAGCTTCTCCAATGGCGACATCTTCGATCCCCCGTCCCTGGGACCTGCGGAAGGAAATGCGACCAATGGCGGCCAGTTGGGCAATGCCTTCACCAAAATCTACGTCATCGGCTTCGGAGGTACCCATACCTTCACGCCGAATCTCTTGTTCGACGGCAACGTGGGCTATACACGCCAGCACCTGACGGCCGAGTCGACCGATATTGCAACTGATGGCGCTTACGGACGGAGCGTGCTGAAGATTCCCGGAACCAACAACCCAGCCAGCCCCAACGATCAGCTCTATTGGGGAATTCCGGCCTTCCAGTTCACCAACTTCACCAACCTGGGCAACCCGAATACCGGCAACCCCTTCCTCTTCCGCGACAACCAATATGTTGCCAACGGAAACCTTACCTGGATCAGGGGTCATCACGAGTTCCGCATGGGAGCTGAGTATTCTCATGTCCAGATGAACCACTTCCAGCCGCAAGGCGCCTCCTTCCAGACTGCTCGTGGTTCGTTCAAGATGAATGGAACTGCTACCTCGCTGATCGGCACCAACACCCTGGGAAATACCGATGCTCCAAACACGACCCAGTACAACTCTTACGCCGATTTCCTTTTGGGTCTGCCGGATGAAACTGGTGGCGCGATTCAGGAAATCGATCCAATCTCGATTCGCTGGACGCAGTTCGCAGCCTACATTCGCGACCAGTGGAAGGCTACGCCGAAGTTGAGCGTCAGCTATGGTATTCGCTATGAGTTATACCCAGGCCCGTATAGCGATCATGGCAAGGGTTCCAGGCTCCTGGATCCGACAACGATGAATGTTCTCATCGGTGGATACGGCTCAGTTCCTGAAAATGATGGTTTGAAAACCGGGTTTGGAATGTTCCTGCCAAGACTCGGCGTTGCTTACAAGCTGACCAACTCAACCGTTCTGCGTCTGGGCGCGGGAATGGGAGCGGACAGCAATAACTGGCGCTTCATGAGAAATGACTATCCGTCCGTTATCATCTCGGACAACACTCCGCAAGCTAACGGCGGCGCCACCGCTTACAACCAGTACGCTCCGGCGGCCAGCTTTACGGGGCAGAATGGAGCCAATTCAACCTTTGCAGGCAATCCGTACACGGGTCTGGTCACTGGCATTGTGAACCCCGCGTTGCCCGTTCTCACAACCGGAGTAATCCCGATGGTTAGCGGAGTCAACACCGGAACTATTCAGAATCCTAGGTTCCGCCGCGGTTACATCTACTCTTACAACTTCACCGTGGAGCAACAGTACCAGGGATTTGTCATCGATGCCTCCTACGTAGGCGCGCGCGAGATCCGTCCCTTGATCAACTTGAACATCAATCCTGGTCTGCCGGGCGCCGGTACAGCGGGTGCGGTGCTGAACGCAAAATTTGCATCCACTCTGCTGCCAGCCGGTAAATATTACTCAACCAGCATCGGTCAGATGACCCCGATGTTCCACAGCTACTACGATTCGTTCCAAGGTAAAATCAACCGGCGTATCGGCCAGGCCTCGACCGTTGGTGTGGTCTATACCAAGGGAAAAGCCATTGACTTTGAAGACAACGAAGAGCTCAATGGCCTCTTGTGGAATTCTCCTCAGTATTTTGCCCGGGACAAGGCAGTGGCGGGATTCGATCGCAAGTACAACGCTGAAGCCTACTGGCTCTATGACCTTCCCTTCGGGAAAGGGCAGCGCTGGGTAAGCCAGGGAATTCCTGCAATGCTGGCTGGAGGCTGGACCATCACCGGCGTGTTAAGCCGCCTCGGCGGAACACCGTTCACCGTTACCGACGGCAACTCAACCCGTCAGGGCTACTTGAACGCGCCCAACAACCAACTTACCCCCAATATCATCGGGCCGCTCTCTACGACCAAGAACAAGCCGAACAATTCATCCAAGGCTTGCGCGCCCGGTAGTCTTGCGTGCAGCTTCTTCGATGTCACTTCGTTCACTCCCGTGTCGCAGACCATAGCCCCAACCTTAGGCACCTCCGGGCGTAACATCATGCGGGGCCCCGGCTTCTTCGACGTGGATGGCTCTGTCTTCCGGAACTTCAAGCTCAGGCAGTACCTGACCTTCCAGTTTGAAGCCAACGTATACGGTCTGACCAACACGCCTCACTTTGGCAACCCAACAAGCGATATCAACAGCAGCACCTTCGGCATGGTCACCGGCGAGTTGACTACTACCAACGCCTCATTGGGTGGCAGCCAGGGCGAGCGCATGTGGTACTTTGGAGGTAAATTCATTTTCTAACATTTGTACTTAACCCGTAGCATCTTTGGGCGCGCCGTATGTTAGGCGCGCCCATCTTTCGTGAACGAGAATAATATGTTTCATGGAGTTTCTATTCATGATTCGTCATGTATTTCCGCGCAGGCTCATTGGTATCGTGTGTGCTATGGCTGGGATTCTTCTTGCCGGTACCCAGTTCAATCAAGCATCTCTGGCGCAGTCGATGCCGCACTTGGCTCATCAGCATGGTGCCTACCAGATCATCGTCGACGGAAAGCCGTTTCTCGTCCGGGGAGGAGAACTGGAAAATTCCTCCGCATCAAATCTGTCTTATCTCGACACTATTTGGCCAAAAGTGGTTGCCATGCATTTCAATACCGTCCTGGCCCCGGTCTATTGGCAGTTGATCGAGCCGCAGGAGGGAAACTTTGATTTCAGAACTGTAGACGGCCTCTTGCGCGGCGCGCGTAAGCACAATGTCAAGGTAGTTCTGCTTTGGTTCGGAACCTGGAAGAACAGTATGTCGTGCTATGCTCCTGGTTGGGTCAAACGTGACGAGGCGCGTTTTCCTCGGGCGGCACAGTCAGACGGCAGCAGTCTCGAAATCCTCTCGGCGCTGAGCACGGGCACACTAGAGGCAGATTCCAGAGCATTTGTCGCCTTGATGAAGCATTTACGAGAAATCGATTCCGTGAATCATACGGTCATCATGGTCCAGGTGGAAAATGAAGTCGGCATGATCCCCGAACCACGAGATCATAGCACCCTTGCGAATGCTGCTTTTCTGTCACCGGTTCCATCTGCACTAACAAACTATTTGTCGAAAAACCGCGATTCACTCGCACCGCAAATCAGAGAGGCGTGGGCAACTCACGGATTCAAGATAGGGGCAAGCTGGCCGGATACGTTCGGCCCGGGAATCATGACTGATGAGTTATTCAACGCTTGGACGGAAGGTCGCTTTACCGGACAAGTTGCAGCCCTCGGCAAAGCTGTCTATCCACTGCCCATGTTTGTCAATGCCGCACTGGTGCGGCCCGGAAAATTGCCCGGACAGTATCCGAGTGGTGGGCCTCTGCCACATCTGTTCGATATCTGGCATGCCGCGGCGCCTGCCATCGATTTCTTGTCTCCGGACCTCTATTTTCCGAATTTTGTCGAATGGGCCAATCAGTATGTCCGGCCTGGCAATCCTCTCTTTATTCCTGAAACCGGCAGGGTTGACGCTGATGAGATGTCGGCCAACGCTTTGTATTCGTATGGTGAGCTCAATGCCATGGGATTTTCGGTTTATGCGCCGGAATTCTTGAAATCACAGGAACAACAAGCATTGGGTAATGCGTACGCAGTCATCAACCAACTCACATCTCTTATCCTGGCCAACCAGGGAACGGGGCGGATGGTAGGTGTTCGGGCGCCAGCTCAATTCGACGGTAGTGTCGACCTTTCAGAACAGAAGTTCACTCTGGGCGATTACACCTTTAGCGTCCACTTCAAGGAGCCGGCGCCGATATCAGTGGGGGCAAAGGCAGACGCAGATCTGCCTGGAGCGCATGGCGGTTTAATTATCCAACTTGCCTCAGACGATTTCCTGATCGCAGGGACGGGGATGATCATTACCTTTGGAGTCCATGACAGCGGTCAGTCTCTCGCTGGCATCGATTCCATCTGGGAAGGGAGTTTCATAGACGGGGTGTGGGTGCCAGGTAGAAACCTTAACGGCGACGATGACAATCAAGGACGGTATTTGCGGATGTCCACTGGGAAAATTACAATTCACCGCGTCCGCCTCTATCACTATCGTTAACGCGACGGCTTCCAGTTGCACGGGAAATTCCGTGGGCGGTTCAACTCCTGGTTTGTTGATTTTGTTTGTTTAGCCTCTACCCGCGCCGGAGATCGATAAAGCCTCCGGCGCGGGTATTACTTTGTACTTGTAATCGATGCCGCGAAGAAAAAGGATTGCTCACTGATCGGAACATCATGACCTTTCTCGAAGCAAGGTAACAGCCGTGGAGAATCAGAATGCAGCACGTCGGGCACCTGCCCGTGCGCGAGTAAATGTTAGTACTTCGCGTGCCTGGCGACCAGGCTCTCCGCGAACTCCTGGCGGCCGGATTGAGGCTTGGGATTCAGCTCGTTTTCGAGCGCGTAATCGCAGAGACCGCCGAGTGTAAACTCGCCGCTTTCGATACGGCGTCCCAATTCGGCGCTCCAACCCTGATAACGTTCTTCGCGCAAACGCACGAGCCTACCTTCCTTCACAATGTCGGCAGCCGTGAGCAGCGCGCGGGCGAGTGTGTCGATTCCGCTAATATGGGCCAGGTATAGATCCGCTGGGTTAACCGACTGCCGGCGCAGCTTGGCATCAAAATTGAATCCTCCGGTTCCTATTCCTCCGTTCTCGATAATCTGAAGCAAGGCCGGCGCCAATTCCTGTGCATTGTTCGGAAATTGATCCGTGTCCCAGCCGTTGCGCGGATCACCACGATTGATGTCCAGGGAGCCAAGGATTCCGTAGGCCCGTGCAGCGGCGATTTCGTGCTCGAAATCCAGACCCGCCAAAGTAGCGTGGTTAACCTCGATGTTGACCTTGACTTCCTTCGTCAACCCATAGCGTTGCAGAAAGGCAAATACGGCGGCGGTGTCGCGATCGTATTGATGCTTGGTCGGCTCGAAGGGTTTCGGTTCGATCAGGATCGTTCCTTTAAATCCGATGCGGTGTTTGTGATCAACCACCATCGAGAGGAAGCGACCATAGTGGTCAAGTTCGCGGCTCATATCGGTGTTCAACAGCGAGTCGTATCCCTCGCGGCCGCCCCACAGCACATAGTTTTCTCCATTGAGGCGCTGTGTGGTTTCCAGGCAAAATCGAACCTGCGCCGCCGCCCACGCGAACACTTCCGGATCAGGACTGGTTGCCGCGCCTCCCGCATACCGCGGATGACTGAAGAGATTCGCGGTGCCCCAAAGCAGCTTGACGCCGCTGGCGGCCATCTTTTCCGCCATGCGGGCTTCAATCATGCGCAAGTTCTTTTCGTGCTCCCGCAGCGTTCCGGCCTCCGCCATCGCGTCCACGTCATGAAAGGCGAAGTAGGGTGTGCCGAGACGAGTGAAGAAATCGAAGGCCGCGTCGAGCTTCTCTTCCGCCATGGCTTGTGTTACGGGTTGACCGAGCCAAGGCCTTGTCAGTGTGCCGCTGCCGAACATATCCGCGCCCGGCCAGTTGAATGAATGCCAATAACAGACGGTTAGGCGCAGCCACTCTTCCATCCGTTTGCCAAGAACGATGCGGTCCTTGTCATAGACGCGATAGGCAAATTCGTTCGTGGTCTCCGGACCTTCGAACCGAACCGGGGCAATTGCTGAAAACAAACTCATTTTGAAAACTCCTCGAACGTATTTTTTAGATCGCGATACAATTGCGTGAAGATTCGCCGGCGATCGGCGAATAATTTGCAAAGCTCAGTCTCCGGCTCTACGATGTGCGTAACCGTGGGCGGGGGACAACTGGCTTCCGGCGCTTCGCCAGTAAGGGCCATTCGCGCCAGGCGCGCTGCTCCGAAGGCCGCTCCAACTTCCCCACCTTGCCGATAGGTGAGAGGGCGATTGAGCGCCGCGGCGATCAGTTGCCCCCAGTACAAAGAGCGTGCACCGCCGCCCGTGACACTGATCTCGCCGATCTCTCCGCCGCCTTCGACAAGCACCTCCAAGCCGTCAGCAAAGGCGAAGGCCACACCTTCAAGCACCGCGACTGCAAGATCGGCATCTGAGGTATCGGAGGTCATTCCAAAGAAAACGCCGCGACTATATGGATCGTTATGTGGAGTGCGTTCTCCAGACAAATATGGCAGGAAGAAAGGTGCCCCGGGATGCAGCCCTCTGGCTTGCGCGGCAGAAAGCAGATCCTGCGTGCTCGATCCTCCGGTGAGCCGCACCACCCAATCGAGCGCGCTGGCTGCACTCAGAATCACGGCCATTTGATGCCAGCGATTGGGGATGCAATGACAAAAAGCGTGCGCTGCCTTATTTGGGTTTGGCCTGAACCGGTCAGTAGTCACAAACAAAACGCCGGAAGTTCCAAGCGATAAAAATGCCTGGCCGGGCTTTACAACGCCCATGCCCACCGCACTGGCCGCATTGTCGCCTGCGCCGCCGGCAACCATGACGCGAGGCAACTGCAAAAGATCCACGATCTCCTGGCGCAGTGTTCCCGAAGGCGCATTGCCCTCGACCAGCCGCGGCATATGCGATCGATTGAGTCCCGTTGCGGCGAGCATCTCGTCTGACCAATCACGTTTGGCCACATCCAGCCAGGATGTCCCGGAGGCGTCCGACATCTCGCTGACTTTTTCACCGGTCAATTTCAGTCGCACAAAATCTTTCGGCAGCAGCACGCTCGCCGTGCGGCGAAAGATCTCCGGCTCGTTGTGGCGCACCCACAGCAGTTTCGGCGCGGTAAAGCCGGGCATCACGATGTTGCCGGTAATGCTGCGCGCGCGTGGTTCCAGGCTTTCCAGTTCAAGACATTCGCGAGACGAGCGGCCATCATTCCAGAGAATCGCGGGGCGCAGAGGATGATCGAACTGATCCAGCAGTGTTGCACCATGCATTTGCCCGCTCAGTCCAATGGCTCGCACTGCGCGGCGCGAGTCCGCCGGCAGGTTGCCAATCGCGCTTACCGTGGCTTGCCACCATGCTTCCGGATCTTGCTCAGAAAACAGTGGTTGCGGCCGGTCAACCGTCAGTGGCGCCGACACCTGCGCGACGACCTTTTCGCTTTCGTCGACAAGCAAAGCCTTGACGCTCGAAGTTCCGATGTCGATCCCGAGAAACACGCAGCATACCCCCATAAAAGGCGGATTTCCATGGCAAATAGCCTGCCCGGCCAAACAACTTGACCCGATGGAGGCCACGGTTATGCGGGCTCAAAAAATCAGATTCCCGTCGCGCCGACGATACTATATGGTAGCGCTAACAATTTGCAAGTGAAAAAACAGCCCTGCTCATACACTTATTAGGTATCAATGGTGACCTGCAATCCAATTTCTTCCAGACAGGAAGAATCACGCCTTGCGTTTGCATGCCGCGGAAGATTCCCGCTTAATCAGCGAGAACTTCATGAAGTGCTGAAGCGGGGCAAGGGTCCGGTTGTTACGGCGCAGGTGAATCTCTTCAAGCAGAAGTTCCACAGCCTTCCGGGCCATCGCTGCGACCGGTTGCCGCACGGTGGTGAGGGTAGGCCAAATCGTGGTGGCCAGCGAAGTGTCGTCGAAGCCGGCAACTGTTAGTTCAGAAGGAACGTCCAGTTGCAGTCGATGGGCAACAGCGATGGCCGCTGCGGCCATGTCGTCGTTGCTCGCGAAAATGGCGCTCGGCCGCTTGGCGGCGGTGAGCAACTGCTCCGCCGCCAGCAAGCCAGACCGGTAACTGAAGGACCCGCGTTTCACCCATTCCGGGCGCAATTTCAACCCCGCTTCGCGTAGTGCTGCCTTGAATCCTGCATAGCGTTGAGCGCTCGCCGTCTGGTTTGGAGCGCCAACGATAAAGCCCAGATTCCGGTGACCAAGGGACAACAGATAGCGCGTCATGGCAGCCGCGGCTTCAAAATCATTGATGCAAACTGATAGTCCATTCTCCACCGGCCGTCCCACAGCCACCGCGATGAAGGGAACTTTCTTTGCGCGGAGGGTTTCCAGCGCGACCCGGGAATCAGACAAGGGAGGGGGAAGGATGATTCCATTAACGCCGACGTCGAAAAGTTTTCTGATTGCGGCCCGCTCGCCACGAACCCCGCATTTTTCCAGTACAACCTTGCATCCTGCGTGGCTGCTTTGCTCCAGAACACCGATGAGCAATTCATTCAGATAGGCGGAGCTCGGGTTGTTATAGATCAGGCCGATTTGGACTGTAGAGGCCTTGGCCAAGTTGCGGGCGGTCACATCCGGTGAATACCCCAAGCGCAGAATCGCCGCCTGAACGCGCTCCCGGGTCTCTTCTTTTACATTTGCGTCGCCGCTAAGCACGCGTGAAACCGTCATGGGCGAGACACCGACATCCCTGGCAACTTCGTGCATGGTCACGGCATTGCTGCGGCGCCGCGGACTCTTCTTCACGGACTTGATTGAGTACGGCATAAAAACTCGATTGAAAGTTCGAGGCGTTCTTCTGATTCTACGGCATCGGGCCCAAGTCGAATTCTGACTCGCTGCAATCATCATTCTCTGAAAGGCTTTTCGAATTCGAGGATTGAGATGCAATGAATCGTGTACGCACACATGATTCATTCCTGTCGCGGAATGAACGATGTAAACACTCTTGGCAAGTTTTGCAGGCGGTAACCTGGGAACTGGTTCAGGAAACTCTGCTATATTTCTTCCGGCAAGGGCGCCGCACGCTGTGATTCGACGCTGAGCGCGGGAGATACGTTGATGTGCACGATATCCCCAATTCCACCTGAATTAGAGGACCGCTCCAATGGCATATAAAAAGGCCGCGGCATTACACCGCGGCCTTTGTCGTGCAATGACAGCCAACTAGAAGGTCAACTTCAGTGCAAGCTGCATAGTACGCGCATTGTTATTGAAGGTTTCCTCTGGCTTATTGAAGTTGGGTGACCCAGGGATCAGGTAAGTATGGGTGTCCGTGTTTACGTAGCCAATGGAATTGACGTTGTTGATTGATCCCGGCAAGTATTGGGAGTGGTTGAACAAATTCCAAACCTGCGTCTGGAACTCGAATTTGTACCTCTGGGCAATGGTCACGCGCTTCACCGCGGTGGCGTCAAAATTGTCGATCGGGCGGATCGGCAAAGTGTTGCGCCCTGCGTTTGGCGCTGTGCCCGCGCCCGCCGCAACATAGTAGGCGGTCGGGTCGTTGGCGTAATAACCGACCACATCGCCAGCGCAGGTGGTCTGGCCCCCCGTAGTGGTGCAATTCACGTTGGGGTCAATAATCGCCGTGGAAGCGGAACCAGTTCCCTTTTTACCGGTGGGGTTAATGTAAACGCGATCGCCCGCGGAATCGCCATTGAGGTTAGCGTCCACGTTGCTCTGGACGGTTGCATACTCTGGCGACTGGTAGGTATATACCGGCGCCAGTTCCCAGCTTCCAAGGATATTCTTTTCCAGCCATGAGCCGGTCTTGAAGAAGGGCAGTTCGTAGACCGCGGCAATCGATAGGCGATGCGTGTGATCAAGAGCCGACCGTGAGTAATCTGAAGCTACATCTCTGAAGTTCTGCGGACGGCGAGGCGTGAGATAGGTTGAGAAGGTAGCGGCCGTTGCGTCATCCATGGTCTTGCTCCAGGTATAGGCAGCATTAATCAACAGACCATGTGAGAAGCGCCGCGTCAACTGTGTCGCGAGTCCGTTGTAATCGGACTTTGACCAAGGCTGGTATGAGAGGATGTTATTTTGATTAAATCCTGCAGCCGCATAGGCTGGCACCCAGGAACTGCCATTGGTTTCAACTTGGGTTAAAGTCAGCGCCGAGGCCGAGGAGTTTGTGGTGGTCTGATCCGTCAAGTAGAAGGGCAGCACATTCGTTGCTGTCGTGGCGCTCTGGCGGTTGAGCCGGTTTTGCGTAGGCAAATCCAGGCCGCGCGTCCCAATGTAACGAATCTCGGCGGTATAGTCTTGCTTGAAAGTCCGCTCGATGCCCAGGCTCCAGTTTTCCGCGTAAGGTAGTTTCTGGTTGGGTATGAAACCCGTAGTGGCAGCACGCTGATCCGCCGTGGTTTGAAATGTGGCGCTAGCTGATGCCGGCAGACCACCACCCGCCAGGAATCCTGGAATGAGATTGGATGTGTCCACATCCTCGGTAACTGAAAACTGCGGCGGAACTGACGACGTGAACAGGTTGTCAAACAAAACGTCATATCCCATGCCGAAGCCTCCGCGTACCACGGTATTGGAATTGACGGAGTAGGCAAATCCAAACCGGGGCACAAAATTTGCCTTCTGCGCCGTGGGCGTATTGAAGGAAATCAGGCCGGCAACGCTGGCGGCGGAGTTCAGCTTTTGCAGTTGCGTTGTAAGAGGCATTTGCGTGTATTCATAGCGAACGCCCAGGTTCAAGGTGAGCTTCTGGTTTACGCGCCAGTCGTCGTTGATGTAAGCGTAGGAAACCTTCTGATTCCCATAATATGTTTGACTTACGCCAGGAACAGTTGCCGTCCGCTCGCCAAAAACATTGGGCGATAAATCACGAAGATAAAATGATAATCCAGATTCCTTCGTTGTTTGATCATAACCCCACTCGTAATCGCCGCGCACGCGTTGAACAATCACCTGTGGGGAGATTACATCACGGAACTCGAAACCGGCCTTGATCGCATGTCTGCCCTTGTTCCAAAGGACCGAGTCCGAACCCTGATAGGTGTCCTGAATCAGGGATTGAGGCGCGGTATCGTCAGGTCCGATATCAACGTTCAGGTCGTCGATGATGATGTTCGGGAAGGTATTCATCCCCGGAAAAGTCCCCGGCGCGGCAGTAATGTTATAAAAACGGTTATAACCCATGCGCAGCTCGTTGGTGAGGGTCGCTGAGAAGGTGTGAAATTCTGAAAAAGTAGCCAGGTGATAGCGGTTGGGTGTTACAGACCAAAAACTTGGGAACATAGCTACAGAATCCGGCCCGTCTGTGCGATTGAAAATGTACCGGACGCGGATGTTATCTTTGTCGCTAAACGTGTAATCCACAGCGTTGGTGGAACGGTAATTGTTTAAGTAGGATCCTGTGGTCAAGCCCACCTGGCCAACAGGAATTGCCGTGCCGAGAACGGTGACTGTCGGGCTGCAAAGCGAATCGCTGGCAAGAGCCTGGGATGCGGCTACCGGAGTGTATTTTACGTATACTCCGAGATTATTCGCGGAAAGCCCATTGAGACCTTTGAGCGTGGTAATGCCAGTCGCTGTCGGAGCGCAGAATCTCAGTGTGCCGCCCGGAAACCCTTGCGGCTCTTGTTCGTAGCTGGAGAAGAAGAACAGCTTGTTCTTGAAAATTGGCCCGCCAACCTGGCCGCCAAAACGGTTATCGTCGTAGCGAGGAGCAACTACGTCGGAATTGCCTTGAGCGCGCGCCACACCAGCGTCAACCGCATTCAAATTGCGATTCTGAAAGTATTCGTAGACAACGCCGTGAAATTGGTTGGTGCCGCTCTTGATGATCTGATTGAACTGGCCGCCGTTGGAGTGGCCGTACTCGGCGGAATATTGATTCTGCAGAGTGGAGAACTCTGAGACCGCGTCGCTGGGCACGGTAAGCAGTGGCCCTGGAACATTCTTGGCGTTATTGTCAATTCCCTCGACCATGAAGTTATTCGATGTCGGTCTCTGGCCGCCTACGCTGGGGCCTGCCCCCTGGCCGATGCCGCCGGAAGAAGCTACGCCCGCGGTGATCAAAGCAAGATTCAACACATTGTTTGTAGCGGCGGGAAGCTCCGTGAGCTGTTGGCTGCTGAAACTGGTTTCAAGCTGGGCGGTCGTGGTGTCCAGCGCCACGCCGGCTTGCGCTGAGACCTCAACTGTCTCGTTGGCGGTCACATTGAGGCTGAAGTTCGCGGTCGATACCTTATTCAACTCAACTTCGAAATTCTTCAGCGCCGACCTGCCAAAGCCCTGAGCCGACACCACAACGTCATATGTGCCTGGCGGCAGGTTTACGAGGTGATATTCTCCAACGCCGTTGGTCACAGCCGTGTACGAGACTCCGGTCGCGACATTCTTGGCCACAACATTCGCCTTAACCAGCACAGCCTTGCTAGCGTCTGTGACCACACCGGTGATATCGCCGCTAACAGCCTGGGCATGAGCGGCAGGGACGTTGCAGTTCACCGCAAAGCTGATTGCGGCTAGTAAGCTCAACGCCAAGGTCAACTTCTGCACACGAATACATCGCATTGATTTCTCCTTCATCAAGATCCGACAGGACCAAAGGGCCTATAAGGGACACTTGGCGGTCTTCTTGTGTGCTTCTGCGTCTCAGTGAGGAGGGGGCACGATGCGGGGATGAAAGATAAAGCGTAAAGCTGGAAGAAAATGGCTGTATATCCTTACCCTTGAATCGCGTCCGACAGAACACGGCCCGATAATTTGAAAGCACGACGAGGGCCATTCCAATCGAACGGTTTAACCATGCTGATCTTGCTGAAAATAAAATAGTTATATAAACTAGACTCATTGCGTACCAGTTAGCGAGATACGGTAATACGGAGAGATTTGCGTAAATACTACAATAAATACTATAATGCATCCAACTCAAATTTGCCCCTCCACCGCGCATCCAAATTCTATTGGGGCGACGGTCGAAGTTTGACCGTTTCAGGAGCATGGTCTAGCTTCTTGTGTCATCGTTTCCACTGTCTCGGTTGCTTTGGCATTCGAACAGTTATGAAAGAACCGTGCGGGGCCAGTAACAGTGCGCCTCTGGCACTATAGGAGATACTTTCCCGCGGTGCGACTACGTCACAACTTTTCATCGTCTCCAAGATGAACTCATAGACTGCGGGAAGCCGCCGCTTGAGACACCGGTCCTAATGCTGTATTGGGATAACTGTTGTACGGAGTTTTAAGAGGAGCGATGAAACTGTCGGTGTCATCCGAAGCTTGGTCTGCGTCATTCCCTGATTCAACATAAAATATCAATGATCTATTGTATGATCTGAAAAAGAATCCGAACAACCGTTGCTCCAGTGTGGCGCTGTAGCGTTCGACAAATATGAACCGCAGCTCTAAGAACTTCGCTTGGACAACAAACCCCTTTGATGCGATGAGCGAGTTCACGTGCGATTACGCTGGGATCGTGGCAATAATCAATCGTGTATGCGGGGTCTGAACTACGAAGCTGGCGGGGGGCACGAAATGCTGGTTTAATTGGTATAGAGGACTTTAGGCAGCAGAGGAATGTGTTCTCTCGTCGGTTGAAAAGTAAACAGTAAAGGCGAACCGGTAAATGGCCGCACGCATGAAACCAGAAGCAAATGGAATAACTCCACCAGCATTTCATCAAGGACTGGGGCTCTTTGATTCCGTCATGATTGTAGTTGGTATCATGATCGGATCGGGTATTTTCATCGTTCCTGCCGAGATGTCGCGCCAGATTGGCAGTGCGGGCTGGTTGCTGGCCGCATGGGGGCTAACCGGCGTACTTACAATCAGCGGCGCATTGACCTACGGGGAACTGGCAGCCATGATGCCGCAGGCGGGCGGCATGTACATTTACCTGCGTGAAGCATTCTCTCCGCTGTGGGGATTTCTTTACGGCTGGACGCTATGGACGGTAATTCAGACGGGCACCATTGCCGCCGTAGCAATCGCTTTTGCTCGATTCACAGGTGTGTTGTTCCCTTCGATCTCCGAGTCGATTTACCTGGTTGCTCCTGTCCATGTCTTCAATCACTACGCGGTCTCATTATCAACGGCACAAGCTCTGGCAATTGGCGTGATCGTGCTGTTGACGCTGGCGAACAGTCGCGGCCTGGAGTACGGAAAGATCGTTCAGAACACCTTCACCGTCGCGAAAGTCGGGGCGCTACTAGCTCTTATCGTTTTAGGATTGACCGTGGGCGCAAATTCAGCGGCGATCCAGGCGAATTTTCACCACGCCTGGACAGCGCAACCGTCAGTTTCTATGGCTGCAGGCTTGATGGCGACGACGGCTGCCGGATTATTCGTTGCGATCTGCATCTCGCAGACAGGCTCGCTGTTTTCGGCTGATTCGTGGCATGACATCACATTTGTGGCGGCGGAAGTCAAAAATCCTCGCCGCAATCTGCCATTGTCACTTGCTATCGGGACTTCGTTAGTAATTGTTCTCTATCTGCTTGCGAATGTTGCTTACCTGCTGACACTGCCTTTGCCAATGATGCAGCACGTCGCGGATGATCGTATTGCTACTGCCGTGCTGCGCGTGGTCTTTCCGCGTTTCGGAGCTGGCATGATGGCAGCGGCCATCATGGTTTCGACCTTTGGAACCGTCAATGCACTCACGCTGGCGGGCGCAAGGGCGTCCTACGCGATGGCGAAGGATGGATTGTTTTTCCGTGCCGCACAGCGGCTGAATAGAGCGGGTGTACCTGGATGGGCGCTGCTGATTCAGGGTTGCTGGTCGGTGCTACTGGTGCTTCCGCGCACCTACGACCCGGCAACCCGGCAATACGGCAACCTGTACAGCAATCTGCTCGACTACGTGATTTCCGCGGCGCTCATCTTTTACATCCTCACCATTGGCGGCGTCTTCCGTCTGCGGAAGACGCGCCCAGATGCAGTGCGACCCTATCGGACGTGGGGTTACCCTTTCATACCGGCGTTCTATATTCTGGGTGCCTCCACCATCTTGGTGGTGTTATTTCTGTATCGGCCTACGACCACTTGGCCAGGCCTCGGAATTGTGGCTCTCGGCGTGCCGGTGTATTTCCTCGTTCGCTGGAATAAAAACAGGGAATGTAACTGTGGCTGATCGTGAAATTCGTTAGAGCAAAACCGGGAACCGTCTCATAAATCGGTTTTGAAAGGGCACGACTGGTAGGTCGGGGCTTTAGCCCTGACTGCCGCAAATGCCACAAAAACAACCGGCCTTTAGGCCCTGAGGGATGTTTTTCGGGCGTTTTTCTCGAGACCCAGGCCCTTTTTTCCGCAGCTTGTTTAGCCCCCGAGGGAATGCTCAGTGCAGGATAGAACTTAATCAGAGGCTTCCCAGAGGGAAGGACTTTAGCTTGAATGAAGCTTGTGTATCTTCCCATGCACGGACAGAACATGCCTTTGATCTTTGAGCTATGCACAAAAAGCCCCGGATCTCGATCTTGAGATCCGGGGCTTCTCAGATAAGCGGGGAGAGTTACAGCTTTTCTGCCACGCTTTTTAACTGTGTGAAGAGGGTCAGGTAGTCAGGG